>CAVDHB010000066.1:0-38165 GCA_963608705.1 Prevotella sp. P5-108
CCGACGAGCTTGCCATGCACGATAACTTGCATGATTATGCTAATTATCGTTAACCGTATGCAGTTTTCTTATTATAGTTCATATCTTTTTTATTCTCGTCTATGCGCTACTCAGGGAGAGAAGGAAGGTTTTCCAGCGTTATCATCCCACAATGATTGTTAATTCCAAGTTAAAACGCAACCCATATATGAGTTGCGCTTGGTTTGGCGCATCCGGGGGAAGGCGGTATCTTAGCGGCGTAAAACGATTAAGACCCTTTCTATATGGAACTATCAATCTTCAAAGGCTACGCCGGCACACAGCCGCAAACCGCCACCTTGCAGGACGTGGCGCGTCTCATCCGGCAGGACGAGGCGCTGAGACACCTCACCCTCGCTTACCGCCAGAGCGGGGAACGCAAACTCAAAGCCTCTGCGCCTGTCTTCGCCGTGGCCTGCCGTTTCGAGGGCGGCAAGCAGCTCCGACACGCCACCTGCCTGACGGGACTCTCCCTCGTGGACCTTGACCACCTGCCCGAAGACCTCATCGAGCCGCTGCGGATGAAAATCAACCGGGACCCGCACACCCTCCTTTCCTACCGCACCGTGTCGGGCAGGGGACTGCGCATCCTCTTCCGCTACGAGATTCCGGCGGAGCTACAAAAGGACGCGCCCACTTCCACTGCCGCACAGACGCTCTACAAACAGGTGTTCCTTACGGGAAACGCTTACTACGCCCTCCTGTTAGGAGCGGAGACGGACGGACAGTGCAAGAACCTCTCCCGGCTGAGCGGACTGGCGCACGACCCCGCCGTGTACCTCAATCCGCACGCACAACCTTTTTCGCCCGACTGGGTGCGGAACCAGTGGAAGGAGAGGCTTGAACAGCAGCGGTCGGAGCGGAAAACACAACGGGAGCAGACACGCATAGAGACACTGTTTCGACAGATTGTTGTCAAGGAATTGGAAACGGAGAACGCCGTTTTCGAGCCGGGTCGGCGCAACGACTATGTGATGCGTGTGGGCTACAAGCTGAACCAGTTCGGCGTGCCGTTAGAGTCCGCTTTGCGATGGGGTGCGGAAAAGTTAGGCGCACACCAGGGATGGGAGCAAGTGCTCCGTTCCTGCTACCAGCGCACGCAGGAACACGGCAGGAGAAAGGCGGAGCTGTCGTCCAAAGCCAGCCGGAAAGGCGGTGACTACGCCTCGATAGAGGAGCTGAAGGGGATGCTGAAAGAGCGGGTGGAACTGCGGCACAACGAGTTGACAGGACGGGTGGAATATCGATTGCTGACATCGGACGGAAAGCCCTTCCGGCCTGTGACCGACCGCATGGTGAACTCGCTCTACGTGGAGCTTTCCCACACGGTGCGTGTCAATATTCTCGACCTTTACCGCCTTATCGAGTCGGACTATTCCACGCCCTTCCATCCCCTGCGCGCCTACCTGGAGTCGCTGCCCGCCTGGGACGGCCGGACAGACTACCTGGCGGAGCTGGCCGGGACGGTGCAAGTGAAGGGTGGCGAGGAGGAGCAGGAGCGGTTCCTTCTCTACCTGCGGAAATGGCTGACGGGCATGGTGGCGGCCTGGACGGACGAGGAGGTGGTGAACAACGTCATCCTCGTCTTCATCGGGGCGCAAGGCACGTTCAAGACCACGTGGTTCAACTATCTGCTTCCCCCTCCGATTCGTCAATATTTCTACACGAAGACCAACGCCCGCTCCATGGGTCGTGACGAGCTGCTCATCTTAGCCCAGTACGCCTTAGTGTGCTGCGAGGAGCTGGACACCCTGCGTCCGCAGGAGCTGAACCAGCTGAAGGCCGCCGTCACGATGGGACACGTGGATGAAAGAGCCGCCTACGCCCGTTTCCACGAGCACCGCAAGCACATCGCCTCTTTCTGCGGCACGGGAAACAACCTGCAGTTCCTGACCGACCCCACGGGCAACCGCCGCTGGCTTCCCTTCGAGATAGACCGCATCCAGTCTCCCCGTACGCACCGTTTCCCCTACGAGGGCATCTATGCCCAGGCGTACACGCTCTACAAAGAAGGCTTCCAGTACTGGTTTTCCTTGGACGAAATCCAGATACTGAATCAACATAATCGAAAATTCGAGGCACCACGCATGGAGCAGGAGTTAGTGCAGCTCTACTTCCGTCTTCCTAACGAAGAGGAACACGGCGAGTTCATGACCGCTTCTCGTGCCATGCAGATTATGGGACAGGGTGTGGCGCAGAAACTGAGTGCTGGTTACATTGGCAGAGCTTTCAAGGAGCTTGGATTTAAAAGAACGTGTTACAAACATATTTACGGATATCTCGTTGTGCAGAGAACCGGAGAGGAAATCCGAGAGCTTCAGAAAACCATGGCAGTGCAGTCAGAATCTACGTAAGTACGTAAGTAACGTAAGTAGGTTTTAAACTCTCACGCGCGTGCGCATGAGAAAGAAAACTACCCTTGTTTTCTACAAATACATACCATAAAGTTGCGAAACCTACTTACGTTACTTACGTACTTACGTCAAAAGTGCATATTGTAGAGGTGCTTCGTTGAATCTGATTTAATCCGATTCAATTGAGTATCAGGATTTTCAATCCGACTACAAAGGAACCACAGAGTTCAGTACTTGCCTGCGCTAATCACAAGCCACAGGATTCTAAATCATGATACTCAATGCAGGCGAATTGCAAATTCGCCTGAACCAAGCCGCCTGAACCAAGCACGTTACCGCACGGTGCATAAGCGATTGCAACTCACCGTAAAAGCACCTGTAACTCACCGTAAAAGCACCTGTAACTCACCGCAGAAAATAAATTACTCACCGTAGAAATTTCATAACTCACCGCAGAATTTTCGTAACTCACCGTAGAAATTTTATTATTCACCGTAAAAAAACGACCATGAGACCCAGAACCATCACCAAGAAAGAACTCGCCCTGTTGTACTTCCCCCATTCCACTCCCCGCACGGCGGTAAACCACCTCCGCCAGTGGATAGTGCGCTGCGTCCCCTTGCGGGAGGCGTTAGAGAGGGCGCATTCCCGTCCCTCGGACAAATACTTCACCACCCGCCAGACGGCTCTCATCCTGGAATACCTCGGGGAGCCGTGAGAGGGGAAATCCCTTGAACCTCCGCCATCGCATCTTATCTCCCGCCACGGCCACGGAGCGCATGACTCCTGCCGTGGCTTTTGTTATCTTCGCAGTGTAATCACCAAACTGTGTATGTCATGCGAATCATCAGACTTGTTATTGTGCGATACCATTCAGATAAAGAAACACCAGCCGAAACTTTTCAAAAGCCGTCTAAACAAATTCATAGAGAATACCCGTCAAGGTTTTCTTTACGAAGAAGGGGAGATTGTTATAAGAAAAGGTTATGGTTACAGTATTAGATTCTCATGTTCTTCATCATTTAGTATATTCCGCTTCACTGACCAAGCCTATCAAATCGAAATACATCAGCCGTGTCCGCAGCCTTGTACCTTTTTCAAACCCGGTATTCTCAGCTTCTTGACTCTCTGATGAGAACAGGAAAGTGAATCCGTTCTTTTGGTAATAACCCAATGGGATTTCATCATTGTATGCATCTACGATGAGAAAACGGCATCCGGTCTTGTTGCCCGCATCGATGAACCATGACTTGATGAACTCCATCAGCTCGCTGCCTATACCACGGTGGGCAAAATCCACATTGATGCCCAGTCTGCCAATCAGCACGCCCGGATAGCGGCGCATCTGTTTGGAATACGGTATGCCTTTCTGCACTTTCTTCTCCCTGCTGTTGGGCAGCATATCCACACGGATGCTGTCATTGGAGAGCGTGAATGCGCAAACGATGACGGAAGGGTCTTCGTCCAGCCTGAAGCAATAGCTTTTCCCCAGCATCTGCCTGCTGTAAAGCGGTGCGTCATGCCGGAAGAACTCATCCAAATCGGCGTTGCCACATGAAAAAGGGCGGCACTTGGCGATGGTCTCCCCGTCCAGAGGCGAGAAACTGCATTTGTCCAACAGGAATCCCATGCCTACAACATATTGGCTTTTTTCAATATGGCGCGGGCTGTCCTGACCTGTTTACTGAAATCGGTCTTCCCCTTATTCTGATAAGCCCTGTCCGCCTCCTTGATGAAGCGTTCAGCCTCTTTTCCTTTCAGCGTGGGGATTGTCTTAATTTCTAATGCCATAACACGTTATATTATAATGATTTTGCAAAGATAGGGATTTTTCCGGCAACTATGCCGCCCGGCTGTATATTTTCTGCATCATACGTCATATAATGCAGCAAGGGGACACTCACATGAACGGAATCTGCGATTACTTCAAATGCGTCTGCCAGCAGTCGGAGCAGAAAAAGCTGTGGAGCAAACCACCATATCATCAGAGACGCGATGAATTGCGTCTCTACATACACAAAGCGAAAGATTGCAGCATTTGGCAGAAATCATTACCTTTGCATCTGGCAAGTTTAAAGATAATGAAGACGTTTGACAGTACAATCACATTTAAGAATGACAATATCCTTGAAATGCGGCAAACGCTTTTGACCCGTCTGAAAGCATATAACCGGTCACACTGCCAATGGCTGGCCGCACATCCGGCACCACAGGAGCAGCACAACGTTTTCGCATTCGACGGCGATACTCCAATCGGCGGAGCCGTTGGATATGTGGCGTACAACTGGTACATGCTGGACTTGCTTTATGTGCATGAAGAATATCACGGACAACACATCGGCACAAAACTGCTTGGTCAAATAGAGGCATTCGCCCGAAACAAACATCTGACCGGCATACGGTTGGAGACATGGGATTTCCAGGCCAAAGGTTTTTACGAGAAGAATGGATACACTGTTTTTGCGGAACTGAAAGACTATCCTCCCGGCTCAACCGTCTATTTTATCAAAAAGGAATTGTGAACGATGTAATTTGACGGTACAGTTATATACACAGACAGAAGGCGACTCGTTTCAAGCGAACTGCCTTCTTTATTTCTCTTCAACACTTGCTTATCCCCCCATTTCTTTTTACCTTCGCGTAACAAGGAATAAAACAAGACATTCACATGAACAGAATCTGCAATTACTTCAAATGCGTCTGCCTCCTTTGCCTGTTAGTCATCGGAGGCGGTACAGCCGCGGCACAGACCGCCATGAGCGTGGTGGACAGAGCGGCCAAGGTGTTCGCCTCTGCCGGAGGTATCAGTGCGGGCTTCACCTTCCAGACCTACGCAGGAGGAAAGAAATCGGGAAGTGCCGCGGGAACTATCTATATCTCCGGGAGCCGCTACAAGGTGGTGGTGCCGCAAATGACCACCTGGTTTGACGGACGCACCCAGTGGACTTACCTTCCGCACAGCCAGGAAGTGAACGTAAGCACACCCTCCGCCTCGGAGCAGATAAATCCCTACACTTTCGTGAACCTCTACAAGAGCGGCTACAAGGCGGCTTTCGGCAAGACCACCCGCTCGGCGGGCAGACCCGTGTACGAGGTGCATCTGACAGCCACCACCCGCAAGCCCATCAGCGAGGCATGGCTGACCATCGACCGGGAAACCTACATCCCCCTCTGCATACGGGTGAGACAAAACAGCCGCAACTGGACGGCCATCTACCTCAGAGGATTCAAGACGCACCGCAAATACAGCGCATCCTTCTTCCAGTTCAACAAGAAACAATACCCCAAAGCGGAAATCATTGACTTAAGATAACACTAAAAGAAAATGGAACATATACGTTGTTTGATTATCGGCTCTGGCCCTGCGGGCTACACAGCAGCCATCTATGCGGGAAGAGCGAACCTCTCCCCCGTGCTTTACGAAGGAATACAACCGGGCGGACAGCTCACCACGACCACGGTCATCGAGAACTATCCCGGCTTTACAAACGGCATTGACGGCTCTGAGCTGATGGACACAATGCGAGCGCAGGCTGAACGATTCGGCACGGACATCCGTTCAGGCGCCGTGGTGAAGACGGAACTGGACAAGGCTCCTTACCGCATTACTTTCGATGACGGCAAGGAAGTGGAGACAGATACCCTGATTATCGCCACGGGAGCCACGGCCAAATACCTTGGCCTGCCCGACGAGCAGAAATACGCCGGAATGGGCGTGAGCGCCTGCGCCACCTGCGACGGTTTCTTCTATCGCAAGAAAGTCGTGGCCGTAGTGGGCGGTGGAGACACAGCCTGCGAAGAAGCCTCCTATCTGTCCGGCCTGGCAAAGAAAGTGTACATGATTGTACGCAAGCCTTTCCTCCGCGCCAGCGAAATCATGAAAGAGAAGGTGGAAAACACCCCTAACATCGAAATTCTCTATGAACACAATGCGGAAGGGCTTTACGGACAGGACGCGGTGGAAGGCGTACATTTGGTAAAACGGTTAGGACAGCCAGACGAGAGCCATTACGACCTGCCCATTGACGGATTCTTCCTCGCCATCGGCCACAAGCCCAACAGCAAGCCGTTCACCCCGTGGGTGAAGACCAACGAGCAAGGCTATATCCTCACTGAGGGAGATTCCCCCCGCACTGGAGTGGAGGGCGTGTTCGCCGCCGGAGACGTGGCAGACCCGCATTACCGCCAGGCTATCACAGCTGCCGCCAGCGGATGCAAGGCGGCCATTGAAGCGGAACGCTACCTCATCTCTCACAAACTGTAAAAAGAGAAATGTACGCTCCTTTGCGCCACATGGCCAATTTCCTTATCCTTTTTAAGGAAATAGACCGTATGAGAAAGCTGGAAAACCGCCGTCACCCTTTCTTCTACCAGAAAAGGGCGATGAAGGTTTTCGCAGGAGTGATGACTTTGTTGATCATCGCCTATCTGTGCATGGGCGGCATACTGCTACAAGAAATACTGGCCACGGAGCATCCCTCCATGGCCTCTTACCATCTCTTCCATCAAGGGATGGTTTTCTTGTGTGTGGTGGATTTTTCCTTCCGTTTCATGGGACAAAGCACTCCGGGCATGAAGGCCAAGCCCTTCCTCCTGCTCCCTGTGCCGAGAAAAAGAATCATCGACTGCTTCCTGCTCAAAGCGGGACTGAACACCACACCCTGCATCTGGTTCGCCTTTCTGATGCCTTTCGCCTTGAAAGCTATCTTGCCTTACTACGGATGGAGCGGACTGCCGGGGTATCTGCTGGGATGGTGGCTCATGCTGACCGCAAACTCATACTTCTACCTGGCCATGCGCACCTTGATAATCCGCCGCTGGATTTGGCTGCTGCTTCCTTACGCTTTCTACACCCTGCTGCTAACTTTGGCCTTATGGCCGGAAACACCGTGGATGGCCTACGCTTTCATGTGGCTGGGTGAAGGATGGATAGAGGGAAATTTGGGAAGCTACCTCGTGCCACTGGCAATTATCACCGGTCTGTTCCGTCTGAACGAACCCCTGCAAGACCATGCCGCCTACTACGAACTGGCTGGCACACCCCAAAAGAAGGGACGGAAAGCGAATTGGCAGCTCAACACACTGAACAGATACGGACTGACAGGCGAGTGTGTCAAGATGGAAATCAAGTCCATCCTGCGCAACCGAACGGTGAAAGTGCAATTCTGGATGGCTGTGGGCATGACTGTCCTGTTCAGTCTGCTGCTGACGTTCTCCCCGGATGTCTACGGAACCAAGGGAAATGCGTTCTTCTGCTACTACTGCTTTTTCACCATGGCCTCTCCCCTCTTGCACACGCTGAACGTGGAGGGCAACTACATGGACGGCATCATGACACGCAAAGGAATGCTGACGCATATTCTGCAAGGGAAATACTTCTTCAATGTGCTGATTGAAGTACTCCCCTTCCTGCTCTTGCTTCCGACCGTATGCATGGGCACTATCACCCTGCTACAGTCTGTGGCTTATTTCATGGTTACAGCGGGATTCTGCATCCCCGTCTCCATGCACTCCTCCCTGTTCACGAACTACGCGGCACCGCTGAACAAAAAACTGACGGAAAGCAACGGAAGCAACAAAGTGGGACTTACGCTGGTCATCATGAGCCTGCTGGTGTTACTGCCCATCGGAATCGAGTTTCTGCTCACATGGCTCATCAGCCAATGGGTAGCGGACACCGTATTGATACTGGCGGGACTGACAGGCATACTGACATACAAGCGTTGGCTCTCACAGCTTTATACCCGTGTGTACGCCCGCCGGCACAATCAGATGGAGGGTTTCCGAAAAACAAGACAATCATGACAACAGAGATACATATAGAGAACCTGCGGAAAAGCTTCGGCACACAACTTGCCTGCGACATCCCTTCCCTGGACATCGCCAAGGGAGAGATTATCGGACTCGTGGGCAACAACGGAGCGGGAAAGACCACACTCTTCCGGCTGATGTTGGACTTGCTTCTGCCCGACGAAGGAGGGGTGTGGCTGAAAGACATACTCACCAAGGAGTCAGAAGAATGGAAAACATTTACCGGCGCTTATATAGACGAGAGTTTTCTCATCAACTATCTCACCCCTGAAGAGTATTTCCAACTGGAAGGACGCATCTGCGGACTGGAACCGAAAGAAGTGGAGGAAAGGCTCAAGGCTTTCAGCCACTTCATGAACGGTGAAATCATCGGACAGAAAAAACTGATACGGGAACTTTCCGCCGGAAACAGGCAGAAGACAGGCATCATGGCCGCCATGCTCGCAAGGCCGGAAATCCTCATCCTCGACGAACCATTCAACTACCTCGACCCGTCGGGACAGCTCATCATCAAGCGGATACTGACCGAATACGTGAGCCAGACCA
The DNA here is from genome assembly GCA_963608705.1 of Prevotella sp. P5-108. Taxonomy (GTDB): domain Bacteria; phylum Bacteroidota; class Bacteroidia; order Bacteroidales; family Bacteroidaceae; genus CAVDHB01. The sequence goes on from CAVDHB010000066.1 coordinate 8,730, forward strand.
ACGCCACGGTGTTGATTTCAAGCCACAACCTGAGGCATACCACAGAACTCTGCACCCGACTGCTGCTCTTAGAGAAAGGGCGCATCTTGAAAGACGTACACAACGACCACGGAGAGGCCGTGAAAGAGATTGAACACTATTTTGAACAAGCATAACAAAGAATGAGAGTCTGCATCGCCGAGAAACCCAGCGTGGCCAAGGGCATCGCACAAGTATTAGGAGCCACCACGCCACACGAGGGATATATGGAAGGAAACGGATACCAAGTCACATGGACATTCGGACACCTCTGCACCCTGAAATCGCCAGACGACTATACACCGTTCTGGAAAGCGTGGGCGTTGAGTTCGCTGCCCATGATTCCCGCCCGTTTCGGCATCAAGCTGATAGAAGACAAGGGAGTCAAAAAGCAGTTTGACATTATCCAGCGTCTCATGCGGAAAGCGGACGAGATTATCAACTGCGGAGATGCCGGACAGGAAGGAGAACTTATCCAGCGGTGGGTGATGCAGAAGGCTGGAGCCACTTGCCCTGTGAGGAGACTGTGGATTTCCTCGCTGACGGAAGAAGCCATCGAGGAAGGTTTCAAGGCGTTGCAACCCCAAAACGACTTCCAGGCTCTCTATGAGGCGGGACTAAGCCGCGCTATCGGCGACTGGCTCTTGGGCATGAACGCCACCCGGCTGTATACACTGAAATACGGACAGAACCGACAAGTGCTGTCCATCGGAAGAGTGCAGACTCCTACCTTGGCTCTCATCGTGAAACGGCAGGAGGAGATAGACCATTTCAAGCCGGAACCCTACTGGGTGCTGACCACTCTCTACCGCGACACGCTCTTCACAGCCGCCAAGGGAAAGTTTGAAAAAGAAGAGGAAGGCACATCGGCCTTAGAGCAAATCAAAGGAAAGGACTTCACCATCACGGACATCACGAAGAAGAAAGGACAGGAAGCGCCGCCACGCTTGTTCGACCTGACCTCCCTGCAAGTGGAGTGCAACAAGAAATATGGCTATTCCGCCGACATCACCCTGAAACTCATCCAGTCGCTCTATGAGAAGAAGTTCACCACCTACCCGCGTGTGGATACCACTTACCTGACAGACGACATCTATCCCAAATGTCCGTCCATCCTGCAAGGCATACGCGAGCGATACGGAGCTTTCACAGACCCCTTGGCGGGCAAGAAACTGCCCAAGAGCAAGAAAGTGTTCGACAATTCCAAGGTGACAGACCACCACGCCATCATCCCCACGGGGCAACCGCCTCGCAATCTGACGGAGATGGAGCGGAACGTGATGGACATGATAGCGGCCAGATTCATCGCCGTGTTCTATCCCAATTGCGTCTACGCCACGACCACGGTCATGGGAGAGGTGGACAAGGTGAAGTTCAAGGCTACGGGAAAGCAAATCCTCGAGGCTGGATGGAGAGTACTGTATCCGTCCAAGCAAAACGCCAAGCAGGACAACGCCGAGGAGCAAGGAGAGAACAAAATACTGCCCGACTTCACCAAGGGAGAAAGCGGACCTCACGAGCCGAAACTCACCCAGAAATTCACCCAGCCGCCCAAACCGTATACAGAGGCTACGCTGCTAAGAGCAATGGAGACTGCCGGAAAATTGGTGGAAGACGAGACTTTGCGGGAAGCCATGAAGGAGAACGGTATCGGAAGACCCTCCACACGCGCCGCCATCATCGAGACGCTCTACAAACGGCACTATATGCGCAAGGTGAAAAAGAATCTCTTCCCTACCCCCACAGGCACAGAGTTGATAGGCTTGATTAACGAGGAACTGCTGAAAAGCGCAGAACTCACAGGACGTTGGGAAAAGAAGTTGAGGGAAATAGAACGCCGCCAATACAAGGCAGCGGACTTCATAGCCGAACTGAAACAGATGGTGGGCGAGATTGTGCAACACGTGATGGCGGACACTTCAAACCGTCATGTGGCCATTACCGTGGAACCCGAGAAGAAAGAGAAAACAAAGCGGAAGACTACCCGTAAAAGTACCGCAAAAGCCTCTCCGAAGAAGACGGAGAAAAAGGAATTGAAACCAGACGACAGTCTGATAGGGAAGCCTTGTCCCGTATGTGGGAAAGGACATATCATCAAAGGGAAAACCGCCTACGGATGCTCCGAATGGAAAAACGGATGTACCTTCCGATTGCCTTTCACCGCATGAAGAGGTATTTCCCATGTAGTAGAGACGCGATTCATCGCGTCTCCACATTCACCAGCGATAATGTACGGGAAAGTAAACAGAAAGAATAAGCGGAGACGCGATAAATCGCGTCTCTACGAATTGGTGTAAACAGTAAAACCAAGGAAGATGAAGTGGTTCAGAATTACAGCGAAAAGAAAGGCAGACATCGAGAAAGCGAAGAGCTTTCTTGACGCAAAAGGCTATGTCTATCATTATCTCACGCAGGTGGCGGAAGACAAGGAGGAGAATATCCGCAACCTTGTAAAACGCTTCTTCCCGCTTACCTTTCTGCTGAGGAGCGACACACCGCCCGTTTTGCCCGACTACTTGAAATGCAGGCTGACCCACACACATCAGTTCGCATTCTATACCGAGGAAGAAGTGGAGAATACCCTGTTATTTCTGACAGCCTACCAAGGCACTTACACATTGGCCGAGAAGATTCCCTCCAATTGTATTCCACAGGCGTTGGGCACATCCGGCCATCCTTCTGCCTTGAGGGGATTCCTCTACAAAGCCACAGGACCGTTGAACCGTTTCTACATCGATTTGCTGCACACCGTGTGTCTTTTCTTCCCCGTAGCCAAGCCGCAAGAGGGCGCAAGAATCGCCACCCGATTCACCAAGAAAGAGAATCTGGAAAAACGCTGGTATATACTCCAGACACACCACGAGAAGGAAACAATGACCTTGTTAGACAAGTGGAAAGACAGGTGCACCACCTATAATCCACACTTCTCCGTGAAGAACTCCCTGGGACAACAGCTTCAAATACCCGTGTTCAGGGGGATTGTGTTTGTCCACACCTCCATACAGACTTTAAAACAAATCGGCGAGGACTGCGGCCTGTCTCTTCTCAAGTCTTTGTGCAAGGTGAAAGACACGGAACCCTCCTCCACCCGTTATGTGCATATCGAAGACGCGCTTATAAGGAACTTCCAGTCGCTCAACGAATCGCCCCTTGTCTGCCATGAGCCTTTTGAACATAAGTCCGGCCATACGGCCATTCTCCGAAAAGAAGGACATCCGCTCAACGGACAAAAAGGCATTTTACGCAAAAAGGGAAAGGATTATTACTTAGTATTCACCCTTTCCCCCTTATGCGGCACTTTCTATCTGCCCTGTCTGAAAGTCAGTCCTTCTGATATTGAAGAAACGGCTTGAACGCTTGTGGAAGATAGGAACTGCGCACCTTCCAGTTTTGCGGATAAAGCGTATTGGAACGGTTGCCCAAGTTCTTCACGAACCCTAACGGACATCCTTCCCACTCCACTAACACATATCCCTTGGGAGTGTCAGCCGACAAGGTCAACGCCTCTCCACGTAGATAAGCCATCGCTTGCGCGTAATCCAACTGGCAGGCGGGAAAAGCGTCATGATTCAAACACACGCTCAACGCCAAGGACTGCGTAGGCAGGTAATTCTTTCCTTTCACCTGCGCCACACCCACTCCTTTATGCAACACATACAACTCCTTGTCCAACACACGGAACTCGTCAGAAAAGGCACTCGGAAGTGCGTAAATCATTCCGCTGTCCGACTGTGTAAAGATGAAATCCTGCGGACGCTCCAAGCGATTCATCACATCTTGCGGCACCACCGCACCTTTTTCCTTTCCTTTCTTTTTCGGACGCTTGCTTTTTTTCTCCTCATGCACGCCTGGTTTCCGCAGCACAGCCAAGAAGAAGCCCTCCCCTTTTGTCTTATGCGGGAAGAAATGATAGACAGGCTCTCCGTACTCCGTGCCGTTTCCCACGATATGCCAGTCCTCTTTCACAGGCACTTCCAACGGTTCCGCACCGAAACGCTCCACAAGCCAATGTACATTTCCTTCGTCTTCCCGCTGGTTGAACGTGCAGGTGCTGTACACGAGCAAACCGCCCGGTCTGAGACACCCCCATATATCCTCCAAGATACTCCGCTGCCTTTCCTCGCAAAGCGACACATTCCGCAAACTCCATTCCTCCACCGCACGAGGGTCTTTGCGGAACATCCCCTCGCCGGAGCAAGGCACATCCGTGACAATCACATCGAAGAACTCTTTCAACGAACGGAAGTCCGCCGGAGCGTTGTGCGTGACACACACATTCGGACAGCCCCATTTCTGTATGTTCTCCGAGAGAATCTGCGCCCGCTTGGAATCAATCTCATTCGACACCAAGAGACTCCCCTCCGGCAAGGCCGAGAGAGCCACCGTGGACTTCCCGCCGGGAGCCGCACACAAATCAAGCATTCGCACGGGTTGCTTCACAAAAGTACGCAACACATGAGAGAGAAACATGGAAGAAGCCTCCTGCACATAGTACAACCCCGCATGAAGAAAGGGGTCGAACGTAAAAGCCGGACGGGAAGTCAGATAACCGCCCTCCTCGCACCAAGGCACAGGAGCGACGTCCACCGTCCACTGGCTTTTCTTGAAAGGATTCAGACGGACACTGGTCACACTGTCCGCTTCTTTCGACAGGGCCTCAGCCAAGGCACACGCCTCTTTCTCGCCCCATTCCTCCGTAAGTTGTCGCATGAAATCAGCAGGTAAATTCATCGTTTTCTTTATTTTAGGAATCATACAGGAATGCAAAAGTAAAATAAATTACAGATAACTGCAACCAAACCGGGGCTTTATTACGTCTAATACACAAATGAAACAAAGATATAACGCAATGAAAAGATTACTCACCTGTGCGACACTCGCACTTGCATGCAGCCTCTCGTTACCCACCGAGGCGAAACACCATTCCCCGAACAACGGTCCAGTCACCGTCTATTCGGATACCACGGGAAATAGTACAGCCGGCTCCACCACGTATGAGGAGGCAGACGACCAAGACCCGGATGACCGATTGGAAGACGCACTCGACAGACACATGGACTCCATGATGAACGCCGCATTCAACCATCCCGGAAACCAAGACGCAGAAGATACAGGCAGCTCTCAGTTCATACTGAAAGCATTGTTGATTATTTTCGGAATCCCCGCCCTGCTGATTGCCTTGATTATCTATTTCATCTACCGAAGCCGGAGAGCCAAATACGACATGCAACGGATGGCCTATGAAAAAGGCATCTCTCCCGCCACCTCACAGGAAAAGGCTTACCAACAGAACGCCTCCTCACAAAACTATCCAGACAAACTATGGGAGAAAGGCGTGCGACAGACTTGCCTGGGCATCGGGCTTTTCATCCTGCTCTGGCTCATCTGCGACAGTTTCGCCGTCGGATGCACCGGCATTTTGGTGATGTGTATCGGTATCGGGAACATCGTCATCGCCCGCAAACGCCGCAAGAAAGACGAGGACTTTCTGAAAGACGAAGGCGAAGAATACATCCGTGAGGAGCAGAAGCCGACAGACACCCCCTCCTCACCGGAAGAGAAAAAGGACAACCAGCAGCCAGAAGCATGAGAATTGACCAACTCAGCGACTTGTCGCTCATCACGCAGGTGAAGGTATTCAAACGCAAGCGGGCTTTCGACCAGCTTGTGCTGAAATACCAATCCACCGTCCGCACCTTCTTCCGAATGCGGACGATGGGCGACGAACCGTTGAGCGATGACCTGGCGCAAGAGACTTTCATAAAAGCATACACACAGTTGGACTCGTTCAAGGGGCTGTCAAGCTTCTCCACCTGGCTGCTGCGCATAGCCTACAATGTCTTCTACGACTACACCCGCCGAAAGAAGCCGACCGAAGACGTTGAGTCTTATACCGCAGACTGCCATTACCTCACCGAACAATCCGACTTCGGCATCCAGTCGGATGTCTACAAGGCGATGCAGACGCTCTCCGAAACTGAAAGAATCTGCGTGAGTCTACGCTTTATTGAAGACCAGAAGATAGAAAAGATAGTGGAAATCACAGGTCTTCCAGAAGGGAGCGTCAAGTCGCACCTGCACAGAGGGAAACAGAAACTCGTTGAATATTTAAAGAAAAACGGTTATGACAGATAAGGACAACCAGTTAATACAACACTTTTTCCAAGCACACATCAAGGAAATTCCCGATGACGGATTCACCGAGCGAGTCAGCAAAAGGCTTCCGGCCACCGCTGACCTCAAGGCTCTCTCCCGCCGCTGGACATCTATTTGTGTGGCGGCAGGGCTGTTGTTATATATATGCCTGTCGCTTTTCCACCAGCCACTCTTACCATCCTGGCAAGGGATAAACACAGAAAAGTTGCTGCTACACATCCTGCCGTTGATACCCACCCCTCTGGATATCATCCGCTTTCTCGAAACACACACGATTACAATCTTCTGGCTGTGGATTACCTTCATAGCCGGCACACTGAGTTGGGGATGGAAGGAATTGAAAGCGGTGGAAAACTAATCTCAAAAAAAGTAGAGACGCGATTAATCGCGTCTCTACCCCTAATCTGATGATTCAATTGATTTCCCTGCACTGATTTAGTCTTGAAGCACCCCCGTAAACCCATTAAAGTTCCAGAGTATCTGTTCCGACTGTCTTACCTGTCCGGCGGCATTCTCCATCCGCCTCTCCAGTCCGTCAGCCAACTTCTCCATAATCAGCATATCCTCCTCAGACATTCCCTCTCCAGCCGTCCACAAACGGCCATTCAAGGCCACGGGAAATGACTCCTCGTTGTCTTTCGGTGTCAGCTGGCTTCCGTCATCCGTCCGTTGCATGATGGTAATGGTACAGCGGGAATTTCCATCGGAAGAGAAAATGAAAGACGAACCCTCAAAACGCAACACGCTGGAAAAACCGTTCTGACTGCGGCTTGTATTCACATAGTCCGCCTTTTTCCCTTCTGTGCGGAAGGCACTCTCAAACTCCCGGTACACGTTGCGGTTAGCCACCGAAAGCGATTTCATCACCCGGTACACCTTTCCCGTCCGTGGATGTCTGCGCACGATGCACGTGTACACAGTGTAAGGTTTGTCTGAATATTTATGTACTAACTTCTCGATATTCCGCTGGGCGAACGCCACCGCAGGAAAGGCCATGAGCGACATTGCGAGTACGCTCATCCATTTATATGCTTCTTTCATCTTACCCTTCTTTCTATTTAAATACTTCTTCCGCAGCCGCTCTCACCGCCGGGTCGTCAATGCCGTCCAACACCTTCGCCTCTATTCTCTCCGCCTTGTGGCGTTCCTCGTCTTGGGAAGCCTTTTGCTCCACTTCCTGCAAACGGGGTATGATGTCCTGAATATCGGACAGCCGCTGTCCGTGGTCTATCACATAGCTTCCCTCGTAGGAATCATAGAGCGACTGCTGTTTCTCGTAATGAGCCACGCCCATCACACCGGCAAAGCAAGCGGCCATACCCACGGTCACAGACCAGATGAGCCGGCGAATCCGTTTTTTCCGTTCCTTATGTGTATTGTCGGACACCAAAGCCAATCCGGAAGCTCCGGGCAAGTCCTCCTCACGAAGCCCTCCCTCAAAGTAGGCGAACATCGGTTTGTACATCTTCAGGCCGTCAGGCAGGTCTGCCGTCGTCCGGAAGAATGCGTACAGCGCCGCCTCCTCTTCATTCATCGTCTCCCCATTCAGGAAACTACGGATGAATCCTTCCACATTGTCTTTAGTTACCTTCATTTTCGTATTCCTTTTTGAATTGTTCAAATATCTTCTTTCTGGCTCTTGAAAGGCTGGAACGCACACTGTCTTCCGACCCTCCCGTAAGGCGCACTATCTCCGAGACCTCCATGCCCTCCACATGTTTCATGCGGAGAATGGTCTGCTGTCCTTCGGGCAGCGTCCTTATCAACCGTTTCGCTATCTCGTCCTCCTCCTTGTCCAGCAGCCCGCTGTCCGTCTCCACATTGTCCGTCATGTCGAAACGCTCGTCAATAGGCTCGGCGAGGTTACGGTTTCCCCTCAACTGAGATATGCACAGATTCCTCACCATGGTCACGCTCAACGCCTCCACGGAGTCGTACTCCTCAAGACGTTCACGCATCGACCACAACTTAAGCAATGCGTCTTGAACAGTGTCCTTCGCATCCTCTTCGTTCTTCAGAAGCCTCATGGCCGTCCCCATCATCTTGGGACGTATCCTCTCCGCTTCCTTCTCAAACTCTTTACGTTCCATGCTTAAACCTTACATTATATAGACGCAATCATGGAAGATTCATTGCATCTCTCATCTTAATTTTATTTATATTAACGCTTCAGATACGGCGTAATGTCTTCTCGAACGCCTCTTCCGACTGCTCCACGTAGCTCAACTCATAAGGCTGCACTTTCAATGCGAACACCCCCCTTGGCTCATCCAGTCCAAAATAGGTTTTCAGAAGGCTCGCCATATTGAATGACAGGTCGTTTCCCTGCTTCATCAGCCGCCTCACACACGCTGTCACATGGCTGTTCTCCACGCCGGGAGTAGCTCTCAGCAAGTCGAACAACACCCGGAATCCTTTCACCGAGGAACACTCGCAAAGAAGCTCCGTCTGCTCTTCCCATCCCGTCAGTCCGAAAGCGGCGAACAAGGAGGGAATATCCCCACTCTGCCGCATGAGGGGCAGCAGATACCGCACAAAACGCAGTCTTGCCCCTTTCGCCTCTTCACCAGAAACCAGCAAACCGATACGCCGCAACGCATCCATGTCAGGATGCCACGCCTTCCGATTGTATCTCGCCCTGGCAATCTTCGACACCGAGCCAAGGAAAGACTTGGGACGGAATGCCACCAGACTCTCCGCCGCCTTCCAGAACAGCGGAGAGGGAACCAGCAACAGCACGTCGCTCTCCAGCACAAACTTGGCGGACTTGAAATTGGAATTGGACAGATTGTCGAGATAACGGCACAAGTCGTCCCATTTCCCCATCGCCACCATGTGCTTCACATGACTCTTTATCGTATCTGAAAACATTGTCATAGGCCGTTCACTCTTAGATTCTGTAATGGACAAATTTACGGAGAAATACGCTAAATGCGGAAATTATTAAGGGTAAATAACAATAAGCTGAAAACCCTCTGACTTGATTATGCAAAATAAAATAGCGAAAAATTTCGAGAATATTGCCATTTTATTAGGCCATCTAAATAAAAAGCAGTACTTTTACCGAGTGAAAACGAACTGTGTATCTTACATTTAATCCTACTCAAATGAAGAATATGACGATTAATGAATGGGCGGAAGACGATCGCCCACGGGAAAAAATGATGAAAAGAGGCAGCGAGGCACTTTCCAATGCCGAGCTGCTGGCCATCCTTGTAGGGTCTGGCACCCCGGAGAAAACGGCGGTAGACCTCATGAGGGACATTCTACAACACTGCCAGCAAAGTCTGCGAGTGCTGGGAAAGATGACGGTGGAGGAACTGTGCCGCTTCAAAGGAGTAGGCCCGGCCAAAGCCATCACCATCCTTGCCGCCTGCGCACTGGGCAACCGCCGCAACTCGGAAGCTCCCCACGAACTGCAACAAATCCGTTCCCCTGAAGACATCTACCATTACTTCACTCCCAAGATGCAAGACCTCTTCATAGAAGAATGCTGGGCCTTGTACCTTAACAACAACCACCGAATCATCGCCTCGCACAATATCAGCAAAGGAGGGCTTACCGAGACTTCCGTAGACATTCGCTGCGTGCTCGAAAAAGCCCTCCTCTGCAAAGCCACCGCCCTGGCGCTGTGTCATAACCACCCGTCCGGCAACAAACGTCCCAGCGCACAGGACGACAGACTCACCCAACGGCTGAAACAAGCCTGTGACATTCTGAGTCTACAACTCATAGACCACGTGATTTTCACGGACAATTCTTATTACAGCTACGCCGACAACGGCAAGGTTTAAAATCAATGTGCGTGTTCCCCGTGTTCGGAAAGCATGGACGACAGATAGAACGCATTGGATGTCACCACCTTCGCATTCGCCGGAATGGATTCCGAGGGAATAATCTGGGTGTAGCCCATCTCGGTGACTCCCGTAGTGACTTGCACACGGCGGAAATGATACATGAGCTTCCCGTCCTCTTTGGCTGTTTTCTCCAACAGGAAAATATAAGAAGCGTCCCCTATCGTGGCCACCGCGTCTTCCGGCAGGGCAGGTGTATCCGTGTTTCCTGTGCTGACAAGCGCAGAAAGAGCCATGCCCGGAATCAGCAGGGTGTTTTGTCCATTGTCTACCGCCACTTTGACAGCGATGGAACGGTTTTTCATGTCCATCGTGCGAATGATTTTCTCCACTCTCCCGGTCAAGGCCGTCTGCGGATGGTTGGTAAGTCTGAGGCTTACCTTCTGTCCGGGTTTCACCGAATAGATGTCCTTCTCAAACACCTTCAGCTCCGCATATACCGCACGGTCGTTCATCACACTCATCAACGACTGCTGCACGTCCGCATAACCGCCTGTAGTGGCGGAAATGGATGTCACATAGCCAGAAATAGGCGAATAGACAGGAATACGAGTGGAGATACGACCACGGGAACTGCGAGAAGGACTGACAGACAGCTGTCGCAATCGTCCCGCCAGTCCGCCCACCTGCACCTTGGCCACCTCGTAGGCGCCGAGTGCCTGTTGCAGGTTCTTCTTCACACCCGCACCTGCGGCTGACAAACTACGCTGCCGCAGATAATTCTCCTTGGCCACCTGCATCTCCTTCACAGCCACAAGGTAGTTCCGCTGCAACTCCACAATATCCGTGTTCTCAATATAAGCCACAGGCTGCCCTTTCTTCACGTACTGTCCTTCTGTAACCAATATCTTCCTGATGACTCCTCCGGCCAACGGCGCAATGTCCGCCATATCCTGCGGAGCCACTTTCAACGCTCCGTTCACCCGCAACACCGAGTTCAGATTCCGATTCTCCACAGAGCCAAGACGGATGGAGACCGCCTTGAGTTGCTCCTCGGACAATTCCACCGTTTCCTGTTCCGCACCTTCCTCCTCATGCGCATGCTCGTCATGAGCTTCTTTCTCTTCGGTTTGCGCATTTTGACAGGCTGCCAAAGAAACCAGACAACTTACACCTATTATATATTGTATGAATTTCATGATTTATTTTCCTTGTAAATAGTTCAACGTGATAACCGCCTGATTATAGGCATTGATAGCGTCCGCATACCGCAGTTCGACATCCGCCACGGTTTGAAGGTTCTGAATGTATTCCACATAACCGATGTCTCCTTTCTCGTATGACACTTCGGAAATGCGCTCCATCTCATTACCCTCTTTGTTCGCTTTATCCTCGTAATAATCCAAGCTCTTTCTCGCCCGGACATACTCATTCAGCGCAATCTCGTATTCTTTTTTGAGACGGTATGCCTCTTGCCGGGCTTTCAGCTGTCCGATAAGAATCTCTTGCTTGGCCGCTTTCACCCTGGCTTTCTGCGCACCGAAGAACAAAGGAACGCTCACACCTATCTCAAATCCCAAGAAATTGCCCTTGTCAAAGCGAGACCTGTCCACCTTATAGGGATTGAACCCTTTGATGACCATCTGCCCGGTCAGTCCCACGCTGAAATCCGGCAAGAAACCTTTCTGCTCCGCCTTCAAGCGTTTCTCTCCCGACTTGGTTTCCTCCTCAATCACCTCAGCCCAAGGCGAGTCCTCGAAAACCGGCTTGACCAACGCCGAAGACGCATCCAAGGGACGCAAGCGGTCTTCCGCCGGAAAAATTTCCGTCTCACTGCTTGTCCATTTCTGCAAAACCAGTTGCGCCTCTTGAAAGTCCTTCTCCGCCTGATAAAGCGTCAGTTTATTCTCCTGCCACAGCCGCTCGGCGTTCATCCGTTCGAGTTTTCCAGCCTCACCCGCCTTTTCCCTTGCGGAAGCCAGCTTCACAAACCGGGCATAGATGGAGTCCTGGCTCCTATGAACCCTTATGACCTCTTTGGCATGAAGCAGTCCGTAATAAGCAGTCGTCACCTCTTTCACCAATTCATGACGGGAGAGTTTCATTCCCGCACGCAAGACCTTCGTGTCAGCCTCCAACGCCTTTCTTTTAGCCCTGTACACCGTGGGCAAACTGAATCCCTGACTCACGTTCCATGAATTATCCATCGAACCGCCTCCTGTCAAGTCCTGGCTGAAGGACACTCCCGTCTTCTCCAAGTCCACGGCTGTACGCTGCAAGGTCACCGATCTCTCTATCTCAGCCTTCTGCATTTGCAATCCGATGTTACGTTCCAAGGCCATTCTGATACAATCCTGCAAAGCGCACGTTTGTTGAGCCTTTGCTTCACCCAAGCTGCACAAAGCCACCAAAGCCCATGCCATCCAATATACTTTGTTCATTTTTTCTCGATACTAAAGGTTTTATAGATAGAAGGAAGCACCAACAACGTCAAGATAGTGGCCGTTACCAGTCCGCCTATCACAACGGTAGCCAACGGACGCTGCACTTCCGCACCGTCTCCTGTGGACAACGCCATAGGCAGGAAGCCTAATGAGGCCACCAACGCCGTCATAATCACCGGACGAAGCCGAGTCTCGCATCCACGGATAATCCGTTCACGGACATCTGTAACTCCTTCCTTCTCCAGCGAGTTAAACTGGCCTATCAACACGATGCCATTCAACACGGCCACGCCGAACAAGGCGATAAAGCCCACTCCCGCCGAAATGCTGAAAGGCATTCCCCGCAACCACAAGGCCAATATACCGCCGATGGCGGACAAGGGAATGGCGGTGAAGACAAACAAAGTTTCCCTCACATTTTTCAGCGTGGCGTAAAGCAGACAAAGTATCAAAGCCAACGCCAAAGGCACGGCTATCATCAACCGCTGTCCAGCCTCTTCCAGATTCTTGAACTCTCCGCCGAACGTGTAATTGTAACCGGGCGGAAGATGAAAACGCTTGTCCAACTTCTCCCTGATTTCATTCACCGTGCTTTCAATATCCCTTCCGTTTACATTGAAACCTACGTAGATACGTCTTTCCCCATTCTCGTGAGAGATTTGCGAAGGAGCGTTCTCATAGGAAATATCCGCCACATCCTCCAATGGCACCGTGCCTCCGTCCGGCAAAGGAAGCGGAAGCAAAGCTAATTCATCCACCTTGTCGCGAAGAGTGGAATCCATCCGTACCACCAAGTCAAACCGTCGTTCTCCCTCCATTACCACACCGGCCGTCTTTCCCGCAAAAGCGGTTTCCAACACGTTATTGGCCTGTTGGACGGAGATACCGTAAGCGGCCAGACGGGCGTGGTCGTATCTCACCTGTAGCTGAGGAGCCCCCGACACCCGTTCCACATTCGGACGAGAAACACCCTCCACATCTTGAATCAGTGCCGCCACCTCGTTGGCCAGCCTGTTCAGCGTGTTCATATCCTCGCCATATATCTTAATAGCCACATCCTGCTTGATTCCAGTCATCAACTCATTGGTACGCATCTGAATAGGCTGTGACATCTCCAATTCCACCCCGGGAATCACGCTCATGGACTCTTTCATCTTGGCCGCAAGCTCATCCTGTGTCTTGGCCGAAGTCCATTCCTCCTTGGGACGCAAGGCCACCAACATGTCCGCCCTCTCCACAGGCATCGGGTCAGTGGGAATCTCCGCACTTCCGATACGGGTCACCACCTGCTTCACCTCTGGGAATTTCTCTTTCAGCACTTTCTCCGCCATCGTGGTGGCCTTTACCATCTGCGAAAGCGAAGTGCCTTGCGCCATGGAGAATTCCACGGCCAAATCCCCCTCTTCCAATTGGGGAATGAACTCTCCGCCCAAGCGGGAGAACACGAACAAACTGCCGCCAAAGAGCAACAGCATCAATGCTATCAACATACGGCTGCGCTTCAAGCAATAAGCCAATATGGGTTCATACCGCTTGTGCAACCAGTCCATCATGCGGTCGGATATGGAACGTTTGTGGGTTGTCTTACGGCTGAGGAACAACGCCGAAGCCATCGGCACATACGTAAGCGAAAGGATAAACGCCCCCAATATGGCGAAGAATATCGTCATGGCCATCGGACGGAACATCTTGCCCTCGATTCCGCCAAGCGTGAGCAAGGGAAGATACACTATCATAATGATAATCTCTCCGAACGCCGCACTCTGACGTATCTTCGAAGCCGACTCATACACCATCTCGTCCATCTCCTTCCGGCTGAGCAAGGACTTTCGGTAACCGCCCGTACTCAGATGAAAACAGACCGCCTCCACGATGATGACCGCTCCGTCCACTATCAGCCCGAAGTCTATCGCTCCGAGACTCATCAAGTTTCCCCCGACATCAAACAATTTCATCATGCCGAAGGCGAACAACATGGACAACGGAATGACAGAGGCCACCACCAAGCCCGCACGGTAATTGCCGAGAAACAACACAAGGATGAACACCACAATCAGTCCACCTTCTATCAAGTTGTGCGCAATCGTGTCCGTCACCCTGTCCACCAACTGCGAACGGTCAATAAACGGCTCAACGACCACCCCTTCTGGAAGACTTCTCTTAATCTCTTCTATGCGCTGTTTCACGTTCTTCACTACCTGTTGGAAGTTTTCTCCTTTCAGCATCAAGGTGATTCCCACCACGACTTCCCCCGTACCATTACGAGTCACCGCTCCGTAGCGGTTGGCATAGCCTATGCCCACCTTGGCCACATCTCTGACCAACACAGGCACTCCGTCCACCGTCTTTACGGGAATCTCCCCAATCTCGGCAATGGACTTGGCTCTTCCGATACCTCGTATGAAATAGCGGTTGCTGTTCTTCTCAATATAACTGCCGCCAGTATTCTCGTTGTTGTTCTGCAACGCATCGTAAAGTTCGGGAATCGTCACTCCGCAAGCCCGAAGCCGGTCTGCGTCCACAGCCACCTCGTATTGCTTTACATAACCGCCCCAACCACTTACTTCAGCCACGCCTTCCGTGCCGGCAAGCTGCTTACGTACAATCCAGTCTTGAATAGTCCGCAACTGTTCAAGCGTGTACTTGTGTTCATAGCCTTTGGCAGGATGCACGGTGTAATGATATATCTCGCCCAGTCCTGTGGCCACCGGAGCCAACGAGGTAGAAGCCCCCTCCTTCGGCAGACTTTCCTCCGCCTCTTTCAGTTGCTGGCTGACCTGCTGGCGAGCCCAGTAAATATCGGTGCGGTCTTTGAACACCAAAGTCACCACCGACAGTCCGCTGGTGCTGATACTCCTTCGCTCTTCCACTTCCGGGATGTTGGCCATGGCCATCTCTATGGGTGTCGTGATCATCTGCTCCACCTCCTGCGCACCCAAGGAGGGAGCTTGCGTGATAATCTGTACTTGGTTGTTGGTGATGTCGGGAGTGGAGTCGAACGGAAGTTGCATGAGCGACCATCCGCCCCACAGAATCAACGCCAGCGTACACAACCCTATCACCAGTTTATGATGTATGGAATAATGTATTAACTTTTGAAACATACTTGTATTATAGGTAAGTCTTTATACTATGCTTACAGGGCAAAACGTATGCTCCGCCGTATGGAAGCATACCCCCTACCGTTCTGACAGGCCGAATGCCCGACAGAACCCTTACTCACAAATACGAAATTGCTTCGGAGGCCGAAAAAGTCTTATCCCGTGCCTGTAGCCATCCGATTCCACATTGGATATCCAATGCGTAATCCGTTGCACGGGTGTAATAAAAAAGGAGAACACCTTTGGCATAAAACCAGGATTGTGCATTCCCGCACACTGGCAGAACGGCGTGCAGACCAACGAATCCAACCGATGATGTTCCGCCGTGCTTTCCGTATGAGAGACCACCTCGCTACGCATACTTTCCACTTCCGTCTGTTCCATGCAATGACACGGAAGTACAGCCAGAAACACGCAATAAAAGGCAAGCACGTAACAGAATATTCTCGTCATACTGGTGGCAAAGGTACAAAAAAGAAAGAAAAACAAAAAGTCCCGCAGCTATTTCCACGGGACTTTCCTTTATATTAATGAATTTCTTACATACTCAGTCTATGAAACGCCGAGTCAGTCCGCCGAACTCCTCTATACGCCTGTCCCGCAGGAAAGGCCACCAACGGCGCACATTCTCACTCCGCTCCATATCCACCTCCACCACGGCAATCTCCTCTTCCGTCTCGCTGGCACGATAAAGCAGCTCTCCTTGCGGCCCTGCCACAAAGCTGCTTCCCCAGAACTGGATGCCTCTTGTCTGCCCTGACGGGTCTGGCTCCCATCCCACTCTGTTCACGGCAACCACCGGCAATCCGTTAGCCACGGCATGCCCTCGCTGGACAGTCGTCCACGCTTCCCGCTGTCGAGCTTTTTCCTCGTCCGAATCACTGCTCTCATAACCTATGGCGGTGGGATAAATCAGCAGCTCCGCTCCTTGCAAGGCCATCAGCCTGGCTCCTTCTGGATACCACTGGTCCCAACACACCTGCACCCCCAACCGTCCCACGGAAGTTTGCACAGGATGAAAGCCCATGTCTCCGGGCGTAAAATAGAACTTCTCGTAATACGCAGGGTCATCAGGTATGTGCATCTTACGGTACTTCCCGGCAATACGCCCGTCTTTCTCAAAAACCACGGCTGTGTTGTGATACAATCCCGCCGCCCTTTTCTCAAACAACGAAGTCACCAAGACAACGCCACATTCCTTGGCCAACGCCCCATAGAACTCCGTGGACGGCCCCGGAACAGGCTCCGCAAGATTAAAGCAGTCCGTGTTCTCCGTCTGGCAGAAGTAAAGCGAGTTATGCAATTCCTGCAAAACAACTAACCGCGCCCCCCTGCGAGCCAGTTCTCTGACACTTCCGGCCAACCTGGCCTTGTTGTTCTCTATATTTTCCGTGTTGGACTGTTGCACAATCCCAACTTTCAGTATGCTCATGGTGAATCGTATTTTCCGCAAAGTTAATACTATTTTTCACAATCGCAAAATTAGAAAGAGACAGAGTTGGTTTTACCCGCAAATCCCCTTACCTTTGCAAACCGCATAGATAACATAAAAATGAACGAACTGGAGATATGGATATTGGCCGTGGGACTGGCCATGGATTGTTTCGCCGTGTCCACCACAAGCGGCATCATCTATAAGAAGGTAAAATGGAGACCCATGCTGACCATGGCTTTCTTTTTCGGCCTTTTCCAAGGACTTTTTCCCATTTTCGGATGGTGGGGAACAGGGCATTTCCGCCATCTTATCGAAAGCTATGACCACTGGATAGCGTTCGGCATCTTAGTTTTCTTAGGAGGACGGATGATTATCGACTCCTTCAAGGAGGAAGAAAAGAAATTGTTCGACCCTCACAAGCTTTCCGTTATCCTCACCATGGCCGTGGCCACCAGCATCGATGCCTTGGCCGTAGGCATTTCTTTCGCCTGCATGGGCGACTCCTTGTGTGAGTTCTCCCAGTTGCTGCATCCCGTCTGTGTCATCGGCTTTGTCTCTTTCCTCCTGTCGCTTGTCGGCTTGTTTCTCGGCATCCATTTCGGGAAAAAGGTGGAAAAAAGGCTCCGGCCAGACTTGCTTGGCGGAATCATCCTTATTATAATAGGAGTGAAAGTGCTCATCACTCACCTTGCAGGTTTGGCTTAGACTGAAAGCAAAGACACACAAAATACGCCAAACTATTGTCCACACCATAAAAAATGATTAATTTTGCGGATTGAGAATAGTTAATAACGAGGCAAAGATGGATACGCATAACAACTTACAAGACTTGCAGGAGAAACAAGACGAGCAAATCATCCACGATGCATTCCAGCATCTGTTGGACTGTTACCTGGCTTCCAAACACCGTAAGAAGGTGGAACTCATCACCAAAGCTTTCAATTTCGCCAAAGAGGCGCACAAAGGGGTGCGCCGTCTCTCCGGCGAGCCATATATCATGCACCCTATCGCAGTGGCGCAAATCGTGTGCAGTGAGATAGGACTCGGCTCTACTTCCATCTGCTCCGCCTTGCTGCACGATGTGGTGGAGGACACGGACTATACCGTGGAGGACATCCAGAACATCTTCGGTCCCAAGATAGCGCAGATTGTGGACGGACTGACGAAAATATCCGGGGGCATCTTCGGAGAACACGCTTCGGCACAGGCAGAGAACTTCAAGAAGCTCCTGCTCACTATGAGCGACGACGTGCGCGTGATTCTCATAAAAATAGCCGACAGGCTTCACAACATGCGCACGCTCAGTTCGCAACGTCTCGACAAGCAATACAAAATCGCCGGAGAGACGCTGTATATCTACGCCCCTCTCGCCAACCGTCTCGGACTGAACAAAATCAAGACGGAGCTGGAAGACCTCAGCTTCCGCTACGAACACCCGGAAGAATACAAAGCTCTCGAGCTGAAACTCCAGGAGACCAACACCGAGCGTTTTTCCATCTTTGAGAACTTCACCACCCCCATCCGCCAGCAGCTGGACCAGTTAGGTTTCCAATATCATATTCTCGCAAGGGTGAAGACCCCTTATTCCATCTGGCACAAGATGCAGACAAAGCATGTCACCTTTGAGGAAATCTATGACATACTCGCCATCCGCATCATCTTCACCCCGAAAAGTGCCGCGGAAGAACTGAGCGACTGCTTCAACATCTACCTCGCCATCAGCAAAATCTACAAACCTCATCCCGACCGTATACGGGACTGGATAAGCCATCCGAAAGCCAACGGCTACCAAGCGCTTCATGTGACACTCATGAGCCGGACTGGACGATGGATAGAAGTCCAAATCCGCAGCGAACGCATGAACGACATAGACGAACACGGACTGGCGGCCCACTGGAAATACAAAGACGGCGGAGGCTCGGAAGACGAGGACGAACTGAACAAATGGCTGAGTACTGTCAAGGAAATACTGGACGACCCACAGCCAGACGCCATCGACTTCCTCGACACCATCAAGCTGAACCTCTTCGCCTCGGAAATCTTCGTCTTCACTCCCAAAGGGGAAATCAAGACGATGCCGGCCAACTGCACGGTGCTTGACTTCGCCTTCACCATCCACAGCTTCTTGGGCAGCCACTGTATCGGTGCCAAGGTGAACCACCGTCTCATGCCCATCAGCCACCGTCTCAAAAGCGGCGACCAGGTGGAGATACTCACCTCCAAGAGCCAACGTGTGCAGGAAGACTGGGTGAACTTTGTCCATACGGCCAAGGCAAAAACCAAAATCCAAGCCATCCTGCGCAAGGAATACAGGGAGATGCAACGCAAGGGAGAGGCCATCTGCAACGCTTTTTTCGCCGAAGAAGAGTTAGAACCGAACTCCGTAAACCTGAACAAGCTGTGCGACCTGCACAGTCTCTCCAGCAGAGAAGAACTTTACCGTCTAATAGGACAAAAGAAAATCGTACTCGGAGAGGAAGACCGCGACACACTGCTTGAGAGAACCGCCAAAAAGAGCCGAAGAAACATCCCCTTAGGAGGATTGTTAGGAAGTCTTTTCCGCGTAAGAAAGAAAAAGCCGTCCAAGGAAGTCTCACCTAAAGACTTATTAGAGACGGTCAATATTAAAGACTTGAACCGGAAAGTGCCCATGAAGCTGACGGAAGACTTGATGGGGAAGAAATACAAACTGGCCGACTGCTGCCGCCCTATACCGGGAGATGACGTGCTGGGATACGTAGACGAAGACAACCATATCATCATCCACAAACGAAGCTGCCCCGTGGCGGCCAAGCTGAAAACAAGTTTCGGAAACCGCATTTTGGCCACGGAATGGTGTATGCACCGTATGCTATTGTTCCCCGCCGGCATCCAGCTAAGCGGCACCGACAGTGTAGGTGTCCTCAACAAAATCACGCAAGTGGTCTCTCAGCAACTGAATGTGAACATCCGCCGCATCAACATCGAAGTGAACCAAGGTCTTTTCGAAGGAAAGATATTCATGATGGTACATGACGTGGACGACGTGAACACCATCATCAGCGACTTACGCAAAATCGAGCATATCACCGCCGTGTCCCGCATAGGCTGACGCGGCGGCTCAGGTAAGCATATCAAAACTCCGCTTGATTTCAAGCAGCTCTTGCCGTATGCCCTTCAGGCGGTCTATGACATCCACCGTCTTCTGGGTACCCACCTTGCCACCTTTCATCGCCTGTTTAGCACCTGCAAGTGTCATGCCCTTCTCCTTCACCAGGTGGTAAATCACCCGGATATTCTCAATATCCTCCTTCCGGTATTGCCGGATATTACGTTTCGACTTCTTCGGGGCAATCATGGGGAACTCCGTCTCCCAATAGCGAAGCAATGTCTCGGACACCCCGAACATCTTCGCCACTTCCCCGATGGAATAGTAGAGTTTCAGTTGTTTTTCTTTTTTCAGTACCATATCCGCGAATATAAAGAGAATCCACGGAATAGACGAATAAAAGAATGATTTATACATCATGAGCAGTATAAATTACTCAGAGGTAAGGAACTGTTGGAAGGTTTAATACACCTATTAACAATAAAACAAGTATGTTCTAAAATTGATGTAAGTCAAGAAATGGCCTGTTTTACTGTCATTCCTGCAATTATTAACACAAAACAACAATCGGGGGGGGTAATTCTAAAGATAATTTATTACATTTGCAGCGTAAGAACTTGCTAAATAGCGAACCAGCCAACAATTTGATATAAAAATCACAGGCTTAAGTCCTTTAAAAAGAGTTCTTGCAAAACAAGTGCAGACACAGAGAGATTTGTATCAGTTTACAAAAAACTCCTTACGAAGCGAAGAAAGAAACATTGAATATAGGTAATTAAAATCAAAAGATTGATTAATGAGAAAAAGAGTACTTTTCGTATCCGTATGTCTCATGTTCTGGCATATGGGAGCTTTCGCACAGATGAAATCTGTGACAGGCACAGTAGTCTCTGCCGATGACGGACAACCGTTGGTGGGTGTCTCGGTCATTGTCAAAGGCAGCAAAGAGGGTACAGTCACCAATCTCGACGGCAAGTTCATCATTCAGAATGTGAAGCCGGAGAGCCGTTATGTGACTGTGAGTTATATCGGAATGGAGCCACAGACCGTGGCCATCACCCCGGATATGCAAATCAAGCTGAAATCAAACGCCCACGCCATTAAAGAAGTCGTGGTGACAGGTATGCAGCAGATGGACCGCCGACTCTTTACCGGTGCCGCCACCTCCTTGGACGCAGCGGATGCCAAGATTGACGGTCTACCCGACATCAGCCGTTCATTGGAAGGACGTGTAGCCGGTGTATCCGTACAAAACGTGTCAGGTACTTTCGGTACGGCACCCAAGATTCGAGTACGTGGTGCCACGTCTATCTACGGTAACTCCAAACCGTTGTGGGTGGTAGATGGTGTGATTATGGATGACGTGACAGATGTCAGTGCCGACCAGCTTTCCTCCGGTGACGCAGAAACCTTGATTTCCTCCGCCATTGCTGGGCTGAACGCAGACGATATCGCCAGCTTCCAGATATTGAAGGATGGTTCCGCCACCTCTATCTACGGAGCAAGAGCCATGGCCGGCGTGATAGTCGTGACTACCAAGAAAGGTCGTGCCGGAAGAAGCCACATCAACTATACAGGCGAGTTCACCATGCGCCAAGTGCCCACCTACGGACAGTTCAACATCATGAACTCACAGGAGCAGATGAGCGTGTACAAAGAATATCAACAAAAAGGATGGTTGAACTTCGCAGACACCTACCGCGCCTCCCAGAGTGGTGTGTATGGGAAAATGTACCAGCTCATCAACACCTATAACCCCGTTACAGGTTCCTTCGGACTGGCAAACACACTGGAAGCGAAGAATGCTTACCTGCAAGCAGCAGAGTTCCGCAACACTAACTGGTTCGACCTCCTGTTTGACAACGCCATCCAGCAGAACCACTCCGTAAGTATCTCTGCTGGTACAGACAAGGCGCAGTTCTACGCTTCTTTAAGTGCCATGGTGGATCCAGGATGGTACAAAGAGAGCAATGTGAACCGTTACACAGCCAACTTGAACGGTTCTTATCATATCTCCAAGTCATTGACTTTGAACATGATTTCCATGGCTTCCTACCGTAAGCAGAAAGCACCGGGAACATTGAGCCAAAACGTAGACCCTGTATTCGGAGAAGTGAAACGTGATTTCGATATCAACCCCTACTCTTACTCCATGAACACCTCCCGCACAATGGATGCAAATGAGTATTACACCCGTAATTACTCTCCATTCAACATTCTGCACGAGCTGGACAACAACAACATGGACTTGAACGTGGTAGATATGAAATACCAGGCTGAATTGAAATTCAAGCCCATACAAGGATTGGAATTCAGTGCCTTGGGAGCCGTGAAGTATTCGTCTGCATCTCGTCAACATTACATCAAAGACGCATCCAACCAAGCCGAGGCTTACCGCGCCATGGGGGATGCAACCATAAGGGACAACAACTCTTGGCTGTATACAGACCCAGACGATCCCTATGCATTGCCCATATCTATCCTGCCCAACGGTGGTATCTACCAAAAGACCACAAACAGGATGTTGTCATACGATTTCCGAGCTACGGTAAACTGGAACAGACAGTGGAACAAAGACCACTTCACTAACTTCTTCGGCGGTACGGAAATCAACTCCATAGACCGTAATTCTGACTATTTCAACGGTTGGGGTATGCAATACGCCACGGGAGAAGTACCATTCTATGTGTACCAGTTCTTTAAAAAAGGCATCGAGGATGGCAATGACTACTATTCATTGAGCAATACCCGTACCCGTATGGCAGCCTTCTTTGCCAATCTGACCTACTCCTTCCGCAGTAAATACGTACTGAACGGAACCATCCGTTACGAAGGAAGCAACCGTTTGGGAATGAGTCATTCCGCCCGTTGGTTGCCTACATGGAACGTGTCTGGCGCATGGAACATACATGAAGAATCCTTCTTCGAAAAACTGTCTCCAACTTTGTCTCACTTGACATTGAGAGCATCTTACTCTTTGACAGCCGACTCAGGTCCTGAGAATGTGTCCAACTCCACTGCCATCATCAAGAGCCACAAGCCCTACCGTCCGTTCACCACAGACCAAGAGCTGGGATTGAACATCGAAGACTTGGCGAACGATGAACTGACTTACGAAAAGAAACACGAGCTGAACCTCGGATTCAGTGCGGGATTCATCGGCAACCGTATCAATGTGGACTTCGACTGGTACAAACGTAACAACTACGACTTGATTGGAATGACCAACACAGCAGGTGTGGGCGGTTTTATTCAGAAATTCGCTAACACAGCGGACATGGAGTCCAACGGTGTGGAGTTCACGCTGTCCACCAAAAACATTGTGACAAAAGACTTCACATGGGATACGAACTTTATATTCGCACACTCCTCCACCAAGATTACCGATTTGAAATCAGATGCAAACGTAATGGATTTGATTTCTGGCAGCGGATTTGCACGTGAGGGATACCCCGTGCGTGGCTTATTTTCCATCCCCTTTAACGGACTGAACCAAAACGGTCTTCCCATACTGACAAACCAAGATGGAGAAAAGACCACTGACGGAAACAGCATTTACTTCCAAGAGAAGCAAAAACTGGATTTCTTGAAATACGAAGGTCCTACCGACCCCACCTTCACGGGAAGTTTCGGGAACGTCTTCACGTACAAAGGCTTCAGACTGAACATCTTCATGACCTATGCCTTTGGCAATGTAGTACGGTTGAACCCACTCTTCTCCACAGCCACAAAGAACATGTTTAATGACCTGGTGGCCACACAGAAGGAGTTCAAGAACAGATGGGTGTTGCCCGGAGACGAAAAGGTGACCAATATCCCGGCCATCGTTACCGCCGCACAATATGCCCGCGACCAAGCAGGCTTGCGCACACTGTACAACGCTTATAACTATTCTTCCGCACGTATCGCCAAGGGAGACTTCATCCGAATGAAAGAGATTTCTCTCAGCTATGACTTCAACGGAAAATGGATGAAACGCATCGGACTGACTAACCTGTCTTTGAAGCTACAGGCCACAAACCTGTTCCTAATATACGCCGACAGCAAGCTTAACGGACAAGACCCGGAATTCTTCATGTCTGGTGGTGTGTCAGCTCCCGTGCCACGTCAGTACACCTTAACGCTCAGATTAGGACTTTAAAAACAACGATACAAAGATGAAACTAAGATATTTGATGGTGCCAGTAATGTTAGCCACAGCCTTTATGACTTCCTGTGACGACTTTCTGAACACCTTGCCTGATAACCGTACGCAGATAAATACCGAGGAGAAAGTGAAAGAGCTTCTGGTCAATGCCTACCCCACGAACTATTTCGCGGAAATCAATGAAATGGCCTCCGATAACACGGACGACAACGGAGCCTCATGGCAGGCAGAAAACCAGTTGCAAATCCAAGCTGCCACTTGGAAGGACATCACCACTCAAGACGATGACGCACCTTATCAAATATGGCAATCCTACTATAGGGCTATTGGTACGGCCAACCAGGCATTGGAAGCCATAGAAAAACAGGGATCCCCCCAATCTTTGAATCCGCAGAAAGGAGAAGCGTTGCTTTGCCGCGCTTATGCCCATTTTATTCTGACCAATTTGTTCTGCCAAGCCTACAACAGCAAGACAAGCAAAACAGACTTGGGCATCCCTTATGTGACTACTCCAGAGACTACGGTTTCCCCGAAGTATGACAGAGGTACCGTGGCAGAAGACTATGCAAATATAGCGAAAGATCTTGAAGAGGGACTTCCCCTCATCAACGACGCCGCTTACAGCAAACCCAACTACCACTTCAACAAACGGGCGGCAAATGCATTCGCAGCCAGATTCTATCTCTATTATATGCAAGATGACAAATCGAATCTGGACAAGGTAATCAGCCATGCCTCTGAAGTTTTGACCTCCAATCCGCAGGCTCTCCTTTGCGACTGGGCATCCATCGGAGACCTCAGCCCGAACAACGGAATAAGAGCCAATGCTTTCATGGACACGAAAAACGCCAGCAACCTGCTCGTATTGTCAACCTATTCCCAGTGGGACAGAATCTTCGGCCCTTACAGCGGAGGGGAGAAATACACTCATAACAGCAAGATAGCCAAGACTGAAACAGCCAATGCCAAAGGATTGCTCGGAAGTTTGCACTTCACGATTCCGTCCTATCCCCAGATTCCTACAAAAATCATCATGGCCAAATTTGGCGAGTATTTCGAATTCACAGACCCCGTAAACGGTACCGGCTACATACACATGCTGTATCCTGCCTTTACTACGGACGAACTGTTGTTGGATCGTGCGGAAGCCTATGCGCTAAAGGGTGAATACCCCAAAGCAATGGAAGACATGAACCTCCTCACACACAACTTCTCTGCCGGTGCGCCTACAGTCACATCTCAACTGATTAATGATATTTATGGCAATGGAGCAAACGCATACGCCTACTACACACCGACCGAGCCTACCCCGAAGAAGAAACTCGAACCGGACTTCTCTCTTCCTGCCGGAAGCGAGATGTACATACAGGCCATTCTTCATCTGAGAAGAGTATTGAGTCTGCACGAAGGACTTCGTTGGTTTGACATCAAACGATACGGCATCACTATCTACCGCCGGGTTGTAGAAAACGGTACGGGAGCTATTTCCGTCTATGACACAATGAAGAAAGACGATCCTCGCCGTGCGTTCCAGCTTCCGCAAGAGGCTATCAAAGACGGAGGACTTACACCGAATCCGAGGAACAAATAACTTAAGGAGAACTGACAATGAACAAAC
Organism: Prevotella sp. P5-108; assembly: GCA_963608705.1. GTDB lineage: Bacteria > Bacteroidota > Bacteroidia > Bacteroidales > Bacteroidaceae > CAVDHB01. The sequence continues at coordinate 34,531 of CAVDHB010000066.1, forward strand.
TGATAACACTTTGCGCAATGGGGAGTCTGCTGATGGCAGGATTTACCTCTTGCGACAACGATAATGACTTGGATAGCAAGAGTATCTTCGCACAAGACTCGCTGACGGTCAAAAAGAACAAATTCGATGCTTGGATTAGTCAAAACTATGTCTCCGACTATAACGTAAACCTTTTGTACCGTTACGAGGACATCGAAACCAACCATGACTACACGCTGGCGCCTGCCGATATGGAGAAAGCGGAGAAGCTCGCCAAAATAGTTAAATACTGCTGGCTTGAGGCGTATGACGCAGTAGCCGGAATCAACTTCACCCGTACATACGTGCCGAAGACCTTGCAAATGATTGGTTCAGGCGCATACGAGAGTAACGGCACTGTGGTGTTAGGTACTGCGGAAGGAGGTATGAAAGTGACCCTTTATTTCGTGAATGAATTGGCGATGGACGCTGACTTCCTCAACGAATACTACTTCAAGACAATGCACCACGAGTTCGCACATATCCTGCACCAGACCAAGAACTACGACCCGGCCTACGACCGTATCACGGAAAGTGACTATGTGCAGGGAGACTGGTATCAAATAGGTGAAGAAGAAGCACTCTCCAAGGGATTCATCACCCCCTATGCCATGAGCGAGCCTCGGGAAGATATTGCAGAAATGACTGCCATGTATATCGTGACTGCTCCTTCCGAGTGGGAGGCCAGACTGGAGGCTGCCGGAGAAGGAAGAGCCAAGATAGAGCAGAAACTCGGCATCGTGAAGAAATACATGCAAGACAGCTGGAACATCAACCTCGATGATTTGCGGGATGAAGTACAGTCACGTATGGCGAACGTTGTGAACGGGAAACTGGACTTGGACGGATTTGTAGAATCACTTAAATAAGGAATCGCATCATGAGAAAAGCATATATTCTAATGGGACTGGCGGCATGCTTGGCCATGCAGTCTTGCTACAAAGACCAGGAAGATCTCTTCTCTGAGTCTGCCGCCAACCGGCTGACAGAATCAGCCATAAAATTCACCAAAGCACTGGAGTCCTCCAAACAGGGATGGCTGTTGCAATACTATCCAGGTGGTTCCTCACAGGCGTATGGTGGCTATAACACGCTGCTGACATTCAAGGACGGAAAAGCCACCATCTCTACGGAGACACAGGTGTCCGCCGAAGATAATCCGTGGAAAGAATACACCTCTCTTTACAGAGTGAATACGGAACAGGGAGCGGTATTGTCATTCGACACCTACAACCCGGCTCTTCATTTCTATACCGAACCACAAGGATCTGACGCAGTGGACGGACTACAGGGAGACTTTGAGTTCGTCATCATGGACGTGCAGGAGAACGAAATCACCTTGCAAGGGAAACGTTACAAGACGATGATGAAGCTGACTCGTCTGCCGGAGAACTTTGACAAGAAAGCCTTCACAGAGAAAGTGGCGGAAATGGAAGCAAGCATTAAGTATTCCGACTTTAACATCGAAGCGGATGGCAAAGAACTTGGAAAACTGACGTTCAATTACAACACCCTGACAGGTACAGCGGACGACAAGAGTGTGACTTACCCTTTCACCTTTACGGAGAAAGGCATCCAGTTCGTCTCTCCCGTGACCATTAACGGAAAAGAGTATGACGCTCTGACATTCGATGCAAAGACCCAATCCTTCACGGGAGAAGGGCTTACCTTGAAAGGACAGCGCAATGTGGCTTATGAGCAGTGGATTGGCCAGTGGACATTGGCCGACACGCAAGGAGCATCTTACGACTTGAATATTACAGAAGGTACATACGGACAGAGTTATTCATCCACAGGCTTCTCCGTAGCAGGAATACCGTTCAGTCTCACGTTCAACTTCGCCAACGGAACCCTTGCATTGCCCGCACAGAAACTGACGAGTCTCGGTTCTTCTGGTGACTTGTGGCTCATGCCATGGGATACAACGTCCGGATACTTGACCTGGAGTGAGCAAATTGCATTGGAAGCCGTACCAGACAAGACCAATCCGAACAAGTATAATTTGGTAGACAACGGTATGTGGGGTGCTAATGTGGCAGACTCCTACTACATCGGTGTAATCGCCAATAACAGTCTGGCTGGTAATTACGGACGGATTGTGCACCCTTATCTTATCAAAAAATAAAAGAAACAGATTATGAAACATCTATATTTACTTGCGTCTCTCTTCGCTGCGGCAGTCCTCACGACCGCCTGCAGCGATGACGATACGCCTTCCTTCGGCACTTCCTCCATAGAAGTGGTGAAGTCTGATGTAAGTTTCGGGCCTGACGCTTCAAAAGGAACGATTGAAATCGCCTCCAAAAGCCCTTTGACCGCTACCTCCAACGCAGAATGGTGTAAGGTGAGTGTGTCCGGCAATACAGTGACAGTACAGACTACAGCCTTGAAAACACTGGAAAGCCGTTCGGCCACTGTAACTATCAGCAACGGAAAAGACAAGGTGTCCATCCCGGTACATCAGGACGGCAGCTATCTAAGAACCGGAACTCAAAGCTATACGACGGGCTACAAGGCTACGAGTTTCGAGGTGAAAGTAAAAGCGAACAGCGAAGTTACCATCTCGAAAGCAGCGGATGCTTCTTGGATTACCTACGAGAAGACAAGTGATGGCTACCGATTCCATCTGGCAAGCGCAAACAAGGACCGTTTCTCCCATGTATATGTAAAGACCAAGGCGGGATTAGCGGACACCCTTCAGATTACGCAAGTCCAAGTTCAAGGTAATTACACAGCTTATTATTATAGCTATGATGAGAACAACAAGCTGCAATTATACAGAGGCAATGCCACGATAACAGAGGATGGAAAAATTACAGGTCTTTGCCCTCTTGACATACCTGCTACTATCTCCACCAGCGGAATCAAAATAGCCTCTAATACCTCGTTGGGTAAACTCGAAACTTATTATCTGTTCACGTGTGCCAACAGTACAGACGGCTACTTTACGTGGAACCCTTCTGTGACATACACAGGACAACCCTCCTTGAAAGACTGGGAAAAGTCAGGCCATCTCACTTATGTGTTTGGCGATGATGGGTCATGGGCTGGAAAGACCATCAACGCTTTCTCCATAGAGGCGTTCAGTACCGCAACCGCTTCAGGAGACTCACATGTGGGTTCTCTGCTTTCCTTCCAAGACCTGATTCTGATAAAACAGTAACTATCTCACCTTTTATATTCAATCCCCACTCCTGCCTCATAAGCGGAAGTGGGGATTATCATGTCTATGGAGATTATTGGTTTATAATGTAGAAAAATGATTATCCGCAATCGTACCACCAATAAACATTGTGTAGGTGGAGACGCGATTCATCGCATCTCTACTGATTGATGGACATTTATCTTGTCATGCCGTGAGTAGTGACTCCTTATTCACCGTGTTTGACTCTATATAATGAAGAGGTTAGACTGGAGAGTATAAGGTTGTCTCAACGCAACGCACCCTTATTCTGTCTTATAAATGGAAATTACCATACATTGAAAATCTTCTTCTCTGTGTGTACTTTATGAAGGAAAATGGACGAAAAAGTGAAGGACTATAGTACAATGTAGGCTCATCTCCAGCGATTTTAGGTTGTTTAGTGTAGGCTAGTGTAGGCTTAGTGTAGGCAATA
>CAVDHB010000067.1:0-30627 GCA_963608705.1 Prevotella sp. P5-108
TCAGCAAATCTTTGTTCAGTTTAGTGCCAAAGAGTTTCTTGAAACCGAAGTCTGTGTACGGGTTGATGTATTTCTCGATGATTCCTTCGCTGCCCATAAATAAAAAGATAACGTTAGTTTTGTGGCGAATATACCGCTTTTTTGTCAAACGGGCAAGAAAGTCCGTATGTTTCAGCGTCTCATTCTTGTCTTTTTACTGAATTGGATGGATGTTTTCCCCTTATAACACACCTGATACTTTTTACCTGTGGTGGAATAGACGGTGTACTTTTCCAACTGGCCTTTCTTCCAAGACAAATCCAGGGTGAAACCGCCTTGCGCACGTAATCCTTTTACCTCTCCGTCTGGCCAAGCCGAAGGAAGCGCAGGCAACAGATGAATAAAACCCTCATGACTTTGCACCAACATCTCGGCAATGCCAGCTGTAGCTCCGAAATTACCATCTATCTGGAATGGCGGATGCGAATCGAAAAGATTATCGAACACGCCTCCTTTGTCATTGTCCATACTGATAACTGTCAATGTGGAGGGATGAAGAGCCGCTTTCAATAACCGATACGCATGATTCCCGTCACCCAACCTGGCCCAACAGGCGATTTTCCATGCACGGCTCCAACCCGTACCCAAGTCTCCACGACTGAGCAAGGTCGTTCTGGCCGCATTCGTCCATACAGAATCCTTGCGCCATGCCATTTGATTTCCAGGATAAAGGGCAATCAAATGAGAGAGATGACGATGGTCGTTCCCCTTAAAATCCAGCTTGTCCTCGTCTATCTTCCATTCTTTAATCTGTCCCCATGAGCCGATGGCCAATCCGTTATCCAGCTTGCCTAACTTCTCTTTTAAAGTGTTCGTAAAACTTGACTCTACGGGGATATTCGCTTTCCTCAATGCCTCTACCGCTTGCGAAGTCTCATGGAAAAGTTCCCAAATCAATTGCTGTGCATAGGCAACTCCGTCTTCCCATGGTCCGTGTTCTGGAGACCACTCGTCAGGAGCCACCAGCTTTCCATTCTTGTCCTCTTTCAGCCTGTCGAACCAATATTCACAAGCACTTTTCATCACGGGGAAAGCGTCCTTCTTTAAATACTTCACATCCTGTCCATAGGCGAAATGCTGCCATAGATGCGTACAGTACCAGGCGTTTGCCGGACGGTTGATATTCCAGTCCGTGAAGCCAAACAAGTTGTTCTGTGTATGCACAGTCCAACCACGTAGCTTTTCCTTTTTCGCCACATTCTGCCAACTTCCGTCTGGCTTCTCAGCTTCCGCCTTCACATAGCGGAGGAAAGGCAGATGACACTCCGCCAGATTGGTGACTTCTGCCGGCCAGTAGTTCATTTGTATATTGATATTACTGTGAATATCGCATTCCCATGGTGGCGTATTGTCACCATTCCATATTCCTTGCAGATTATTCGGCACGTCCATACCTCGTGAGGAGGAAATCATCAGATAACGTCCATACTGGAAATACAGCAGATCCAGGTAGCGGCTGTCCCTGTGCTGATGAATCAAGGAATCCGTAGGACAAGAAGGTGTTCCCACATTCAAGTCCAGACTCACACGGTTAAACAATGAATGATAATCCTTTAAATGATTGGCTTTCAGCTGAGCATAACTTTTCTTTTCCCCTTCTGTCAATCTGTTGCGTAATTGACCAGCCAATCTCCCTGCCGTCTTGCCAATATAATTGGAAGAATGAATATCATAGTTCGTACCCGCCACAAGCAAGATGGTAGCCGCATCCGCATTGTGTATTACCAGCGAACTGTCCGTACAAGTCACCTGTCCCTTTTCGGTCAGTACACTCACTTGCGCATTATAGGACAACCAATCAAGTTTTCCAAAAATCTCCATCCGATGCTGCTCCACCGCAAGCACACCTTCATGCGCATCCTCTAAACGGAGGGAGAAGTTCAGCTTACCTTTCGCATTTGGCGTGGTAAGTCTTATAGCCACCATTCCGTCGGGACGACTGGCTAAATACTCTCTACGGTACTTCACTCCTCCTGCCTGAAAAGAGACAATTCCCAGTGCGTCATCAAGATTAAGCTCCCGATGATAATTGGATACTTTCTTTCCGTCAAGCCCTTTGAAGTCTATCCTCAAATCTCCGAAACTCTGGTAAGCTCCCCTTTCAGACGGACTACCCGTCCAAAGCGTTTTTTCGTTGAATTGCACACGCTCCTGCGCTACTCCTCCGAAAAACAAAGCCCCAAGTTCTCCGTTACCCAAAGGAAGGGCATTTGTCATCCAGAATGTAGCGGGTTGTTTATACCATAATTTCAAAGGCGGTTGGGCCGCTTGCAGAGAAAAAGCGCACCACAAGCACGCCATTCCGCAAAGTATTCTCATTATTCCTTGTCTTTTCATATTTCGCAAAGTTAGTGAAAAGAGTTTACATGAAGAAATGTTTTTAAGCTCTTCGATGGCGTTTGAGAAATTTTGTATATGATGAGCATGATTGGGGGATGTTAGTGAGTTATCCAGTGCAAGTCTCTTTGTACGTTCTTTTGACGTATGAGTAAGAAAGACAAGCGAATAGGTATTCGTCTTTGTGCAGAATGTGAAAGACTCGTATCTTTTCTAAATACTATCGAATTAGTTTGGAAGATAATCGGAATTATGACTTTCTTTGCAACCATACGAGTATTGAGTAAGATATTGTTATAAATGTCTTAAACGACTAATTTAATTTTTAAGTAAATCACATGAGCAACGAATGGAGAGACTTCAACGGCACAGCATGGCGTGAGGAAGTCAACATGCGCGATTTTATTCAACACAACTACACTTCATACGAGGGAGACGAGAGTTTCCTGGAAGGTCCTACAAAAGCTACAGACAAATTGTGGTCTATGTTGCAGGACTTGCAGAAGCAGGAACGCCAGAAAGGCGGTGTGTTGGACATGGAGACAGAGGTCGTTTCTGGAATGACAGCCTATGGAGCTGGATACATAGGAGAAGATACCAAGGATTTGGAGAAAGTGGTGGGTTTACAGACTGACAAGCCGCTTAAAAGAGCTTTCATGCCCTATGGTGGTATCAAAATGGCGGAGCAGGCTTGTACGACCTACGGCTATACACCTTCTGCCAAACTGCATGAGATCTTCACGAAATATTGTAAAACACATAATGATGGTGTGTTCGATGCCTATACAGATGAGATGAAACTCGTGCGTCACAACCATATCCTTACGGGACTTCCTGACACGTATGGCCGCGGGCGCATCGTGGGCGACTATCGTCGTGTGGCATTATACGGTATTGATTTCTTGGTTTCTGAGAAGAAGAAAGACTTGAAGTATTGTGGAGATGGAACGATGACGGACGAGGTGGTACGCCAGCGTGAGGAAATTTCCATGCAGATTAAGGCATTGAAGGAAATGAAGGCGATGGCCGAAATTTATGGATATGACATCTCCCGTCCAGCTAACAATGCGCATGAGGCGGTTCAATGGCTTTATTTCGGATATCTTGCCGCCATCAAGACGCAGAACGGAGCGGCTATGTCCGTAGGACGTATCTCCACATTCCTCGATATCTATATTGAGCGTGACATACGGGAGGGAAAACTGACAGAGGCGGAAGCGCAGGAGTTGATAGACCACCTCGTCATGAAGTTTCGTATGGTGAAGTTTGCTCGTATTCCTTCTTACAATCAGTTGTTCAGTGGCGATCCCGTGTGGGCGACGCTTGAGATGGCGGGTATGGGAATGGATGGCCGTTCAATGGTTACGAAGAACGATTTCCGTTTCTTGCATACATTGGAAAACATGGGACCTTCTCCAGAGCCGAACCTCACCGTACTGTACAGTCCTCGTTTACCGGAAGGCTTCAAGAAGTACGCAGCGATGATTTCTGTGAAGACCAGCTCCATTCAGTATGAGAATGACGAGGTGATGCGTCCTGTATGGGGTGATGATTACAGTATCTGCTGCTGTGTGTCCGCTACGCAGACAGGTAAGGAAATGCAGTTCTTTGGCGCCCGCGCCAACTTGGCCAAGTGTCTTACTTATGCCATCAGTGGGGGCGTGGACTCCAAGACACGGGAACAATGTGGCCCAGCCTTGCGTCCGATTGAAGGGGATGTGGTGACGTATGAGGAATTCATGCCCCGCTTCCTCGACATGATGGAATGGTTGGCGGGTGTGTATGTGAACACGCTGAATCTCATCCACTATATGCATGACAAGTATTTCTATGAGGCTGCGGAAATGGCGTTGATTGATACGAATGTGCGTCGTACTTTCGCCACGGGTATCGCCGGGTTCAGCCATGTGGTAGACTCCATCAGTGCCATTAAGTACGCCAAGGTGTACATTGTCCGTGATGAGACAGGTTTCCCGCTTGAATTCAAGACAGAAGGGGATTTTCCGAAGTATGGAAATGACGATGATCGCGCGGACAACATTGCGGTGTGGTTGCTCAAGACTTTCTTGAATATGATTAAACGTCATCATACTTATCGTAACTCCGAGGCTACTACCAGTATCTTGACTATCACGTCTAACGTGGTGTATGGCAAGTTCACCAGCAATATGCCTGACGGACGTCCTGCGGGAGCGCCACTTGCTCCGGGAGCGAATCCTTCCTATGGAGCAGAGCAGAACGGTTTGTTGGCTTCTCTGAACTCCGTAGCCAAGCTGCCATACGAGTATGCGTTGGATGGTATCTCCAATACACAGACTATCAGCCCCGGTGCTTTGGGACATGACGATGAGGAACGTGCCACTACGTTGGTGAGGGTGATGGATGGCTATTTCAGCCGTGGCGCACACCATTTGAATGTGAATGTGTTCGGTGTGAATAAATTGAAAGACGCAATGGCGCATCCTGATAAACCGGAGTACGCAAACTTTACAATCCGTGTCAGCGGATACGCTGTGAAGTTTATTGACTTGACCAGGGAACAACAGGAAGATGTAATCGCTCGTCAGGCGCATCTCTGTCTTTAATCTATTTAGGAATGACCGGAAATATTCATTCTCTTGAGTCGTTCGGTTCCGTGGACGGGCCGGGCATACGCTTTATTATTTTTCTGCAAGGATGTAATATGCGTTGCCGCTATTGCCATAATCCTGATACGTGGCAAAAGACAGGAGGGAAAGAAATGACGGCTTCGGAATTGATTGACAAGGCTGAAAGATACCGTAGCTATTGGGGAAAAGAAGGAGGCATCACGGTGAGTGGAGGAGAGGCTCTGTGTCAGGTGGAGTTTGTGGACGAACTGTTCACGCTGGCGAAGAAAAAAGGCATACATACTTGTCTGGATACTTCTGCCCAGCCTTTCACGAGAGAATCCCCTTTCTTCCCTGTTTTCCAGTCGCTGATGGCGCATACCGACCTTGTGCTGTTGGACATTAAGCATATTGACGAGGAGGCGCATCGACAATTGACAGGTTTTTCCAACATTCCTGTCCTTGAATGCGCCCGTTATCTGAGCGATATCGGGAAACCTGTATGGATTCGCCATGTGTTGGTGCCTGGTCTCACGGATGAGGAAGGGGCGTTGCGCCGTTTGAGAGTTTTTATTGATTCTTTGCGGAATGTACAGCGAACGGAGGTACTTCCCTATCACACGCTGGGTCTTTTCAAGTGGGAAAAACTGGGTATTCCTTATACGCTGAAGGATACATTGCCTCCCTCAGAGGACAGTGTGCGGAAAGCCCGTGAGATTCTCACTGACAGATAATCACACACCATCGGTTTCGATAGTTCATGAGAATCTATCGAAGCCGATAGCTTTTTTATACCTCTTGATTATGGGTTTATCCCAAACTTATATACTTTCTTTTGATTTCCCGTAAAATGGATGGTAAAGGCGATACTGTCTCCTTTTTTCAGACGATGCTCGTATTTGGCCAGAGGGCAGGACAGGTAGGCATTTCGGGTAAAAGCCGGATAGTCGTTATGCTGGTCATGATAGAGTGTCAGGTTAAGTGTATAATGCGCATTTTTGTATATGAGTCCCTCTGTGTGAAAACCAAACTTATGCGGTTTGTCTTTTCCTTTGACACCTGCCACTAAGTTCACATAGCCGCCGGATAGCCAGATACGCACGGTTTCCACCGGGTCGGTTTTCAGTTGTTTATATTGCATGGGATTGGGTGACACTACTTGTTGCAGGGCATAGACATTCACTCCGTTCTCTGTAAGTTCATATTTCGCCATACAACGGTAGGCGGAGTCTGGCGTGAGTCCTTTTTGTTGGAGGGTGTAGGCATAGCGGTTTCCGTGGTCGTCCTTCAGCGAGTCAATGTATCCCTGCGAGTCTGTCTGCGCCACTACGTAGTCGGTCAATATGGAAGGATACACATAGTCGTCTTCCTTGCAGGAATAGAAAAAAAGGATGGCGACACCCGCAAGTGCCTCCATCCCTTTCAGTATTGAATGTAACTTTCTGTTCATGCTTCTTTGTCTAAAGCTTTGCACTGGTTCAGATACGGATTAGCGTACATTTCCAACATCTTGGTGTGTAAGTACCAGAAGTCTTTGTTCGGAATCTGAATCTTATCCAGTTGCTTCTGCAAGTATGCTTCGAACTCGTTCATGTCGCCCACATAGAAACCGCCCTTGGTGGAGTCGTCCAGCATATCGGCGGCTATACGGTTGCACGGATAGATGGTGTAGCCCTTGTAAATCTCTTGGTCGATATGAGCGGCCACTGTCTCGAACAAATCTTTCTTTGACATGGTGGGATCGAGGGTGTCCAACCATTCATCAATGCAGGGAGCAAGATGGAAGTGGACGTGTCCTTTATAGCCGTTGATACCCGTCTTCATGTTCAGAAAATCATCGGCTGGCGTCTTCTTGTAATCGGCGTTGTCTCGTTTGAGCTGGAACTCTTGCGCTTTCAGATAGTCGCACGGGTCATACTCATAGGAGATGGCCACTGGCACGATGTGTAAGTCTTTCAGACGTTCGATGACAGAACCTTCTCCTCCCATGGCCATCATTTTCAAGATGCTCTCCTGTGTGTGGTCGTTACTGTCTTTGGCACGTCCCTCCCGTTGGGCAATCCAGATGTTGTCTTTCTTCTCGTTGATGACGAAGTGCATATAGCGGCTCATACATTGTGAAGCCTCCAAGATTTCGCGCATGGAGATGCCACGCTTTACACTGAACGCCTTGCACAGTTTCACCAAGACTTTAATCCACGGACGTACAAAGAGATTGTCGCCGATGGCGATTTCGCAAGTGGTCGTGAAGTTTTTCTCCAACAGCAGGCGGCTCAAGAAAGCCGGATCGGTCACGATGTCACGGTGGTTGGATACGAAGGTGTATCTTTTTTCCTTGTCAATAGCCTGTGCGTTGTCCAAAACCAACTCCTTGGCGTTCTTCTCCACCAACTTGCCGATGAAGCCGTAGAAGAATTTCTTTTGGAACTCCAGACTTGTCTTGCAAGTTTTCATCTCGGCGGTCAAAGCCTCCCAAGGTGTGTCGGGAAGCACGGCTTCAGCCACGGCCTTGAATTCCGGGTCAGCGATTAGTGTGTCAAAAGCGGCGGGAAGTTCGGCTGGTTCATAAGGTCTTATCTCGTCAAATTCGGATGGAATTGTCATAAGTTTACTCCTTATTATATAGGTTTACTTCGTTTTGTTCGCTAAGATGTCTTCAATGATTTCGCTCAGCACATCTTTGATGTCCAGTCCGGCGGCACGTACCTGTTGGGGAATGAAGCTGGTGGCCGTCATGCCCGGTGTAGTGTTAATTTCCAGCATGTTAATCTGGTCCACCCCGTTCTTGTGGGAAACGATGAAGTCTATACGGATGATGCCTTTTGCATGGAGAATATCATAGATACGGGACACTTCCTGGTGTACTTTGTCCGTAGTTTCCGGAGAAAGACGGGCAGGCGTGATTTCTTTCACTTTTCCTTGGTATTTCGCCTCGTAGTCGAAGAACTCATCCTCGCTCACGACTTCTGTGATAGGGAGAGGCACACTCTTTGTCTTGGTCTTGTAAATTCCGCAGGAGATTTCCGTACCTTCCAGCAGTCCTTCCACCATCACGTCTCCACCCTCAGCGTTGGCCTTCTCTATGGCGGGTGTCAATTCCTCGGCAGTGTTCACACGGCTTACTCCGAAGCTGGAACCGTCTGCGGCGGGTTTCACGAAACAGGGAAGTCCGATACGGGCGATTAATTCCCCTGTGCTGTAAGATTCTCCGTGGCGAATCAATACAGAGTCGGCCACCTTCACGCCGAATCCACGAAGGTAGTTGTTCAGCACATACTTGTCGAAAGTCATGGCTTCCACCAGTACGTCGCTGGTAGAGTAAGGCATGTGTATCAAGTCGAAATAACCTTGGAGCAGGCCGTTCTCTCCGGGTTGGCCATGGATGGTAATATAGCACAAGTCGGGTATGACTTTGGTGCCGTGGTCGTCGAAGGAGAAGTCGTTGCGGTCAATCGGTGTTTTGGTACCGTCCGCCAAGATGGCTTCCCATTTCAGTCCTGTCATTTCAATCACATAGACATTGTACTTTTCATGGTCCATAAAAGAGTACAGACCTTCAGCCGAATGAAGGGACACTCCGTGTTCGGAAGAATCGCCTCCGGCTACAATAGCTATTGTCTTTTTCATTTATGTATGTTTTTGTTGATTGTCAAATATCAATGTTTACCGAAAGTACATACCGCCGCCATTTTTCTATAAGCGCTGTCATGTCTTCTGGCAATTCGGAAGTGAAGAACATTTCTTTTCCGGTGCGTGGATGCACAAAACCCAGTGTGCGGGCATGCAACGCCTGTCGTGGGCAAGTTTCAAAACAGTTGCGTATGAACTGTTTGTACTTGGTGGTGCGGGTGCCTCGCAGAATCTCGTCTCCGCCATATCTGGAGTCATTGAACAGCGTATGACCGATATGTTTCATGTGGACACGTATCTGGTGTGTCCTTCCTGTCTCCAATACGCATTTAACCAAGGAGACATAGCCGAAACGCTCCAGTACTTCGTAATGGGTCACGGCGTGTTTCCCTATTTCTGAGTCGGGTGGAAACCATGCCATCTGAAGTCGGTCTTTAAGGTCTCGGGCGATGTTCCCCTCTATGCGCCCCTTGTCCTCCTCGAAATTGCCCCATACCAAGGCGTTGTATTCACGTTTGGTGGTCTTGTTGAAGAACTGGAGTCCCAAATGGGTCTTTGCGTCTGCTGTTTTCGCGATAACCAACAGGCCGGAAGTATCTTTGTCGATGCGGTGTACCAGCCCTACTGTCGGGTCGTTGGGGTCGTAGTCTGGGTTGTCTTTCAAATGCCAGGCTATGGCATTTACCAACGTCCCCGTCCAGTTTCCCACGCCTGGATGTACCACAAGCCCTGCGGGTTTATTCACCACCATCACATCTTCATCCTCGTACACAATGTCCAATGGAATGTTTTCCGGCTGAATATCGTTCTCCATACGAGGCTTGTCCAGCATGAGTGTCACCACGTCTCCGGGCTTTACCTTGTAGCTGCTTTTTACAGGCTTGTCGTTTACTCTGACAAAGCCTACTTCGGCCGCTTTCTGGATGCGGTTGCGTGACTTTCCGAACAGGTGTTCGAAAAGAAACTTGTCCACTCGCATGGGGCGTTGTCCCTTGTCCGCCGTAATGCGGAAATGCTCATAGAGCTGAGCGGTTTCCACGTCCTCGTCTTGGAGCTCCTCTTCCAAATCAGGCTCAGTAGTGTGCTTGTTCTCTTCCATTATTCTTCAATATGTGTGGACGAGCCTCCTCCTTCGGAGGACACGGGGTTTCCGTTCTCGTCGAAGTATTCGTCTCCGTTATCCGCAGGTTCTTCGGGCGTTTCCGGCACACTCAGCGAGTCAATGGTATTCACATTGCCGTTTCCCACGACCAAGACAATGGGGGTGTTGATGGAGACACGGTCACCTGTCACCACATTCTTTCCTCCTGCTTTCACGCTATAAACCCAGTCTTTCTCCCCGTCGATGTATTCCACCTGTCCTAATTTGAAGCCCATGATTTTGAGTTTGACTTCTGCCTCTCGCAACGAGCTGTTGTCGGCGATGTCCGGCAAGGGCATGGTAGGGGAGGAGGTGGCGTTGATGACCACGTAGATGACTCTTCCGTCTTTCACATGGCTTCCCGGCGCAGGGTATTGAGAGAGGATGCAGCCTGGCGGCATCTTTTTGTTGTAGCCGGAGTCAGACACTTCCAGTATGAGACTTTCCCTGTCCAGTAAGTATTCAGCGTCACTCACTTGTTTTCCCTCCAGGTTGGGTACCTCGATACTTTCCCCATGTCGGGTGTAGAGGGATATGCCGAACAGGGTCATCGCAATCAACAGGATTACGACCATTATCATGGCCAGCAGGTTCTTACAGAGATACCCGCTGCCTACGCCTTTCCAGAATTCCTTGAATGTCATGAACGAATCTTTACGCCTTTTCGGAAAAAAGAAAAAGAAGTAAAGTTCCCCAATCGAACCCCACTTCTTTTCTTTGTCTATCCCTTAAATTCCAGAAATTATTTTCCGTGATGCTCGTCAGAAACGGTGAGTTTCTTACGGCCATGCGCACGGCGAGATGCCAATACTTTGCGTCCGTTAGCCGTGGACATTCTTTCACGGAACCCATGCTTGTTCACTCTTTTTCTGTTGTGGGGTTGAAACGTTCTTTTCATTGTCTTGTGTACTTATTATTATTTACTTTATTCTCACGAATTTACCTCTTTTGGGTTGCAAAAGTACTCACTTTTTTTTAATTAGCCAAGGGATAGCGCATTTTTAGCCAAAAGTTTTGCGAATTTTACCGAATTGCTTACCTTTGCAAGCGGAAAAAAATAGCTGAATTATATGATTAAATCACAAGACATTAAAAACGGGGTATGTCTCCGTTTGGACGGTAAACTTTATTTCGTAATCGAATTCTTGCATGTGAAACCCGGTAAGGGTAACACCATCATGCGTACCAAACTGAAAGACGTGGTGACGGGGCGTGTGTTGGAGAAACGTTTCAATATCGGCGAGGCTTTGGAAGACGTGCGTGTAGAGCGTCGTCCTTACCAGTTCTCTTATAACGAGGGTGACTTGTATCATTTCCTGAACCAGGAGACTTGGGATGACATCGCCATCGAAAAGAAACTTATCAACGGTGTGGACTTCTTGAAAGAAGGCATGGTTGTAGACGTGGTTTCTGATGCTTCTACTGAGACGGTGTTGTACGCTGACGTTCCTGTGAAAGTGGTGTTGAAAGTAACTTACACTGAACCGGGATTGAAGGGTGATACCGCTACAAACGCCACCAAACCCGCTACCGTGGAAACGGGTGCCGAGGTGCGTGTGCCTTTGTTCATCAACGAAGGTGAGATGATTGAGGTGGACACTCGTGACGGTTCTTATGTGAACCGTGTGAAGGATGCAAAGTAATTGCTGAATTTACTTCATACAAACAAAAGCCGGGTCGTAAGCCCGGCTTTCTTCATTCTTGACCTGTCAATGTTACTTTCCAAGTGTTCTAATATTGTATTACTAATCTATGCTGTTTCAGTTCACAGATGCAAAGACAGTTTTTTCATTTAACAGGTAATCTCCATAGCGTATCCAGAAATCTATGCGTAAAACGAAGCAGGCTTCGATGGCCAATGAAGCCTTATGCGATGGCGATCGAAGCCTTATGCGATGACGATCGAAGCCTATTGCTTCTTCCAGTGTAGGGAACTGCAATGTTTTCTTGGCTTTGTGATGCCTTCTGTATATGAACGCACTGGTCTGCCACTACTGGTTCAACTAATCTTCCGATTAATCTGATTCAACGACGTATTTTCTTTAGGCATCTATTTATTAGATATTGCAGCTATAATAGAAAAGAGGATATACCTTAAAGGCACACCCTCTTTTGTGTATGAGTGAATAAAGTAATTATTCAGCACGCAATGTGTAACGGCGGAAAGCTGTTACAGTCAAGTCTGCGTCAGCCTCTTTCAAGAACTGAGCGATAGACTTCTTCTCGTCTTCGAAGAAAGCCTGTTCCAAAAGACATTCCTCTTTGAACAATTTCTTGATACGACCTGTTGCGATACGTTCAATCATGTTCTCAGGTTTGCCTTCTTCACGAGCCTTTCCAGCGGCGATTTCTTTTTCTTTAGCCAATACATCAGCGGGATAATCAGCCTCGGATATAGAACGAGGATTCATGGCAGCCACCTGCATAGCCACACCATGACCGTATTCGTCAGCCACAGCCTTGTTCAACGCAACCAATACACACAAGAAGTTCTTGTTCTGATGGTTGTAAGCTGCAATCTGAGTGCCTTCGATAGTTTCGAAGTCAGCCAATTCCATTTTCTCGCCAGTGATACCACTCAAATTAGTGATAGCGTCCTGTACGTTTCCTTTGCCGTCGATGGGATTTGGCAACGCCTTCACCTCATCCACAGAAGTTGCTTTCTTAGCTACCGCAGCGTCCAAGATTGCCTGTGCCAAGTGAACGAATTTCTCGTTGCGGGCCACGAAGTCAGTCTCACACTTCAATGCGAGCAATGCGCCGTAGTTACCGTCAACTTTGCACAATACGCAGCCTTCAGAAGTCTCACGGTCGGAACGCTTTGCGGCGATAGCCTGTCCACGTTTGCGCACGAGTTCGATAGCGGCCTCGATGTCGCCATTCGCTTCAGTAAGTGCGTTTTTGCAATCCATCAAACCAGCGCCCGTCATTTTACGGAGCTTGGTGATTTCTGCCATTGTAACAGCCATAGTAATATTCTTGCTTTATGGGTTGAAATTATTTTTCTTCTTCTTTAGCTTCCTCAGCCTTCGGAGCTTCTTCAGCTACCTCTTCTTTGTCTTTGCGGGCTTTGGAAACTTTCTTGCGACTGCCTTTGCCTTCTCCGGCAGCTTCAGTGTCCACTTTCTCAGCCTTACGCTCTTCGATACCCTCTGCGATAGCTCCGCAGCAAGTGTCGAGGATGGTAGCCACAGACTTGGTGGCATCGTCGTTAGCCGGGATTACGTAATCCACGGTGTTCGGGTCAGAGTTGGTATCTACGATACCGAACACAGGAATACCCAGACGGTGAGCCTCTTTCACGGCGATGTGTTCTTTCAGAACGTCCACCACGAACAAAGCGGAAGGAAGACGAGTCAAGTCAGCGATAGAACCGAGGTTCTTCTCCAGTTTGGCACGCTGACGCTGAATCTGCAGCACCTCACGTTTAGAGAGGTTGGAGTAAGTTCCGTCTGCCATCAGTTTGTCGATGTTGGTCATTTTCTTCACAGCCTTGCGGATAGTGGGGAAGTTGGTCAACATACCACCCGGCCAACGTTCGATAACGAAAGGCATATTCACGGATGCCGCTTTTTCTGCGACGATTGCTTTGGCCTGTTTCTTAGTAGCAACAAAGAGGATTTTCTTGCCGGATTTGGCAATCTGTTTCAAAGCTTCCGCAGCTTCGTCCAGTTTCGCAACGGTTTTGTGGAGATCGATGATATGGATTCCGTTGCGTTTCATGAAAATATAAGGAGCCATTGCCGGGTTCCACTTCTTTGTAAGGTGTCCGAAGTGGCAGCCTGCCTCCAGTAATGTTTCAAAATTAGTTCTTGACATTGTTTTGTTTGATTAATTCGTTTACTTTCTTTTTTGTTTCTCAACCAGCCTCCGGGTAGTCAGTCGTGAATCCCGGAAGTTTAGATACTAAACGTAATTTCGCAATCGTCAGATTGAGCCGAATATTAACGTTTACTGAACTGGAATCTCTTGCGTGCCTTTGGACGTCCCGGTTTCTTACGTTCAACCACACGGGAGTCGCGGGTCATGAAGCCTTCCGCACGGAGAGCTTTCTTGTCATCGGGGTTGATTTTCACCAACGCACGAGCGATACCCAAACGGATGGCCTGAGCCTGTCCAGTGAAACCGCCACCGTACACATTGATTTTGATGTTGTACTTACCGGTAGCTTCCAGCGTGTTCAACGGCTGGTTAACGACAAAGCGAAGCAATTCTGAGGGAAAGTAAACTTCGATGTCTTTTTTATTGATAGTGATTTTGCCTGTACCTTCGCTGACGTACACACGCGCCACAGCGCTTTTACGGCGACCTACTGCATTAATGATTTCCATGATTACTTGTACTGGTTAATGTCAATTGTTTTAGGATTCTGAGCTTCATGCTTGTGTTCCGTTCCCTCATATACATAGAGGTTTCTCAACAGCTGAGCGCCCAAACGGTTCTTAGGCAGCATGCCTTTCACCACGCGTCTCACCAGTCTGTCGTAACCGTTCGGCTTTGCGACGATACGAGCCGGTGTGATTTCCTTCTGTCCGCCGGGATAGCCGGAGAAAGTAAGGTAAACGCGGTCTGTCCATTTCTTGCCAGTAAGTTGCACTTTGTCGGCATTGATGATGATGACATTGTCACCGCAGTCAGCGTGAGGGGTAAAGTCTGGTTTGTACTTGCCTCTCAGGATTTTAGCGACTTTAGAAGCCAAGCGACCTAATACCTGGTCAGTCGCGTCTACAACTACCCATTCTTTGTGGGCGGTTTTCTTGTTTGCAAAAATGGTCTTGTAACTTAAAGTATCCACTTTTTTAATCTTTAATTTGTTAACTACTAATTGTTTTCTTTCTGTGATTCACTAACCATCCGCTCGACCAAGAAACGGACTATTAACACACAGATTTATAGCCTTTTAGAGGCTATTTGATAATAATCGGCTTGCAAAGATACATATTTCCGATGGAACGCACAAGGAAAACAGATGAAAATCAAGTGAATATTTTAATTCCGCAGTGTCCTTATAAAGACAATTCACCGCCGTTTCTCTTTGTAAGAAACGGCGGTGGATGATATATGAAATGTTTTTGTCGTTTGAACGTCTTGGGCGAAAATAAGAGGTTACCGTTCGTTCACTTCCAACACATACACAGGTTGAGGCTCGAACTTCACTCGCTTCTCTCCATCTCCCTGCTTCGTGTGTTGCACAAAGAGGTTCAACGTGTGGAAATTGTCCCACAGGGAGGTATCATGCGAGGGTTCCCATGCATCCACCGGGAAGTCTGTGAGGTCTTTGATTTGCCAGTTCCCCTTGGCGAAATCGTTGGAATAGGCCATTGACACTTTGTAGCCTCTTTCTGCGTCACGGAAGATATAGAACATCTTTTTGCCTACCACCACGATACGAGGACGGGCTATGGGAATCATCTTTGTGCCGCCACCGCTTAACGAGAACGGTGTTTTCCGCTGAAACACTACTTTGTTGTTCCACTTGAATCCGTCATACCATACCAGTCGGTATTGTGGCACTTCAGAGTCTGCGTCTCTCCAGTAAGAGGCGATGTAGGGGCGTCCCATGTCGTCGGTGCTCATGCTTGTCTGGTTGATAAGTTCCGACTTCTGCGGAATGCGGACAGCGTATTCGGCATTACTGTACTTGATGGGTAGGTCGTATTTTCTTCCAGTGGCCTTGTACCAGGTCTTTCCGTTGTCATACGAACGGGCGTAGCACAGGTCGTGGTTCGTCTCCACGTGCCAGGTCTCTCTCCATACCCAGGAAAGGTGGATGGTACCGGCTTTGTCCACATACATCTGCCAATAAGCGTTGCGCTTGTTCTCTCCGTCAATCAATACATCCTGCACTCGGTACCATTTCCGTTGCTTCACATCGTAGCGGTTCAGTACCAAGTTGCCTCTGCCTGATGCCCCGGAGCGGTAGTTGAACAGCAAGTCACCTCCTCTTAGCGCATAGAAACAGGGATAGGTCACTTTGTTCTCGTCCTTTCCGATCATGGGAATCTTCTCTCCTAATTCGAGAGAGTATGGAGCGATGCTCTTGCAGTAGTTCAGATGGCCGTCGTGATGGTCGAATGAGACGTGCAGGTAGCCGTCTCCGTCTAACATCATGCTCGCCACGTTGTGTGCGTCTTTCACATTGCCCTTATACTTCGTGCGTTTCACTTCCCACTGTGTGGTGTTCGACTTCCTTTTGCCCAGTACTAAGTAGCCGTCCGGGTCGTAATAGCAGATGAACTGCCATCCGTTTTGGGTGACAAGGGAGTTGTTGCGGAATACGGTGGTGTTCACCGAGGTCTGGCTGTAGCCCATTCCCACCTCACTGAGGTTTGTGGTAAAAGTGATTTTCTTTTGTTTGGGTGCTTTCCGTTTGGCGGACATGGATGAGAGTCCGCACACGCATACTGCCACGCACAGCAATGTACGCAAGGATAATTTTCTCGTCAGGTAGATAGGTAATTTCATTTTGTTTTGTCAGGTAGTTGAGTTTATTGACTGCAAAGATAACATATTGGGTAGATAAAAACAAACTTAGGTTACGGATTTTCTGTTGATATTACCATGTCGAGTTAATAGTCAGTGCCCATTTCCAAACAGGTCTGACTTCTATCACCAATCCTTCATGCTCAATAGTCGTTTCATCCTCATAAGTGATAATGACTGCTTTTTTTAGTGGATAGATGGAATTTAGACCAATCAGTGCGTTCACCTCCCGTTTCCATGTATCCTCATCGCTCATTCGGTAACTTGCTTGAATAGCGATTCCTTCCTCTGGTACATAGAAATCTACTTCAATATTTCTATTATAATAATAGAGTCTATTTCTGTATTTCTTGTACAGGGTAATGGCGCAAAAATTCTCCAAAAGGGAAGTGTCTGGATTGTTGATAAAGAGGTGTAATAATCCATTGTCTACGAAATAATGCTTCTTGACAGTTTCTTTCTCGACAAATTTCGATATATAGTTGTTCAAGGAAATGAGTAAGCAGGACTCTTGCAGATAGCGCACATATTCCATGATGGTGGAAGGGCTGCAAGGTGTGCCGGTAGATTTGACAAGATTGCTCAGACGGTTCAATGAACAGGGTTGCATCACGCTTTCCGCTAACCTGCGAATGCAAAGTCGGAGTGCGTCTTCATTCTTAATTTTATGTCGGACTATCAAGTCATTAAAAAATATACGATTGTATAAACTATTGAGCCATACTCTCTTTTCATGGAAATGTACTAATTCAGGGAATCCTCCCCAGTCAAAATAGGTACGAAAGTGTCGTTGTATTTCATTTGCTTTCCTTCCGTATTGCCATCCCTTCGAAAGTGGTACTTTCACAGCTGACAGATATTCCTCAAAATTATATGGGAATACATGAATATCTAAATATCTTCCGCCTAGTACAGTCTCTATGTCTCGGCTCAGCATCTTTGCGTTGCTCCCAGTTACATAGACTCTGTATTTCAGGTTTGCCAACCTGCGGGCAAAGTTTGCCCACCCGTCTACATTCTGGATTTCGTCGAAAAAGAAAATGGGTTGCCCTTCATGCATACTGTAATAAGCTTGCAGGATAAGGTCGAAATCATCCTCCCGCATTCTGAGTAAACGCTCGTCGTCAAAGTTGACATAGACAATATTCTCGATATTGATGCCGCTGGCCAGTAATTGCTGGATACGTTGGAATAAGAGATAAGACTTGCCCGCTTGTCTGACACCCACAAACACATAGTTCCCGTACTCTTCCACATTAAGTGGACGCTTTACTAATGGAATAGTACCGATATATTCCTGATATTCTGATATGATGGTTCTGAATAAATCTTTATCCATATTTTTAACTTTGTGGCAAAAATACGCATTTTATTCGGTGTCACAAAATAATTATAGCTATTTTTATTCGTTGCCAGCGAATAAAATAAGGCGATATTATTCGCTGATGGCGAAAAGAAGATGCCTTTAAGAGAGGCTTTCTGATAGAAAAGAAGGGTGCAGTTCATGTGAACTGCACCCTCTTCATTTTATGGAATTATGTAATTATCGGTTCACCAGTACTGTACCGCCGTTGGGTTGTATCACGATAGTAGATTCTCCCTTGGATGAGAAACGGGTTTGCTTCATCTGAGGCTGTCCTTTCTTATCATCTGTATAGACGGTGACGGTCTTTCCCGCCAATTCAGGCATGGAAACCTTCACTTTCGCGGGCGATTGCTGGGCGTTCACCCCAGTCACGTACCATTGGTTTCCGTGTTTGCGTGCCAATACCACGTATTTTCCGGGATAGCCGTCAATGAAACGGGTGTCTTCCCAAGTGGAAGGCAGTTGGCGCATGAAATCCATCTCGAACGAAGGCACGTCTTTCAGGTTGTTCGGAGCCAGTCCGAAGAAAGGTGTGGACGACTGGAATAGTACGCCGGTAGCTAATTGGAAGATGTCAGTAGTGATACGGCGGGTTCCTCCATCGTTCGTGCGGTTATGCCGCTTGTTCAACAGTACCGGGCCAAAGTCCATCGCTCCCACGGCATTACGGATGAAGGGATGCAAGGATGCGTTGAACGCCTCTTGGTCATTGTAATGCTGGCTAAATATTAGGTTTTCTGAAGCCAGCACCGCCTCGCTGCTGATATAGTTGGGGTACATCTCCTCCCATCCACGGGGCAATGTGCAGCCATGGAATATCACTCCGATACCGTATTGGTTCGCATCTGCAAGAATATCCTCGTACAAGTGGATAGTCTCTTGTTTGTCTCCGCCGAAGAAGTCCACCTTTATTCCCTTTATACCGACATCCTTCATCCATTGCATCTCCTTGTGTCGTGCCACGGAGTTGTCCATGCAGTTGCGGGGGCTTTGCGGTGCGTCGTTCCAATAGCCGTTGGAGTTGTACCACAGGAAGACTTCCACTCCTTTGGTCTTGGCGTACTGGATAAGCTCTTTCATGCGGTCTCTTCCGATACGTTCGTCCCACCATGCGTCAATCAAGATATACTCGTAGCCCAAGGCATGCGCCAAGTCGATGTATTTCACCTGGTCTTCATAGTTACAGCTACCGTCCTGCCACATAATCCAGCTCCAAGTGCCTCGTCCCGATTTGTAAGTATGCGTTGTTTTGTACAGAGGAGATACCACGTCGAAGGGTATAGTGGTCTCTACAATCGGCTTCAGTGTTTCACCCACCGTCAAGGTACGCCAAGGAGTGTCGCCTGGCAGAGACAATCCCGCAAAAGCCGACCCGTTGCCATTGTTCTCCTTTGGGTCAGGGAATGCCACCGTGTAAAGTCCCTCTTTTGTACCCTCACTCAAATGGGAAGCACAGTATTTGCCTGTCAGTCCAGTTTCGGAGACAAGCACCCATCCCTGTTTTCCTACATGGAACAAGCCTGGGAAGGTATAGCCATAGCCGTATTTAGAGGGAACTCCCATGGTCTGGTCGGGGTTGTATTCCTCTTCATAGCTTGGTTTTGTATGCGCCCAGCCAATCATTGGCGAAGCCTGTGGACAGAGAAAAGTGGTAGTAACGGAAGGGAAGTCAAAACCTGTGGCTTCCTTTTCTATGATAATCCGTTGTGTGTCCTTCTGTGTAGGAATATGGTATTTGAAGGCGATATTGTGATTGCTCACTTGGAACACCACGTCAAACTTCTGCCCCTTTGCATTCGCCAAGGTGCAAGTCAGTGAGTTCGCCTCGTAATGGTTCACGAGACGTTTGATGCGGGAGTTTGTATATGTCCGTTCAGTCTTGCCTGTCTTGGAAGAAACAAGCGTCAGTCCTTTGCTGAGGTCTCCAATGTTTGTGTGTAATCCCAATGGTGATTTTTCCAAGAACGTCTGTCCTTTGTAATACACCTCGTAGGTCGGTTTCCCTTCCGTCAGGTTCAGTTTCACTTCAAGAGCGTTGTCCGGGCTTTTCACGCTGAGGTCTTGTCCGTAAGCAGCGCAAGCCATACATAAGGCCGCCCCTGTGATAATAGATAGTTTCATCATTTTTTGAGTGTATAATAAGTAGTTGTTCTTAATTCAATGGCAAAGTTATAAATTGTAATGAATTTATGTAAGTGTTCAGCTCTGTTTTACATCTTATTAATGGCTGTACGCACTCTGTTCACTGTCTTGCTGGCTGGAACTTGGGGTAAGTCCAGAAGTTTAAAGCCGGAAAGCAGTTTTTCGAGTGAACGCAACTTGCTATGCTGCTTGCGTTCAGTGAATTCCCTACGCAGGATGTTTATCTTTTCATGCGCTTGTATGCCTTCGATTAATTTCTCAAAGCGGATGGACGAACGAGCACCTGGATAGACCAGATAAGTGTCACCTGCGGCGAAACGAGAATAGCGAGAGTCCAGTAACGGTTCTTTAGGCCAGCTGTTGTACGACCAACGAAGGTATCCGTCTAAATGATTCTTGGCGGAGTAATAACTTATCCAAGCGGCTTCGGCAGGGGCTGAGAACGTGTAAGTGTTAGGAAATGCCTCCGTGCAACATGTATAGCAAGTGGTGACCTGTCCTTTTTCTTTACGGTGCGCTTTCACTTCTTCGGGGTAGTTCTGGCCGATTGCGATGCAATAGTCATACAATTTTCCTTCCAACTCTTTATGAAAGTTGCCCGCCAAGGTGACTTTGAATGCAGGGTCGGCTTTTCGGATAATGGCCAAAGCCTGTTTCATCACATCCATCGGACGTTCGTCCATGGCGATTGTACAGCGGTCAAACCATCCTTTCTCCCGCAAGTGTTTGGCGAAGGAGGTGAGCATGGCTGTCCACATCTCTTTGTATTCCGCTTTGTCTGGTGCTGTCTGAATGGTTGCCATGCGATTGGTAGCTTGGTCGAAATATTGGAAAGAGAGTTTCCAAGGAATCATGGAATAGCAATTAATCTGTTGGTCGATGCCCAAGTCCATCATGAATTGTACCCAGCGGTCGAACACCGCATAATCAAACGTCCATGTTCCGTCTAATTTCTTGGTCCAAGTCACCATGCTTTCGTAATAATCTTGTGTTTGCGCATCCCAAGGTTTGTGCATAATGCTGGCCGTAATGACTTTCTGACCTGCGTCCGCCAGCATTCTCATCAAGGGTTTCATGGCATCCAGATGGGCCTGGCTCCAAACGGGCACTTGATAGTAACGTGCTACGGCGTATGGATTTTGCCATAAATCTAAATGGTAACGCCAACGGTCAGGGGTGGGAAGAATTCGGTCAAGTGCCTTTATGGAAAGGGATAAAGAGGCGATTTCCGTGTCTCCGCTTTTTACAATCAGGTTTCCCTTATAAATGCCCGGAGCTATGGAGGCGGGAATTCGGCAACTCACCCAGATGGGACGTGTAGACATCTTGTCAAGAGAAAGTGTACGAGCTTGGGAGTCTATGCAGTCAGCCACCAAGGATGAGTCGAACTTGGTGTGGTTAGGACGGAATCCGCATCCGCCTCGGCCATCTAGATTGAGCTCGTCTGTAATCACATAACGTACAAATCCTCCTTTCAGGCTTTCAGCAGGTAATGTGTGACCCTTTCCATCGGAAAACTGAGAAAAGGAAAAGTGAAGGTCGTTCAATGGGGCTTTCGTCCATACCACCGCCTGTGCGTTCACCTTTTCGCCGCGCCATCCTTCCACTGTGACACTGCGTTGAATACGTTGCAGTGGAACTTTATGAAGCGCATAGCGTGTGTCTGTACTCCCCCAAGAGGCGTTTGCGGATGTAATACTCGTCCATTGGGCAGGCACAGGTTTTGCGGGGTCTGGCATTTCCTTGAAGGATTGTAATGGGAAAGAAGGCTGTCCCGTGGGAGTACCGCATTGAGTGACACCTTGTGTTTGCGCCAGCAAGGCCACGCTGGAGGCGCAAAAGAGACATACGAATGTGAGAAGTTTTTTCATAAGAGGTTATTATTTGTGAAGCATATAACATAACGTGAGTTCAATATAATTCGGTTGTCCCGTCTTGTCTTCTAATTCCCAATGCCATTTCCCGATAGCGCAAATTTGTCCACATTGGCGTTTGAGCTATGGTCGCTTGAGTGGAAAAGGCAAGATGACAGGTCACTCCGAAGCATTGATGTTTCATATTATTTCTTAATTTTGAGTTCAAAGATACCTCTTTAATTTGGGAATTACAAGCTATGCTCCATTATTTGCATGTGCTTTTTCCGCTATTGTTTGCCGAAGAATATTCCATGACTGTGTATTAATTAAGTAGGTGTGGGAAACACAAGTTGTCCCACACCTGTTACCTACAATCCAAAACACTACCTTTCAACCATATTTGTCATTAGTTTTCATAACCTGGATTCTGTTTCAAGTTTGGATTCTTGTCTCTTTCCGATTTCATGATGGGAAGCCAGTTCATCTTGTTGTCGTAAATACGTTTTCCTCCCACGCTGCTTCTCAAAGTGGATACTTCGTAAGTCTTGTGTCCGTCCGGGTATTTCTTTATCAATATGGCATGTATCTCTCTGCCCAAGTCTTTCGGAGCGTCTTTCCATCTTCTTGTGTCGAAATAGCGATGTTCCTCAAAGGCGAGTTCAATCCTTCTTTCATGCTTGATATCTGCTAACAATTGCGTACCACTCGAAGTGATATTAGGCATTCCCGCCCTTTTTCGTACTGCATTCAGCGCGTCTTTTGCGCCTTGCTCGTCTCCAGTATGGTACAATGCTTCCGCTTTATTCAGATACAATTCTGCCACTCGGAGCCAAATCCAGTTTTTTGCAGGGAAGTTCCATGAGTTTCCCACGTAGGACTCATCCATGAACTTCTTCATGTAATATCCTGTGGGAGAAGTGTTCCAACTGTCTACTCCGTATTTGGAATCTTTTCCTCCAGTTCCTGTCTCTTTTCCGTTGGCATCCACATCCCAGTAAGTCTGGACATCCCGGTCTTGCCATTTAGCTCCGTCATAGAAAATGGATGCATAGAATCGAGGGTCTCGGTTGGCGTATGGATTGGCCGCTTCGTCTGGTTTATTCCAGTCGAACTTTGAGGCGACCCCATTCTTTACCACTTCATAGTCGTCCACCAACTCTTGCAAAGGACAGCTTCCGCCCCAGCCTCCATATCCGTTGGGAAAGTTATATTGTTCCACACTGCTCAAGTTCTCGCCCACGTTGCTGGCTGTTCCCATGCGGGCGAACAATACTTCGTTGTTTGCGGACGTATTGTCGAGGAATATTTGTTGGTAATTCTTTTCGGGGTCAGCGGATTTCTGGTACAGGCCATAGCCGTTGTCCAGTGCCGCTTGGAGTGCTGCGGAAGCTGCGTCAGCCGCTTTCTTCCATCTGTCTGGAGAGGGATTGGTGTATCCTATCTCCGGCATTTTCACATTATCATTCATCAAGTCACTGGCGGCATACAACAACACCCTGGATTTCAAGGCCAGAGCCGCTACACTGGTGGCACGCCCGTAATCGCTGCCTGAATAAGTGGCAGGTAGCGAGGAGGCCGCTTTGTCTAATTCAGATACTAAGAAATTGACGCATTCTTCGTAGGTGGCCCGTTTTTGATTCTTGATGACATCCACATCGTCTATGGAATAACTCTCCGTAATAAGCGGCATGGCTCCCCAGCGGGAAATCAAGTCATGGTATTCCAAAGCACGGATGAAATGCACCTCTCCGATGAGGCGTTTTTTCAGGGCTTCATCCGTAAAGGGAACGTCATTGATGCGCTCGAAGAAAATATTGCAATTAGATATGTTTTTCCATTTCGTAGCCCACGAACGGTTGTCCCATCCATACCATCCTCCGTTCATTCTTCCCAAGTCGCTGGGATTGACACGTGCGAAGTTGATAACCTCACAACCTCTTAACCAGGGTAATTCTGTCTCGTCCACGGCGGAGCTTTCCATGGATTCCGTCCATCCGTGTCCGATTTGATTATAACGTGAGTTTACGAACGCCTGTGCCAAGGCTGGGTCTGCCCACAAGTCATCCTCTGAAACTTCGGTCAATGGTTTCTTGTCAAGGAAGTCCACACAAGAAGTACAAGTGAAAGCCGCCAGACAGCTGGCGAATATGGCGAGTTTTAGTTGATTTTTCATGATGTTGTTGTTTTAGAATGACACACTGATACCAAAGTTCCACACCTTTGATTGTGGAGTATTCCATCCGGCCCATCCTTGGCTGTTATCCTGCGTTTCCGGGTCAAGGTTCTTGATGCCTGTGATGGTGAACAAGTTGTAGCCGCTGACGCTCAATTTCACGTCTGACACAGGCAGGTTACGCAACCATTGTTTGGGCAGGTCGTAGGAAAGCTCTATGCTTTTCAGACGCAGGTAGGCAGCGTTTTTCAGCCAGAATGTATTACGGTATGTGCCGCCTCCTGTTACGGTGGCTTCGCGGTTATAAGTTCTGGGGTACTCTGCGTTGGGGTTGTCTTCCGTCCATCGATGTTCATAGAAGTCCTTGGTGAAGTTGCCAATCACACCGGCTTCCATGAAGGTGTATTGCCATACTTTCGCGGCACCTTGCAACAGGAAAGACAGACTCCAGTTCTTGTAGCTAACTCCCACATTCACACCATACATGATTTGGGGAATTGTGGGCTTGTCTTGACGCACCTTGTCGTTTCCGTCAATCACCTTGTCTCCGTTGATGTCCTTGAAGCGCACGTCTCCGACTCTTGCTTCTTTCAAGTGAGGATAAGCGTCCAGCTCTTCTTGCGTGCGGAACAATCCGTCCGCTTCGTACATTAGGAACAAGTCACTGTTTGTACCGATGGAAAGTCCTGTTCTTCTTTGCCAGGGAAGAGTGGTTTCAGGCTCATCAATGAAGTCTATGGAACTGTGGTTGTAAGAGAAGTTCGTGTTAATCATCACTCCCCAGTCTTTGGCAAAGCGTTTTGCCCATCCCAGGGTGATTTCTGTTCCGATGTTAGAGCAGATACCGATGTTCTCGTCTGGCAATGTCAATCCTGAATAATCCGGGATGGCGGCGTTTCGGGTGGCGAGGATATTGTTACGCTTCGTCTTGAAGAAGTCTACGGTAAGGCTGAAGTCTTTCAGAAAGTTGGCGTCAATACCTACGTTATAGGTGTTGGCCACCTCCCAGGTGATATACGGGTTGGCCGTTCGTTTCAGCCACAGGCCTTGCTGTATGCTTCCGTTCAGAATAGCCGGGTTGTCGAAGGTGTAGGCCGTCATATACTGGAAAGCCGCCACACGGTCGTTACCCATCTGTCCCCATGAAGTGCGGATTTTGAAGTTGTCAATAAAGCTGAGACTCTTTTTCCAGAACGCTTCCTCGGAAATTCTCCATCCGACAGACACACCGGGGAAGAAACCGAAACGGTTTCCCTTGGGGAAATTCTCCGATCCGTCATAACGCCAGTTGAACTGTGCCAAGTATTTCCCCTTGTAGTCATAGTCCAACCGTCCGAAATAGTTCATACGAGCTGTTTCAGAAGCTGTTCCGTCATTGGTGGCGGTGTTGGTGTCTCCGGCGAACAACTCGTCTATCTGTGTGGAGATGAAATCCTGTCTTCTGCCATACAAATAGTCATAGCGGCTCTTGTACTGCTCGTAGGCCACAAAGACATTGACGTTGTGCTTTTCGTTGAACGTCCTTTTATAATTGATGCGGGCGTTCATGGTGATACCTAATGTCTGGTTCATGCTTTCGGAAAGCACGTTCTGGCCTTGTGTCTTGGCGGTATATTGGTCTCCGTCTTTCTCATACAGGGTGTATTTCTTCTGGAACGCCTTGCTGAATCCGTCTGCACGGTCTATGTAAATGCCTCCGTCTACGGAAAGTCCCTTGGTAATCCATGGCAAATCCCAGTGGATGGTAGCGTCTGCGTTCAGGTATGACTGTCTGTTACGGTTGTAACCAGTGGTTTCGTCCAGTCCTGTGGCCAGTGAGAAATTGTCCTGCTTGGAAGACACATTCCCATAATCAGTTCCTGGAAACCAGATGTTTACCATGGGGTTGTATTTTATCATGTAACGCCAGATGTCTTCAGAGCCAGTAGGGGGTGAATTGCGGTCTTCCTGTCTGAATGCCACGTTAAGCCCAATCTTCAAGTCTTTGTGCGGCGTGATGTCGATGTTCGACCGGAAGTTGTACTGGCTGTAATTGCTGGCACTGTTCTTATAATAGTTGTCTTGGTATTTGTAGCCGAGTGAAGCATAAAACTTCACGAACTTTCCACCGCCGGAAGCGGAAACGGAGTGTTGTGTCTGAAGAGCCTTCTTCAACATCAAGTCAAAGGCTTTGATATTGGGATAATTTAATGGGTCGCTGCCGTCTTTGAACTTTTGTATGGCCTCTGGTGTATAAGTACCGGGAGTAATCTCATTCAGTAATTCCGCATACTGCCAGGAGTCGCACATCTCAGGTAGGATAGTAGGTGAGCTGATACCCACGTTTCCAGTGTAGTTGAAAGTTACTTTGTCAGTAGTTCCTCTTTTGGTGGTGACCAATATCACACCGTTAGCCGCACGGGAACCATAGATAGCGGCGGATGCGTCTTTTAATATGGTGATACTGGCAATATCATTGGGGTCTAACCGGCCTAACGAGCCTGCGCGGTCTGCCACTCCGTCCACCACTAACAAAGGGGAAGAATCTCCCGTAGTGCTGACACCACGGATGAGCAACCCTGCGTCGTCATATCCAGGCTCACCGCTGCGGTTGTAAGACACAAGACCTGGCAAACGACCCGCCAAAGCGTTGGAAATATTGGGAACAGGTACTTCTGTGATATCCTCTCCCTTTACGGAGGCGAGTGATCCGGTGACAGATACTTTCTTCTGTGTGCCATAACCTACCACTACCACTTCATCGAGTGATTTCAGGCGCTCTTGCATGGTGATGAGCATTTCTTTGCCTTGTTCGGGCGTGGTGGTGATATCGTTCATACCTATATAGGAAATTTCTATTGGATGTCCTGAGGGTACATCAAGTGTGAAATATCCATTTAAGTCGGAGATAGTGCCTTGTTGGGCACCTTTCACTTTTACACTGGCACCGATGACGGGGTCTCCATGGGAGTCGATAATCCGTCCACTGATTTTGGACTGATTACTATGTTGGGAGGTACTGCGCTGTCTTTGCTTTTGTGTTCCTTGATGAGTGGTTTCCTTTCTCACGATAATCTGCTTCCCCTCTATTTCATAAGTCACACCATGTTGTCCTTGCAGAATTTTGCGGACAGCCTCGTCCACGGAGGCATTGGAGACAGAGAAAGTGACACGTTTTTGGAAATTCAAGTCGCTGGATGAGAAGACGAAAGAATAGCCAGAAGATTGCTTCAGTTGGTTAATAGCCTGTATCACGGTGGCGTTTCGTACGCTCAGCGTAACTTTCTGTGCGTGTGTCGTAAGGCTGAAACAGCACAGAGCGGAGGCCATGAGTAGAGATTTAGTTGTACGGTTCATGTGTTTAGTTTTCTGATTCTAAAGTTAAAGTTGGATAGGTGTACCTCTTTAGGATACATTTAGCCTAATTTGTGGAAAAAGGCGAATCGTTAGTTTTAGGTAATGTTCATTTGTTTGGTTTTTAAGTGTGGTAAGTTATTTTAGGTTGGCGTTTTTAACGTCTTTCACTTGTAAGACAAGGGAAGATGGGTAGGAGGGTAGTGAAAAGCTAATTATTTTTCAAAATAATAAAATAAGTCTTGGGGGCAATCAGTCTTTGAAATAATCTTTTAAGGCAATGAAATGACTGTCAATGCCCATCTTCGAGGCAAATCTGACAGTCATCTTTCATCCTTTATGTTTATCAATACAGGAAATATCCGTCTTTTTGCTCTTTATATTTAAGCCTGTTGGTCATGGATATAATCTCTATGATGTCTTTCAGCGAGTCTTTCTTTCGATTGAAAGAGCCATAGAAACGTTGGTTTTTCATGCGGCTGTCCACCGTTATTTTTACCCCGTAGCTGCGAGAGAGTGTCAGGGCAATGTCTTCCAGACGTGCCAGATTGAAGAACAGTTCGTCCCTTGTCCAAGCGTTGGCGTGGAAGGTCGTGGAATGGCTCT
The DNA here is from genome assembly GCA_963608705.1 of Prevotella sp. P5-108. Taxonomy (GTDB): domain Bacteria; phylum Bacteroidota; class Bacteroidia; order Bacteroidales; family Bacteroidaceae; genus CAVDHB01. The sequence goes on from CAVDHB010000067.1 coordinate 27,695, forward strand.
TGGTGATATGGCCGCTTATCTTGTTTAGCACGATTTCTTCGCCGGGAGACATCTCGATATCAGGCATGGACTTAAAGTTGTTTTTGACTCTGACTTTTCCTTCTTTCAGACTGATGGATGCCTCGTGCTCATCCTTGTAATTTCGGAAATTGAATTTCGTGCCTAAGACGGTGAGGTCTAATCCTTTGGTGCTCACTTGAAAGGGAAGTCCCTTGTTATGAGCCACTTCGAAATAGCCTTCACCTTCCAACCGTAGACTACGATTCTCGATGCCGAATCCTTGTGAGTAAATCAGCGTAGAACCTCCGTTTAGCCATACAGAAGTTCCATCGGGCAAGGTGGTGAGCAGATGGTCTCCTTGAGGCGCTTTGAGCGTGATGTCGGCAAAGTGTTCTTTCATGCTTTTTTGCCCATACCAGTAGGCGGAAAGAGGCAGGAGAATGATGAGCAGTATGGCTGCTACTCTCATTGCCCATTTAAATAAGGAGTGGATGTGTTGTCGCTTTTTCATAGCTTCCTCCTTGTCTTCCTGTGCGAGTGCCATGTTCAGTTTGAAGCGTTTGAGGGCTTTTTCGGGCTGGAAATCTGTCTTGTCTTCTGCTACAGCGTAGGAGAATGTCACTTCCATTTGTTTCTGCACATATTGACGGTGTGTCTCAGAGGCGAGAGTCCATGCCTTTAAGGTTTCAAATTCTTCCTTTCGGATAGTTCCTTTCAGGTAAGCGTCAATCATCAGGTCTATGTCTGTATGTGATATGTGTATGTCTGTCATTGTGATGGAGTTTCTATATATAAGACAATAAAAATAGGTGGATGGGTAGTGTGGGGGATTTGATTACAGGATGAAAAGCAACAGGCTAAGATAGTCACTTAGATCCTTCCTCAGGATGGACAGAGCTTTTTTGATATGGTATTTCACGGTGTTGACGGAAATGCCCAATTCTGAAGCAATCTCTTCGTAACTCTTCTCCTCAAAGCGGCTTTTAGCAAAGACTGTATGGCATTCTTTGGGAAGGGAATCGACGCTTCTTCGTAGTTTATCTTCCAGTTCTTCTTCCAGCAGGTAGCCTAACGGATGGTTCTCTTCCGTAAAGACGGCATTCAGGAAGTTTAGACTGTCGTCCAAGGGTACAGAGGAGGATTGCAGCTGGATGCGGTGTGCCAGAGAAGTCAATTCGTTGAGACAACGGTTTCTCACAGCCGTGAGAAGATAGGCTTTCAACGATTTTGGCACGGTGACTTCCTCCCGGTGTTCCCACAGATAGAAGATAACGTCGTCCACGATCTCCTCTGCTGTTTCTTTGTCATGCAGCAGATGGAATGCGAAACGGCAGAGCAGATTGTAGTAGTGGGTAAACACATAGTTGAATGCCTCTTCATCCCCTTCTTTAAGTTGTATTATGATGAGTTGGTCTTGCATGGTATGGATTTGTCTTGTGTTAAATCTCTATCAGCGACAAAAGTACGAATCATAGAGCAGAATGGGTAATCTTACAGGTTAATTGATGTAAATTCACATCATCTTCACACTTGCAATTCCAGTCTCACCATGTAATTTTTGGGGGGCAGTGAATTACGAGTCCTTTTCCATTGCGTTTTTTATACTGTCCACCGTAAGGTTGTCAGGCTGTAGAGCGTGATGAAGGTAGTCTGTCGGATGAGTCAATGTGTGAAAATAAGGGTAAGTTTGCCCTTGTATTTCTGGAAGCGGAGGTATTCCTATACATTTATGCAGCCTATTGATAACAGATGGGATAGCCTTTTTCTTTGTAATCCTGTACTTTTAATTGGTGATTGCGAATCTGCCTGAACCAAGGGACATCACAGAATGTTTCCCTGCCTGTCCCTACAGGTAAATCCCGTGCGGTGCATAAGCGATTGCAATCCACCGCATAAGTACTCATATCTCACCGCAGAAAAAATATTATTCACCGTAGAAATTTCATTATTCACCGTAAAAAAACGACCGTGAAACCCAGAACCATCACCAAGATATAATATTCCCTTTTACTAATCACAACGAATTGACATACACTTAATGATTAACCGTAATCATACCACCAATCAGCAGGAAGTGCCTCGTCATGCGGCGAGTTTTGCTACTACCTATAATAAATGAGTTTATACAGTCGTTTGATATTGTACAAGACAGGACGGTGATATGTTTTCGGGTAATCATTTTAGAAAATACAGACACACAATTTTTCTTATTAAACATAATATCCCCTTCCTGCCAAAAGTTTTTTTGTGAATTTGCCTACACGCCTACACTACACATTTTTAAATTATTGATTATCATATTCTAACGTGATAAAAAACAGGAATATTACCTACACTAAGGGTACACTAGCCTACACTAAACGACATAAAATCACTGGAGATGAGTCTACATTGTAGCATAGTCCTTCACTTTTTCGTTCTTTTTTCTTCATAAAGTACACACAGAGAAGATGATTTACAATGTGCAGTAATTTCCCATTTATAAGACAGAATAAGGGTGCGTTGAGATAACCTTATACTCTCCAGACTACCCCCTCTTCATTACATAGAGTCAAACACGGTGAATAAGGAGTCACAACTCACCGTTTGGTGAAAATTGCACGGTGAGTTTCAATGCATTATACGGTGAGTTTCAATGTGAGATAAGCCTTAAAAAAACTTGCTGTTCTTCTGTCTTGTACGGAATTACCTCTAAGTCGGGCGCAGCCTTGACAGACGCAGAGAAAAAAGCGCAGCAGAATCCTGGTTATTGATACGTTACTGTATATCCTATATGATATATATGTGAATGGACAGGATTATATTCCGCTTCCCAAGCGAAGTTAGGTAGAAAAGAAAAATGGGGCTGTGTCAAAATATGCACGGCCTCTTTTTTTGTAATATTCAGAAAAACATAAAACAAAGCCCTGACTTTCGCAAGCCGGGGCTTTGCC
>CAVDHB010000068.1:0-131378 GCA_963608705.1 Prevotella sp. P5-108
CAGGATTCCTCGTCCGGGTAGTTCTTGCAAAAGTCCAAAAGATTCATGTCCGTATCTGTTTCTGATTACACTGCAAAGATACTAAATATGAATGACATACAGTAATATGTACTCGTCTATTTTATTGGGATTTCGGATATTTTACGGATACTAAAGCGGATTATTTGGTGGTACGATTGCGGATAATCATTTTATAATATATCGTTATGGACATAGATAAGGAACTGGAAGATATATTCAACGACCCCTTGATGGATGTTTCCTATCAAGAAGCCAAACTCTTCGACATTCCCACGGACATGAAGGGTGTGATGAAGGCTAAAAAGGAAAAACCAGATCATGTGGCACGGAAGAAACTATGTGAGGATTTCGCCCGGTTTAGACCTCTCTTTGCCCAAATACATAGAGACCTCCAAACGGGTAAGCGTCAATTGCAGCGCATATCCAAAACCACGAGCCTTGCCGAGGGTAGGTTTTATCTGATAGATGGACAGATTGTATTGTTGCGGAAAATACTGGAAAATAAGAAAGGAGCCAATGGATTACCAGATGGCAGAACGCGCTGTATCTTTGAAAATGAAACTGAATCGGATATTTATCTGCAAACCTTACGTAAAAATGTGGTGTCAAGCGGCTATGCTATCATTGAGGCCAAGGATGAGATGCAAGATGGGTTCTTCCATTCTACTGATGTGGGGCAAGAAGATCAAGTGACGGGCTACATCTATGTGCTTCGTTCCAAGTCTGAGAATCCGAAGATTAAGAAAATTAAGAATCTCTATAAGATTGGGTTTTCCACTAATCGGGTAGAGGAGCGTGTGGCAAATGCCGAACATGAGCCTACTTACTTGATGGCTCCTGTGGAAATCAAGGGTATCTATAAGATTGTGAACATGCACTCACAAAAGTTTGAGAACTTGGTACATCAGGTGTTGCGGGAGGTGAATTTCCGTATTGAAGTGGTTGACGACAAGGGCGAACAGCATGAGGCCACAGAGTGGTATGAAGTGCCGTTGGAGATTATTGACAGCATCATCCATAAAATCATGGATGGCACCATCCCCAACTTCTCTTATAACAAGGAGCAGCAATGTCTGGAGCGGCAAACCTTAAAAAACGAATCCCGCTTGAATCTCTCAGGTTCGAATGCGCTTACCTTGGTAGTCAAGAGGCCGGATTTCGAGGCAATCCTCAAAGGAGAAAAAAAAGAGGAATGTTGCGAATTGAAGCAGCGCACGCTCAAGAAATATACCTATATGAGTGAGTCAGATGGCAAGCGATACCTCAAGCGATTTGATGTCCTGCGTCTCTATTTGGGCAACCATTCGGATAAGAATTGTATCGTGGTGGAGGTGGTAGACACAACTTATGATAAAGGGAATAGGATTATTACTTTCCACCTAGGCAAGGTCTTGGAGAAGTTGTAAGATTCTCAGGGGAAAACTCTATACTCCATACACCCTCTTCATGATGCCCTACATCTATTTCGCTTTGTTTAAGGTTAAGTCCATCCCGCTCACATTGGCTGTGATAGTGAATATCCTGTGGGACGTATTGCTGGGAATGATTCCGTTCTTCATCGGTGACCTCGTAGACTTTTTCAATCGTTCTTACGTGGCGAACCTGAAGATGATTGTGGGCTATGTGAACGATGATGCGGAAGTGGTGCGCAGTGTGCGCAAGAAAGCGTTCTGGTCTTTTGTGGTTATTCTCATTCTGTGCTATCTCATTTACCTGATGGTGAAGTTGGTGATATGGGTGGTCGATGCGATAGCTGGGCTGTTTTGACGCATTCTGCGTTTTAGGCAGAGAATCTCGGTGGGTAATCGTGGCTCACTGTCTAATAGATATAATCCCATTAGTCAACCGATTTTGGTTGATTTTAGAAAATCAACCTATTGGGGTTGACTAACGGATTTTATTTGTACCTTTGCATCCAGTCAATTGGTAGAATTATGAAAGGTATCATTACAGGTGACATTATAGGCTCGACTTCCATTCCGTCAGGACAGAGGCAGCTCATTCCTGGTGCTGTCATGCAGATAGCTACGGATCTGAGAAGAATCTCGCCGCTGAAATGCGAGATGTTTAGGGGAGATAGTTTTCAGATAATGGTCGAGCGGCCAGAATTGTCCTTGACAATAGCTGTGCTGATGAGGGCTGGCTTGAAACGCAGGACGCCACGGGATAACAGGACTGCTTGGGATGCCAGGATGGCGGTTGGCATCGGAGATGTGGATTATGAGGAGGAACATCTGACAGTATCAGATGGGGAGGCATTCCATTACTCCGGTCGAGAGTTCGATAAGTTAGGCAAAAGAAACCTCGCTGTCCGTACCCGTTGGGACGATGTGAACGAGGAGTTGGCGGTAAGCACTTCGTTCGCGGATGACATAATCAACGGATGGACGGTAAATCAGGCTGAAGCCGTCAGTCTCTCTCTTGGGGAAGGTATGGCACAAAAGGATATTGCCGTACAATTGGGAAAAACCAAGCAGAATATAAGCAAGTTACTCGCTTCTGCGAAAGAGTCTCTCATCAGCTTGTATCTTGACCGTTTTATTCAAATCATTCATTCTAAAGAAACGGGAATATGATAATATTACTAAGGCTGCTGTTTGCCCATATCATAGCGGATTTTTTCCTCCAAACAGACAAGCTGTGCAGGATGAAAAATAATGTAAGGACGAAATGGACGGCTCTCTCCGTGCATTGTGCCATCCATGCTGCACTTGCCTATTTATTAGTAGGGCAATGGGAGAATTGGATAATTCCCGTGGTGATATTTTTCACGCACTTTCTGACAGACTGGTTGAAGACTTTTTTCATGAAAGATGGAATCCACACATTCTTGGCGGGCCAAGCCGTTCACCTTGTTGTCATTTTTGCATTATGTCTTGGTCTCGCACAGGATATTTCCATAAAGAATGTTTCTCTAATGTTCGTGTTCTCAAGTTTGGATTTATGGGCAGCTGTCATAGGGTATGCCTTAATGCTGAAGCCCTCCTCCGTTTTTCTAAACTTCTTGCTGAAACGTTGGGAGGTGGATATTAAGGACAAAAGCTTGCCCAATGCTGGAAAATGGATTGGCTATCTGGAACGTATCCTGATATTGACTTTCATTCTCACAGGAAATATGGAGGGAGTGGGATTTCTTTTAGCTGCCAAGTCCATATTTCGTTTTGGAGACCTTACCAACGCCAAGGACATAAAAGTTACTGAATATGTCATGGTTGGCACATTGGCAAGTTTTACCCTTGCAATTCTGTCTGGCTTTTTGTTGAAATGGTTCATTTGATTTAAGGGAGACGGAAATAGCAAGGTTTAAAGTCCATTGTTAAGGGAAATCATACGACGGGTGAATACCGCCGAAAATGCGGACAGACTACATGATTGCCGGACGGTTCTGACTAAACGGTGACTTAGGTAGGGAATCTCGGTGAGTAATGACTCGTAACTCACCGTGCAATTTTATTTTTACGGTGAGTTACGGTATGCAAAGCGGTGGTTTTCTGCACGAGAACTACCGCTTTTCTACACAGGAACTCCCTTTTTATATACATAACTACATATTCTATTGTACAATGCAGTGTAACAAGAGTTTACGTGCTTACTTACATACATAGAAACTACATAAAACTACATTTAACTACATGGTTTTGTTAATGCGTCAATACCAAAAGAGTAAGGCCATGAGACTCTTGACTATGAGGTGCTGAGATTCTACAGTGTGACAATCGGTACACTAAGTTTACTCTACACAAAAGTTCATTTTAGCCTACACAGCCTATACTATCCTCTTATTATATTGTTTCCCAATCGTTTACAGAGGTGTAGGCTTATATAAAGCCTACATCAGCCTACACGTTATCTCTATTATATGCTAAGCAGATATTGCAATTCCGTAGGTTTATCCCCAAAATAAACATAAATCTGTGTTGAGACTGGCCTGGAGAAAGATATAGGAGTAAACCGTTGTTCTCACATTTTTTTGTATCTTTGCAAAAAAACAATATCTCATGAAATACCTGTTATTATCAGACATTCACGGTTCACTTCCCTCATTGGAGCAAGTGCTGAAAGTATATGAAAAAGAGCATTGCGATATGCTTCTGCTCTTAGGAGACATCTTGAATTACGGCCCTCGCAACCGCATTCCCGAAGGGATTGACCCGAAAGGAATCGCTGAACGGCTGAACGGGATGAAAGAGCAAATCGTGGCCGTGAGAGGAAACTGCGACTCAGAGGTAGACCAGATGCTGCTCCAGTTCCCCATTCTGTCGGATTATGCCGTGGTAGTGGACAACGGGGTACGTCTTTTCCTTACCCATGGCCACATCTACAACGAGCAGCATCTGCCTCCTTGTCGCCACGATGTCTTTTTCTACGGCCATACGCACCTGTGGAAATTAGAAAAGACTGAAGAAGGGGTAGTGTGCAACATCGGTTCACCGACTTTCCCAAAAGGTGGCAATGAGCCTACTTTCGGCATCTATGACAATGGGGTGATTTCTGTACGCAGAATGAATGGAGAGGTGCTGAAGGAGTTGAGTTTAACGGAATAAATTCGCAGTAGAGATGCGATTAATCGCATCTCTACTTGTTATGATATTTTGCCTGTCACAAGTTCTTTTTCAAGTATGCCATACACATAGGCGGTGCTTTGACTATATAAGCCGGTGTTAATATTCAACAGTTTGGCATATGTCTCAGATGTATAGAGTGTGCGTAATGCATCGTGCAAATTCATCTTTCGTTCATCCATGAGCAGGATAACGATTTCTTTTGCTATCTCTTCCTGCATAAAACTTTCTTTCGTCATAACTTATTTATAATAACGATTCTCCTATGACTATTGCTGTAAGGTCATTCACTGTGTGAATCAAATTCGTGGGGGATTCCTTATGTATCGCATGGTTAGACTTTCAGTTATATTTTCCTTTGGAGTTCCTTTTCTATGGACTCCCTCGTTATATACATCTTGTTGCCCGTCTTGCGGGCTTCCAGCCTTCCGCTGTAGATGTAGCTGTAAATCGTCCTTTCGGATACGCCCAATATGTGCGCAGCTTCCGGCACACGGTATTCGTCAGGCTGTTTCTTCGCCGTGGCCTCTTTTATCAGGGTCAGTGCGAACTCTTTGAGGTCTCCTGCCGTCACTTGCAGGATCGTCTGCGGGGATGTCTCCGCTATGGTGTCCAGATTTATCATTTTCGTGTATTGAAAAGCCGCCCATCCTCACGGACTGACGGCTAAATGTCTAAAAAACAATTTGCCACTTTAAACAAATAAGCCAACAAACATGATATATGTATGTAATGAAATCATTTACCTTGGATTGTCCTCAATGTCGGCGTAGGCCGGCAGGAGCGTGGCCGCAGCTATGGCTATGAGGAGGAACGCCAGAACCTCACTGGTGTTTTTCAAAGCCCACAGTCCCGTGAGTAGTACGGCGAGATTGAGAGCTTTCCAGAATGCCCTCCATTTTTCCCTGGATTCGTAAGTTCTATTTTCATGATGATTTGATTTTTAGAAAATGGCCGGGGATTGAAAAAGAAATTTACATCAATTCCCCGGCCATCCTGACAAAGCTCCAGGCGCAAGGTGCGGTCTTGCCAGAGTTCATATTGCCTGGAATGTTGAGAGATGTTCGCCTGTTGTGTGAGCTGCCGTAGCGTCTTTCGTGGCGGATGTTCTCCACGGTGTCTTGTATATTGGGCTTCAATCCTTCCCGGCTTGCGGCAACACCAGATTTTTGCGGCGGTCACGGCGGCTAATGCCCGCTGCGCCGTTACTTGTCCTTTTCGCTAAATCTCAGTATGAGAAATAAGCAAAGAGCATCAATCCGTTGCTCCAAAGTTCGCAAAAGATGTTTGTTCTTTCCTGCGGTGCTTTAAGATATTTCATAGGTTTTCGGAAATTGAGTATCTTTGTAGTGCTAATGACAAAGATTCTCTTTCCCCGCTTTCCTTTGATCGGATTGCGGGTATAAAGGTATATGGATTCTATATAGCTGTAAAATATTTTATATGGAATTTCTATTAAATAAGAAATATGGGACAGGAAGTATCCAAAAAAGAACGTTTATTAGCCCTTATTCATAGCAAAACACATGGAAAAGGGCAAACGGCATTTGGTAGACTTGTTGGCCTTCCACAGGGTACAATAGGAGGATGGATTTCCCCGAATACGTTCGATACTGATTTAATATTGCGTATATTCCCTGACGTGTCGGCTGAGTGGCTGTTAAGAGGTGAGGGGAATATGCTAAAGGAAAATCCGCAGGAAAAGACCATTCTACCCGCTTCCTTAAACGACCTGCACGGCATCCCCTTGATACCAGTTGAGGCCATGGCCGGGGTGTTCAAAGGGGAAGAGACGGTGCTTTTGCAGGAATGCGAGAGGTATATTGTCCCTTCCTTCAACGATGCTGACTTTCTCATCCACGTGCGGGGTGACAGCATGGAGCTGCGGTATTTTAGTGGCGATCTGATAGCCTGCAAGTTCGTCTCCATGGGCGATTTGTTCTTCCAATGGGGGAAGGTGTACGTGATAAACACGGAGCAGGGGGCTTTGATAAAGAAGGTGATGTCGGGCGGGGACAAGACTACCATACGTCTGGTAAGTGAGAACGAAAGCTATCCGCCTTTTGAGGTGCCACTGGAGAGCATCCACCAACTTACGCTCGTGAAGGGGTTGATAAGGACAGAATAATTTCATATATTTGCGGTTATGGAAATGTTGGCGATGTTATTTGTGGCGACAGCCGTTATAGGCGGAGGGTTTCTCGGCTGGCTGTACACGAAAAGCGGAAAGAAATGGCTCAAAGAGCTGTAAAGGTGTAAAATCATTGATTTTGCGGTATGGATAAGAAGAATACAATAATATTAGGCGGTGAGGGAATAGACGTTTCAGTGAGTGTCTTCCTCTTTCAGGAGGGGAACACCTGTATAGCCTATTGTCCTTCTCTTGACTTGAGCGGATATGACCTCACGGAGGACCGTGCGAAGGCTGACTTCGAGTATATGCTGCGTGAGTGGATGAAGGAGCAGACCGCAAATGGCACTCTGGGAAAAGACCTAATCCGCCACGGGTGGGTTAAGGCGGCATGACAGGAAAAATAACGCTTAAAGGATGAGGTTATGGACACACTCGAAATCATATTGACGGCGGCAGGAACGGCGGCAACGGTGATAGGAATACTTTACACCATGATTAGACGGCTTATGGAGAAAGCGTCTGAACAGGCCGTGGACAAGAAAAGGCTTGAGGAGGTGGAAATAGAGGTTGGCAAGAAGCCGTGCGAGACCCATACGAGGGAAATAGAGGCGCATGACTCGGACATCAGTGCGTTGAAGTGTATGCTGAAATCGGACACGGATATGCTCATTGAGCTGTCGAAGTGGGCGATGAAGGCGGACGCTGGCATGATAGACAGGCTGGCGAGGAAGGGCAGCCCGTTGAAAATGACACAAGCGGGCATGGAACTTTACAAAGCGAGCCATGCGGACGAGGCGTTGTCAAAAATGCGCGGGTTCCTGCTGGACGAAATGGCCAAATCCTCCCCGCGCACGGAATATGACATAGAGGAGACGGCACTGGATGTGTTGCTGCGCAACGTCGGGAGAGAGGAGCTTGACGCTGTGAAACGATACATTTACTATTCTCCAAGCGAGTTCGCTACATCCAGGGGAGAGGCCGTGCGTTTTGACCTGTACTCCATCTTAAAGCTGATGAGCATAAAGCTGAGGGACGATTATATCAGCTTGTCCCGGCAAGAAATGGATTGAGAAACTTTAAGCCGGGGAAACGAATAACAATTACCATTCTAAACAATAGAAGCTATGGAGACGACAGAAGCGGGAAAGAAACAGAGAAGGCAGGAGATAAAGGAGTTCCTGCGGGAGAAAAAAGCGAGGGACGGCAAACTGAGCAAAATCGGCGAGTGGGTTCTGAGCGGGAAAAGCAGTGAGCTTGGGCTGTACGTGAAGCCTGAGAATATGAAATATATTCTGAGATGAGGTGTTACCTTCTGATAATCTCACAGGCAATCAGCGACCGTATCACGCTTTAAGCTCGGACCGGAAGTTTTCGAGATACGAGCGTTACGGACTGGACTTCGTGTTTAACGAAAGATAGTCGTGGCGACCATCAAGGCGTTCATAAGGACAACCTCCAAGAAGGAGACGGCTGTGCGCTTCCGTGTCAGTGACGGCAGGGACGTGCAGCTCTTCTACGTGTCCGGCCTCATGGTGCTTCCTGCGTTGTGGGACAATGTTTCGGACGGTTTTCTGCGCTATGTACCCAAGAAGACTTCCGGGGAGAGCGGACGTGCGGCCACTGTCCCACAGCTCCCTAAAGCGGCGGAGATTATCAACCGCTACAAAGGCGGGACGGACAAACGCCTTATCCCGTTCACTAATCTGATAAAATACAACGTATATATATAAAAAGTGTTCAAGGCCGCCGGCATAGACCGCACGGTAACTGTCACCAACCCGGTAACAGGCTTGGAGGAAGCCCGCAATCTGTGTGACATAGCGAGCAGCCATCTTGTCCGGAGGACGTTCATCACTCTTTTGTACAAGACAGTCCAAAATCCGGAACTGATAGGTGAGATGTCCGGCCACTCAGAGGGAAGCAGGGCTTTCGTGCGCTACCGCAGGATTGATGACGACCTGCTGAGAGCGACCATTGAGAAGGTCAAGTGACGACACCTGGTTGTGCAGGTTTCTGCCATTTGCACAACATCTTCTGTTTATTCTTCTGAAAACGGATGAAACGTTTTCATCAAATTTATCAGAACTTACTCATTTTCAGCGTTTCTTCCGAATTACGTTGAAATGCTTTGAAATATGTAAAGTCCCACAGGTATGCAGCAGGTCTGAATACCTGTGGGTATAAGATTCTTTATTTCAGCTCTTTTCCTATGGAAAAAGCCTGTCCTGCTTTCTTCCCTAAGGCAATGTAGCCGTGGCGGAAAGGATCGAAGACAATCAGGTGCATCTTTTCTGTGTCCGGCATGCCGTCTTCGGCCAGGTATTTCTCATCCACGAGTACATTGACAATCTCGCCTATGAGATTGTAACCTTCTCCCTCGTCTCCGATTTTCTCTTTCACACGGCATTCCAGCGTGAGGGGAAATTCCTTGAAGACCGGTGCGTTTACTTTTTCCGCTTTCTCTGCGTGCCATCCCGTCTTCTCCATTTTGTCCGCATTTCTTTTGGCACTGACCAGTCCTACATAGTCTGCCGCTTTCATGGTTTCGGTAGTGGCGAATGCTACGGTGAACTCACCCAGACGATTCAAGTTCTTAGTGGTGGCGTGGGAACCCAAGGAGATGGCTATTTCCTTTTCATCCCATTGTCCACCCCAGGCTGCGTTCATGGCGTTGGCTGTTCCGTTTTCATTGTATGTGCCGATAATCAGCACAGGTTGTGGGGCTACCCACGGTTTCGGTTCAAATGATTTCATAACTGCTTTGATTGAATGGTTTATTTGTTTTTTCTGATATAATCCCAAAGGTATTGCAGCTCAGCCTGCTGACTGAAGTTGTAGTGTAAGTAATCTTCGTAAGTGAGTTGCAAGGCGGGACGTAGTAGGTGTGCATTCGGGTCTGAGGCTGGAAGAAACAGCTGCATGGAGTTGGAGATAGACCCTTGAATACCTGTCAAAGGCAATTTGAACGGGGTCACTTCCATATAGGCGTTGGGAGCTTGACTGCTGGGGATGCCCACAAGGGTAGCTCCCATTTTCCATAAGAAGAAGGCGTAGTGGAAGGCGGCACTGAAAGTGCGTTCGTCTATGACCACGTAGATATGTTGGGGCGTATAGACGGGGTGTCCGTTTTGTGCGAGGAGCGACGGCTTGTCATCGCTGGTGCATTCGTTGATGAATTGCTGACGTAAGGAGTCTATCGGCTGTGAGACGGTGGTGTCATCATCCCAGACGTATTCTCCTGGTTCTATCTTGTGCTCTTTCTGGTACTCCGTAAGTGTCTGGTGTATTTTCTGTAGATAGAGAGGAGATACTTTACGTACGAACGGGGTGTGCATGGGTGTTTGGAGGTAGCGGTCTCCGAAGAGTTGGTAGAGGGTGGGGAGGACAATGGGTGTCCATCCTCCCTCGTTTCCACGCAGGTCGATGATAAGGTTCGCACTGTGATTCACTTTCATTTTCCGTAGCATATTGCCAAAGGTGCGGGTAAGAGAAGGGATAGCACGGATGGCTGAAAGGGTGTCACGGGGAATCTTGCGGGTCATGTGACGGGCGTAGTAACGGCTGAGCGGTTGCTGGAAGTCCCATCCGTTTCGGTGCATGGACTCGAAAACGGCTCTGTCGTACACGGTGCTGAGTCTGTACATCATGGTCGTTTTCTCTTTGTCCAGAAAACGGTAATCCATTTGTTTTCTGGGAAAGAAGTCGGAGGAAGGCAGTATGCCTAACTGTACTTGTCGATAGGCTTTTGCGGATAGGAGTGGCAGACGGATTTCCTCTTTCGTGTTGTCGCGGGAGAGAACTCCTATTCGCAGGGTGTCTGTTTTTAGCTGTGGAAAGGCTTTACGAAGGAAGTCTTCCCACATCAGGTTTTGTGTGAGTACGTGTAATTGTCCGTATTCGTTTTCACATCCTGCCCATGCTGCTTTTTTCATCAGTACGGACAGTGGAGTGTCTTCTATATAGAATAATCTGGCACCGAGAAAGCGGTTCACCTTCTCTGGCAGTGCGCTACATACAAGCCCTCCGGGAATACATCGGAAAGCAATGGGGAGTCTTCGGACTTTTTGTGAGGTCTTTTCGTTATATATATAGGTATGTCCATCCTGCAAGGTGTTGAGAAAGGCGGATAGTGTGTCTTTGAACGCTTGTTTGTCGGTGTTTGTTTGTAGTAGATTCCGGCGGGTGTCTCTCACTTTCTGATAGAAGGAGATCCTGCCTCCGAAGGCCGTGTAAGGATCTGGGTGTGTATGGGTTAGTAATTCAACGAACGTGTCGAAGTCTGCGGCAATTGTGTCGTTGGTTGTCTGTGCGTACAGTCTGTCTGTACCGTAGAAAAGACCGCATGCGATGAGTAGTTTTGTAATTGATTGTTTCATTTGGTATTTTAATAGGGTATTCGAAGCTCTCTCCTTAGCATTTCTTCCAGCTCTTCCATGGAAAGGTTCTTCCCGATGATGGTGCCGCGGCTGTTGAAGAGGAAGTTCCGAGGAATTGATTGTGTGAAATAAGCCTTGGCGACGGGGCTGTCCATTCCTTTCAGGTCGGAGGCTTGGGGGAAAGTCAATGCGTATTTGTACACAGCGTTTCTCCAATGGGCATGGTCTGTGTCCAATGATATGCCGATGATGGTCAGTCCCTGCGGCTTGTAGTGGGTGTAGAGCTTTTGCAGCTGGGGAAGTTCTTGACAGCAAGGCACGCACCAGCTTGCCCAGAAGTCGATGAATGTCATTCGGTGGGTATGAACCACATCTTGCAACACAATTTCTCTTCCTTCCAAGGTGGAAAGTGTGAAGGGAATGAATGGTTTTCCCGGTGCGGTGTGATTTTCCGCTTTGGCGAACTGGAGCAGTCTCCGCAGTTCGTCTTTCTTTTTAAGGCTGTCGGGAGTGATTCTTAGCAGCTCTTCTACTTGCAGCGGTGTCAGTGCGTAGTTGTCTTTTAGCAGTATATCCGCATTTTTCCCTTTGGGCAGATGGTCATGCAGCAGTCTGTAGACCATATTGTTCCTTTCCGTCGTGAGTTTTTTCACCTTGGCCATAATCAGCGGCGACTTTTCGTTCAGCATGGCATAGGGGGGAAGTCGGTGCGTGAAGAAGTCTATCTGCTTGCCCAATGATGTCATCCGAAGCTCATAGTGGGAAAGCAGGCTGTCTTCTTTCGAAGTGGTACTGTCTTTTTGTGTTTTGTCAGCCGTACAAGCAGCGCAAAACAGACAGAAGCTGAACAGGATTTCTTTACGCATAGGAGGAAAAGAGTGGATGCTTATTTGTAAAAAGGAGAGGTTGCCTTGTATTGTCCTGTGGGGACAATCAAGCACAACCTCTCCTTTTACTTTTTATGTATAAAGGTTATTATAATCAGATGATGTACTGAGAACTGATAGATTCATTATTCTCCACTCTGCGGATGGTCTCGGCAAACATTCCCGCGATGGAGATTTGTTTTACCTTGTCGCATTTATGTGTGTAGGGAATACTGTCAGTGAAGACAATCTCTTCCAGTGAGGAGTTCTGTACACGTTCGGAAGCAGGGTCGGACATGATACAATGGCTGGCCACGGCACGCACAGTCTTGGCACCTGCTTTTTTCATTTCGTCTGCGGCGAAGGTGATGGTTCCTGCCGTATCTACCATATCGTCCACGATGATGACGTTTTTGCCTTTCACGTCACCGATAATTTGGATCGTGTCTACCACATTGGCTCTCTTACGGGTTTTGTTGCAGAGTACAAGAGGTACGTTCAGGTACTTGCTATACGTGTTGGCGCGTTTGGAGCCGCCTACGTCCGGGGTGGCGATTACAAGGTCGGGCAAGTGCAGAGACTCCAGATAAGGAAGCATCACGGTGGAAGCGTATAAGTGGTCTACAGGCACATCAAAGAATCCTTGTTCCTGGTCAGCATGCAAGTCCATGGTTATCAGACGGTCAATGCCTGCCACACTCAGCAGGTTGGCCACTAATTTGGCTGCGATGGAGACACGGGGCTTGTCTTTGCGGTCTTGGCGAGCCCATCCGAAATAAGGAATCACAGCGTTCACTGTACGTGCGGAAGCACGCTTGGCTGCGTCTATCATGAGCAACAGCTCCATGAGGTTGTCACTATTGGGGAAAGTGCTTTGCACAAGGAACACATCCGCTCCGCGGATAGACTCTTCATAGCATACCACAAACTCGCCGTCAGCGAAGTGAGTGATTTTCATGTTTCCCAGTGGACACTGCAAGTGAGTGCAGATTTTCTCGGCCAAGTAACGAGACTTGCTGCCGGAGAATACCTTGAACGGTAATTTTTCTTGATTCATTTGTTTTTGGTATGGTAATGTAATGCAAAGGCAAAAGTAGGGAATCTTTTTCAATTAGCCAAACGATTACTTCGCTTAATCGGAGAGACTGCGCAATTTCTTGAAATATTCCACTAAGTCCCGGTAGTCAATGGCGTGGTGGATATTGAACAGTTCCCATAAGGCGGAAGTCACTACTACTCCTCCGAAACCGAGTTCTTGGCATTGCCGTATATTTCGAGTGGAGATTCCGCCTAACGCCATCACTTTTTTCCCTAAGCTGGCTTGATGAAGTTCCTCTACGGGGAATCCCTTTACCATCTTTCCGCTCTTGGGGTCGGAAGAGTCGAATACAGGACTCAGAAGCACATAGTCGCTATGTTGTATCTTTGGACGCAAATCTGCTAAATTGTGTACTGACTGGGTAATGATTCCTTTGTATTTTGTGGGCGGATAAGGATGCCGTTTGTTGAGGTGTATTCCCATGAGTCCGAACTCTTTCTTCAGCTCGAAATGGTCGTGCAAGATGATGCGCTTCCTGTAGTCGGAAGGCAGAAGGGTGAGCAGACGTTCTGTGTAGGCGATGTCCGTGTCGGGCTTACGCAAGTGCAGGATGTCCAGTCCCTCGTCGAACAGGATGCGTATGATTTTGTCTTCCTCCACGAAAAAGGTGGGGGTGGTCATGACAATCAGTTTCATTATGGTCTGTTTTTAGTCGCATACAAAGATAGGGATAATATTCGGTGTGGACAAATGTCTTCTTGAAGAAATAAAAAGCCGGGGACTCGATTCGCATCGAATCTCCGGCAGAGATGAAATGAATGTAAAAATGAATTACTTAATTAAATCTACGCTCCGCTTGATGAAACTGTCAAGAGCCTTGCCTTTCAACATACCGTTCTGAAGGAGAGCCAAGTCTATCAGCTGTCCAATCTTGGCATTGCTCTTGGCGTATCCGGCGAGTACTTCCGTCTTTTTGGTACGCTCGTCGGAAAGTTTCTTCTCGCAGTCGCTTAATTCTTTCTTTTCTTCCTCAGTCACTTCCTCGGGCTTTTTCTTGTCCTGTGCCTGATGTAAGGCACTGTGTTGCGCTTCCAATCCTTTGATTTCTGCTTCCACAGGAGCCAGTTCACTGTCCACATGGGAAGAGGTGTCGGAAAGGATGGTCTTGATAAGCGGATGATCGCTGTTCAGCACTACAGAGTACATGGAAGGCATCTCGCCGTAGAAGGACATTCCCGGCTGAAGTTTGGCCATCTCTTGCATACGGCGGGTGTATTCGCTTTGGGTGATGACTACAGGCGTGTTGCCTTCGCCCATATTCTCCACTTCCACGTGGAAGTTGCACTTATCCATTTTTGGCAGTTCGGCTGTGAACACGCCTGCCAGCTTGTCAGTGTCTTCTTTGCTCAACTCATTCTTAGGAGCGTCTGCTTTCGGGATGAGGCGTTCGATAATATCAGCGTCTACACGAGTGAAGCGACTCTTCTCAAACTTGCGTTCCAACTGCTGCACCATCGGAGTGTCGAGCTGTCCGTCCATCAGCAATACACTATAACCCTTGGCGGAAGCGGCCTCGATGAAGCTGTACTGTGCTTCTTTGTCGGTGGCATATAAATATACAAGGTTACCGTCCTTGTCGGTCTGGTTGTCCTTGATGAGGTTCTTGTATTCTTCGAAGGTATAGTGCTTTCCTTCTGTGTCTTTGAGCAGGGCGAAGTCCTTGGCACGTTCATAGAAGTCGTCCTGTGAGAGCATACCATACTCGATGAAGAGCTTGATGTCGTCCCACTTCTTTTCAAACTCTGTACGGTCTTCTTTGAAGATGCTTTGCAGACGGTCTGCTACCTTCTTGGTAATATAGGTGGAAATCTTCTTCACATTGGCGTCGCTCTGCAAGTAACTACGGGACACATTTAACGGAATGTCCGGGGAGTCGATGACACCGTGCAGCAACGTCAAGAAGTCTGGCACAATACCCTCCACAGAGTCCGTTACGAATACCTGGTTGCAATAAAGCTGAATCTTATTGCGCTGTAACTCCACCTGGTTACGGATTTTCGGGAAGTACAGTACACCCGTCAAGTTGAACGGATAGTCTACATTCAAGTGAATCCAGAACAGTGGCTCGTCTTGCATGGGATAGAGTGCACGGTAGAATTCCTTGTAGTCCTCGTCTTTCAACTCGGAAGGTTTCTTTGTCCAGATAGGCACCGTGTTGTTGATGATATTATCCTCCTCTGTGTCTACTTCCTTGTGTTCCTTGTCATCCCATTTTGTCTTCTTTCCGAAGGCGATAGGTACTGGCAGGAAACGGCAGTATTTGGTAAGAAGTTCCTGTATTTTGTTCTTTTGTAAGAACTCTTTGCAGTCATCGTCAATATGCAGCACGATGTCTGTTCCACGGTCTTCTTTAGTGGCTTCACCCATCTCGTAGGAAGGAGATCCGTCACAAGTCCATTGCTGTGCCACGCTTCCCTCTTTGTAGCTCTTTGTGAGGATGTCCACTTTCTTGCTGACCATGAAAGCGGAGTAGAATCCCAGTCCGAAATGGCCGATAATGCCGTTGGCCTGTTCTTTGTACTTCTCCAAAAAGTCTGTGGCTCCGGAGAAAGCTATTTGGTTGATATATTTCTCGATTTCCTCAGCGGTCATACCAATACCTCGGTCGCTAACTGTCAATGTACCCGCTTTCTCATCAATGGTCACATGAACGGTCAAATCGCCCAGTTCTTCTTTGCAGGTGCCGTTGTCGGCCAGCGTTTTCAGTTTCTGTGTGGCATCCACAGCGTTTGAGATGATCTCACGCAGGAAGATTTCATGGTCGCTATATAAGAATTTCTTGATGACGGGGAAGATGTTCTCTGTCGTTACCCCGATATTACCTTTTTGCATATCCTTTTAGTTGTTTAAGTTTAGTGGAAGTGACCTTTATTGGCAGCTTCTCTTGAACTTGGTAAACAAAAAAAGTGCCAAACCTCTGTAAGAGGTCGGCACTTTCCAATTCTTTTAAGTTTTATTCAAACATTTACTTTTTCTTCCGTCTTCGCCACATTCCGTTTCTTACGGGTGGTAAAACTGAGCTTGTCATGGTGCTCTTTATGACAAATTTGCACAGTGTCTCCTGCTTTTACTTTTTCGTTCAATATGAGGTCACACAGTTCATCCTCGATGTAAGTTTGGATAGCACGGCGCAAGGGACGCGCTCCGAACTGTACGTCATAGCCTTTGTCGGCCAGGAAGTTCAATGCACTGTCAGATATGCGCAAATGGTAGTCCTGTTGGGCGATGCGCTGGATTACTTTGTCTGTTTCTAGTTTCACAATCTGCAAGATGGACTCCTTGCCAAGTTGGTCGAACATTATCAAATCGTCGAGACGGTTCAGAAATTCCGGGGCAAATTGCTTACGCAACGCTTTCTGGATAATGGAGCGGGAGAGGGTGTTGGTGTCATTTGCCGTAGGGGTCTTGAATCCGATACCCGTGCCGAAGTCCTTCAGTTGGCGTGTGCCGCAGTTGGAAGTCATGATGATGATTGTGTTCTTGAAGTCCACAGTCCTTCCGTAGCTGTCCGTTAGTCGTCCCTCGTCCATGATTTGAAGCAGGAGGTTGTAGACATCAGCGTGCGCTTTCTCTATCTCGTCCAAAAGAACGATAGAGTAGGGATGCCGACGTACCTTCTCTGTCAGTTGTCCGCCTTCCTCATAGCCCACGTAGCCCGGAGGTGCGCCTACCAGACGGCTCACTGTGAACTTCTCCATATACTCGCTCATGTCGATACGTATCAAAGCGTCCTTGCTGCCAAACATATATAGGGCAAGCTGCTGGGTAAGATAGGTCTTGCCAACTCCCGTGGGGCCAAGGAACATGAACACGCCGATAGGGCGGTTCGGATCGTTCAAGCCTAAGCGGTTGCGCTGTATGGCTTTGCAAAGTTTCTCGATGGCGTTTTGCTGACCGATGACTTTCGAGGAAAACTCCGTGTACATGTTGCGGAGTCTCTTCTCCTCGCCTTGTGCCATTTTCTGTACAGGCACACCGCTCATCATGCTGACCACTTTCTCGATTTGCTGTTCATCCACTGTCTCTCTTCTCTCGCTGAGTCGCTTTTCCCAGTCTTGCTTTGCCTTTTCAAGCTCCACTTCAGCGGTGGCCTCTTTATCGCGGTATCCGGCAGCCAGTTCGAAATTTTGCATTCTTACAGCTTCTGTCTTCAGATGCTTTAAGTCTTTGATTTCCTCTTCTTTGCTTTCGATTTCCTTGGGTACACTCACGTTGGCGATGCGTACTCTGGAGCCGGCCTCGTCAAGTATGTCTATTGCCTTGTCGGGAAAGTTGCGGTCAGAGATGTAACGGTCTGCCAATTTGACACACGCCTGTAAGGCATCGGTGGTGTAGGTCACATTGTGATGTGCCTCGTAGCGGTCTTTGATGTTCTCCAGAATTTGCATGGTCTCATCCGCAGTGGCTGGCTCCACCAACACTTTCTGGAAACGTCTCTCCAAGGCTCCGTCCTTCTCGATAGTCTTGCGGTACTCATCAATGGTCGTGGCGCCGATGCACTGAATCTCCCCTCTGGCAAGAGCTGGTTTGAGGATGTTGGCGGCATCCATCGAACCCGGTGCGGAACCTGCGCCAATGATGGTGTGAATCTCATCGATGAAAAGGATGATATTCTTGTTGGCTTGTAATTCGTTGATGATACTCTTGATGCGTTCCTCGAACTGGCCGCGGTATTTCGTGCCGGCTACCACTGAAGTCAAATCCAACGAAATAATCCGCTTGTCAAACAACGTGCGGGAAACCTTGTGCTCGTTGATACGTGTGGCCAGTCCCTCTACGATGGCGGACTTGCCGACACCTGGTTCTCCAATGAGGATAGGGTTGTTCTTCTTGCGACGGCTCAGAATCTGCGCTAACCGTTCGATTTCTTTTTCCCTCCCCACTACGGGGTCTAATATGCCTTTTTCAGCAGCCTTGGTCATGTCGAATCCGAAATGATCCAGTGCCGGAGTATCGCTTGCCGCCTTGCGGCGTGCTTCTTTCTTCTTTTGATTTTCTTCTTTATCGAAAGAGTTGCCTGCTTCTTCCTCTTCCTCGTCGTCATTGAGGAATCCCATGCCGTCCTGCACCTGAGGGATGCGGATCAGCGTCTCTTCCCAAAGACTGTTTGTCTCGTGGAAGGGCAGGAAGCGTGTTCCTTTTTCGTTCATTTCTTTCTTATTGTTCATTTACACTGTTGTTGTTACAAAGATACAGCTTTTTTTGTATAGAAAACCTCCTTTCGTCCGAGAAAGAGCAAAAGATGTGCCAAAGCACGAAATTTTAACATAAAAAAGGACGGGTACGTTTCTCAACGTACTCGTCCTCGAACTTAAAACAACCAACAAAAGATTTCTCTTTTGTCTGATGTGTTATCTTATAAAAAGCAATTCTCTGTATTTGGGCAATGTCCAGAACTCATCATCGATAATGAGTTCTAGTTTGTCTACATGATATCTCACTTCGTCCATTACGGGTTCTACGGTATCATGGTAAGCGATTGCTTTTTCTCTTTCGCTCTCTATCTTGTTGGCTACTTTGCGGGCGTTCACCAGCTTGTCCACTCCTGCGATAATGTAGCCGATGTGGTCAGAAATCTTGGAGATAAGCTCCATGTTTACTTTAGAGATGCTCTCCGCCTTTTCTGCCGGGAAGATTTGTTTCACTTTCGTCACGTTGTCAATCAAATCGCTCTGGTATCTGGTGGCGATAGGAATGATGTGGTTCAGGCAAAGGTCTCCAAAGGTACGGGCCTCAATCTGAATTTTCTTCGTGTAAGTATCCCATTTGATTTCATTGCGTGCCTCGAGTTCTTTTTTGGTCATGATGTGCAAGCTCTCGAACATCTTCACGCTAGCCGGGTCAAGGTTGCGATCGAATACAACGGGGCAGCTCTTCTCGGTGTCGAGTCCACGTCTTGCGGCTTCTTTCACCCATTCATCGGAATAACCGTTACCGTCAAAGTGGATAGGTTTGCAAGCGGTGATGTCTTCACGTAAGATGTCCAGAATAGCACTTTCCTTGGCCTCTCCTTTGGCTATCAAAGCGTCCACGCGTTCTTTGAAGTTGTTCAAAGCCTCTGCCACAGCGGCGTTCAAGGTTGTCATGGCGGAAGCACAGTTGGCGTCGGAACCTACCGCACGGAACTCAAAACGGTTGCCAGTGAAAGCGAACGGTGAAGTACGGTTACGGTCGGTGTTATCAATAGCCAATTCCGGTATTGACGGGATGTCGAGCTTGAAGCCTTCCTTGCCACCGAAGTTCACCAGGTCTTCCTTGTTGGATTTCTCCAAGTGGTCAAGCAGAGAAGATACTTGTTTGCCTAAGAAAGAGGAGATGATTGCCGGTGGTGCCTCGTTGGCGCCCAGACGATGGGCGTTGGTGGCACTCTCGATGGAGGCTTTGATTACACCGTTGTGTTTATACAGACCCATCAAGGTCTCTACCGCAAATACGGCGAAACGCAGGTTGTCGTTCGGGGTCTTGCCGGGAGCATGTAACAACACGCCTGTATCAGTAGTCAATGACCAGTTGTTGTGCTTACCAGAACCGTTGATGCCGTCGAATGGTTTTTCATGCAACAGGCAACGGAATCCATGCTTGCGGGCAATTTTGCGCATCAAGGACATGATGAGCATATTGTGGTCTACAGCGATGTTGCATTCCTCAAAAATGGGGGCGCACTCGAACTGGTTGGGAGCCACCTCGTTGTGACGGGTCTTGCAAGGGATACCTAATTCCCAAGCCTGAATTTCCAAGTCACGCATGAAAGCTCCTACACGCTCAGGGATGGCACCGAAGTAATGGTCTTCCATCTGCTGGTTCTTGGCGGCGTTGTGTCCCATCAGGGTACGGCCTGTCAAGAGCAAGTCGGGACGTGCGGCGTACAGACCCTCATCCACGAGGAAGTATTCCTGTTCCCAGCCTAAGTTGGCTTTCACTTTCTTCACTTCGGGGTAGAAGTATTTGGCTACTCCTGTGGCGGCCACGTCTACGGCGTGCAACGCTTTCAACAAAGGTGTCTTGTAGTCCAGTGCCTCACCTGTATAAGAGATGAAGACTGTAGGAATCATCAATGTGTCTCCTACCACAAATACGGGGGATGAAGGATCCCATGCCGTGTAGCCACGTGCCTCGAAGGTGCTTCGGATACCTCCGCTGGGGAAGGAAGATGCGTCAGGTTCCTGCTGAACAAGTGACTTTCCGGTGAATTCCTCAATCACACCACCTTTGAAATCGTGTTCAATGAATGCGTCGTGTTTCTCAGCGGTGGCTTCGGTCAGCGGCTGGAACCAGTGGGTACAGTGTGTTACACCCAGTTCCATAGCCCATTTCTTCATTCCCTCGGCCACTTCATCGGCGATGGAACGATCCAACTGGCTACCGTTGTCGATTACTTCACACATTTTGGTGTACGTCTTTTTCGAGAGGTATTTGTACATTTTCTCTCTGTTGAAGACGTATTTCGCGAAGTACTCAGACGGGCGTTCTTTGGGAGTTTCCACTTCCAACGCTCTCTTCTTGAAAGCCTCTTCAATCACATGAAATCTTAAATTCATTCCCATGCTTATAATTTTTATGGATTAAACGTTTGTGTCTATTCTTTATTTACCAGCCCATGCCTTGATGCGTGCCATGGCTTCCTCGCAGTCCTCACGTTCGCCAAAGGCCGTGAGACGGAAATACCCTTCTCCACTGGGGCCGAAACCTACACCAGGGGTACCCACAATATGTACCTCATGCAACAGTTTCTCGAAGAATTCCCAGGAAGTGACTCCCTCTGGTGTCTTCAGCCAGATATAGGGGGCATTTTCTCCACCGAACACCTCGAACCCAGCTTCTTTTAGTGTTTTGCGCATCAAGCGGGCGTTGGTCATATAATATTGTATGGTTTCTTCAATTTGCTTCTTTCCCTCCGGTGTGTAGGTTGCTTCGGCACCACGTTGTGTGATATAGCTCACACCGTTGAACTTTGTGCACTGGCGGCGGTTCCACAATGGGTTTAGTTGTACTTCCGTACCGTCTGCCGCTGTAGCGGTCAGTTCCTCTGGCACGATAGTGAATCCACAGCGTACACCGGTGAATCCGGCTGTCTTGGAAAAGCTGTGGAACTCAATGGCGCATTTCTTCGCACCCTCTATCTCATAGATGGAGTGGGGGATGTCCGGGTCTTGAATATACGCCTCGTATGCTGCATCGTACATGATGAGCGTGTGGTTCTTCAAAGCGTATTCAACCCATTTCTCCAGTTCAGACCGGGTTATCACTGTTCCTGTAGGGTTGTTCGGATAGCAGAGATACACCACATCCACTTTCTTTTCGGGAATAGCTGGTGTGAAATTGTTTTCCTTAGTACAAGGCATATACGTTACGTCGCTCCATTTACCGTCTGGAAGAATGTCGCCTGTGCGTCCCGCCATAGCGTTACTGTCGATGTAAACGGGGTAAATCGGGTCGGTCACGCAGATTGTATTTCTTAATCCTAAGATGTCACCGATGTTGCCTGTATCACTCTTCGCTCCGTCATTGATGAACACTTCGTTTGTGTTCAACTGGATGCCACGTGGCTCAAATACATTTTTAATAATGGCTTCTTCCAAGAAGGTATATCCATGTTCTGGACCATAGCCTCGGAACGTTTTTGCGGAAGCCATCTCGTCCACGGCTTTGTGCATGGCCTCGATAACGGCCGGTGCCAAAGGGCGTGTCACGTCACCTATGCCCAGACGGATGATTTTCGCCTCTGGATGCTGCTCTTTGTAGGCCGCTACTTTACGGGCGATGTCCACAAAAAGGTATGTCTTTGGTATTTTCAGGAAATTGTCGTTGATATATGCCATTGTTGTTTCTCTTTATATTGATTCTGTCGTAGATTTTATAATGCGATTTGTCCTTCGAATACGGTGGTGGCCGGGCCGGTCATAAATATGTGTCCGGTCTTTTCATCCCATTGATTATGCACTTTCCCACCATCCATCTCTATTTCCGACTCTCGTCCGGCTCTGCCGGTAAGTGCTGCCGCTACGGTGGTGGCGCAAGATCCTGTGCCACAGGCCATTGTGATACCACTTCCTCTTTCCCATACTCGCATACGGATACTTCCGTCGGGACGCACTTGCGCAAATTCGATATTGCATTGTTCGGGGAAAATGGAATGCCGCTCCAGCGAAGGGCCTACTTTATGAAGGTCAATAGAAGAAATATCATCTGTGAATATAACAAAATGGGGATTTCCCATGCATACGAATGTACCTTTGAACGAACCTTGGTCTGTGTGGATGACACCTTCTTTCAGGCTTCCGTCTGGTGTGTTTAGTTGGGCGATGTTATGGAGTATAGGCTCGCCCATATCCACTGTGGCGGCGACTACCTCTCCTCCTTTCTCGTGTACCTTAATAGTCTTCACGCCCGATTTGGTCTCCACTTGGATTTCGGTCTTATAAGTAAGGTGATGGTCTACCACATACTTGGCCACACATCGGATGCCGTTCCCGCACATCATTGCCTCCGAACCGTCATTGTTGAAGATTCGCATGGTGAAGTCAGCTTTTTCTGATTTTCCGATGAGAATAAGTCCGTCAGAGCCTATTCCGAAATGAGGTCGGCTCCATTTCACCGCCGTCTTGCCTGGGTCGGGAATCGGATTGTCTGGTGTGTAGACGTAAATATAGTCATTGCCAGCTCCCTCCATCTTTGTAAACCTTACGATACTTTGTGCCATTTTGTTCAAAACTGAATCGTTCGTTATTGCTTTTTGTATTTCTTTTCAGCAAAGGTATTGCTTTCTTGTCAAATAACCTACAAAAAGACTGGAAAAAGTGCCTATTTTATGATTTGTTTTCAATTTGGCGTGTAAAAAATGCCCTTTTGTCAGTCTTGGGTAGTTGGAATAAAAAAGAAACAAGAAATACTGCGTCCGCCATACCATATTAACTTAGAATTAGACTAAAAGCAGAACTAAATAGATACCAATGTGTATGTCCATTACGAATTTTAACTTGGACTGCAATTCCTTGTATATTTGCCCTATATTGATTTATAAGGGAGAAGGGGGAGGGGAACTTTGCAGATTCCCCCCCCCCCTCAAAAAACTAAATATTTGTGTCTACAACAATATTATATCGTCCGCTTTTCAGAATGGGAAGCATTGTCTTTCCGTTCTTTTTCTGGAATTTTGCCTTTTCTCCGTTGATGAAAACACTCTTAGGACTCTCTATGGGCAGTATGACATCGGCTTCTGTATTTCCGGGAATGGACACATTCATCTTAAACGATTTAGTATCTTGGCTATAGCTAACATATACGGCTCCTTTAATTGTTGGAACTTTCGCTTTCGCCCATGGCAATCCACCTAACTGCGGTCTAATTTCAAAACGGTTCCATCCTGCTTGTGTGGGCTTAACACCTATCAAGTTTCTTATGATGATGTTGCCGGGAGCCGCTCCCCATATGTGGTTCCAGTCTTGATTGCCTTTATAT
This sequence comes from Prevotella sp. P5-108, assembly GCA_963608705.1. Classification (GTDB taxonomy): domain Bacteria; phylum Bacteroidota; class Bacteroidia; order Bacteroidales; family Bacteroidaceae; genus CAVDHB01. The sequence goes on from CAVDHB010000068.1 coordinate 23,517, forward strand.
TTGTTGCCCCATGCTTCCATCGTGATGGTACTTCCTTCACGAATCATGTTGTACCAACTCTTTTCCTGCGTAGAGTTCATCAAAGAGCGGCCGTACGTCCCGTCCTCACCGGCATATACAGCCTCTAACAGGAACTGTGCGCCAAAGATGCTGCAAGCCATGCCTCGACTTCTGATATAGTCCATCACATCCTTTCGCTGTGTCTCTGTTACTAATCCAAATGCCAAGGGGAAAAAGTTGGCATGAAGTGAAGCGTGGCTTGTCGTGTCGCTGTCGACAAAAAGTTTCCGTTTTTTATCCCAAAACAAGCTTTGAAAACTGTTCTTGACTTGGGCGGCTTTCTTTTGAAAGAAAGCTACGTCATCTTTCTTTCCTAACGCTGCCGCCATTCTCGCCATCAATATCAGGTCACGATAATAGTATGCGTTTATCACAGACTTGTATTTACCGCCAACATAACCGTCTCTCGATGGCCAGTCGATAATGTCTGATATACCGCCACGGTGGTATATTTTAGCCATGATGGCAGGATCTTTCCGTTTTTTTGTTCCTGAAACGGATATAAGATGTTTGTCAGTCTCAAAGTCCATCAGGCATTTTGCCTTCAGGTCATTGTAATAATAGCGCAATGAGCGCAAATCTCCCGTGTAAAGGTAGTCATACCATGCGTTCATTACCGAGATGAGTATCCATTCCGTGGGCCATGTGGCTTTATGCATGGAATACTCATGAGAATATCGTGGCAAGTTATATTCATCATCTACGCAATATGCAGTAAGCTGACCAATATAGTTGTCGCCTTCGTAGGGCTTTCTCTCCCTATCTCCATCGATAAACTGTCCTGTAAAAGAAGTGGCTTTCACACTATACTTACACAAATCCCATACTTTATTTAATACGGTGTCAGGACTATTGAAATAGGAAGCAGCATCATTGTATGGATAGAAAACTGCATTACGTGTCAGTGTGACGTTCGTTCCATTGCATCCATCCACTTCTACATAGCGGAAAGGTACGACTGAACCTATATAGTCGGGTGTCTTTATGCTGCCGCCTCCTCTGCGGAAATTAATCTGATACGTGTGCTTACCCTGTTGTAGCGGAATCTGATAAGCGTAATATCTAATCTTGCAATCAGGGTCTCGGTCGACTGCCGCACCTTCCTTTTTTGCTTCCCCCACGTGTACCGTGACCGTGTCACTATCGCTATCCGTAGATAGAGTGAGGTAAAGTTGGCTACAAAATGCATCTTTGCCAAAGTCGGCGAATAGGCCATTCGCCTTAGGAGTAATCTTGACTGGAAGTTCCTGTTCCTTTTGGATGGGATAACGCGCAGTGGCGTGTGGCTGAAGAATCTTATCAGTGTAGAAAGCCTCACTCTTGGCAAAGCCACTTGGCGTGTCATTCTGATTCCATGTCCGAACCGTCCAATAATAGACGCGACCGCCTCTCAATGGAGTTCCCTTATATTCCACGCCCGATGATTGTCTGCTTCTGACAACCCCTGAATCCCAGCAGTCTGCTTTTCCTTCTTTTAGGTTCTTCTCGCTGCTTGCTACTAAAATCTGGTACCTCGTCTGCATATCGCCAACAGGCAAGTTCCAGCAGAAAGAAGGTGAGGAAGTGAGTATTTTCACTCCTTCATTCTTTGCAAATGCTCCTCCATTCCTTGAAGAAGGTATTATGAAACCTTGTGTGGATTGCAATTCTGTGTTGGCCAACAAGTCCAAACGCAGCTCAAAGGGGCGGTTACTCTGTCCCCAAGTAGCCAGGAAGTACGACAAGCATCCTGCCAATAGTAAGTTTCTTCTTTTCATAGTTATTGTTTCTTCATCTTTGATTTATCACACGGCAAAGTTATGTCGTTTTCACTCAAAACAGGTACGACAATCGTTCATATACTTCCCCAAATAGGTCTTTCGGGGGGCTTTCTACGTTGTAAAGTGTATGAAAGGGTTTAAGACAATTCAGTGTTGTGAACGCTGCTGGATGTATAATCCGCAAAACGAAACGTTATCTTTTGAGAGTCCTTTCATCTATAGCAAAGTCCAGACATTAGTTTATTCGTTTGTACTTTTATGCTGTCTGAATAAAAAAATATATGATTCTTTTTGTATATGAGGCTTATTCGCTATCTTTGCAGCAGAGCAATGTATCAAGTTATCCTCCGTCCGCATTTATTGCGAGACACACGAGGAAGGCGACGGATTCATTGCTTTTGTTTTTATAGATGCTTCATGCCCCATCTTTATATTTTTTATAATGGGTAATCCTGCGACTCGGCAGCGTCTTTTTTTCTGATGGAATGTTTATGCTTCGGCTTTTCCTCTACAGGGGCGGTCACCTTCACTCCAGCCAGCTCAGGGGCGATTGTGATTCGTCCGCAATACTCGCATACTATGATTTTCTTGTGCGTCTTTATGTCTATCTGCCTCTGTAGCGGTATCTTTGTGGATGTGAATCTGTTCAGTAAACAATCCGACAAGGTGTAAAGTGGCTTAGAAAATGACAAAATAAGCTGTGAAGTTAATAAGTAAATAACATCAATTCGTGTGAAGTAAATTCAGGTATAGTCACCGTTCCCAGTACCATATAGGTGGTACTGGAGTTTTAGCTGGTTGGTACTATAGTTTATCTTAACATAAACTGCAGTACCACCTAAGTAGGACTGGGAACGGCATTAATAGATGTGAGTAAGAAAGATAGAAGTTCAGTCAAGAGGAAAGTGAATATGCAAAAGAAATAAGATTAAGTTTTCCTATGACCTTGACGGAAACAGGACATTCATCATTTGGAGTCAGCGCTAAATATCATTCAAGAAAGGGATGAAAACCGTTCAATGAATCATAATCCTTAACAGTTTCTTTCTTTTTAGAGGCGTAAAAGTTGGGAATCTCAAACTTTCTTTTTACTTTTGCCTTCGTCTAAGTGAGTGGTAACACGCCTTAGAGACTTACAATTGAGAAATTAACTAACAACAAAACTAACTATGAGTATCGCTTTTAAAGAAAATAACCTCGCAAATTTGAAACGTGAGGATTTCGTTACAGAAATTGGCGGTAAGAAAACAAATCTTTTTATTCTGTCCAATAAGGACGGGTATGAAGTGGCTTTCACCAACTACGGAGGTGCCATCGTAGCCATCATGGTGCCGGACAAGAGCGGAAAAGTGGCCAATGTGATTTTAGGGCATGATTCCATTGACCATGTGGCGCACAGTCCGGAGCCATTCCTTAGTACTTTGATTGGTCGTTATGGAAACCGTATCTGCAAGGGGCATTTTACATTGGACGGTAAGACGTATTCTTTAGCTGTGAATAACGGTGTGAATCATCTGCATGGTGGCCCTACAGGCTTTCACGCTCGTGTATGGGATGTGGAACAGCTTTCTGCGCAATCTGCCCGTCTGCATTATGTGTCCAAGGACGGGGAAGAGGGATTCCCGGGTACGTTGGACATGACCGTAACTTATACCTTTACGGATGACAATGAGTTTATCATCGAATATGAGGGAAAGACAGACAAGCCCACTATCGTGAACATGACACATCACGGCTTCTACAATCTGGCAGGTATCAAAGATCCTACTCCTACGGTAGACAATGTGATTTGTCAGATTAACGCTGACTATTTCGTGCCGATAGACGACACGTCTATCCCGACAGGTGAGATCCTTTCCGTGAAACACACTCCGTTTGATTTCTTGGAGGCGCATGCGGTAGGTGACCATATTAATGACGATGATGTGCAGATTAAGCATGGTTCTGGCTATGACCATTGCTTTGTCCTTAACAAGGACTATCCTGGAGAATATTCCTTTGCGGCCAAGATTAAAGAACCGGTCAGTGGTCGTACGATGGAAGTTTATACCACGGAACCGGGCGTGCAAGTGTATACTTGCTACTGGCTGAATGGTTTCAAAGGCTCTCATGGCGCCACTTTCCCCTCTAAGTCTGCGATTTGTTTTGAGGCGCAGCACTTCCCTGATTCTCCTAACCGTCCTTATTTCCCTTCTGTCGTACTGCGGCCAGGGGAAACCTATACTCAAAAGACGGTTTATAAATTTGGCGTGGAAAAATAAATTACCTAAATAAACAATTACCTAAAAACAGAACAAATGCAACAGCGACAACAACCAAATTACACCTTTGCGCTGATTGTGGTCTTCATCGCCTGCTTTCTGCTGGGCTTCGTGACCACGATGAACAACTCTATGATTGAGTTTTGTAAGAAAACATTCCAACTTTCCGATGCGGAAGGCCAGTTAGTGAACACCGCTTTTTATGGAGCCTATGTATTCTCTATCCCATTGGCACTTCTGATGAAGAAGATCGGCTACAAGATGACCCTTGTCTTGGGTATGGTGGTGGTGGCCTTGGGCTTCGTTATCAACTATGCGGGTATTTCTGCCAACTTGAACGCCTCTACGGGAACAATTTACGCTATTTTCCTCGGAAGTATGTGTATCGTGGCCATTGGTGTGGTGATGCTTCAATTGGTGGCTAATCCCTATGTGATGGTGCTGGGTTCCCCGGAAAAGGGAGCGTTCCGTATGACTTTGAGTCAGGCGTTAAACTCTGTGGCCACCACATTGGCTCCGATGTTTATCACCTATGCCATTATCCGTGGACGTTCAGAGGATTCACTTACCGGACAAGATGTGACAGGCCCGTTCCTCGGTTTGGGTATTTTCACTATCGTCTTGGCGGCTATACTGTTCTTCTTGAAACTGCCTAACATCCAAGAGGAGAAACAAGCAGTGGAAGAAGGTGGAGAACAAAAACAATACAAATCTAACGTGTTCAAATATCCGCACGTTTGGTTTGGCGCCTTGGCCATTTTCATGTATATGGGTGTGGAAATCGGTATTCCTTCCATGCTTCCCGCTTACTTCAAACAACATGCGGATGCCTTGGGTGGAGCGAACGCCACATCTTATCTTCCTCTTTATTGGGGAGGTATGATGGTAGGTCGTTTCATCGGAGCGGCTATTCTGAGCAAATTCCGTCCTCGTGTATTGTTGACTTGTTGCATTATCGGTGGTGCCGCTTGTGTGGGCGTATCTTTTGTATTGCCTCCTCACATCGGTGTGTATGCGATGTTGGCTTCCGGCTTATTCCATTCTGTAATGTGGCCGTTGATATTCAACCTCGGATTGCAGGAGTTGGGACCTCATACTAAATCCGCTTCAGGTTTGATTAACATGGGTGTGATTGGCGCTGCCATCCTTGCCCCCATGATGGGACGTGTGGTGGATAATCCGTCCTTGGGTGTAGGTACAGCCATCTGCCTGATGTTTGTGTACTATGCGTACATCCTCTGGTTTGAGTTGAGCGGATCCCGCATAGGTCTGAAAATTGAGAGAAAAATAAAAGCTAAACTTTAAAATAACAATATCTAAAGAACTTACCTAATATGTTAGACATTAATTTCATCAGAGATGAATTTCAGAAAGCCTTCAAGGGCGCAAAAGGTTCGGTGTACACGTCTCCGGGACGTATTAACCTCATTGGTGAGCATACAGACTACAACGGTGGTTTCGTTTTCCCCGGTGCGGTAGACTGTGGTATTATGGCGGAAATCCGTCCGAATGGCACTCGTACGGTGAATGCGCACGCTATTGACTTGAAGGAAGACGCTTCTTTCTCTTTGGATGACGAAAAAGGACCTAAACAGAGCTGGGCTCGTTATATCTTCGGTGTGTGCCGTGAGATGATGAAACGTGGAGTGAAAATGGAAGGCTTTGATACGGTTTTCGCTGGCGACGTACCTCTTGGAGCGGGAATGTCATCTTCAGCTGCATTGGAAAGCACCTACGCTTTCGCTATGAATGACATCTATGGCGACAACCAAGTGGACAAATTCGAGTTGGCGAAAGTAGGTCAAGCTACAGAACACAACTACTGTGGCGTGAACTGCGGTATCATGGATCAGTTCGCTTCCGTGTTCGGAAAGAAGAGCCAGCTGATTCGTCTGGACTGCCGTTCTTTGGAGTATAAATACTATCCGTTCAATCCGGTTGGTTACAAGTTGGTGCTGGTGGATTCTGTGGTGAAACACGAGTTGGCTTCTTCCGCTTATAATGACCGTCGTAAGAGCTGCGAGCATGCGGTGTCTGTAATTAGCAAGAAACATCCTGAAGTGAAACTTCTGCGTGATGCGAATTTCGATATGCTGGAAGAGGCGAAATCCGAATTGAGCGAGGATGACTACAAGTGTGCTAAATATGTGATTGGAGAGACTGACCGTGTGTTGGCTGTGTGTGACGCTTTGGAGAAAGGAGACTACGAGACAGTCGGTAAGGAGATGTATCTCACGCATGAGGGCTTGAGCAAAGACTACAAAGTAAGCTGCGAGGAACTTGACTTCTTAAACGACATCGCCAAGAAAGACGGTGTGACGGGTTCCCGTGTGATGGGTGGCGGCTTCGGCGGCTGTACTATCAACTTGGTGAAAGAGGAACTCTATGACAAGTTCATCTCCGATGCCAAGACTGAATTCAAGAAAAAGTTCGGCAAAGAACCGAAAGTATATGATGTGGTCATCAGTGACGGTTCACGCAAACTGGCGTAATACTTTTTGACAAGAATGAGGCCGGATTTTCCTGTGTGGAAAGTCCGGCTTTTATTGTGTGTTGGATAAAAAGTACTCTCTCTTTTTGTCATTTCGGTAATTAGCTGTATCTTTGCCGTATACGAAATGTAAAAGCATGAGCCTATGAAATATCTCAATCCTAAAGCCGACCTTACATTCAAGAAAGTGTTTGGGGAAAATTCTGATTTGGTCATCAGTTTTCTGAACGCATTGCTTCCTTTCAAGTCTAAAGAGGAGGAAATCAAGAGTGTGGAGTATCTTGACCCAGAGCTTGTGCCGCTCAACCCTCTTCGCAAAGACAGTATAGTGGATGTTCGCTGTCGGGATCAGGTGGGAAGGCAGTTCATTGTGGAGATGCAGATGATGTGGACTTCTGCTTATAAGCAACGTGTACTGTTTAATGCGTCTAAGGCATACGTCAGCCAATTGGACAGAGGGCATGACTACAAATTGTTGCATCCTGTTTATTCTCTTAACTTGGTGAATGATACTTTTTCTGACAGTGAAAACTATTACCATGACTATCAGATAGTGGAACGTGCAGATACAAAGGAAGTGATTGACGGACTGCGTTTCATCTTCATTGAGCTTCCCAAGTTTACCCCTAAGAACTACAGTGACAAGAAAATGGAGGTTCTTTGGCTTCGTTATCTGACGGAAATAAACGAGCATACCTCTGAAGTGTCAGATGATTTGAGGGAGAATCCTGAAATTAACAAGGCTGTTACGCAGTTGGAGGAATCTGGTTTCTCTGAACTTCAACTTTTAGGTTATGAGAAGTTCTGGGATATAATAAGCACGCAGAAAATGCAACTCAGCAGTATGCATGAAGACGGATTGAAGAAAGGAATGAAAGAGGGATTGGAGAAAGGATTGGAGAAAGGCATGAAAGAAGGTATAAAAGAAGGTATGAGAAGGGGAATTGAAAAGGGAATTGAAAGAGGAATTGAAGAAGGAAAGGAAAAAGGAATACTTGAGGAAAAGTATAATACGGTGAAAAGATTGAAACAGATTGGACTTGAAACAGGTATTATCGCCCAAGCTACAGGTTTGTCTCCTCAAGAAGTGGAGAGTATATAATATCATTTATTATAAAGCCGGACATTTCTTGTGGAGATGTCCGGCTTTAATTGGGAGGATGTTTTATGCCTGATTATGTATTTTGGCAAAGCGTACAAGGTAGTATAAAATATGAGCTATGCCGAAAACAATACCAATGCCTAACAGGGTTTTGTCTTCGTTCCATCCAACAGTCATCTGATGCCAAAAACTTACGATGATACAGAGAAAAGAGAGCGAAATCCCGATGAGGTTTAAGGTCGTTTGTCCGTGACGTTTATGAGTCCCATTCCCTAATTTGCTGTGCTTGATACCATAGGAAGAATAAATATCAATACCTATTAACATCCATATCACTAATCTCAACCAAGTGTCTGCCGGAAGAAATATCATCATGCCCAGACAGGTGACGATACCTAAGATGGGGATGTAGGGCATACAAGGTACTTTGAAACCTCTTGGCGCATTGGGCATACTTTTACGCACTACCAATACACCGGCGCAGACAAGGATAAAGGCGAATAAGGTTCCAATGCTCACCATCTCTCCGGCAATGCGGGCGGGGACGAATGCGGCCAGCACGGAAACGAGTACCATAAAAAGAAGATTACTGCGTGCGGGGGTATGGAAACGGGAATGTAAATGGCAGAACATCTTGGGCAACAGACCGTCACGACTCATACTGAAGAATACACGGCTTTGTCCCATGAGCATAACGAGAATCACACTTGTGTAGCCACATACAATGGCGAAAATAATCGTTTTGTTCAACCAGGGGTAAGCTGGGTGTATCACTCCGTTCGCATCGGGAGTTCCCATTTGAGAAATAGCGGTAGCTACGGGTGCCAGGCTGTCCAACCCCTTGAAAGAGGTATAATGGGCTACTCCTGTCATTACATAAGCGAAAAGCACGTACAGGACAGTGCAGGCAACCAGCGAACCTAACAGCCCGATGGGCATATTTCGTTTGGGATTATGGGTCTCTTGTGCTGCGGTACTTACAGCGTCAAACCCTACATAGGCGAAAAATGCGACAGCCGCACCACGTAAGACACCTGACAGTCCATATTCTCCGAAAGTGCCCGTGTTCTGTGGTATGTAGGGCGTGAAATTCTCGGACTTTATGTATTTCCATCCGATAAAGACAAAGAGAAAGACAATGGCCACTTTCAACACCACGATAATGTCATTTACAATGGAGCTTCCTTTGGTGCCTCGTATCAACAACAGGCTCATGGCTATCACGATACCCATGGACGGAAGGTTCATGATTCCTCCGTCAGCTGGACAGCTACACCATTCAATAGGTACATTCCATCCAATGTAAGCCATGAGCGTTCGGAAATAACCTGACCAGCTGATGCTGACCAACAACGCTCCGACGGCATATTCCAATACCAAGTCCCATCCGATAATCCAGGCAATGAGTTCTCCCATTGTCACATAACTGTATGTATAGGCACTGCCTGCTATAGGGAGCATGGAGGCGAACTCTGCATAGCATAGTCCGGCGAAACTACAGGCGATGGCCGCTATCACGAAACTGATGGTGATGGCTGGCCCGGTGTATTCCGCTGCCACAACTCCTGTGACGGAGAACAAGCCTGCGCCGACAATGGCTCCGATACCCATTGCTACCAGCCCCACGGGGCCAAGTACCCGCTTCATGCCCTGCTTTTGTTCTTCTTTCGCTTCTTGCAAAAGACTGTCAATACTCTTCTTTGTAAATAAATCCATAATTCTTTTACTCTTTTGTCCTTTGTCGGCTACAAAGGTAGCGAAAAGAAATTCTAAGAGCAAATATTATAACGTTTTTATTAATTTCTGATTTGAACCTTTATTCTCTATCCAGAGAAGAATAAGGCTGTGTCTGAAAAAATGACACAGCCTTATAATCTCAATCAATGGTTAGTTTATCATTAGACGATTTATTGCCACGCTTTTGCCGAAATTTTGAATAACGGACGGGACAACGGAAGAATCGTAGACAAAGGGATTGTCACGGAAGGGTGTCCGATAGAGTAGGGGCCGATTTCATAGCTTTGATACACGGCTTCTACTCCTTTTGCGGTAAGTCCAGGATTGGTGGCGGGGAAGGGGAAGTTGCTCATGGTGGTACCATCGGGCAAGAACAATGATTCTCTTACTTGTGCGAACGTTTTCATGTTTTTGTCGTATTGTGTGAAATAACGCACCACTCCTCTTGCCAACAGACGGCTGAAAGCGGGACGGGATGCGGGACGCAGCACATCGCCCCATGTCAGAATATGACCGTCCAGCTTGCGGAAGGTGGCGTAAGCAAGTGTCGTCAGTCCATGTGCTCCTCCCATATATTGGTCGATATCCAAGCGGTAGGTGACGAGTTTCTCTGTCTCATACACGGCTTTGGCCTTGAATGAGACAAAGTAGTTGGTGTAGTATTCGGTGGTGTCATCCCTTAGTTTCTCTAATTCCACGAAGCTTTTCAAGGAGCTGTCGATAAACTTCTGCTGGTAATGGCGGATGAGAGCGTTTCCGTCTTGTAAGTCTCCTTGATAGTCGGTTACCAAAGAATCTTCGCACGATGCCGCCAGTTTCTCGTGCAGCCATTTTCGTACAGCGTTGTCGAGTTTGTTCGGAGAAGCGTCTCGTGCCGGGAAGTCCATGGTCACTTCCACTTTCACACTGTCCTTCCTGTAGTTTGCGGACAGTTGGTTGGAGATGGTCGTCGGGTTGTACTTTTGCGCCCATAGCCCCCCGCAGAAGGGTAGGAGCAGGAGCGAGAGAATCAGTTTTTTCATCTTTCTATTATATTAAGGTGTGATTTAATTCATACGAATCTATTCAAAATTGTGTTAGACTCGGAGTTTCCGAATTTGTTCGTCTGTCTGTCAAGGTGGAGCTTCTTTGCGCCTCCGCTTTGGTAGCTATGCGCAAAGATAAGCTAATTTAGGAAAACAGCCAAAGATTTGTCCTTTTTTGTAGAGTGAAGTGCTATTTGCGTGAAAAGTACTGTTTTCAGAAATCTATTGGAAAAATATTTGGCGGCTTCCTTAATACTGCTTAACTTCGCGCACTGGAAAGTAAAAAGAGTTTTAGGTATATGATGATTTTACAGTGCGCCATCTTGTTTGGGTGCCTTGCGCTGGGGGAGCTGATCATTCACTTCACCCACATTCAACTTCCCTCCAGTATTTTGGGAATGCTGATTCTGACGTTGTTCCTCAAGTTGAAAATTGTAAAGCTGGAGTGGATTAAGGGGCTCTCCGATTTCTTGGTGGCGAACATCGGTTTTTTCTTCGTGCCGCCTGGAGTGGCTATCATGTTGTATTTCGATGTGATTAGAGCCGAGTTGTGGCCTATTGTGATAGCTACAGCGGTGTCTACCGTATTGGTGTTGGCTTTTACGGGATGGGCTCATGAAATTGCGGGTAAGGTGGAGCATAAAGTTTCCGATACCATCCAGCAGCATCATCCGCATTTGCCGCATCCTCATCTTCCCCATCTTCATCATTCGCATGGGCAAGATACGGATCAGGAGTCCGAGAGTGTGGACGGGCAAGAAAATGTGATATCAAAAGATAATAAAGAGAAAGAGAAGTAATGGCTTATTTTCAGAACGAGTATTTTTTGTTGGCCTTGACTTTCTGCGTGTATTTCGTCGGAAAGCTGCTGCGGAAGAAGACGGGATGGGTGGTGATGCATCCTGTCTTGATTTCAATCATCGTGATAATCGCTTTTTTGAAACTCACAGGGGTAGAGTATAAGACATATAATGAAGGGGGGCATTTGATAGAGTTCTGGCTTCGTCCTACGGTGGTGGCTTTGGGGGTGCCGCTTTATCAGCAACTCCATGCCATCAAGAAGCATTTCCTTCCTATATTAGTATCAGAGTTGTGTGGGTGTATTATCGGGGTGGTTTCGGTATGCGTTATCGGAAGGCTGATGGGAGCGTCTCGGGAAGTGATTATCTCACTTGCTCCTAAGTCAGTCACTACGCCAATCGCCATGGAGGTAACAAAAGCTCTGGGCGGAATTCCTTCTCTGACAGCGGCGGTGGTCGTGTGTGTAGGACTGCTGTGTGCGGTGGCCGGTTATAAGACAATGGGCTTTGCCCATGTGAAGAATCCCGTGGCTCAAGGATTGTCCATGGGGACGGCGGCGCATGCCATCGGTACAGCCACATCCATGGATGTAAGTCAGGTGCACGGCGCTTATGCCAGCCTCGGATTGACATTGAATGGTATATTCACCTCCATATTGGCTCCGTCGATTGTACATTTAATGGGCATATAAAGATGAGAAAGAAAAAAGAACCCTGGAAAGAGTGTTTCAAGCAATTCAAGGCGGCTTTCGAGAAATTGGAAGGCGAGGTTCATCTGCTCAATCATACTAAATTTGTGGATGACCGGGAATATGGCTTGTTTCAAAGTGGCGTGTGCGTGCAATACATACGGACAATGGACATGGCCGTGTGTATGTTGAACGAGTTCATGCGTTCTTTGAAGTTGGGAAAAATGCGTAAGCCGAAGGGTGTGATAGAAAAATCCTTGCAGATTGGACTGCTCACCCACAAAAGATGGATGGATGCGTGGAATGACAGAGAAAAATTTCTTCAAATGAGCGAAAAAGAGGAGGAAAAGGTGTATCAACGTATTGTAAGCAGATATATTCTTTTATATCAGAAACTTATAAACTCAATGGAAGAACGTATGCGTCCCACCTTATTTGGCTTCTGAGAAAAAAATGATATGTTTTTGCAATTTTCTTGCTGAAATATTTGGTGGGTAACAAAAAAAGCCCTACCTTTGCACTCGCAATTCGGAACAAGGCGGTTCGCTAAAAAGAACGACCACTTGAAATTCAGAATTTACCTGCGGATTGGAAGTGTGGGTGAGTGGCTGAAACCAGCAGTTTGCTAAACTGCCGTGCGGGTTACCGTACCAGGAGTTCGAATCTCCTCGCTTCCGCCAAGGAAACTAAACGTTGGCGTCTTCATCTAACGGTTAGGATACAAGATTCTCAATCTTGGCATACGAGTTCGATTCTCGTAGACGCTACAAAAAAGGGCTAATTAACTTGTCAGACAAGTAATTGGCCCTTTTCTCATAAGAGCGGTTAAACAACTCAGACGCATGGAACAGGACTATTACTTCCCCGCAGAATGGGAAAGACAAGAAGGTGTGCAGCTTACATGGCCGCACGAGACGACCGACTGGCATGACATCTTGGAAGAGGCGGAACGCTGCTTCGTCCAGATGGCAAAGGAAATAGCCGGAAGGGAGGCTTTGTATATTGTAGCTCCGGATGTGACACGGGTACGGCGGAGATTGGAAGGGGCGCTGTCTGTGGAGGAGATGGATAATGTGTCTTTTTTCGCTTGTCCTACCAATGATACCTGGGCAAGAGATCATGCGTTTCTTTCTTTGTTGGAAAAGGGGACGAGGCGCAGAAAACTGCTTGACTTCCGTTTCAACGGATGGGGAATGAAGTTTGCCGCCAACGAGGACAACCAAATCAACCGCCGTCTGTATCAGAAAAGGCTACTTCTGGGCGATTATGTGAATTGCCTTGATTTTGTGTTGGAGGGAGGAGCCATAGAGAGTGACGGCAAGGGTACGCTGCTTACTACGTCCTGCTGCCTGTTAGCTCCCAATCGGAACGAACCTTTGCGGAGGGAAGAGATAGCGCGCCGGTTAAGGACGGAGTTCTACGCCTCACGAGTATTGTGGCTGGAGCATGGACATCTGGAAGGTGACGATACAGACGGTCATGTGGATACCTTGGTGCGTTTCGCTCCGAATGACACTCTTGTCTACTGCAAAGAAGAGAGCCAGGCGGATGCGCATTATACCGAACTGAAGGCGATGGAAGAGGAACTCACCTCTTTCCGTACGTTGGAGGGAAAGCCGTATAAACTGGTCGCCTTGCCGTTGCCTGACGCAATGTATGATGAGGAGGGAATGCGACTGCCGGCTACCTATGCGAATTATCTTCCCATTAACGGAGCAGTGCTGGTGCCTGTCTATTCCCAGCCAGAAAAAGACGAACGGGCAAAGGCTGTGCTTCAATCCGTGTTTCCTGACCGGGAAATTATAGGAGTGGAATGCTCCGTGTTGGTACGCCAGCACGGTTCTTTGCATTGTTCCACCATGCAATATCCTCTTTAAAATATAATGATATGAAAATAAGTGGATTAGCTCGTTTGAGACGTATTTGGAATCTGTTGAGACGCCACAAGTACACCATCACCTTGGCCTATTTTGCCGCAGTGTTATTTTATTTCAGTGATAACAGCTTTTATCACCAATGGAAACAGCAGCGGGAGATAAATAGTATGAAAGAGGAGATTGAAGACTATGAGAATAAATATGTGCATGACGGGAAGCAACTGAACGATTTGGAACACGACCCTTCGGCCATCTTGAGGATAGCTCGTGAGCGGTATCTGATGAAATCAAAGGACGAGGACATTTTTATAGTGGAATGATGAGAGAACTGACAAAACTTCAGACAGTCTTGATGAATATTGGTGCGGTGCTGACATTGGCGGGTGCGACCACTTACTTGTTTTTTCATGTATGGTCGGCCTATGTGTACATCGTGGGGATTCTTCTTTTCGCCTTCATGCAGGTGCGCCAACGCTACATGGGCATGAACAAGACTTTGAGACGTTTGTTCCAAATCCGTACATACGGCACTGCCTGTCTGGTATTGTGTGCCATATTGATGTTGATGAATGGGAAATTCTATTTTGGATGGTATTTCCGCAATGAATGGATAGCCGCCTTGGCTATTGGCTCCTTTGTACAGGTCTACACCGCATGGCGTATTCCCAATGAGTTGGAGAAAGAAAAGAAGGTTTCAGCAGGACGGAAAAGCAGTGGAAAAAGATAAGGAATTTACGATGTGGAGGTAAGGTCGTTAGACATTATGTTCTACAGGATGATTCCTTGTGGTTTCCTTCCATGAGTGATGATAGAAAAGCAGGGGTTGCACCAGTCGTGCGACCCCTGCTTTAAAATTATAATCTTTATATGCTTCTTTCTACGTTACATAGCTTATTCAGCTTCCTGTCGATAATAAGCCAGTTGTTCTGGGGTCAGCTGTTCGATGAATGCGGCGTGTTTCGCTATTTCAGCCTCTGCATAGTTTACGTACACGTAGGCGCTCTTTGCGAACAAGTCGCTTTGGCGAGTGGCGTCCTGTAGAAGAAGATGTGACATGATGCATACCGCCGCCATTTCCATAAGATGACGTGCGCAAAGATCATGGAACTCCGCATCTGCCGTCTCTTTCACTTTGGCGATGCAAGTCTCGAACTTGTCCGTCATTTTTTGAATACGTGCCTTCAGTCCCTCGAAGGCGGGAGCGTAATCGAATTGTTCAAACTCACGCAACGTCTTCAAGTAGGCGCCCGTGGTCACATAACGGATAGCGGCCACTGTCTGCATTTGCGTGGTGCCTTCGTAGATGCTGGTGATACGTGCGTCGCGGTAGATGCGCTGGCAGGCGTATTCGTGCATATAGCCGGAGCCGCCGTGAATCTGGATACTATCGTAAGCGTTCTGGTTGGCGTACTCAGAGTTCATGCCCTTGGCCAGTGGTGTGAAGCTGTCAGCCAGTTTGGAGTAGGTCTTGCATTCCTTCCGTTCCTCCGGGGTCAGTTTACGCTCACGGGCGATGTCTTCCCAGGCACGGTAGATGTCCACATAGCGGGCTGTCTGGTAGAGCAGGGCACGTCCCGCGTCGAGTTTCGCTTTCATGAGTGCCAGCATATCGTATACGGCGGGAAAACGCACAATCTCTTTGCCGAACTGCTGGCGGTCTTTGGCGTAGGCCAATGCCTCGTCGTATGCGGCCTGACTCAAGCCCACACTCTGTGCGGCTATACCCAGACGGGCACTGTTCATCAAGGCCATCACATATTTGATTAAGCCCAACCGGCGTTCTCCACACAGTTCAGCGTGTGCGTTCTTGTAGACTAACTCGCAGGTGGGAGAGCCGTGGATGCCTAATTTGTTTTCGATGCGGCGCACGTCCACTCCGCCTTGACGCTTGTCATAGATGAACATGGAGAGCCCTCGTCCGTCTTTCGTACCCTCTTCCGAACGGGCTAATACAAGATGGATGTCTGCGTCGCCGTTGGTGATGAAGCGTTTCACACCGTTCAACAGCCAGCATCCGTCCTTTTCGGAGTAAGTCGCTTTCAGCATCACGCTCTGCAAATCACTACCCGCATCCGGCTCCGTCAAGTCCATGGACATGGTTTCACCCGCACACACACGAGGAATGAAGCGTTTCCGCTGGTCTTCGTCTCCGAACTCATACAGCGTCTCGATGCAGTCTTGCAAAGACCAGATGTTACCGAATCCCGCGTCAGCGGCAGCCACAATCTCCGCACACATCGTGTAGGGGGTGATGGGGAAGTTCAGCCCGTTATAGCGGCGGGGCATGGTCATGCCGTTCAGTCCGGCGGACACCATGGCTTTCAGGTTCTTCTCCGTGCCAGAGGCATAGGTCACTCTTCCGTCTTTGAGATGCGGTCCTTCTTCGTCCACACATTCTGCGTTCGGGGCGATGGTGTTCGCCGCAAGGTCTCCCACGATGTCCAGCACACGGTCGTAGGAATCCACGGCATCCGCAGTGTCCACAGGCGCATAGTCGAACTTGTCTTTATCTGCGAAGTTGCGTTCCTTCAACTCCACGATTTTATCCATCAACGGATTGTGGAGGTGGAATCTCAGTTCTGGTCTGTCTGTATAGAAATTTGCCATGAGTATAGTCTTTGTTATTTGCTGTTCTTTTTATAATATTTAATCATCTTGGGCAGTACATCCTCGGCTTTTCCCGTAATCACGTAGTCTGCAATAGCGTTGATGGGAGCGTCTGGGTCAGGATTGATGGAGATGACAATTCCACTTTCCTTCATGCCCGCGATATGCTGGATGGCGCCGGAGATGCCGCAAGCGATATACACTTTCGGACGCACACTGACACCCGTCTGGCCTATTTGCAAGTCGTTCTCACAGAACCCTGCGTCCACAGCGGCACGGCTGGCACCCACCTCGGCGTGAATCTCCTCGGCCAGGTCATAGAGCAGCTTGAAGTTTTCCTTGCTTCCCATGCCATATCCTCCAGCCACGATGATTTGCGCCCCTTTCAAGTTGTTGTGAGCCGCTTCTACATGACGGTCTAATACTTTCACGGCGAACGCCTCCGGGGATAGGTAATCCTTTACCTCCTCGATAATCACTTCTCCTTCGTAACGTGGGTTCAGTATCTCGTTTTTCATCACACCGTCACGGACGGTCGCCATTTGCGGACGATGGTCGGGATTCACGATAGTGGCCACGATGTTTCCGCCAAACGCCGGGCGAATCTGGAACAGCAAGTTCTCGTAATGTTTCTTGGTCTTCGCCTCGTCGTAGTCGCCAATCTCCAGTGCGGTGCAGTCTGCGGTCAGTCCGCTGGTCAGCGTGGAGGACACACGGGGTCCGAGGTCACGACCGATTACCGTGGCGCCCATCAGGCATATCTGCGGTTTCTCCTTACGGAAGAGATTGCACAGAATGTCCGTATGAGGCTGGGTAGTGTAGGGGAAGAGTCCCTCTGCGTCGAAGATGTGTATATAGTCCACGCCGTAAGGCATGATGACGTTCTCTATTTTTCCCGTGATGCCGGTGCCGATGCAGATGGCTTCCAGCTTCACACCAAGTTTGTCCGCCAGTTTCCGTCCCTTGGTCAGCAGTTCGAGACTCACGTCCCTTACTTTTGTCCCTTCTATCTCGCAATATACAAATACGTTGTTCATTTTCTTCATTCTTGATTTTAGGTTACACTTAGCCGATGGTGTCGTTGGCGATGAGTTCCCGCATCAGTCCTTCGATGTCCTCGTCAGAGGCGGAGAGAGTCTTGCTCTCTTTCGCCTTGAAAGAAATGTTCTTGACAGCCTTCACTTTCGTGGGTGAGCCGCTCAGTCCGCATTGAGACTTGTCCGCATTCACATCGTCCGTGTTCAGTTGGTTCAGAGTCAGGAAAGGCTTCTTCTCGTATTCCTCTGCGTAGGGCATTTGGCCGTCTTTGGGGCGTTCCATGGGGGCGGTAGCCCGTTTGTATTTCAGCACGAGTTTGGCGTTTTGCGGACGGCAGGGCGTGGCGTTTCCGTTGATGGTCAGCAAGCAGGGCAGAGGGGCTTCCACTGTCTCCACACCTCCGTCAATATGGCGGCGTACACGGATTTTCCCGTCTTTGAGCGAGAGAATCTCCTCTACATAAGTCACCTGCGGTATGCCTAACTTCTGCGCCACCTGCGGCCCCACTTGCGCCGTATCACCGTCGATGGCCTGACGGCCTCCCAAAATAAGGTCGAAGTGTCCGATTTTCTTCACGGCCATGGACAGTGCGTAAGAGGTGGCCAACGTGTCGGCGCCGGCAAAAGCGCGGTCGGAAAGAAGATACCCGTTGTCCGCACCACGGTACAGTCCTTGGCGGATAATCTCAGCCGCTCTCGGAGGCCCCATGGTCAGCATGGTCACAGTGGTGTCGGGAAATTGGTCTTTCAGTTGGAGCGCCTGCTCCAAGGCCAAAAGGTCGTCAGGGTTGAAGATGGCTGGCAGAGCCGCGCGGTTCACGGTGCCTTGCGGAGTCATAGCATCCTTTCCGACGTTGCGAGTGTCGGGTACTTGTTTGGCAAGTACAACAATATTCAAACTCATAGTTTTATATTTGGTAATTTGTGATATTCTAACCTCGCGAAGATAAGAATTTTCCATGAGAAAACCGTATGTTTTTCAAAAATATGCCAAGCGAGGAAACGCATTCACACCACTCTCTTGTCTTGCACATTGCAATATAACGACTAAACTAGTAGAGACGCGATTCATCGCGTCTCCACATCCATCAACGATAATTGTATCTGTGATTGGTAAGATATTAAAACATGATGAATCGCGTCTCTACTTATTTCACCTCTTTCACTAAATAAACCAGGGTCGGAAGATGGTCGCTGTAACCGTTCATCCACACGCCCTTGGAGAAGGTACGCTTGGTATATCCTTTGTAAGGGCCGTCATGCTGGAAGAGGAAGTCACGGGAGAATATCTCGTGGCGGAAGTATTTCAGTGTAGAGTAGTCCTTGCCCAGTAAACTCTTGGAAAGAATGATTTGGTCGAAGAGATTCCACTTCCCTCTGTATTTCAAGGTGCCTTTGCCGTCTTTTACAAGTGTGTTCCACCACGGATTGTAAAGTCCGCCGTCTTCCACCTCTTCGATTTCCTTCTTCGCACCGAGACTTTTGGCCACACTGGGTGAGAAGGGGTCGTCATTCAAGTCGCCCATGATGATGATTTTCGCTTGAGGATTCCGTTGAAGTAACGAATCCTTTACGGCTCTCACCTGTTGTCCTGCCCGTTCACGATAGTAGGACACCGCACCACGGCTTGGCCAGTGGTTTACTATTATATAAAGGTGTTCCCCGGCCAGTTCGCCTCCCACCACCAAGAAGCCACGGGTATGGCGCATGGAGTCTTTCGGCTCATACACGTATTGCACCAGTTTGGAGTCAATCACCTTGAAGAACTTCGGGTTATAGAGCAGGGCGCAGTCGATGCCGCGTTGGTCTGGTCCCTCGATATGCACGTACTGGATGTTGCGGGCTTTCAAGGCGGGTTGCGCCACAAGGTCTTTCAGTACCCGGTCGTTCTCTACTTCCGCCAGTCCGATAGCCGCCGCGCCCATGGGCAGTTTCGGTGTGCCTATCTGTGCCAATACGGTGGACATGTTCTTCAGCTTCGCCTCATATTTCTGGGTGTTCCATTTAGAAGCTCCGTCGGGCAGGTACTCATAGTCATTCTTCCCTTCGTCATGGATGGTGTCGAAGAGATTCTCTTGGTTGTAAAATCCCACGGCATACATCGCATACCGTTTCTGTGCGTTCAGCAGGGATGCTCCGCAGAAAAGCAGCAGGAGACATCCCCATAAAGTTGTTCGTTTCATCTGCTGTTATTGTTTACAGATGCAAAGTTAGTTCTTTTTCAGCATACACGCATCTCTCATCTCGTAAAAATGTATGGAGGACAATTTTTTAGTAATATTATTACAACTATGTTTCATTTCTCTATTTTTTATGTCGGGAAGTTGAAATAACACACGTTTCTTTTGGCTGTGTGAAAGGTTTGTTGTTATTTTGTGGGTGGAAAAACCTATTGAAGGAAAAAAACTATTAAGTATATGAATAAACGATTCACTTTACTCTTGTCGGGTATGTGTTTCTCGTCTTATTTGATGGCGCAGCAAAACGCACAACAGCAAGCGGACAAAAAGGCCGTGTTGCAGGCGCAGGACGATAACGCATACACCTTCTCGGAGTCACAACTGGGAGATGAGAACAGTGACGAAGGAGGAAGTGCCGTCTCGTTCTTTTCCTCGAACGATGACATTTACCTTTCCAACGTCGGCTACCAGTTCAGCCCCATGCGTTTCCGCCTCCGTGGCTATGATTCCCCGTATTCTTCTGTCAGTCTCAACGGACTGCAAATGAACGACCAGGAAACAGGGCGTTTTATTTACGGCAGCTTGGGTGGCCTGAACGACATCACTCGCAACAAGGACGGCTATACGTCCTTTGAACGGAATAACTACAGCTATGCTCCCATCGGAGGAGGGCAAGACATTAACTTGCGTCCGGCTTCCATGGCGGCAGGACAGAAGCTGACGCTTTCCGCTGGTGCCAACCGCAGCTATCTGGGAAGGCTTATCTACACGTATTCATCAGGCTTGAATCAAAAAGGATGGGCGTTCACGGGTTCGGTGGGCTATCGGTACGGCAATGATTTCCTGAACAATTACGAAGGGAACGTGTTCAGTTCTTTGGGCTATTTCCTCGGATTGCAGAAAGTCTTGAACAATCGTCACAGCCTGTCGGTCGTGACTTATGGGTCTCCCACGCAGAGCGGACGAAGCACGGCTTCCACGGAAGAGGCTTACTGGCTGGCGGGTACTCATTATTATAATCCCAACTGGGGCTACCAGAACGGGAAGAAGCGGAACGCCCGTATCGCCACCTCATTGAATCCGACGGTATTGGCCACGTGGGATTTCACTCCCAACGAGAAGTCGAAGTTGGTCACCACGGCAGGATTCCGTTACAGCATCTATGGTAATACGGCGTTGGGTTGGAATGGGAATGCGGCAGACCCACGTCCAGACTACTACCAGAAGTTCCCCAGCAATGCCTTCAACGTCTATGATGGCACGAAGCCGACGTTCGACCAGCTTAACACCTTTAATGAAGCGTACAACTGGTGGACATCTTCCAAGGCCAATCGCCAGATTAACTGGGACCAGATGTATTTCGCCAATGCGCAGGCTAACTCCTTGGGACAAGACGCACTCTATTATGTGGAGAGCCGTCACAACGACCAGCGGGTGCTGAACCTTAATTCAGCATGGACGCAGCGCATCAACGAGCAGCATAATTACACAGTGGGGTTGAGCCTGAGTACCACGAAGGGAATGCATTATAAGAAGATGGATGACCTCTTGGGGGCGGCCAATTACGTGGATATAGACAAGTTCGCCGCAAGAGACAACGGGTATGGTTCCCTCATGGCACAGAACGACTTGCAGCATCCTGACCGCCAGATTCGTGAAGGAGACAAGTTCGGCTACAACTACAATATCTACGTGAACAAGGCTTCCGTCTTCGGACAGTACCAATACTCTTACGAGAACTTGGTGGTGAACACCTCTGCCCGTATCGGCGGTGTGTGGATGTGGCGTAAAGGTCTGATGCAGAACGGACGTGCGCCGCAGAACTCTTTGGGTAAAAGTGGTACAGCCCGTTTCTTGGAAGGAGGCGGAAAATTGAACATACAATACCGTTTCAACGGCAACCATTCCATCAGCCTTTCAGCCGGGTATGAGATGAACGCTCCGTTGGCCTACAACTCATTCACTGCGCCACGTATCAAGAACGATTTTGTGAGAGGCTTGCAGGACGAGGGAATCTTGAACTTGGAGGGAAGCTATCGTTTCAACTCCCGCGTTTTCTCCGGAAGTATTACCGGCTACTATACCCACTTTGACAACCAGGTGGATATGTTCGCCTTCTATAACGATGCGGAGTCCCGCTTCACTTATTTAGCGGAAAGCGATATCGAGAAAGAACACTATGGAGTAGAGGCGGCTTTCACCTTGAATTTCACCCCGAACTTCTCCATGACGGCCATCGGAACGGTCAGCAATGCGGAGTACTTGAACAATCCGAAGGGTGAGCTGACCTATGAGAACCAGTCGGAGAGCAACCAGGACATTGTGTATCAGAAAGGCTTGCACGTGTCCGGCTCACCGATGAACGCCGTGAATGTGGGCTTTGACTATAACATCAACGGATGGTTCTTCAACGTGAACGGAAGCTATTACGACCGTTCCTATATAGATTTCAGTCCGTACCGCAGATTGGGCAAGGTGATGTTGGCCACGGAGAAAGCGGACAGTCAGGACAGGAATCTTGTCTATCGTCCCACGGGCATCGCTCCCAACGGGGATTATATCTACGGAGACGCCGATCCCGCCACGGTGAACGCTCATGGCGGAATGTTCATGGCCGGAAAGGAAGGAAACGAGGTACGAGCTGTGAAAGCTATTCCGCAGGAGAAGTTCAAAGGCGGATTCCAGCTGAACGCCAGCATCGGACGGTATATCCGTCTACAGCACGGACGCAGTTTGAGTATCAACCTCAGTGTGTACAACATTCTGAACAACACGGATATGAAGCTGTGGGGATTTGAGCAGAGCCGGGACGACAGCTATTCAGACGGCACAGGGCGTGACTACCGCTTCTCCAAGAACTCGAAGTATTATTATGCGTCGGGCATCAACGCCTTCTTGAACATAGGATTGCGATTCTAATCTTTTAAGCAGTAAGGAAATGAAGAAAACGATTATAGGAGTTTGGCTGTTGGTCGGCATGGTGTCCTTTGCCTCTTGCGTGGACAACTATGACGCACCTGACTTGACTGAGCCTCCCTACGGAAACAATATCATCAGCGAGGCGAATACCACGATACAGGATTTGAAGAAACAATACGCCTCGGTCATTACGGAAAGTGGGGAGCCTGTGACCATTGATAAAGACATTATCATTGAAGGCACAGTGATAGGAGACGACCGTTCCGGCAATCTCTACAAGCAGTTGGTCATTGCCGACAAGACGGGTTCCATCATCCTCAGCATCAACACACCGGGAATGTACGCCTATATGCCTGTCGGCCAGAAGATACGCTTGTGGCTGAAAGACTTGGCGGTGGGTGGCTATGGCTCTCAACCGCAAATCGGTGTGCCTTATACCTCCGAGAAATACGGTGTGCAGATTGGACGTATGCCGGAGACACTTTTCAAGAGCCATGTGCGGATTATAGGAAAGCCCGACGTGAAGGCTCTGGAGTTGGTGCCGATGGAGGTGGATGCCGACTGGCTGACACAGCACGCCGCATCCGGTAGTGCTGTCTCTACGGACGACCAGCCCTTGTTAGTACGCATCAAAGGCTCTTTCCAAGAAGGTGGAAAGACCATTTATGCGGATACCTTGGGAACAGGCTCCAGCACGGTAAGCCACAAGTTCATCTTGGACGGTGGCACTCGTTACGTGACCGTCCGCAACAGCGGATACGCTTCTTTCGCAAAAGACACGTTGCCTGCGGGAAGGGTCATGATGACAGGCATTCTGACCAATTACACTTTCCAGAGTGGTAAGCTGGCGGACAAATGGCAGTTCACGCTGCTTTCCGAAAAGGATGTGTACCCTTGGGCGACTGATAAAAAATAACGCTTAATTAAAGACTATTCATCACATGAAAAAGATATTTCACATTGTGAGTGCCGTACTGGCCTCTCTTTTCATCGCTACCGCTTGCAGCGATGTACCCGCTCCCTACGATATGCCGGGAGAGAATGATAACGAGACAAACGGAGGAGGTAATCAACCCACACCTTCCACCGACATCTTTGCGCCCGATTTCTCCAAGAACAACGGAGGGTTTACAATCGAGGACAAGAACAAGCCCGCTGACCTTAACTACGTGTGGACGTATAGTGCCCGGTATTCTTGTATGCTGGCCACGGGATATGTGAGTGGTACGAATCATGCCACGGAGAGTTGGCTCGTTTCGCCTGAAATCGATTTGAGCGACCAGCAAGGAGACTTGAAAGTGTCTTTCGAGCAAGCTGCCAATTATTTCAAGGATGCCGAGACCATGAAGCAGCAGACACTGTTGGAGGTGTCCGCAGACAACGGCACGACTTGGACTCCCCTTGCTTTGTCCGCTTATGGAACGAACACTGGTTTTGATTTTGTGTCCACAGAGGCCAGTCTTTCCGCTTATGCCGGAAAGAAGATAAAGTTGGCTCTGGTATACAAGAGTACAGCGGCCAAAGCGGGTACTTGGGAAGTGAAGAACTTGAAGGTACTGGCAGGAAAGGCTTCCGAAGGTGGACAAGAGCCAGATGTGCCCGTGGCAGGAGACAACGGGTCTATTGAGAAACCTTACACCGTAGCCCAGGTGCAGCAGAAACAGGACAACAGCAAAGGATGGGTGAAAGCCTTTATCGTGGGTTCTGTGAAAGAAGGTGGAAAGTCTTGGCCCGAAGATATAAAGTTCAGTATCGAAGAGGCTTCTGGAACGAACTTCATTTTGGCGGATGCGGCGAATGTGTCAGACCCGGCAAAGTGTATACCTGTGCAGTTGCCGTCTTCTCCGGCATATATTAGAGCGAAGTTAAGTCTTAAGAATGTACCCGCCAATCTTGGAAAAGAGGTTTGGGTATATGGCGATCTGACGAAATACTTCGGACAGCCAGCGTTGAAGAATGTGAGTGCGGCAAGTTTTGATGGCGGAAAGACTATTATCGGGACGAACCCGGCTAAATGATGCGAAAGGAATGGTTTAAGGGGCGAGGTAGTGCTATCGGTATAGTCTCTTTCCTCGTCTTCTCACTATTTTCCTGTTCCGATGATTCAAACGGAGTACAACTGGGTAAGCAGGAAGGAGTGGTGACAGCGGATGAAGCTGTTACCGTTCCCAACCTGGAGAACCCGAAGGAGATGGAACACTGCCTGAAAATCACGCACACCGTCGCTCTGCCGAATGGTAAGACGGTCGTGAACTATACCACGGACTACGACATCAAGGAATATGTGCCAAGGTGGGTGGCGTTCAAGTTCTACCAAGACGTGAACAACAGCGGAACGCAACGGCAGGATGACTTTCGGGACGACCCGCAGTTGCCGTCGAAATACCATTTGGGAGACCATGTGTACTTCTCTCCCTACCAACGGGGACACATGTGCGCCAGTGCAGACCGCTTGTTCTCCAAGGAGGCAAACAGCCAGACATTCTATTACACGAACATGTATCCGCAGATTGGAGACTTCAACATGAATATCTGGGCTTCGTTGGAGGCGCAAGTCAGACAATGGAGAACACGATTCGACACGCTCTATGTGGTGCGTGGTGGTGTCCTTTCAGCGGACAAATACATTTCGGTCAAAGGAAAGAAGCTGAACGTACCTTCCAAATACTGGATGGCATTATTGGGAAGAACCGTGAAACGAAGCGGAGACACGTTCACCGCTATCGCTTTCTGTTTGGACCACAAGGAGTATGGAGGCGACCAGCAATTTAGTACACACCGGACGGAAATTTCAAGGGCAGCCACCACTATCTCCCGGTTGGAGAACTTGACAGGTATTGACTTCTTTCCTGCTTTGCCCGACGGTGTGGAGAAGCAAGTGGAGTCTTCTTACAGCCGACGGCAGTGGACAGGAATACAATAAAATGAATAATCACAGCAATGATGAAATATAATATCTTTTGGGGAATGGCGTTGGCTGCGGGGCTCACGGCTTGCAGCAATGAAGAGGAT
This sequence comes from Prevotella sp. P5-108, assembly GCA_963608705.1. Lineage (GTDB taxonomy): Bacteria > Bacteroidota > Bacteroidia > Bacteroidales > Bacteroidaceae > CAVDHB01. The sequence continues at coordinate 49,074 of CAVDHB010000068.1, forward strand.
TTGACAAACCCTTCTGTATCGCATCCCATCACATTCACTTCGTCCTTGACGCGTGCTTCAGGGACAACCTGGGATAAGAACGACCAAATAGGAGTCTTCATGACAGATGAGAAAGGAACGGCTTTACAGTCTAACGTGCCTTATGTCACCAAAGATGGAGACGGTTTTTTCCAGGCTTCTTCTACGCCGTTGGCTTATCCTAAGGACGGCGGTAAGGTAGACTTCATCGCTTATTATCCCTATGAAGCGTCCGTAAGTGGTAATATATATAAGGTGAACTTGGCAAACCAAAGCGAACCTCAGAAAGTGGATTTGCTTTATTCAAACAACGCCAAGGGGTATGCTGCCGGGCAGCCTTCCCTGGCATTCAGTCATCAATTGGCTCAGCTTACACTGCATATTCAGTCCGAGGATGGAAAAGACTTGTCGGGATTGAAAGTCACAGTGGGGAAGGTGCCTGTAGAAGCAGAGTTTAACCTTTCTGATGGTACATTGGCCGAGTATAGCAATACTCCGCAGGATGTAGAGCTGTACACAACGGGAGAAGGAACTACCTTGACGGCATCCGCCTTTTTGCTTCCGCAAACTTCCGCTTCAAATCTGACGATTACCCTTTCCTCGGCGGACGGAACGAAGTCGAAGACACAGGAGTTGAAGAACGTACAGCTACAAGCGGGTAGCAATGTGCAGTCTAATGTAAAAGTGAAAGGGATTGGCACTTATGCTCAATGGATGGAGACACCGACTATCTCTGCGGAGGATTTGAAGAACGCACATATCAAGTATGTGACCTACACTTACGGTGCGGATAATCAGCGCAATTACTCCATGTTGTTCGATGAGAACTTGAAGATGGCACGGTGGGTGGCTTATCCGTTGAATGCCAGCTACACGGGACAGTCTAAGCGTCCAGATAACTGGTCTTTTGATACCACTCACGGAATTGCGGAGAAAGACCAAATCAATGTGACGGAGAATGGATATCCTGAACATGAGGCTTCCAACAATAACGGAAACAAATATGACCGAGGACATCAGATTCCGAACGCAGACCGTAATGGCAATAAGGAGGCGCAGTTGCAGACGTTCTTGGTAACGAACCAGACACCCCAATATTGGAGTATGAACCAGAAAATATGGGGAAATCTGGAGAATAAGATTCGGACGTATGCGCCGCAGTCTTCCTCTGACACTCTTTTCGTGGTGACAGGCCCGGTCTTTGAGGGAAATACTACGACGACGGACAACAGTAATGCGGTCATCAAAGTGCCGTCCGCCTATTTCAAAGCCATCGCTCATGTGACAAGAGATGCCAAAGGGAATGTGACGGACGCAAAGACTGTAGGCTTCTTCATTCCTAACACCAAAGAGGTGGCTGGAGATGATTATCACAACTACATCTATTCCGTGGAGACTTTGGAGAAGAAAATAGGTTACACGCTCTTCCCTAAAGTGCCGCGGAAGTTCAAACAGAATACAATTTGGTAAACAGAATATCAACCATTTAAAAACAAATTGTTTATGAAACAATCTAATGTGATTTATGCCGGACTGCTGATGTCCGTGGCTGCGCTTTCCGCTTGCAGCGACAATGACTTGGACGGCATCCGGATGGGAGACAAGGGAATCCAGTTTTCCTCCACTATTAGCGGTATGGCTTCCAGAGCCATTGACAACCAATGGCAGGAGAACGACCGGATTGGTATCTCCATGCTCCAAGGTGGTAACTTCGTGCAGAATAGTGCGAACGTCCAGTATTCCACCAATTCCGCAGGGGATTTAAAGGCAGAAGGGAATGCCATGTATTATCCCGATGGTAACGTGGACTTTGTGGCCTATTATCCTTACCAGGCTTCAGCAGCGAATGGAACGGTGAATGTCTCTGTGGCCGATCAAAGTAACCAGGCTGCTATCGACCTGCTGTACTCCAACAACGCTAAGGGTAAGACGAGTGCGGATAAAACTGTGGGACTGAATTTTACCCATCAACTGACTAAACTGGTGTTCAATGTTTCGGCTGCCGAGGGCATTAAGACAGACAATTTGACGCTGACCGTAAAAGGCTTGAAAACAACGGCTACGTTTGCGGTGAAGGATGGTAAACTGACTACCACGGGAAATGCTCAGGACATTAAGTTAAATTATGATGCGGCTAAGCAGACGGCTGTAGGCATCGTGTTGCCTTCGGCTTTGGATGCAAACACAACCTTGACCGTGAGCAATGCGGCAGGTAAGTCTGCGACTACCAGTCTGACAAATGCAGCTTCTGAATTTGCCGCTGGCACACAGTACACGATTCCCGTGCGTCTGAACAAGGGCGACCTTCCTTCTCAAATCAACGTGACCTTCGGACAGGCTACCATCTCTGACTGGAAGTCCATCACAGGTGGCGACTTGAACTTCGATTTCAGCGACCAGCAAGGCGGAGGTACAGAAACTCCTGCGGATGGTGACGGAACGAAGGAGAAACCGTATTCTGTGGCGCAGGTGATTGCCAAGCAAGATAAATCCTTAGCTTGGGTGAAAGCCTATATTGTGGGTAGCGTAAGCGGAAACAATGTGACTGAGGGCATGATTTGGGGTGCATCTGACAAATCTTCCACTTCAAATATTGTGGTGGCCACTACACCTGATGAGAAAGATGTGACGAAATGTATTCCTGTGCAGTTGACCAAAGGCGATATTCGCAACGGTCTGAATACAAAAGACAATGCGGGGAATATCGGTAAGGAAGTTCTTCTGTATGGTTCTCTGGAGAATTACTTCGGGAAAACACCCGGCTTGAAGAATGTGACTGCCGCCAGCTTCGATGGAGGTAAAACTATCATAGGCAAAGAACCCGGTGGTACCGTGACTCCTCCCGAGACAGGTGCGTATATCTTAGGCGAAGCTGTAGCCCCGGCTGACATTACCGCTGGTACGTATGCGATTGGATATACCTACAATGGTACAAACTACTTGATGAAGCATAAAGTCTATTCGCAACATTATATAGCTGCTTTGGCTTATACTACAGGTGGAAATGTAGATAATTCTTGTATCTTCACTTTGACGAAAAGTGGAAATGGATTCACTATCAAGGGATACGATGGAAAGTATGTGGGAGTAAGCATAAACGGCAACTATACAAATTTGGTTCCTACAGAAGAGGACGGTTCAACGATATGGACACTGGCAGCAGCTCCTGCAAATGAACACGATATGGAGAATGACTGCAAGATGACAAGCAACAAAAGTAGTGATAAATTCTTGATATTTAGCTGGTATAATAAGACAAGTACAGCGGAATATACTATGGGAACCTATTCAAGTAAATATGCAAATCGTTACCCCGTCTTCTACAAGCTCATCAAGAAGTAAGCAGAGAATAAGGGCTAAACCTATGGAACAATCAGTCCGCATCAGGGGATGTATCGCTTTCAAACGGCACTTCGGACGCCTCATATCGTATGTGATAAACATGTGTATCGTATGTGATAAGCACGTGTATCGAATGTGATGAACACGTGTATCGAATGTGATGAACACGTGTATCGAATGTGATAAACACGTGTATCAAATGTGATGAGTGGGCGGATTGACTATTCCAGATGAATAGGATACTGCTTTAGAATCAATGAGAGGGTATGTGGAAGCACATATCCTCTCTCTTTTTACAGAGACGTTTCTGCCGTCCTAAGCACATCCATTTGTCCAAGAAAAAAACTTTTCGTACCTTTGCAGTAGGTCTTGGCTTAAAGAATATGGATACATTGCTGATTATAGACGACGAGGCGGTGATTCGCCATCTGCTTTCTCGTATGTTGGAACTCGAAGGCTATGAGGTCTTCGAGGCGGGCGGCTGTGCGGAAGGGATGCGACAACTCAAGAAACACCGACCGGAAGTCGTGCTGTGCGATGTACGGCTGCCGGACGGAAACGGGGTGGACTTGCTTCTTTCCTTGAAGAAGGAGTGTCCCGACTCACAGGTGGTCATGCTTACGGCGCACGGGAATATTCAGGACGGTGTGCAGGCCATCAAGAACGGGGCGTTCGACTATATCACCAAGGGGGATGACAACAACAAGATTATCCCGGTAGTCAGTGCAGCGATGACGGAGGCGAAACGTGTAAAAGACTTCCAGAAACCTGCTTCAAATCTCCATACCTTTGACACGATAATCGGTCGTTCAGCCAAGATTCAAGAGGCGGTTCGCATGGCCACGAAAGTGGCGAAGACAGATGTGGCGGTGCTTCTTACGGGGGAGACGGGTACGGGCAAGGAAGTCTTCGCCCAGGCTATCCATACAGGTTCACCCCGCGCGAATCTTCCTTTCATGGCCATCAACTGCTCGGCTTTCAGCAAGGACTTGCTGGAAAGTGAGCTTTTCGGCTACAAGGCAGGGGCTTTTACAGGAGCCGTAAAGGACAAGAAGGGGCTGTTCGAGGTGGCTGACAAGGGGACTGTCTTCCTCGATGAGATTGGGGAGATGGCCTTTGAGCTGCAAGCGAAGCTGCTCCGAGTGTTGGAAACAGGCGAGTTTATCCCCGTGGGCGACACCAGTCCGAAGAAGGTGGATGTGCGAATTATCTCGGCCACGAACCGCGACTTGAAGAAAGAAATAGGGGAGGAGCGTTTCCGTGAAGATTTGTTCTATCGGCTTTCCGTGTTCCAGATTCAGCTTCCGCCGCTTCGTGAACGTCCGGAGGATATTCCTTTGTTGGCGGAGCATTATCTGAGACAGAACATGAAACGCTTGCACAAGGAGGTGAAAGGCATGACTCCTGAGTTTCTTGACACGCTGTGCAGGGCGGCATGGAAGGGCAATGTGCGTGAGCTGAAAAACATCATGGAGCGTTGCATGATTATCTGTGATAAGGAACTGACGATGGAGGATTTGCCGCTTGACTTGCTTCGCCCCGAGGGAGAGAGTGAGGTGTCTTCCGCCACACCGTTGTCTGACTTTGACCTCGCCACTATCGAACAGCGTCATATTTCCCGTGTCCTGCAATACACAAAAGGCAACAAGACGGAGGCTTCCCGCTTGCTGAAAATAGGTCTCACCACGCTGTACCGTAAGATAGAGGAATACGGGGTGAAGTGAGGAATGTAAATCTGATAATAACCCATTGGAATTTGGAGACGCGATAAATCGCGTCTCTACTTACCATCCTTTTTCTTTCCATCCTGCCGCTTCGTACCAGTCGGTCTGACGGAAGTCTTCGTCCCAGTCCTCGCAACCGGGGAAGTAGTCGGGGATGTAGCCTGAAAGTCCGCTGAATTTGGCGGGGTCTACGGGAATATGGTCTGCATTGGGATATTCATAAGAGGTGAAGAACCACGGTGTGGTTCCTTTGTAGGGAATCAACTTCTCCAACGCCTTTTCCCATTCAGGGAAAGCGGGAGAAGGAATAAGCTGTTGCATCAGTCCCTTGTAGTCATAATAGGGGCTAACGTATTCCTTTGCGTAAAGTCCTGCATAGACTTGCAAATGCTGCTCGTTTTGCTCGAAATCGAGTGCCACGCCGTTTCGCTGGGGCAGGAGGTTGCGGGTGAGAGTGGTGAAGGCGTCTACCTGTGCGCAGTCCAACGTGGAAATGACAGCCCCGTAGCCTTCGTCGTTCTTCACGCCCCAAGGATTGTCCTGTAGATAAGGCTTATAGTAGTATTCCACTAATGTTTTAGCCGGATTCTCATAGAAAAGGGCAGGAGTGAGTATATTGTAATAAGCTCCTGGTCCCGGAATCTCGCAGGGGGCGGCTACGATATAGCGGGTGGTGTTCCGCAGTTCATACGCCACCTCCACGCATTGCATGAAGCAAGCGTCGAACATCAGGTAGTCGAACTTTGGGAATTTTGACAAGGTGGAAGCCAAGTCTTTGATGTTCATCCACTCATACATGGGGCGTGCGTGGGTGTCTTGACCGAAAGCACGGCTTTGAGCCGATTGCCATCCTGTACCGTGTGACCACAAGACCATGCCGTATCCCTTGGCCGGATAACGGGTTTCCGCCTCACGGATGACTTTCTCCATGACTTTTGGGTTGGTAGACTCCAAGTCTTCTCCGTAGTCCTTTACGGTGTGGCTTCCTTTTTGGTCGATGCGCAGGAGTTTCGAGTTCCCTTCCATATTATCCATGAAGAGTAGCAAGTGCGAATTGTCAGGTAACTGTTTAGCCCCCTTGACTAGTTCGTTGTAATCCTCCTGGGAGAAACTATTTAGACTGTTGTCCGCTGCAACGTAAACCAACACTGTACGGTCTGCCGTCGGTTGTGGTTCAATCTCGTCTGAATTCGAATCGCAAGCCGTACATAGCAGGAATACTGTGAGGATGCCAAGGATGCTGTTTTTCCCTCTCATTTCCTGTTTATTTCTTTTGTTCTTTTGCGGCTGCTTCTTTCTTCTCCGCTTTAGCTTTCTTCTTCGCCTCTTTCTCTTCTTTCTTCCGCTGTGCTTCCGTCTTCACGCTTTCATCATATCCGGCGGGTTTCTCGAATTTAAAGTCGGTGGAAGTCAGGGCGTTTACCTTAAATCCTTTCTGGGAGAGATATTTCTTCTTTATTTTCTCAACCCTCCGTTCCAGTTTGTCTTTCCTTGGGCTATACACCACGAGACAGAGGCGGTTGGGTTCTCCCTTTTGGGTATCGAAATAAGACTTCAACTGGTAGCTGAAGGAGGATCGCATGGGCAGGAATGCGTTTTTGCCCTCTAACTTCACGAAGTCTAACTGTTGAATATCTGTGACGTAGACGGTGGAGTCTGTCAGCGACTCCGACACACCGGCGATGTACACGCCTGTTTCTGTTTTCGCTTGCAGGGAAGCCCCTGTCATCCAGATAGCCGCTGCGGCTATCAAACCCTTCTTGATGAGGTTCATATTATCCTAAGTATGATTTTAATAATTTGTTGTTGCTGTTTCCGCGCAGTTTTTCCAAGGCTTTCTCCCGTATTTGTCTGACCCTCTCCCTTGTCAGGTTCAGCTTCATGGCGATTTCGTCGTTTGTCATCTCCCTGCATCCTATTCCGAAGGACATGGAAAGGACATACCGTTCTCTGTCGGAGAGGGTGGAGAATATTCTTTGTATCTCCTTGTCGAGTGATTCCCTGTCCATGTTCAGGTCGGCAGGTTTCGAGTCGCTTTCCATCACGTCCACGAGACTGCTGTTGTCCTCGTCGGAGATGGGTGCGTCCACGGACAGATGTCTTCCGTTGGCGGCCATGGCGTCCTCTATCTTCTCCTCCTCGATGTCGAGTTGCTCAGCCAGTTCCTCGGTGGAAGGCTTTCGCTGGTACTTCTGCTCGAATTGGGAGAGTGTCTTGTTGATGCGGTTGATGGAACCTACTTGGTTGAGCGGCAGACGCACGATGCGCGACTGCTCCGCCAGTGCCTGAAGGATGCTTTGCCGTATCCACCACACGGCGTAGGAGATGAACTTGAACCCTCTTGTCTCGTCGAATTTCTTGGCCGCTTTCAGCAGTCCCACGTTCCCTTCGTTGATTAAGTCGGGCAGGCTCAGCCCCTGGTTCTGGTATTGCTTTGCCACGGATACCACGAAACGGAGATTGGCTCTGGTGAGTTTCTCCAGCGCTTTCTGGTCTCCTTTCTTGATGGCTTGCGACAGTTCTACCTCCTCGTTGGGTGAAATCAATTCCTCTCGCCCTATCTCTTGAAGGTAACGTTCCAGTGACGCACTGTCGCGGTTGGTGAAGCTTTTCCCGATTTTCAGTTGTCTCATAGGCGGTTTGTGTTTCCCGGTCTCCCGGTATGTTGCGGAGGCAAATATACGTTTTTTTATTGAAAGACAAAACATTTGACACGAAAATCACCGCATGGGAAGCCTTTTAATGACTCCATGCGGTGAAAGCATGTCTAATAAAACTATTCTTGCGTTATTTACTTGTCGGTCTGGCTGTCAGAGGAGACGCTCACGGCGTAGCTTGCCCTGCGTCCGGACGGATACATACCAGAGATGAAGAGTGTCTGCTCGGGTGTCTGCTGTGCGGCCTTGAAGGCGTTCTCCAGGTCACTCTCGCTGCGCATGGGCTGTCCGTTCACTTTCAGGATGACGAAGCCCTTGTTGATGCCTGCGTCACGGAAGCGTCCGTTCTCCAGTCCTTCCACTTTCAGTCCGTAGGAGACGTTGAGTTGTTCCTTGCCCTTGTTGTCGAGCGGTTTCACAGCCACGCCCAGCAGGTCGATGTTGGAGTTCTTCACCACTTTCGTGTTACCTTGCGCATTGCGCAATGTCACGGTCTTGGAGATTTTCTTCTTGTTGCGCAAGTAGGTGATGGTCACTTTGTCGCCGGGACGGTGGTTGATCATGATGACTTGCAACTCGGCCATTGACTTGATGGTGCGTCCGTCCACACCCACGATGACATCGCCTTTCTGCAATCCTGCTTGTTTGCCGGCTCCGTCATCTTCCACACTGGCCACATACACGCCAGTCACCGTACCGAAATCAGGCACTTTCTCGTCTTTGTCTTTCAGGGAGGAGATGTAGTCGTCCAAGTCGCCGCCACGGATGCCCAGCAACGCGCGCTGTACCACACCGTACTGACGCAGGTCGGACACGACTTTCTTCATGATGGAGGTAGGGATGGCGAATCCGTAGCCGGTGAAGGAGCCTGTGTTGGAAATCAGCATGGTGTTGATGCCCACTAACTCGCCTTTCACGTTCACCAAGGCACCGCCTGAGTTTCCGGGATTGATGGCTGCGTCGGTCTGGATGAAAGACTCGATGCCCTCTGCGCCTACGGTGCGGGCTTTCGCGCTCACGATACCCGCCGTCACGGTAGAGGTGAGGTTCAGCGGACTTCCTACGGCCAGTACCCATTCACCCACTTTCAGTGTCTCGCTGTCGCCGATGGGCATGACGGGCAGGTCGGTGGCTTGAATCTTGATTAACGCCAGGTCGGAAGCCTTGTCCGTGCCTATGACTCTCGCCTTAAACTCCCGTTTGTCGTTCAGTGTCACGGTGATTTCGTCTGCGTCGTCCACCACGTGATTGTTGGTTACGATATAGCCGTCTTTGGAGATAATCACGCCGGAGCCGGAACCCTCCCGTTTAGGAGTCTGTATCTGCCGGTTTCCTCCTCGTCCGTTGCCTCCGCCGAAGGGGAAGCCGAAGAAGAAGTCAAAGGGGTCGTCCCCGCCGGAGATGGTTTGTGTTTTTCCGTTCTGCACCACTTTGATGTAGACCACTTCGTTCACTGCGCTGGCGGCTGCTTTCGTCAAGTCCACAGGCTGTCCTGCAATGGATTGTGTGGTCTCAGGCACAGCGGCCATGGCCGGTGCGGTGGTCAGTCCGGAGGTTGTCAAGGCCAAAGCCATGGCTCCGAATAACATTTTAGTGCTTTGTTTCATCATGAATCGTTTTTATTTTGTTGTTTTCTTTTTGTCAGTATCCGATGCGGTATTCCGTCACCGTTATAATACGGACGCAAGATAGGCGTGGTTCGGTCATCTCCTGCTTCCCTTTTAATATTGTTTATAGGTCAGTTTACTATCGTTTACACAGGTAGGCTGCTCTTATTTCACTTGTTCCAGCCTTCCGATTAACTCGTCTCCCAGCGCTGATTTCACCCGGATGTGGTCGAGGATGGAACGGACGGAGGGATTGCTCTCGAAATAGCCCCTGACTTGCTCGAAGTCTTGCTGCCGCTGTTTCTTTCCGCCGTCTGCGCCGAAGCTGGTCATGGAAGAGAGGGAGAACTCTTTCTTTGCGTCTTCGTAGACTAAGCGGTCTATGCCGATGACGGACTCTTTCCATTTCTCCACGATGCGCCGGATGTCTTTGGCGGTGATTCGATCCGCTTTCAGGTGGTAGAACTTGAGCATCTGTTCGTAGGCCCACGTCCACTCGAAGGTGTAGTAGTGTTGGTGCATATCAGCGAACCGGTCATGTATCTGTTCCACTTTGTCTATCGTTCCGCTCTCAATGTCTTCGATGAGCCGGGTTATCTCGCTTTTGGGTGCGATAAGTCCCGAAAGGTCAGCCCATTCTCCGCTGCCTGTCGGAGTGTCGGGTTGCAGCCGTTGTCGGATGTCTTCATCTTTCGCGAAGGTGATGCCTTCCAGACGTTTGATGACAGAGTTGCCAAGGAATTTGTGGATGGCCATCTCGTAAAGCTGTATACCTCGTGTAAGCGAGGCGTTCTTTATCTTCGTGCTTTGGTAGGAGTATGTTTCCGAAGTCTCGCCTGCCACCCGTTGCAATTCCCGCAGAATGTGACAACCGTTCAGCATTTTCTGAATGGTGTAGGGGCTGAGCAGGTTGTAGTTGATTTGGTCAAGCCGGTGAGGGTCGGTGCGGTTGTCCCGCTTCGGCCATTTCCGTGCGTCTCGTATCGTGCCGACACTCCGCAGGTTCAGTCCGGGAAAGAGCATAGTGCTGTTGTCATGCTCTATAAGATAGGAGAAGGGAAGGTCGGAGGTGTCGGGATGAGCCGTGTGCCGTCCCATCACCAAAGAGAAGGCACCGATACGTGCCGGCCAGAGAATATAGGAGTTGGAGGCTGTTTTCGCACCCCTTTCCATCGCTCCTTGGTGAATGGGACCGAGTTTGTACATGTGGTTGCTTTGGTTAGAGCCAGAACCGGCGTTCATGAAGGAGAACTGGCTGGCGATGAGCAGGGTAGACTTGTGGTGGGTCACTGTGAACGGGCCGGCGAATACCGCGCAGGCTTCTCCGTTTTCCTCTTGGCAGTTGCCGAAGAAGAGTGAATCGGAGGCGGAATAACCGTGTCCGATGACACAGGCTTGTCCCACAAAACAGCGGGTTAGCATGGCTCCGTCGGTAACGGTGGAGCCGCTGGAGATGATGAAGTCCGTGGCGATGACATTGCAGCCTATCCGTATAGGCGCTTGTTTCACGCTGTTCAGACTGCCGTTCACCAGTTTGCTGGCCTCTTCAATGGTGCAATAGTCACCCACTTTCACATTGCGCAACTCGCCGCAGTCAGAGATGACGCAGTGCGATCCGATGCGTCCACGTTCGGAAGAGATTTCCGTCACATACCGTGAGATAATCTCTTTCATCCGCTGTACGAGCTGCGGGCGATGGCGGTACAAGGCCATAAAATAAGCCTGGTGTGCGGAGAGGCAGTCGTGTATCATTACCTCTCTTCCGCCAGTCTCGTTCAGTACGGAGACTTCCACTCCGTTGCCGAAAGCGGTCTTGCCGTCTACCAGAATTAAATCTACGTTTTCGATATAGGTCTCGTGTCCGATACGGTAGTTGGCCACATAGTTCTTGATGTTCTCCAGGAGGCAGTTGTCGTTCACCTCCACGTTGTGCAAGGTGGCGTTGTAGACCCCGCTGTGCTTGCGCACTCCTCCGGGAAGAGTGAACTCTTTCTGGAAAAGCCCCAACCGTATTGGGCCAGAGAAGCGCACTCGCTGTATGAATCGAGGGTCGAAACCTTCTTCTGCGGGGACTTCCACCAGTTGCCAGTCTTCCGCTGCGCATTCCTGTTTGCGGAGCTGGTTGATTTCGCTGTCTGTGAGTTTTCGGAATGTTCTTTCCATGGCGGTTCGTTTATTCTACGGTGACAGATTTGGCGAGGTTACGTGGATGGTCCACATCCTTTCCTTTCCATACGGCCACGTGATAGGAGAGCAGCTGCAAGGGGATGGTGGTGATAAGCGGTTCAAGGAATGCGGGTACCTCTGGCAGTTCGATACATTCGTCTGCGATTTGACGGATGGTCTGGTCTCCCTTGGTGACAAGGGCGATGACTCTTCCTTGCCGTGCCTTGATTTCCTGTACGTTGTTCAGTATCTTCTCGTACATCTTGTTACGGGTAGCGATGACTACCACGGGCATATCTTGGTCTATCAATGCGATAGGGCCGTGCTTCATTTCTGCGGCAGGGTATCCTTCCGCATGGATGTAGGAGATTTCTTTCAGTTTCAATGCTCCTTCCAACGCCACGGGATAGTTATATCCCCTTCCCAGATAGATGACGTGCTGTGCGTAGGTCAGCATCCGGGCGAGGTCTTTGATTTTCTCGTTTGTCTGTGCCACGGTGTCTTTTATCAGTTCGGGGATGTGAGTGAGATAGGCTACCGCTTCTCGTTGTTTTTCAGGAGACAGGAAACCTTTCTCCACGCCCAAGGCCAAAGCCAGCATAGTCAGCACGGTCACTTGTCCTGTGAACGCCTTGGTAGAGGCTACTCCGATTTCCGGTCCCACATGGATGTAGCTGCCCGTGTCCGTCGCACGTGGAATGGAGGCACCCACGGTGTTGCATATACCATAGATGAAAGCTCCTTTTTCCTTAGCCAGCTGGATAGCGGCCAGCGTGTCGGCGGTCTCTCCCGACTGGGAGATGGCGATGACGACATCCTCCTTGGACACTACGGGGTTTCGGTAACGGAATTCGGAGGCGTACTCTACGTCCACAGGGATTCCCGCAAAGGACTCTATGAGCTGTTTCCCGATAAGTCCGGCATGCCAGGAAGTGCCGCAGGCCACGATGATGTAGCGGGAGGCGTTTACCATCCGTTCCTTGTGGTCACGGAGAGAGGACAGGGACAGTGCGAAGTCGTTCAGTCCCACACGTCCCCGCATACAGTCTTTGATGCAGGTAGGCTGCTCGAAAATCTCTTTCAGCATGAAGTGAGGATAGCCTCCCTTTTCGAGTTGTCCGATGTTCATGTCCACCTCTTTTATCTTCAGCTCCTGCGGTTGGTTGTTTCGGTTCACAATCTCCAGCGGCTTGCCGAGGTTCATCACGGCGATGTCTCCGTCGTTTAAATAGACCATTCGGTTGGTGTATTCTATAATAGGAGTGGCGTCAGATGCCAAATAGAAGTCTCCTTCTTTTCCGATACCCACCACCAGCGGGCTGCTCTTGCGTGCCGCAATGAGCTGTTCGGGATGGCGTCGGTCGAGAATGGCGATGGCATAGGCTCCGATGACCTTGTGGAGCGCCACTTGCACGGCCTTGAGTAAAGGGAGTTTATAAGATACTTGGAAGTATTCGATAAGCTGTACCAACACTTCGGTGTCCGTCTCGCTTTTGAAGGTGTAGCCTTTGGCTTGTAGCTGGCGCCGCAGTGTGGCATAGTTCTCGATGATGCCGTTGTGTACAAGAGCCAGGTTGCCAGACTGAGAGACATGGGGATGGGCGTTGAGGGTGTTCGGCTCTCCGTGGGTGGCCCAGCGGGTGTGTGCAATGCCCGTGTTGCCCTCTTGAGGTTCTTTGGCGGCCACGGCTTCCAAATCCGCCACCTTTCCTTTTGCCTTGTATACCTCTAAATTGTCTTGAGGTGTCACCATGGCTACTCCCGCACTGTCGTATCCTCTGTATTCCAGTCGTTTCAGACCTTTTATCAAGATAGGGTAAGCCTGTCGGCTTCCCAAATATCCTACAATTCCACACATAGTTTTTTGTTGTTTTGGTGTTTACTTGTCTGCAAATTTAGGGAAAAAGCAGGATTCTCCAAATAAATCACCTTGATATATCGGGAAAAAGTCTCTTTTTTATTTTGTGTGTAGGCGGACAATGTGTATCTTTGCTGTGTCAAACTTTATAACTTATGAGACTGAATCTAACTTCCCAGATTTCATTAAATCAGGTGTCTCTTCGCTATTACAAGCCAGAGAACGATGTGGTACGTGCCGCTTTGACACGGTTTGAAAAGGTACGGACGGATATTTCGGAGACTATGGAAGCCGCTTCTGCGCAGGTGGCGGAGGAAATAGTGTACGCCATCCGTCTGAAACAAGAAAAACATGAGCATTTCGTGTTAGCTTTGACGGGTGGCTCATCCTTGAGTGAGTTGCTGAGAATCCTTGTGCAGAAGCACACGGACGATGGCGTAAGCTTCCGTAATGTCATCGTATTCAACGCTTATGAATACTATCCGCTTCCCGCAGACGCCAAATCCAGCAACCTGAAATTCTTGAAAGAGAATTTCTTGGACAAGGTGGATATTCTACCTGAGAATGTGTACAGTCCGGATACGTCTATCTCCAAAGATGACGTGACGGAATACTGTACGACATACGAAGGGTATCTGAAGAGTGTCGGAGGATTGGACATGGCGGTTGTCGGCATCGGACAGGATGGTAACATCGCCGTGAACGAGGGCGGATCACAACTTTCCTCTCGTACAAGATTGATGTTGTTGGGCAGTACGTCCCGCATGGAAGCTTCCAAGATTTTTGGAAGTATGGACGGAGTGCCAGACTGTGCCATCACGATGGGAGTAGGCACGATTCTTTCTGCCCGGAAAGTGTATTTGCTGGCCTGGGGTGAGGAGAAAGCTGATATCATCGCCAAGGCGGTGGAAGGACAGATGACGGATGCGTTGCCGGCTTCTTTCCTTCAAGCGCACGAGGACGCTTCGGTGGTGCTTGACTTGGCTGCCGCTGCACATCTTACCCGCATACAGCATCCGTGGCTGGTGACTTCCTGCGAGTGGAACAGCAAGTTGATTCGCAGTGCGATTGTGTGGCTGTGCGAGAAACTGCATAAGCCTATTCTGAAACTGACCAACCGCGACTACAACGAGAACGGATTGAGCGAGTTGTTGGCATTATACGGTTCGGCTTATGATGTGAACATCCGTATCTTCAATGACTTGCAGCACACGATTACAGGCTGGCCGGGTGGAAAGCCGAATGCGGATGACACGTATCGTCCCGAAAGAGCCACTCCTTATCCTAAGCGAGTGATTGTCTTCTCTCCACATCCTGACGATGACGTGATTTCCATGGGTGGCACCTTGCAGCGTTTAGTGAAGCAGGGGCATGATGTGCATGTGGCGTATGAGACTTCGGGCAATATCGCTGTGAGTGATGAGGAGGTACATCGTTTCCTGCATTTCCTGACGGGCTTTAACAGCTTGTTCGAGGATGGAAAGGACGAGACCATCAATAAGAAATATGCGGAAATCAAGGAGTTCCTGTCCAAGAAGAGTCCTTCGGATATGGATACTCGGGATATATTGACCCTCAAAGGGTTAATCCGTAGAGGAGAGGCGACTATCGCCGGTATGTACAACCACTTGGACACAAATCACATTCATTTCTTGGATCTACCTTTCTATGAGACGGGTAAGGTGGTGAAATATCCCTTGGGAGAACGTGATGTGAATATCGTGCGCAAGTTCCTGCAAGAGGTAAAGCCTCACCAGATATTTGTAGCCGGTGACTTGGCGGATCCTCATGGCACGCATCGTGTTTGTACGAATGCGGTATTCGCCGCTATCGATTTGGAGAAACAAGCGGGAGCGGAATGGTTGAAGGACTGCCGTATATGGATGTACCGCGGTGCATGGGCTGAATGGGAGATTGAGAACATCGAGATGGTGGTGCCGATGTCTCCCGAAGAGTTGAGAAACAAGCGCAACGCTATTCTCAAACACCAGTCGCAGATGGAAGGCGCACCCTATCTGGGCGACGACGAGCGTCTGTTCTGGCAACGTTCCGAAGACCGCAATCACGCTACGGCACAGTTGTACCAGAATTTAGGTCTTGCTTCCTACGAGGCTATGGAGGCTTTTGTGGAGTACATTCCGTTGTAAATTCTGTTTCCCCCGTCAGGCGTGTCCTGGCGAGGGGATTGCAATCCACCATTTTATATACCGTAACTCACCGTGTCATTTTTTCCAAACGGTGAGTTACGGTTCTTATTTCACTGAGTTCTTTCTCACTATATACACCTTGAAACTTGAGTGATCTCATAAATGCTTATCCGCAAACATACCACTCTCCTGTCTTGCACGTTGCAATATTGAACTAGTAGAGACGCGATTCATCGCGTCTCCATTCATCAGCGTCTCCACATTCATCAGCGATGAATTATCTGTGAATTAAATACTATAAAAGCGGAGACGCGATGAATCGCGTCTCTACCTAACAATGTTGATTAGTGGTACAGTTGCGGATAATCATTTTCATTGACGATAAGAAAAAAAGAAGGGGTACCGCTGTACCCCAATGTTTAACCTTAAATCTAATACTATGAAAAACACACCTCAAATGTACTGCTTTTTATTGAATCGACCAATAATCTTAAACAGTATTTAACTCTTTTATTGGGTTATCTTGAATATCCGTCCGTAATTAGCGGGTATTTCGATGTTCACTTCCTTATCTGGTTGTAAGGATATCGGGATTACATCCTCGCTGAGCAAGTCTTTGGCGATGAAGTTGTCTCCCGTTTTCATGCAGAGATAGTCAAAGGCATGTTGTGGAATATTGATTCCAGTATGTGCGGTCATATCGCTGAAATTTGCGGCTACCAGCAATACTTCGTTTCCCAGTTTACGCAAGAAAGTGAAGATGTGCCGCTCATCGAAGTTCCAGTTATTCTGGTTGACATACATCAAGTCGAAGAAAAGCCCGTCTTTCACCGCTTTGTCCTTGTTGCAGAGTGTGAGTATTTTCTGGTAGAATGTCCGAAGATCGTTCTCCTCCTCATTCAGCAGTCCACTCTTGAACTTTCCTCCGTTTCTCCAGCGGCGTACAGAGTCTACCGTGCAATAGTCGAAAATAGAGGTTCTTCCATCCAGTCCGCTGAATCCTTCTTCGTTCATGCCCCTTTCGCCAAGTTCCTGTCCGAAATAGATCATCACAGGATTTGTGTTCATCATGGTGGCGACAATCATGCCGGGACGGCCTTTCTTGCCATTTCCCGCATAGAAGTCGGAGGCGATGCGTTGTTCATCGTGGTTCTCCATGAAATTCAGCATTTTGTTCTGAATGTCCTCCACTCTTTGCCAGCAACCAGTGAGATTGGAGGCGGGCGCTTGGCCGCAGGTTACGGCACGGAGGGTGTCGTACAGCCCCACTTTGTCATAGAGCAAGTCAAACTTTCCGTTGTAGAGATAGTTTCGGTAGTTGTTAGGATTGTAAATCTCGGCGATGAAAAGCAGGTTGGGATACTTGTCCTTCACTTGCGGGATGACCCATCCCCAGAACTCCACGGGTACCATCTCCACCATGTCACAGCGGAACCCGTCTACTCCCTTGTCTGCCCAAAATAAGAGGATGTCTCTCATTTTCAGCCAAGTGTCTGGTATGGGGTTGAAGTGTCCGTTATGATAACTGTCCACTCCGTAATTCAGCTTCACGGTTTCATACCAGTCGTTTACGTTCACGAATGCGTCGAAACGGTCGTTTCCTGTGGCTTTGGCGGGCATTTCCACGTAGGGGTTCTCTTGCCCTGCATAGAAGTCTATACTGCCTTCCAGCTTCTTTCCGGGAATGTAATAATAGTTGTTCATCGGGGAGAAAGCGACATTTTTGTCATCTTTCTCTCCGAAATCCTCCACTCCCTCCGGCTTGGCGTCGGAGTGGTATTGACGGGCTACATGATTAGGGATGAAATCAATGATGACTTTCAGGTTGGAACGGTGGGAACGGAAGAGCAGACTCTTGAACTCTTCCATACGTTCCGCCGGTTTCACCGCCAGGTCTGGGTCTATGTCATAATAGTCTTTTATGGCGTAAGGAGACCCTGCCTTTCCTTTCACCACGGCAGGATGGTCTTGCTGGATGCCATCGTAATGTGTTTGCGTGGCGTGTTCCAGCAATCCTGTGTACCATATATGCGTGACACCGAGCGATTTGATGGCGTTTAATGCCTTGGCGGTGAAGTCGGCCATCTTTCCGCAGCCGTTTTCGGTGATAGTTCCGTTTTTCTTGCATTGCACGGTGTTGTTGCCAAACAGACGCGGCAGTACCTGATATATTACAATTCTTTGTTTCATGAAAATTCCTCCTTAATAATGTTAGCCCGAAAAAGGTCAGGCCAGTCCGTGGGCTTGTACTTCTGCGTTTCCCTTGCAGATTTTCTTGACAAGTCCTTGCAGTACTTTACCCGGCCCGCACTCCACGAATTCCGTAGCTCCGTCTGCCACCATCTGCTGTACTTCCTGAGTCCAGCGTACGGGTGAGGTCAGTTGCGCAATCAAGTTCTTCTTGATTTCCTCCGGGTTGGTATGTGCCTTGGCATCTACATTTTGATAGATGGGACACTTGGGGGTGTGGAAAGTAGTATCCTCGATGGCCTGCTGGAGTTCTTCCCGTGCAGGTTGCATCAAAGGAGAATGGAATGCGCCACCGACTTTCAGCACTAACGCTCTTTTAGCGCCTTCAGCCTTCAGCCGTTCGCAAGCTTTGTTGATGGCGTCCACGTTTCCGCTGATGACAATCTGTCCCGGACAGTTGAAATTAGCCGGTACCACGATGTCTCCCGGTGTGGAGATTTCCTCGCACGCTTTTTCCACTGTCTCGTCAGGCAGGGCAATGATAGCGGCCATGGTAGAAGGAGCGATTTCACAGGCTTTCTGCATGGCGTGTGCACGGGTGGAGACTAATTTTAATCCGTCTCCGAAATCGAGTACACCTGCGGCCACCAATGCGGAGAACTCTCCGAGAGAGTGTCCGGCCACCATATCCGGAGTAGACTCCGAGCAGATGGCGGAGATAACAGAGTGAAGGAAGACGGCGGGTTGTGTCACCTTGGTCTGCTTCAAGTCGTCATCGGTCCCGTTGAACATGATGTCGGTGAGGGAGAATCCCGCAATGTCGTTAGCTTGGTCGAAAAGTTCTTTCGCCTTTGCGTTCTGCTCGTAGAGGTCTTTGCCCATACCTGGGAATTGTGCGCCTTGTCCGGGGAAAATATATGCTTTCATTGGGTGTAGATTTAGTTTGATGTGTTTATAAAAGAAATCCCACCGTTGCCGGCGGGATTGTTTGGGGTTGTCAGGTTTTAAGCCTCTGCCGGAGCTTCTTCTGTTTTAGGAGCTTCCTCTGCGTTGGCTTCGCCTTCAGCTTGCTGTGCTTCAGCTGCTTTTGCTGCCTCAGCCTCGGCTTTGGCCTTTTCCTCAGCGGCTTTCTTTTCAGCTACCTTCTTGGCGATTTCCTCGTTCACCTTCTTCTCGGCTTCGAGACGCTGTTGGTAAGCCTCTTTCTTGGCCTCAGCAGTCTTTGCTTTTGCTGCGTCGATCTGCTGTGTCTTGCTGGATTTCCAAGCGTCGAACTTGCTCTGAGCGGCTGCTTCGTCGAATGCGCCTTTCTTCACACCGCCATGCAGGTGTTTCATCAACATCACGCCTTCACGGGAAAGGATGTTACGTACTGTGTCAGTGGGCTGTGCGCCGGTCTCGACCCAGTACAAGGCACGGTCAAAATTCAAATCTACTGTGGCAGGGTCTGTGTTGGGGTTGTAAGTACCCAGTTTTTCAATGAATTTTCCATCACGTGGAGCTCTTGAGTCAGCGATTACGATGGAGTAGAAGGCATAGCCTTTACGTCCGTGACGCTGAAGTCTGATTTTTGTTGCCATTTACTTAAAATAGTTTTTGTGAATAATGATTTGAATAACTGATATCACGTATCAGCGGGTGCAAAAGTACGATAAGGTTTTGATTTAGACAAATTTTCCGCTTCTTTTTCGTCCTTTTCCTGCTTGCAAAGGGTCAAATAACCGTCTGTGATGCGTAAAATCTCTTCTGACAACATATAATGCACGACTTTTAGGGTCTTTTCCGAAGACAGATTTGGCAAGGAGAATGCAGAGGCTTTCCTCTCTTTTTCAGGCGCTGATTGAAGGGTGTGGATTACTTCGTCCCTGATGTTCGCATATTCTCCGGCCTTCAATCCAGAAGGATGGGCATGGAGACATACGTCACAGATTCCGCAGTTATGTTCATTCCGTTCGCCGAAATAGTGGAGCAGCATCCTGCTCCGACAGTGCTCGTCTTCCTCGGCGTACTGTATCATGGCTTCAATTCGCTGGGTGAAACTCTTCTTTCGGTTTTCGTACACTTCTTGGGGGATTATGAGCTTCTCTGACGGCACTCGGTCTCTTAAATACGTTATGTAGGGAGTGCGTCTGCGGGGAATGTAGGAGACGATACCTTGTCGGGAAAGACCTATGAGTATGGGGTAGATTTGCTGGTTGGCCACTCCAGCGATACGGCTTAGTTTCTCCTCTTCTATATATACATAATCCGTGAAAAGCCCCTCGTAGCAGCGGAGTAGTGCCCTCAAGACACTTTCGGTGTCGTCGTCTTGGTTATCGAGGCGGTACAAGGCGTCTCGGCCAAGGAGGAACATGAGACGTGACTGGCTTTCTTCTTCGGGCGAGTAGTGGAGGTAGCCACAACGGGTCAGAATCTGGAGCGCACTAACCGTGGGGACGGGAAAGTGCTTGAAGGTGCGGCAGAACTTGTCTAAGTCAAAGGTCTTGGTCATGTCCTGTCCGTCTTCCATGGCCAACTGGTAATAGTAGGCGAGATGTTCGTAGATTTGACGGATGAACGTCTTGTCCGGGAATGTTTCCGGGATTCTCTTTTGCAGTGAAGTACGGTCTTTACGGCAGTATAGCAGCACGGCATAGGCTTTCTTCCCGTCTCTTCCTGCTCGTCCGGCTTCCTGGAAATAAGCTTCGGGAGAATCTGGCATATTGAGATGAATTACATAACGCACGTCCGGCTTGTCTATTCCCATGCCGAAAGCGTTGGTGGCCACCATTACTCGGATGTGTCCTTCTTGCCACTCCTTTTGCCGTTGGTCTTTTGTGTCATTGCTCAGCCCTGCGTGATACCAGGTGGCGGTAATGCCATTCTTTTCTAAAAAGGTGGCTGTCTCCTTTGTCAGTTTTCGGTTGCGGGTGTAGACGATGGCTGTGCCTGGCAGGCTTTCCAGTATATGCAGCATCTCGCCCTGCTTGTCTTCCGTGCGGCGCACCACATAAGCGATGTTCTGACGCTCAAAACTCATACGGAACACGTTTTCTTTGGCAAAGCCCAACCTTTGCTGAATGTCTTTCACCACCTCCGGTGTAGCGGTGGCAGTAAGAGCCAGCACAGGCTTTCCAGCCAGAAGTCCCCGAATTTTACATATCTGAAGATAGGAGGGACGGAAATCGTATCCCCATTGCGAGATGCAGTGAGCCTCGTCCACGGTGACGAAGCTCACGTGCATCCTGCTTAGCTTGTCGATAAACAATTCAGATGACAGTCGTTCGGGAGAGACGTAAAGAAACTTGTAATCTCCGAGCACACAGTTCTCCAGTGCGGTCAGCACTTCTCCTCGGGTCATTCCCGAGTAGACTGCCGTAGCCTTGACACCCCGTTTCCGAAGGTTCGCCACCTGGTCTTTCATCAAGGCGATGAGCGGAGTGATGACGATACACACACCCTCCTCCATCAATGCCGGTACTTGGAAAGTGACGGACTTACCTCCTCCTGTGGGCATAAGCCCAAGGGTGTCCTTTCCTTCATAGATGCTTTCTATGATGTTTCTCTGGACTCCCCGGAAGCTGTCATAGCCCCAGTATGTTTTCAGTGTCTCCTCGAAAGTCATAAAGTGTTGTCTGAGTCGGAGGTCGGCTTGATGTCTTCTATCTGTAGTTGGATTTCTCCTTTCTTGTGAGTGTTTTCTTCCACTGTATAGCAGATGTCAAACGAGTTCTTCGTCTTGATGTACCTCGCTTGTGAGCTTTGTCCGAAGGCGATACCGTTCATCACCACGCTGGAGTGGTTGTCCACCAGTTCCAGCTTGATGTGTTCCTGTTCACGTCCCACGACTTTGCTGGTGCCGTAGTCATACACTTTCTTGGTGCAGAACAGCGGCTTGGGGTTTCCCGGCCCGAAGGGGCTGAAGCGTTTCAGCTCGTGGCACAGTTTCTTGGTGATATTCTTGAACTCTGTGACCGTTTCTATTTGTAGGGTCGGCTCTGTCTGACTTGGAAGAATGTGGGATGCCACGTATTCCTCGAACCGTTTGCGGAAGAGCGGTATCTGGTCTATCTTCAGGGAAAGCCCTACGGCGTGGGTGTGTCCTCCGAAGTTGATGAGCAAATCCTTGTTCTGTTCCACGGCTTTGTACACGTTGAAGTCGGAGACAGACCGTGCCGAACCGATGGCCATGTCTCCAGAGCGTGTGAGGATGATGGTGGGAATGTTATAGATTTCTGTCAGCCGGGATGCCACAATGCCTACCACTCCCATCATCCAGTGTTCATCGTATAGCACAATCGAGTGGATTTCCTTGAGATTCTTGAGACCTTCCACGATGCGGTTGGCCTCCATGGTCATCTCTTTGTCCACGTTCTTGCGTATCTCGTTGTAGTGGTCAATCTTTTTAGCTTTCTCCCATGCGGTTTGATAGTCTTTTTCCACTAACAAGTCCACGGACTTTTTCCCTTCTCTCACTCTGCAAGAGGCGTTGATGCGGGGGCCTATCTTGAAGATGATGTCGTTCATGGTCATCTCCCGTCCTTCCAGCCCACAGACATTGATGATGGCTCTCAGTCCTGTGCTGGGATTGGTGTTGAGCCGTTTCAAGCCATAGTAGGCGAGTATCCGATTCTCTCCTGTTACTGGCACGATGTCCGCCGCGATGCTGACCGCACAGAGGTCAAGCAGCGGAATCAGCTGATTGAAGGGAATTCCGTTGTTCTGTGCGAACGCCTGCATCAGTTTAAACCCCACGCCGCATCCTGACAGGTGGGTGTAAGGATAGGTATTGTCTTTCCTTTTGGTGTCCAGAATGGCATAGGCGGGAGGCATCGTCTCTTCCGGCACATGGTGGTCGCAGATGATGAAGTCGATGCCTTTTTCCTTGGCATAGCTTATCTCTTTCACCGCTTTGATGCCACAGTCCAGCACGATGATGAGTTTCACCCCCTGTGAGCAGGCATAGTCTATCCCTTCAAAGGAGATGCCATAGCCTTCCCCTTCCCGGTTGGGGATGTAGTATTCAATGTTGGAGTAGTATTTCAGCAGAAACTTGTAGACTAATGTGACGGCGGTGCATCCGTCCACGTCATAGTCACCGTAGACCATGATTCGCTCTTTCCGTCCCAGTGCCTTGTTCAGCCGCTTGACAGCCTTGTCCATGTCGTTCATCAGGAAAGGGTCGTGCAGCTGGGAGAGCTGCGGACGGAAAAACCGATTGGCTTCACGCACAGTCTTTATTCCACGGTGGACTAAAACATCGCCTAAAAGCGTGCTTATTTTCAATTCTTTGGCCAATCTTTCTCCCAACTCTTTCTCTTCCGGAGTGGGCAGATTGTAGTTCCATTTGTATATCATTGATGTATGTCATTTTTATTCTTGTGTATTTTGGCACGTAAAGTTAAGAAAAAAATGACGCATAGCGGAATCTTCGAGGATATTCTGTGATAATTTAACAGTCTTGCCTGGTAAGTCTAATCGTGTTTAATCCCTTGCGGCATTCTTCATTAAGCTGTATTTTTGCATAAGAACTGGAAAGTTACTTACTACTATTCCTTGGCGCAGTAAAACCATATTCAATAAGCATGTGGAAAACATAAGTCTGATATTTCCCAGCAGTTCTGTTTTATGGATGATGCTGTGAAAATTCAAAATGGAAGGCTCCTTTGGATTGTGTCATAACCATAAAATATATTATTTAGAATGGCTACTCTAAAAATCAAACTTCGTTCGTCTGCTATACGGACGAAAGAGGGAACCTTGTATTTTCAAGTGACTCATCGTCGTATGGTAAGGCAGATTCCCACTCAATGCAAAGTCTATCCTACGGAATGGGACAGTGCCAACTCCGAAGTGGTCGTGCCTTCAGACACTCATGCGCAGAGACGTGATTTTCTTCTTTTGCAGAAAGAACTTATGCAAGAGAATGTCAGACGGTTAAAATGTCTCATTGAGACGCTGGAACGTACCGAAACAGATTATACCGCCGACAGGATTGTGGAACTTTACTTGACTACTGCGGAAGATGGAGGTTTTCTTTCCTTCTGCCGTGGCTTGATTGCCCAATTAAGGCAGATTGGAAAGGAACGTACCGCAGAGACCTATACAAATGCTTATCGTAGCTTCGTGCGCTTTGTGGGTACCGGAGGGGATATTTCCTTTGAAAACGTGGACTGTAAGTTGATGACTGCGTATGAAGTGTACCTGAAATCTATGGGAGTCTGTCTCAACAGTTCCTCTTTTTACATGAGAAACCTTCGTGCCATGTACAACCGTGCCGTTGACAGAGAACTTGTAGTACAGCGTTATCCGTTCAAGCATGTATATACAGGGGTGGACAAGACGGTGAAACGGGCTGTGCCAATCAAGGTCATACGTCAAATCCGGGATTTGGACTTGGTATCAACCCCGTCCTTAGACTATGCAAGAGATATGTTCATGTTCAGTTTCTACACTCGTGGAATGTCATTCGTGGATATGGCCTACTTGAAGAAGAGCGACTTGAAGAATGGAATCTTGTCATACCGGCGTCAAAAGACCAACCAACAGTTGTTCATTAAATGGGAAAGACCAATGCAGGATATTATAGACAAATACGATATGGTGGAAAGTCCTTATCTGCTACCTATTATCCGTAATGTGGAAAAGGATGTCAGAAGACAATATCGAAATGCGGAACAGTTGGTAAATAAAAAATTAAAGAAAATAGGGGTTCAATTAGGATTGAGTATTCCCCTGACAACTTATGTCGCACGGCATGGATGGGCCAGTATTGCCAAAAGTAAGCATATTCCGATTTCTACTATCAGCGAAGCCATGGGGCATGATTCGGAGGCTACCACACGGATTTATCTTGCGTCTTTAGATACCTCGTCAGTGGATAAGGCCAATAGCATTATCCTAAATTCCCTATAAAAAGCACAATTATACCATAAACTGTATGACTTCTCTTATTCGTACAGTTTGTGGCTATCCTGCTATACGACTTCATGGAAATAAAACAGATGGACAAACCCTCGCCACCTTTTCTATTAAGGAAATCACTATCTTTCTTACTAAGAAAGTATCTCTTACTAAGAAAGACATTGAATGGCACAAATGTAAGGTAAAATTATGAATTGATGCTATTTTATGGTGAAAAAGATTCTTGTTTTAACTCTCTTTAACACTTGTTGATTAGCGGCTATATTATTATATTTATGTATTGTATTGAAAATTAGTAGTATATGAAAGTCGACATCTTTCTTAGTAAGAGACATACCGTTCAAATAAAAAATAAAAGGTTAATATGGATGCATTTATTAACTTCATACAGACTAAAAAAAAGGTCATGCGAGGGTTACACAGTAATCGTGCAGACCACAGACATAATTTAGCTTAAGTGCCGATGTCACTGTATAGTTCCGGAACTTATGCTAATACCGATGGAGGTAAAATTGTAACGAATCAACAAGCGGAGTTGGCTTCGGAAGTAGAAGTGCGTCCAGACTCTCAGGGGGATTCTTGGTGTTATCTGTTTATCCACCATACGAAAGTGGAGGTTGTCTCCACCGAATTGCGGCATCAATTCAAGGTGTTCGTGCATAAAACTATTGTGTATGTCCGTAAAAGCCGGAAAATAAAGAAAGAGGAGCATCCTTCCATTTCAGGATTACTGTTTATTCAGGGAGACAGTCATAAAATTCAGATGTTTCTCAATGAGCGTTTCCCTAATTTGCATCTGGTAAGGGATTGTAGCACAGGAAACACTGCCATTATAAAAGATAAGGAAATGCGACCTTTCATTTATATGACACAAGCCGATTCGACTCGTATCCGTTTCATGCTCCATACCATTGACTATTATGCCCAGGGTAATCCGTTGATTCGGATCACTTCAGGACCCTTGGCAGGGCTTGAAGGCTATAGGATACGCATATCGAGGGATAAATGTCTTGTCACTTCTATCGGTGGAATGAGCGTAGCCATTGGGGGCATCCATAAAGAAAGTTTTGAGAACTTGGACGAGTATGTGAAGCTGCGCAGAGAAGCTTTGCGTGAGTCACAGCAATCCTCGAATGCCATGCTTTCCCCTCTACAGACAGACATAGACCGTTGTTTTTACTATCCTCAAAACCAATTGGATGTCATGGCGATAGCCAATGCGCTTACACCATGGGTGGCGAAAGTGGAAGACTCTTTCAAGCATAAACTTTTTGATACGGCGGCAGAAATCGCTTTATTCACTTTGGAGGAAATCGGAATATACTTCCGTTCGATGTACGGCGAAAAATCCCGTCGGGATTATCAAGCGATTAACTCGGTATGCGGTGAGCTTGTACGTGTGATGGAGAAGGTGGTGGGGAGTGAGGATGTATCCACCGATTTGAAAGAAGTCGCGCAGTCGTGCATGGAGTCCCTATCCATTCGGTTTCCCTATCTGTTCTCTTTGAAAGAATTTATTTGATAAATCAACAAATATGATAAAATATACCAGTATCGCATGGGTAAGTTTGATACTTACCTGCTTATTATTTTCGTGCAGTCCTGCCAAACAGGTCACTTATTTGCAAGATATACAGCCCAATGTAACCATGGCCTTGCAAGAGTACAAAGATATCAAATTGCAATCGGGAGATAAAATCAGTATCATCGTACATAGTCGGGACAATGAATTGGTGCAGATGTTCAATCTTGCCAATAATACGAATGGAGGTACTTTAGGTTCTTACAATAGTAATTCTTCACTTTATACGGTGGATGAATCCGGTAAAATAGACATGCCGGTATTGGGATTGATCACAGCCAATGGCCTTACACGAATGGAACTGGCGAACCTGATAAAATACCGGCTGCTCTCCAGCAAACTGGTTCGTGACCCGGTGGTGACGGTGGAATATGCCAATCTGGGTTATTCCGTGATGGGGGAGGTCAAGGCCCCTGGCAGAAAGGAAATAGACCGTGACAGGATAACCTTGTTGGAGGGGTTGGCGCAGGCAGGCGATCTCACGATACAAGGACGCAGGGACAACATCCTCGTGCTACGCACGGTGGATGGGAAGCAGACCCCTTACAGAGTAGACCTGACTCAGACCGGCAGCCTGTATTCCTCTCCTGTGTACTATCTCCAGCAGAATGACGTGATTTATGTGGAGCCTACGGGCGTGAAGGCTAATGAGTCCAAGCTCAACGCCAATACCACCCGTACACCCGCCTTTTGGATTTCTACCGCTTCATTTCTTATGACGCTGATTTTATTCCTCACAAAATAAACCTGTTTGCAGATGGAAAGAAACAATAAAGACAACTCCCATATAACACGCAGACAATCGAATGAGAGTGTGGTCAAGGTGCGTGATTTGTTTTTTCTCGCACTTCAACATTGGTATTGGTTTGTATTTTCGCTTCTTGTAACCATTGGATGTGCCATATTCTATCTATTGGTGACTCCGAAAGTACATACGTGTACCGCTTCCATGTTGATTAAATCTGATGAGAATAAGGCTGATGCTGAAGAGCAATTACAAGCATTGGGTCTTAATCAGACCTCTTCTAATATGACGAATGAGATATTGTCTTTGAATACGATCGAAATTGCATCTGAAATTGTACGGCGCCTTCATCTGGAAACCGACTATAAGTATGATGGCACTTTTCATAAAGAAGAGGCATACGGTACCAATTTGCCAGTGAATGTGCTGTGTGAAGGAATAAATGACGATGAAACATTGTCATTGCATCTGTCATTGGCGGCCAGTGGGAAGGTGACCCTCAGTGATATCAAGCGTAATGGCGAGGCTGTATCCGAAAGCTATACACTTAATATGGGTGGCTGCATAGAGAATACGGAAATCGGGAAAATAACCGTATTGCCTTCGCCCTATTATAAGAAAGGTGAAGAGGATGAGATAGACGTGACACGTGCTGATATCAATGCTACCATTGCATCAGTGCAAGGCAAGATTTCCGCTTCACTTCGTGACGAAAATTCCACTATTATCGATATTAAATATAAGGATGTCTCTTTGGAACGGGCAAAGGATGTGCTCAACACCCTTGTAGCAGTGTATAACGAGAACTGGGTGAAAGACCGAAACCGAATATCTGTCAGTACCAGTGAGTTCATTAGAGACCGTCTGGGAGTAATAGAAAAGGAACTTGGCAGTGTGGATAAAAATATTGCCAATTACAAGTCAAACCATCTGATTCCAGATGTGCAGACTGCCGGAGCAGAAGCCATGTCACAAGCTTCGGCGGCAGACCAACAGTCACGTTCGATTGCCAGCCAGCTTTATATGGCTCAGTATATCAGAAGCTATTTGATGGACAATCGGCATACAAACCAGTTGCTTCCATCGAACTCCGGAATCAATAACTCCAGCATTGAGCAACAAATTGGTGAATATAATGAAACGGTGTTGAAACGTAACAAGCACTTGTCCATATCATCGGCACAAAACCCCTTGGTAATAGACTTGGATGAAAACCTGAAAGTCATGCGCCGTGCCATCATCCACTCCTTGAACAATGAAGTGACCATGTTGCAGGCACAGCAGCGTACTACTCAGAATAGTCAGAATAAAGCGACTGCAAAGATATCCGCTAACCCTAAACAGGCACAATATCTACTGTCCGTGGAACGACAACAAAAGGTGAAGGAGTCATTGTATCTGTTTTTATTGCAGAAGCGTGAGGAAAACGAGTTGTCGCAAGCCTTCACGGCTTATAACACCCGCCTCATTGAGCCTCCCCATGAGGGAGGTGGATCCGTCCAGCCTGTCAGCACTAATATCCTGCTCATGGCTTTCAGTCTGGGATTGCTTATACCTGGGGGTATTCTCTTTCTCAAAGAGAGCTTAAACACCACAGTACGTGGCCGAAAGGACTTGGAACAATTGAAAGTTCCTTTTGCAGGAGAAGTGCCTCAATCCGAGGGGACAGGCAAGAAGCTAAGCAAGAGAAAAGGTGCAAAATTTCCCTATACCCTGTTGGTGGAGTCGGAAAACAAGAACACCATCAACGAGGCGTTCCGTGTGGTGCGCACCAACCTGGAGTTTATGCTTGGATTCGATGGTAAAGGACATGTCATCATGCTCACCTCCATGAATCCCAACAGTGGCAAGACCTTCACCACGTCCAACCTCGCCACAGCCTTCGGCATCAAGGGCAAGAAAGTCATCGCTATTGACCTCGACCTGCGTAAAGGTTCCCTGTCTCAATATGTCGACAAACCACACCATGGCATCTCCAACTATCTCAGTGGCCAAGAGGCAGACTATAAGCCTTTGGTTCGCCAGCTGGGTTGCATCGACCTCCTGCCCTGCGGCACCATCCCACCCAACCCCACCGAGTTGCTGTTCTCTCCCCGCTTCGAAAGTCTCCTCTCTGAATTGCGCACGCAGTATGATTATATCTTCATCGACTGTCCGCCCATCGAGATGGTGGCCGATGCTTCCATCATCAACCGCCATGTAGACCTCACTCTCTTCATCATCCGTGCCCAACGCTTCGACCGAAGCATGCTGCCCGAGATAGAAGAATGGTATGAGAACCGGAAGTACAAGAACCTAGCCATATTGCTGAATGGCACCACCGACGAGTTGGGCAAGTATGGGTATCACCGCTATGGCTATCGGTATGGGTACTATAAATATGGTGAAAAGGCTGAGTCATGACAAACGAACCGCATTGGGACACCATCATCAAGCCTAAGAACAAATGGCTTGACATCGACCTAAAGAGTCTGTGGAAATACCGCGACCTGTATGTCATGTACGTGAAGCGCGACATCATCACGGTCTACAAGCAAACCATCCTAGGGCCGCTTTGGTTTCTGATACAACCAATGCTGACCACCATCATGTATATGTTCGTCTTCGGTGGACTGGCAGGCATATCCACCGATGGTGTGCCACAACCTCTGTTTTATATGTCGGGCATCCTGCTATGGAACTATTTCAACTCCGTCTTCATGGAGACCTCAACCGTGTTCACAAAGAATGCCGCCGTCTTTGGGAAGGTCTACTTCCCTAGACTGGTTGTGCCGCTCTCCACGGCCACGTCCAATCTGATTAAGCTTGGCATACAGCTGTTCCTGTTCATGGCGATATATGTTTATTTCTGCATCAAGGGAACACCCTTGTCGCTCAACTGGTCATTGCTGCTGTTTCCATTTCTCATTCTATTGTTGGCCTTGCATTCCATGTCGTGGGGATTAATTGTTTCTGCGCTTACCACCAAGTATCGTGACCTCACACTGTTGGTGACGTTCGGCATACAACTCTTCATGTATGCCACTCCCATCATCTATCCGCTCAGTGCGGCTCCAGGGAAATATAAAGCATTATTGCACCTCAATCCGCTCACTCCGATATTCGAAACATTTCGGCATGGCTGTTTAGGTTGTGGGACTCTCGACTGGGGAGGTCTGCTCTACAGCGCACTGTTCATGGCTGCCACCTTGTTCTTGGCTGTCATCATCTTCACCAGAGTGGAACGTAACTTTATGGATACCGTATAAAATGAAGAACGACATAGCAATCACTTTCGACCATGTGGGAAAACTATATCAACTGGGCGTAGTCGGCACAGGCACACTCTCCCACGACCTAAATCGTTGGTGGCAGACATCAGTCCTGCACAAGGCAGACCCTTACCTGCGCATCGGCGAGACCAACGACCGTAGCAAGCACGGCAATTCTGACTATGTATGGGCTTTGAAAGACATCACCTTTGATGTTCACCAAGGCGACGTGGTGGGCATCATCGGAAAGAATGGTGCAGGTAAGTCCACTCTATTGAAACTTCTCTCACGTGTCACCTCTCCCACCACTGGCATTATCAAGGCCAGGGGACGTATAGCTTCCCTACTCGAAGTAGGCACGGGGTTCCATCCAGAGATGACAGGTCGTGAGAACATCTACATGAATGGCTCTATTATGGGCATGAGACGGCATGAGATTACCTCTAAATTGTCAGATATTGTTGAGTTTGCCGGTGTGGAGCGTTATATCGACACCCCTGTCAAACGTTATTCCAGTGGTATGACAGTCCGCCTAGGCTTTGCTGTCGCAGCCTTCCTTGAACCAGAGATATTGGTCGTAGACGAAGTCTTGGCCGTAGGTGACGCGGAGTTTCAGAAGAAAGCCATCGGCAAGATGCAGGATGTATCCAAAGGTGAAGGGCGCACGGTATTGTTTGTGAGCCACAATATGGCGGCAGTAAGGAGCCTATGTTGTAAGGGTATATTACTTAATAACGGTTTAATAAGAGCCATGGGCACTGCTGAAGAGATGGTAAATCTGTATAGAATCCAATCAGAATCTATATTGAAACACAAACTTGATTTAGATTCTCCAATGCGAAGGAGTAAAAGTCTTCACATCAAGTCATTCTCTTTCTTAGATGCAAACAAGACACCAACTAGTTCCTATTCTTTTTCTGATAAGGTCATTTTTTCTGTTTCTTTGGCAAGTCAACAACCATATACTATCACGATTAGAATATCCATTTTTGATTTGAATGAAGCACGAATCATGACGTTTGACTCTTCAGACATTAATAAAATTTTCCATATAGAAGATAATTTAGACCTAGTCTGTGAATCAGAAGATAGATTGAATATAAAACCAGGAATTTATAAAGTAAATGTTTCCGTTAGGCAGGGGGCTAATCTTTTAGACCATATTGTAAGCGTAACTTCTCTTGAAATCCGTGAAGAGGATTATTATGGATATGGAAGATATAATCAGGAAGATATGCCCATTTGTTTAAAGAAACATACTTGGCATATAAAATGAATACACTATGACTTCAAACATACTACATATCATGATTATTTGGTCTGAGGCATTGCAAGAAAAAAATGCGATATTAGATGACCTAAATAAAGAATTTAAGATTCATAAGATATTCAAAATTCATTGGAACAAAGATAGTTTCTTGCTGAACTTACGGATATTCTATTCTCACTCACAAAAGCATCTGTCTCCGATCCATTATGATAGCTTACTAAGAAATAAGATGAAACATTGCGGAGATGATGATTTTATTGCCATTATCTTCGAAGATGAGCATCCAGTTTTAGCAGAAAGAGAAACGTCTAATGGCATACATCTTGTCAATGCTCATGTTTTTGACAAGAAAATGCAATATAGGCTAAAGACAGGTGGTGGACACAAGATCCACGCAAGTGACAATGCTTGGGAAACCAACAAGGACTTAACCATACTTTTCGGATTGAATACAGAAGACTTCTGTAATACATACAAGGTTGACAGGCAGGAAGAATTTTATCCACATGATTGTATCGGAGTAAGAGGTTACACTTCTATCCGCAGATTATTTTATGTTCTAAACAATACAATAAACTATTGTGTGTTGCGCAATCATGAGTGTCTACCTGATGAATATACGATTGAAGGACATGGAGACATTGACTTACTTGTTGAAGACAAGAACTATATATGTTATCTGACATCTGCTAATATCGTATTTCCCGAGAGTTATCGAGTATACTGTACCATAAAAATTGCAGGAGAACAAGTTCCTTTTGATTTTAGGTACATTGGGGATAATTATTATGACTTATTGTGGGAACAAGATATATTGGATAAAAGAGTACTCATCCAAGATTTATATTATGTTCCAAGCAATGAAGACCAATTTTATTCTCTGTTATATCATGCGTATATCCAGAAAAATGAAATCAAAGAAGATTATATTCCCAAGCTTCAGCATTATGCGAATCGAATAGGGGTAAATTATACGGCAGATACGACGAAAGCTATCAAGCTATTGGATGATTTTCTATCTAGAAAAGGATATGAATATATTCGTCCACAAGATATTACCGTCATATATAATCATAAAAACTTGGCTCAATCAAGCTATGCATTTCGCTATGGGAAATGCATCAAGCGCACTGAGGAAAAAGGTTCAAATGGCTATGTCTATTCGACTTTAGTTTATGAAGACAACAAGTATTTTACAAAAATAGGCACTTCATGGCTTATAGACAATGAGATTTCTTTCCTGAGACAACTAGACGGTAATCATCATTTCCCGAAATTGTTATCAATAAAAGAAATCAAAGGAAAGACGAAAATTGAACTATCAAGAATCAATGGAATAGACTTTATTAGTTTTTTCAAAGATATCAATCACCAACGTAAAAGTTATCTGATTTCTTTCATATATGAATGTTTAGAGATTCTTATCATATTGAATCAGCATAATATCTGCCATCGTGATTTCTTGCCTACAAATTTAGTGGTATGTGAAAATAAAGGAAGAACAGTGGTGGGACTGATAGACTTTGGATGGGCTGTTACCTATGATGAAACGCATCCAAAGACTCCCTCCAACCTGGGGCGGTATAGTTCTATAAAAAGGATTGTGCCTGATATGTTCACATTAAGTACTTTCCTAACAGAATATTGGGCAGATCTCCCTTTTATAAGAATGTTGTGTTTTTGGCTGAGGAAATCAGAGGCACAAAATCGTTCTGAACAGATGCAACTTCTGAAGAAGATCATTCTATATGCACGATTTATATTCTCGCCTTATGACTCTTTTCGCCTGTTTCTCCGTCGCCATCAAAGATTCCACTTCCTTAAAGAACATATCAAGAAACTGTTCATCAAGAAATAAATGACATTCGAACACTATATATTGACTCGCTTCAACCTCTCATTTTTCGAGGGAGTAGATAATGCTAGATGCGATTATGAATATCTGAGATACAGGTTTCATTTGTTTGAGAAATATTGTATGCCATCTATAGTTGGGCAAACATGTCAAAATTTCAAATGGTTAGTCCTACTTGACATCCACACCCCTCCTGAGTTTAAGAAAAAAATGCAGGAGTACCACGAGGCATACAACAACTTAGTTCCATGCTATTTAGATGCAGAAAAATATAAGGAAATTCCCTCTAGCTATAAAAAAGCTAATGATGATTACGAGGATATTATCAACTCTTTTTGTCCTTCCCATCCGTATGATTTGAAGGCTGAAGAGCCCATGAGATTCATAATTCCTCTTTTTATCATGGATGCCATTAAAAAATGTTCTGGAATGTATCCTGATTTTTATATAACTACCCGGATAGACAATGATGATGCTTTCCATAAGGACATGGTGAAGAGCATTCAACAAAGGTTTGGGGAACAACCGAGAAAGATTGTATATGACTTTGTTTATACTTATAAGTATATACTGCATGAAGGCATTATCTATCGATATACATTACAAAATGGACATTTCATATCATTGGTAGAACCTGCCAACGAACTGTTCCTATCTGTATTGTATTGCAATCATTTGTATGCAGATAAATTCTACAAGATAGAACATATCTATCAAAAAACCATGCAGATAGAGCTGATACATGGCAAGAATGTGGTTAATGATTTTACTGATATCAGTTGTGGTGGGATGCTCTATGCATTCTTCCATTTCAAAGCACATGATTTTGGGTTTCGCAAGATGTTTCTGTCTCCACATAGATTCATACATATCTTTCTATTTTTGATAAAACAAAAGTTACTCAAAAAGTTATCACATGTTTAGAAAACTTGTAAATAAGCTCAAGACTATATGCTTGAATTTTAACGCTTATACCAGAAGATATGTCTGGCCTTTGCCCAAGTTCAGAAAAGAAGTTGTCGTAATGATTGATGGCGATTTTCAACATGGAGGTTTAACGGATAGATTTCGTAATATTCTTTCCGTTTATTCCTATTGCAAAAGTCATGGAATTCGATTTCGGCTATATTATGTTTATCCCATTCCTCTACAACAACTATTAAAACCAAACAAGTATAATTGGCTCATTAGGAAAAAAGATATTTCATATTCCTATTATGACTCAGAAGAGTTAAATTTATGGGTAAAATTATACAAAAAAAAGTGTTTTAATGATGACAACATAAGGTTAAACAACTTGCAGCATTTGGCTATTTTAGATGCAATATGGCATTCGAATAAAAGAAAGCAATATCATATCTATGGCAATTGCTACTTTGCCAAGGGTAATTTTCGTGAGCTTTTCCAAGAGTTGTTCACCCCAACACCATATCTAAAAGCAATGCTAAGTCAGCACGCTTTCAGCTTTCAATATGAAGCTGTCACTCTCCGTTTCCAACAACTTCTTGGGGATTTTAAAGAAGGTGATTTTGAGATTCTATCCGACAAGAATAGAGAAGAATTGATCAATCAGTGCATTGGAAAAATAAAAGAACTGTACGACAATGACTACTTCTCTACTTCTCAGATATTGGTAACATCTGATAGTCAAACATTTTTGAGTTATGTAGAGCAATTACCCTATGTCCATATCATTCCTGGAGAAATGGAACACATGGATTATACACAAAACAAGGCATTGAATATGAATGCCAAATCTTTTATCGATTTGTTTATGTTAGCTAAGGCACAACGTGTGACACTATTGCAAACAGGCAAGATGTATAAAAGCGGCTTCCCTGAATTTGCCGCAGAATTAGGCAATGTCTCTTATAATAGGATATGTTTCTAACCATAAGACGCAGATTCTGATGAAACAGAAAAAACAAATAGCATTTTTCACTGAGAACCTTTATGGAGGTGGGGTCGAAAGAATCCTACAAATCATATTAAGTCACCTCCCCTATGACAAATACGAAGTGACTCTATTTTCCATTAGGAAAGAATCTATTTCTGATGATCTTTATCCATCACGTCAGCTTTGCTATAGATATATATTTTCTTCATATAATGAAGGTGGTAATATCTTCACCAAATTAATTTGTAAAACAAAGAATTGGCTGAAACTTTTCGTCTACTATCATTTTTCACCTATTGTATTTTACAGATTGTTTGTTCGGAAAAGATATGATGTTTCTATTGCGTTCATCGAGGGATATGCAACTCGTATCGTTGCGGGAGGACCGACAAGGATGAAAAAGCTGGCATGGATACATACGGATATGGAGAAAAACCATTGGAGTACGGTCGCATTTCAGAATATAGATGAAGAGAAACAAGTATACAACATATATGATAAACTTATAGGAGTATCTCAAACGGTAAAACATAGCATGCTATCTTTGGTGAAAGTTCCAATAGACATTTTATATAATCCCCTCGATTGCAAGAGGATAATCTCTTTATCACAAGAACCTTTACCTACGGAATATAGCAAATCAGCATCAAAAACACGCATCGTGACTTTAGGCTCTTTAATACAGATAAAAGGATATGATCGGCTTTTGCGTGTCTCTAAGATGCTGGTTGATGATACCTTTGATTTTGAATTATTCATTATTGGAAAAGGCAGCAAAGAATGCGATTTTAAAGAGTATATTGAAAGGGAGAACCTGCAAGATTATGTCAAATTGATAGGGTATAAGAACAATCCTTATCCATATCTTCGTTCTTGTGACCTTTATGTATGCTCTTCTTATGCCGAGGGGTATAACACTAGCATTTCTGAAGCGTTAGCATTGGGTAAGCCAGTGGTATCAACAGAGTGTTCCGGTGTTAAAGAGCAATTAGGGGAGCATAACGAGTTCGGTATCTGCACAGGGAATTCAGAGTTAGAATTATACTATGGGATAAAAGAAATGTTGAAGCCAGAAAACTTAAAATATTATGCCTTTCAAGCTGCCAAAAGAGGAAAGGCATTCTCTTTGGACAATAGCATGAAAAAGATATGCGAATTGATAGAGACATGATGAATGGCAAACGCAAGTAAGCAAAATTCATAAGTTATATGGGGAATCCAAATATGATTTCAATAATTATTCCGATCTTTAATTCTGCTAGTACCCTCATTCAATGTCTCAATTCCGTTCTCAAGCAGCAATACACAGATTGGGAATGTATACTTGTGGATGATGGTTCTACCGATACAAGTGGAAGTATTTGTGACGATTGGCAACATTTTGACAAACGTTTTAAAGTAATTCATCAAAAGAACAAAGGTGTTTCTACGGCACGGAACAAGGGTATCGAATCATGTAAAGGAGAATATATTTGTTTTATTGATGCTGACGATTGGGTTGATAGTAATTTCCTGTCAACAATGTTAGAGCATTTATATGATGCCGATTTAGTTGTGTCAGGACAAATAAGGGAGAGACATTCACATGGTTCTATGCTCCATCAGCCTGAAGTAACAGAAGTTTTAAAATTACAACCGGCCAATGCGGATAAATTTGTAAAGCTCGTCAGTCTTTCTTTATTCTATGCTCCCCATGAGAAACTATATCGTGCAGAGTTGGTCAAAAAGCACAAGATTTGTTTTCCAATAGATTGCAGTTACGGTGAGGATTTATTGTTTAATTATACATATTTGAATTATGTTCAACGTATTTCTACAATAAATGGTGCTTATTATCATTACCGCATTAGTATGGACACATTATCAACAAGATATCGGAAAAACCAATTTGCCTCAGACTATAATCAATGGAAAGTTCTTGAAGAATTTCATAGAAGGCATGGATTGCTGAATGAAAATGCTAATTTATATCTGTATAGCAGATTGTGGGGTATCATCTATGATGGCATCTTTCTGTATCTTCAAACAAAGAATATGTCATTGGCAAGAAACATCCAGGAGATACTAAATATACACGAGATAGAAAGATTAAAAGAATATAAGAAGACTTTTATTTGTTCGTATTGGATAAAATGGGCTATACTCAAACGATGCTGCATCGTTTTCATTTTGTATAAAATGATATTCAAATAAGATTGAAGATATTAAAGTATACACTTAACATAAAAAATCTTCTTGATGTGCATAATATCAGTGATTATCCCCATTTACAATGCAGTACCTTATCTCCATCGTTGCATAGACTCTGTTTTGACTCAATCTTATCAGCAAATAGAGGTCGTGTTGGTTGATGATGGAAGTACTGATGGAAGTGGGACTTTATGTGACTTGTTTCAAAAGAAAGATCCTCGCATAAAAGTCATTCACCAACCTAACAAAGGAGCTTCTTATGCTCGTAAAAATGGACTAGAGTGGTGCTTAGGTGAATATATAACCTTTGTTGATAGCGATGATGTCATAGAACCTGATTATTTGGGAGAAATGTTGCATGCACTACTTGAGCAAAATACCCCAATCGCCGCATGTGGAATAGCAAAACATAAAGAAGGAGAGAATGTTGCTATTTCTCGGGAAAAAGGTTCTTGTAAACTTTTGAAAGAGGAAGAACTACATCATCGCTTTTTCAGATATGAGTTTTGGGGCTTTTGGGGAAAGATGTATAGCAAACACGTATTTGATGGAATATATTTTCCACAGGCCACAATCAATGAGGATTATGTCGTGATGGCCCAGCTTTTTCATAAACACAAGCAGATGGCCTATGTAGATATTCCACTTTACCATTACCTGATACACGAGATTAGTCTTTCCAATCAAAAACTATCTCTGCGCATGATGGAAGAATGGACAAACAAGCTTTGGTGCTACAATTTCTATTATAAGAATAACTCTAAATGGTTAAAATATGCAGAAGCTCAAGCCGCAGAGACCTGTTGTAAATTATTGGGTTGCATTGATGGAAAGAGAAAATATGCAATTTACAACCATGAAATGAGAAAATTTCTCAAGTTACATTGCCTCTCTTTATTATGTAGTAGGCATCTTGTAACCGGATTGAAATTCATGATTATTAAAAGATTATTCTATAAATAGTATGGTCAAACCTCGCATATTCATCAACATCCATTACCTCGAAATCGGTGGAGCGGAGACAAGTCTTATCGGGTTGCTTCAAGCACTCGGCCCCAAACAGGTGGATGTAGATTTGTTCATGAACGACCATCGAGGAGAACTGATGGCCTTCATTCCGCAGTGGGTGAACCTGTTGCCAGCAGTTCCAGCCTATACGATGATTGAGAGACCGATGGTGGAAGTATTGCGCAAAGGCTTTCTCAAAATCTTGGTGATGAGACTATGGGCCAAATGGAAATTCAAGAAATACACCAAGTGCCATCATCCCAAGGATGGTAGTGCTATCTTCGGATATGTGGGAAAATATGTGACGAAGGTGTTGCCATCACTGGAAGGATTGGGGGAATATGACTTGGCCATATCCTTTGTGACACCCCATGACATCGTGCTCAAGAAAGTTTGTGCCAAAAAGAAACTGTGTTGGATACATACTGACTATACGAATATTGACGTGGACAGGGATTTGGAGTTGCCAGTATGGAATGGGTACGATTACATTGCCAGTATCTCTGCGGATGTGACACGCACGTTCTGTTCCGTATTCCCGTCCCTGAGAAAGAAAATAGTCGGGATAGAGAATATCCTCTCACCTTCATTTATCCGTCAGCGAGCTACTGAGGTTGAAAGACCGGAAGATATGCTTTTAGAGGAAAAAGTCACCCTACTATTGACTATCGGTAGATACTCCTATCCAAAGAAACTGGATGAAATACCCGAAATCTGTCACAGGCTGATAGAGAAAGGGCATCATCTGAGGTGGTATATCATAGGTTATGGTGGAGATGAAAAGTATATCCGAGATGCCATCCACAGAGAAAAGATGGAGAGTCATGTCATCATGTTGGGCAAGCGCACCAATCCATATCCTTATATCAAAGCTTGTGACTGGTATGTGCAACCTTCACGCTACGAGGGCAAATCGGTGGTAGTACGAGAAGCGCAGATTTTGCAGAAGCCTGTCATTGTCACAGCTTATCCTACAGCAGCTTCACAGGTTAAAGATACCATTGATGGAGTAATTGTCCCGATGCCCATAGAAGAATGTGTCGAAGGCATATCCAAAGCGTTGAACGATGTGGCATTGAAAGAGCAAATTGAAGATTATCTCCATACCCATGATTATGGGAACGTGGAGGAAGTCACAAAAATATACCAATGCCTTCTATCTTAAGTTACTTTTCCAACTATCTTAAGATATATTTCCAAGTATCTTAAGATACTTGCCCATGTATCCTAAGATACTTTTAGGAGGCTATTTTTTATGATGATACCAAAGACCATACATTATTGCTGGTTTGGAGGCAAACCCTTGCCCAAGTCAGCTCTGAAATGCATTGCATCGTGGAAGAAGTTTTTTCCAGACTATGAGATTAAGGAATGGAACGAAAACAACTTCGATGTCCATGCGATAGCGTATACCCATGAGGCGTATGAAAGGAAAAAGTATGCTTTCGTGAGCGATTATGCCAGGTTTTATATTTTATATAACCATGGAGGCCTGTATTTTGATACAGATGTCGAGGTGATACGGCCGATGAGCGGCATCGTGAACAAAGGAGCTTTCATGGGGATGGAATCGAATGTAGGAATAAATCCCGGTCTCGGAATGGGAGCGCAACGTGGACTCCAAATCTACAAAGAAATACTGAATTATTACCAGGCACTTCATTTTGTGGATGCTCATGGAACGATATTACCAGGCACAGTGGTGAAACATACTACGGATGTCTTTAAAAGACATGGCATCCCAGAAACTGACACCGTACAGCAGATTGCCGGCATCCAGATTTATCCCAACGACTATTTCAACCCTTTAGAGGATGCTACTGGGAGACTTCACATCACTGCAAACACCCGAAGTATACATTGGTATGCGAAGACCTGGTGCGACAACTATGGTCCCGTAAGGACATGGATAATGCGCAGGCTCCATCGCATCTTTGGAGCCAACGGCTTGGCTTGGGCCAAGAAATACATTCACATATAAACGAACGTAAGATGGACGCATCTTTATATCAGCCTCTCTTTCTAACATTAACGATTATAGCCTGTTTGGTCGTCTCTGTACGTTATTTGTCATCTCCGGGTTATACGTTGCAGGAGCAAAGTTATGAGCGCATTTTGTTGCCATTGGCCATTTCTCTTTTGCTTGTGCTTTGGATAGGGAACAGGCCTATCAGTGGACGATATTTTGGTGATACAGCCAATTACGCCCTGATGTATGCAAACAAGAGCATAAGCTTTGTCTCCTTCAACTGGCGTAGTGAATGGATATGGCAATGGCTCATGTTAAGTTGCAAGGCAATGGGGATGAGCGTCAGCGGATTCTTTACTATTGTAGAGGCTGGATATGTGCTGACTGTTCTATGGGCAGTGAAAATACTCATGCCTTCCAAGCCGATGTTGGGAATGCTCTTTGTATTCGCCTCATTGAGTTATTTCACGTTTGGTGTCAATGGCTTGCGCAACGGATTGGCGTGTCATATCGTTTTGCTGGCCATGGCATATCTATTAGATGGGAAATATGTGCCTGGCATTGCATGGGGACTAGTGGCTTTCGGCATCCATCGCAGTACCCTCCTTCCTATGGCGGCGATATGCGCAGGGATGTTTCTTATCAAAAGTCCTAAATATGCCATTTACCTGTGGCTGGCCTCCATTCCCATATCCCTTGTGGCAGGTACGGCTGTCACTTCATTCTTTAGCTCGTTGGGATTCGATGACCGAATGGCGGCCTATGCGAATGTCCAGAATGACATGTCAGGCTTTTCCAGAACAGGATTTCGTTGGGACTTCCTGCTCTACAGTGCCATGCCGATATGGATGGCTTGGTATGTCTGTGTGAAACGGCAAATAGAAGACAACTGGTATCGGGTGATTTGTGTGGCTTATTGCCTCAGCAATGCCTTTTGGGTGATGGTCATCCGCTCGTCTTTCAGTAATCGCTTTGCCTACCTGTCTTGGTTTCTTTACCCCGTCATGATTACTTATCCATTAGTCAATATGCCGATATGGGAAGACCAAGACAAGAAGACGGGACAAATCCTGCTGGCCTACTGCGGATTCACCGCATTTATGCAACTTATTTATTGGTAAACATCATATCCATCATGAAGACTCTGACAGTATTCACCCCGACATACAATCGCGCACATACATTGGAAAGAGCTTACCGAAGCCTTTGCCGCCAAACCTGCAAGGACTTCGAGTGGCTGGTCATCGACGATGGCTCTACTGATAATACCCGGGAACTCATACAGTCGTTTATCCAGGAAGGCCTCATCCCCATACATTATATATATAAGGAGAACGGCGGACTCTACACTGGCTACAACGTGGCTTATGCCGAGATACAAACAGAGCTGAATGTTTGTGTAGACAGCGACGACTTCATGCCCGACAATGCCGTGGAACTCATCGTGAAGACTTGGCGAGAACATGGCTCCGACAAATACGCTGGTATCATAGGTCTTGATTACTATTATGAGACCCACAAGCCCATCGGGGGACTCTTCCCCAAAGGCTTGACCGAATGTTACTATCTTGATCTTTATATTAAGCAGATTCATCTTGGCGACAGCAAGCAGGTAATGCGTACAGACCTTATGAAGCGTGTCGCTCCGCAAGTTGGCTTTCCGGGAGAAAAGAACTTCAATCCTGTATATATGCTCTTGCAAGTGTGTGATGAATATCCGCTCCTTGTGCTGAACGAGAATCTCTGCATGGTGGAATACCAAGAGACCGACAGTATGTCGAAAGCCATCTTCAAGCAGTATATGAACAGTTCACGAAGCTTCGCCAAGACCCGCATCATGGAGATGCAGCTCAAACGCAGCACGTGGCCCAACAAAGTTCGCTCTGCCATCCACTATGTGGCGGAATGCCTGATAGCCCATGACAAGGACTGGCTACGGAATTCTCCCCTCAAACTCATGACGCTTTGTATGGCTCCGTTGGGATTGGTATTGAGTATATATATAAGGTATAAGGCCGTAAAATCATGTTAAATAAAACCTGTTCAATGAATATGAATGATAGATGGCTTTCTTTTGTGATACCTCTTTATAATTGCGAGAAATACATTGGCATTTGTCTCGACAGTATCTTACAGCAGGGATTAGAAGAAAAAGAATACGAAGTACTGGTCATCAATGATGGCTCTATCGACCAGGGAGCATCCGTTGTGGAAGAATACTGCCACCGACATCCAAACTTTAGACTGATCAACAAAGAAAATGGGGGAGTGGCTTCTGCCAGAAACCGTGGTATAGAGGAGTCAAAAGGAACCTATATTCATTTCATGGATGCGGACGACCGTTTGTTGCCGAATGGCATGAAAACCCTACGAGATGATTATCTTATCAAAGGTAAACGCCCAGATATGATTCTATTTTGGTCACATACGGTGGACAAATATTATAACAAAAAGGTATGGGGACATATTCGTCC
Source organism: Prevotella sp. P5-108 (assembly GCA_963608705.1). Taxonomy (GTDB): domain Bacteria; phylum Bacteroidota; class Bacteroidia; order Bacteroidales; family Bacteroidaceae; genus CAVDHB01. The sequence goes on from CAVDHB010000068.1 coordinate 91,927, forward strand.
ACATCAAATGATCTTTCGAGGAACTTTTCTTGATTATGGGAAGAAATACGGATTCGGATGGAATGTGTGGTCAAGAATCATATCGCACCAGTTTCTAACAAAAAACAATATTCGTTTCAGTCAATATACCATAGGAGAAGATGTATTGTTTATGATGGATGTATTTGCTATTACGGATGCCACAATCGTTGCGACAAACTTAAACATCTATCGCTATTGCGTGAGAGAGGATAGTGCTCTGAACAGAAACAGCAAGAAGCATGTAGAAAAAGTCTTCTATGATTATATTGATTTGTATGGAAAGGTTAAGCAAGAACAAAGCGAATCTAAATATCCGAAGCAGCTGTTCGAACCAGAGCTATCCCACTTCAGATGCGCTGCCTTTGTTCGTTTATTGTCAACATCCTTTTCTTGCAAAGAAACAAAGGCCATGCTTATAAGAGCAAAGCTGGCAGGTTTCTATCCCTTTGAAGAAGCCGTGACGCACACGATGAAAGCAATAAACCTACTTGTGAAGCATCCTTTTTTATGCTATTTGTCCAGCATACCATGCCGATACTTGTATAGATATGTCAAACCATTAGTAAGGCGTAATTAAGACAACGCAAGTTGTCTCGTTCGCTTTAGTCATTTAAGCCATGCTTACCTATTCCATAGCCATACGCACACTTGGAACATCGGGAGAGAAGTTTCGGGAAGAACTGCTATCCATCACCCGGCAAACTATACAACCAGAGAAGGTAATGGTGTATATTGCCGAAGGATATGCTCGCCCTTCATTCACGATAGGACAGGAGGAATATGTATGGGTGAAGAAAGGGATGGTGGCGCAACGAGCACTTCCATATGATGAAATCACCAGCGACTGCATCTTGATGTTGGACGATGATGTAAAGCTTGCACCAGACAGTGCCGAGCGATTACTCAAAACCATGGAAGAGAACAATGCCGATTGTGTGGGAGCAGACACATTCAAAAATCAATACATGAGTCTGTTGGCCAAGATTTATGCGGTTGTCACCAATCTCGTGTTTCCCCATTGGAGCGGTAAATGGGCTTTTAAAATTCATCGCAATGGTTCATTCTCCTACAACAACCATCCCGTAAAACCTTTTTATTGGTCACAAAGTTGTGCAGGACCAGTTTCGATGTGGAAGAAAGAGGTGTTTCTAGCATTGTATTTGGGAGATGAACTTTGGCTAGATGACTTAGGATTTGCTTATGGTGAAGACGTAGTAGAATTCTACAAACTTTATAAAAATGGCTATCACCTTGGTATTTTATATGACTCAGGTATTAAGAATCAGGATGGTAAAACATCCAGCGGTGCTTTTCAGAAAAGTCCTCTGCGAATGTACATCCGTTCCAAGGCTTCTTTCATCATTTGGTGGCGCACATGCTACAAGCCTCATGGAACAGCTTCCAAAGGAAACGTCATCACGACATTCTGTTTTCTCCTGAAGGCCATTTGGCTATTATTAGTCAACATCGGTGCCTCCATCCTCATGAGAGACTTGAAGTATTTCTCACTGTATCTCAAGGGAATTAAAGACGGATGGCGGTATGTGCATAGCCCAGAATACCTATCCAAGCGAAGTTATATCCTACAACCATAAAATATAAGAACAATGAATATATACCACCACAAGACGCTCCCATCTATCAGCATCATCATACCTATCTATAATGTCGAGCAATACGTAGAAGAATGCTTGCGTTCTGTATTACAGCAGGATTACGAACTGATGGAAATCATCCTCATAGACGACTGTGGGGCTGACAACAGCATGAAGATTGTGGAAGAAATTATCTCACATTGCGACAAGAATGTCATTGTTTTAAAACATGAGAAAAACCGAGGAATATCTGCCGCAAGAAACACTGGTATCAAACAAGCAACCGGTGACTATCTCTTTTTCTTGGATAGTGATGATTACATCACTCCCAACTGTCTGACGAATTTAGCCCACATGGCAATGCGCTATCCTGATGCAGAGATTGTATATGGTCGCAGTAAGGCTGTTCCATATCAATGGCTACAAGAGAGATTTTTCACTTACGCTCCAACATTAAAAGAATATTATAATTCAAGGAGAAAAATCCAACGAATGATTTTAAATGAACAATTAACTATCGTTGTTTGGAACAGACTAATCAAGCACAGATGGCTATTAGAAAATAACCTGCTCTTCCGAGAAGGCATCACAGCAGAAGATTTGCACTGGTTTTTCTTTGCTTCAAAACATATAAACCATATTGCCTTTTGCAAGGCTATTACCCATTATTACCGAGAGAATCCAACAGGCATCACACACTCTCAACTCGAGAAATCGTTAAAAAGTAGAGATCTCATCATCGTTGATTTTCTCCAACATTTGAGTTGGTCATGCCTATTGTCACAATTACACCTGACAGCTCATTTGATGCACACTCAGTATGTGGTAAGATATGGCGGTGCGTCAAGACCCGTTTTCATCAGGGTTTTCTATCCTATCCTCTATTTTTTTCGAAACTTCACCAAGATTATCTAAACACATGAAAACCATCGCATTCGTTGTAGCTCATTTCGGACAAATGCGCAACGACTTCGACTTGTGGCTTCATAGCTGCACCCTAAATCCGACAGTGGACTGGATTTTGTTTACAGATTGTGGAGAGGGCTTCGAGTACCCATCCAACGTAAAACGCTATGAAACATCGTTCGAGACTTTCAAAGAGCGATTGCAGGAATTATTCGATTTTCCGATAGCCTTAGACAACCCGAGAAAACTCTGTGACTTCAAAGTTGCTTATGGAGAACTATTGGAAAATGAGGAGTTGAAAGACTATGACTTCTGGGGATATTGCGACTTGGACATCATTTGGGGAGACATTCGTCAGTTCTTGACCGAAGACATCCTAAGGCACTATCATAAAATCGGCTTCACAGGAAATTGTACACTGCTTCATAACGACTTGGAAAACAATAGACTATATCGGCAGAAAAACCGATGCGGCACAAGACTCTATAAAAAATATTTCTCTTCCCCATCCCACTTCTGCTTTGATGAGGTAGGATTCAACGACATCTATCTTCAAACGGGAAAGCCTTTCTACCGCAAGGTCGTGTTTTCCAACTTGGCATCCCACCGTCCCAATTTTGCCGCTTGCTTCTTGCCCAAGAATGAACAAAGGCTCAATCACCACGTCATCTATTCCTGGGAAAATGGGCATCTGTTTCATATTGCAGTAGCCTCATCGGGACTCATACGAAAAGAATTTATGTTTGTACATTTTCTAGCTTCCCGTACATTTGCCATCCATTTTGATGGAAGGCCAGCACGCTTTCTGATTGTACCCAACAAAATGCTGCCTTACTACCCTTTGACTGTCCCATTTGTCAAGGCACAGACACATACGCACTGGATGACCTATATTGGGCAACAAATGCAAACGCAGCAGAGCATCTTAGGAAAACTATCGATACTCAAGAAAATAGCACAATATAATTATTGGCTTCGCTTTCATGGCCATGTCTTCAACTACTGGATATGGACTCATTATGAGGGCGACCAAGCAGGAAGAATGAATTTATTCACTTAAAAACACTATAGAACAACATATCATGATTAAAAACTTCAAGAACTGGAAAAGATCTCTTTCAAAAATTAAGCATCTAGTATTCTACAAGAGATATATCGACATCCATATCACCGACCATTGCAATCTGAACTGCAGGGGATGCGCCCATTTCTCTCCCATTGCCGATACATACTGCATGAGCATGGAGGAAATGGAAGATACATGCCTGAAACTATCTCCCATCTTTGACAGGTATTTCAACAGCATACATCTATTGGGTGGAGAACCTTTGCTACATCCACAAGTAACAAACCTACTGGACATTGTAAGGAAACACTTTACAAAGGCCGAGATACAACTCGTCACCAATGGCATTAAACTTCTTTCCATGCCTGATTCGTTTTGGGAAACTTGCAAAAAAGAAAAGATAAAAATCTATATCTCAGCCTATCCCGCAGGGATTGACTACGACAGAATTCGCCATATAGTAGAAAGTCATGGGATTGCCTATGAATTATCAGAACTACGCTGCGACTTCATCCATCATGTCTATGACCCAAAGGGAAAGCAGAATCCATCCGATAGCTATACCCACTGCGAGTTTGGAGGTTTGTGCCTTCAACTGAGACATGGCAAACTGTTTCCCTGTGCCCGTGCCGCCTATATGCCCATCTTTAACAAAGCGTTCGGCACCCACTATCAATACAGAAAGGGAGACTATATAGAAATCGACCAGTTGAAGCATCGCTGGCAGTTCATCCGTTTTGTGACACACCCCATTCCCTTCTGCCGATATTGCAATATGGCGGATGAGCATAGAACGGAATGGGGACGTTCTGAGAAAAGCATACAGGAATGGATGTAGGAGGATTTTTATGGCAACCTTGAAAATCCTACACGTGATTACCTCCTTGCGAACAGGTGGTGCGGAGCATCTGATGGTGGACTTGCTGCCTCGCTTGCAAAAGGACGGAAATGAAGTGGAGTTATTGCTCTTCGATGGAACACGCACGCCCTTTTATGAGCAGCTGGAACACCTAGGTATCCGGATCCACTCGCTGAGCATAGGAAAGAATGCCATGCACAATCCATGGTTGGTCTTTCGGCTCCATAAATACTTAACCCGATATGATGTAATCCATACCCACAACACTTCCTGTCAGTTGCTTGTAGCCATCGCTAGCTATTTCGCACATGTCACTTTGTTTACCACAGAACACAATACAGCAAACCGTCGGCGCAATTGGAAATGGTATCGCTGTATTGACCGCTGGATGTACAGTCGGTATAATCGGATTGTCTGTGTCAGCAAGGAAGTGGAAAGAAGGCTTGCAGTCTCATTAGACAGTCCTAGGCTTTCAGCACGGATGATCACTATACCAAACGGCATTGACGTGAAAAGATTCGCTGAGGCAAAACCTGACGAAATACTACGAAAACAATATCCAGACAGGAAGTTAATCATCATGGTGGCGGCTTTTCGCCCACAGAAAGACCAACCTACGCTCATAAAAGCTATGACTTTCTTACCCCAAAACTATCATTTGCTATTAGTAGGAGATGGAGAATGCAGGAACAAATGCGAGGGTATGATACAAGACCTAAGCCTAAGGAAACGCGTCCATTTTCTCGGTGTCCGTACAGATATTCCATCTTTGATGAAAGCAGCCGATGCCATTGTTTTGTCTTCACATTATGAGGGTTTGTCGCTTTCCTCAATTGAGGGATTGGCCAGCGGAATACCTGTCATAGCCAGTGATGTGCCAGGCTTGCGAGAGATCGTGGGTGGCGCAGGGCTTCTCTTCCAAGAGGAGAACAGTCACCAACTGGTTCAAAAGATACAGAACGTCTGTGAAGACCAAGAGTTGCGAGCACAAGTGGCAGCGCATTGCCAGCAACATGCCGCCTTGTATGATGTCACGAAAATGGCAAACCAATATTTGCTGACCTACCAACAAACTTCGCATTGACACAATACGAATCATTGAATAAAAATAGATAGACTATGAACAAGAAAGTTTATTTTTCCATGTGGGGACTTCTATGGATGTTCCTTACGCTACCCCTCTCGTTGTCTGCCCAAACTGAGCCTAGATGGACAAAAAGCAAAGTCATGGCTTCCATGAACGCCGACCGCTCCAACGACACCTATGAGTTGATGAACACCGAGAGCTTTGGACCAGATGTGAACCTTCTGAGAAAGGAAAGATTCACGAAACTGATAGAGAAGATTGCCGAAAAGCATGGTTTGCAAGCCATGAAAGCACGAGTTGACACCCTGAAAAAGGATATCCATGTGCGCCCCAAGGACTTCACCATTTCCTTTGCCGGTGACTCTACGGCTGCATTCCAGGTAAAGCTCATAGATGAATATGAGGAGTTTGCCGACAACATTGACCAAACTTATGATTGGACGCTCTACCAGCTCTTCGCCGTATCCAAGAAGGACGTGACTCCCGTCTATGACACTTTCGAGGTGACCAAGAAGTATAACTCCAAAGCTACGGTGAGGTCCATTATCCCTGGATTAGGACAACTTTACAAAGGCCACAAAGTCAAGGCTTATACTATCTGGGGATTGGAAGGAGGATTGTTGGCTGCCACCTTATATTTTAACCATAAGCAAAACCATTATGGTGACAAGGGTTGGAGAAGCAAGTCACGAAGCTATCGACAGATGCGCAACCTAGCCATCTTGGGAATGGGCGTGGTCTATGCCTATAACCTCTTGGATGCCGCCATATCCAAAGCTGCCACAAGAGTTGTCATAAAAAAGGTGGAAATTCGCCCTTCCATCATGGACAACGGAGCAGGACTTGCCATGGCATGGGGATTCTGACGGAAATGGTTTATAAATCTCGACCAAGATGAAACGCCCCAAACTCATTTGGGTATCCACCGTGCCTACCTCGTTGAACACATTCTGTCGTGGTTTGTTTATAGAGCTATCGCACGACTATGAGGTAGTGGCGGTATCATCGCCTGGTGACGAACTTCTTGAGATAGCCCAAAGGGAGCGTGTCAAGGTGATAGCCGTACCCATGGAGCGGCACATATCTCTTTGGAAAGACCTACGCTCGCTTCTTTTGCTTGCAAAGGTATTTAGGCAAGAGCGGCCAACTATGGTGCATAGCATCACACCGAAGGCTGGGTTGCTTGCCATGCTGGCAGCTCGCATTGCACATGTCCCTGTGAGAATCCATACTTTTACGGGACTGGTTTTTCCTACAGCCCAAGGATTGATGAAACAACTCCTGATGCGGACTGACCGAATCACCTGTGCCTGCGCCACCCATGTCATAGCCGAAGGGCAAGGCGTAAGGAACGACCTCATAGACTATGGTATCACTCGAAAGGACGTACGGGTGTTAGGGCATGGAAATGTCAGGGGAATTGACCTTGAATACTATAGCCGCAGCCAAGATGTAATGCGCCAAGCTATCGGGATACGCAAGTCGTTGAAAATTTTGGGCAAGAGTTTTACCTTTGTCTTTGTAGGACGAATCGTCAAGGACAAAGGCATGAGGGAGTTGATAGCAGCTTTTCACCTATTATATAATAGGTATCCAAATGTCTACTTGATACTGGTTGGGAAAGAAGAACCTAAACTGGATCCCTTACCTCGTGAAACTCGGGAAAGTGTTTCCTTTAATTCTCATATCCATGCCGTCGGCATGCAGGAAGATGTTAGGCCTTGGTATGCCGCAGCAGACGCACTGGTATTTCCTAGTTATCGGGAAGGATTTCCCAATGTAGTTCTGGAGGCTGGCGCCATGGGACTTCCCTCTATCGTGACAGACATCAATGGGGCACGTGAGATCATCCTTCGTGGCAAGAATGGCATGGTCATTCCTCCCAAAAACGAACAGACCCTGTTGGAAGCCATGATAGAAATGATAGAACATCCCGACAAGACACAAGCATGGGCTGCAAACGCCAGACCTATGATAGCTTCCCGTTATGAGCAAGGATATGTGCGACAGTGTCTAAAAGAGTTCTATAAAAGCATACTATGATTACTCCATTGTTTATTTTCATAAAACACCATTTCTCGTTTCTGTGGAGATTGATTGAAGATGTAAATGGAATGCTCTTCAAACTACGTTATCATGATGTCGATGTGATAGCCAAAGATGTTTTGAATGGTATCCAGCTTGAACATTTTAGATTTGGACTTGTCACTGAGAGCGACATTCCCTATCTGTGCACCTTTCTCAATCGACAGACAGATGGTTACATCAAACATTTCAAACCTCACGATTTCGATGCTGCAACGCTGTACCATTTGCTGTATAACCCAGCTTTTATCATGATGAAGGCCATTTCGAAGACAGACGGTATGATAATTGGATATTTCTTCTTACGTTGTTTTTTTATGGGCAAGGCATTCCATGGCTTAATAGTCGATGGTCATTCAAGTGGAAAGGGTGTCGGTACTGCCATGTGGAGCAGTTCGATGCTCATTAGTAATAGACTAAATATAAAGATGTATGCCACTATCAGTAAGAATAATGAGGCTTCGCTTCGTTCATGCCGCATGGGGACAAGTGTAAACGTGGTGAAGCCTCTCCCAAACGACTATTTACTCATAGAATGCAATATAAAAAATACATGATTGCGAAAGAGTTATTCGACAGAATATGCGCTTTCTGTGGGCTACTCTTTTTATGGCCATTGTTAGTTATCATAGCCTTGATGATACGCATAAAGATGCCAGATGGCTCTATTCTTTTCAAACAAAAAAGAGTTGGACAATACGGAAGGCTGTTCACACTGGTCAAATTCCGAACCATGACTTTGCATCATAATGGCTCTACGGTCAGTGTGGCAGGAGAAAGCCGCATCACTCCCTTGGGAGCCAAACTACGCAAATATAAGCTTGACGAACTGCCAGAACTATGGAATGTGCTGAAAGGAGACATGAGTTTTGTGGGACCACGCCCCGATGTGCCAGGATATGCCGATCTGCTGAAGGGGAGCGACAGAGACATTCTCTTGTTGAAGCCTGGCATTACTGGCCCCGCAACCTTGAAATATCGGAATGAAGAAGAGCTATTGGCTCGACAACCCAACCCACAAAAGTATAATGACGAGGTAATCTTTCCCGACAAGGTGCGCATGAACCTGGAATACCAAAGAAGTCACTCGCTCTGGGGAGATATAAAAATCATTTTCCAAACGTTATGGAAGAAATAGAGAGTTATAACGAAAAAAAATAGTATGAGCAGAAATAAGATTTACCTCTGCCTGGCCCACATGGGCGAACAGGAAAAGAAATACATCCAGGAGGCATTTGACACAAACTGGGTAGTCCCCCTGGGACCCAATGTGGATGGATTCGAAAAGGATTTGGAACAATACTTGGGTCGTGATAAGCAAGTGGCGGCCTTGTCTGCTGGTACGGCGGCGTTGCATTTAGCGCTTGTGTTGCTGGGTGTCCAGCGTGGCGACGAGGTCATTTGCCAGAGCTTTACCTTTACAGCCTCGGCCAATCCGATAGTCTACCAAGGTGCCACGCCTGTGTTTGTGGACAGCGAGCCTGCAACATGGAACATGTCGCCCGAGCTTCTGGAGGAAGCCATCAAGGACCGAATCTCCACCACTGGGCATAAGCCGAAAGCCATCATCGCCGTACACCTATACGGAATGCCCTGCATGATGGACGAAATCTTGGAGATAGCCCATCGTTATGAGATTCCCGTGGTGGAGGATGCGGCCGAGGCTCTCGGCTCACGATACCATGGCCGGCCTTGTGGCACATTGGGGCAATATGGAATATTGAGCTTCAACGGCAACAAGATGATTACCACCAGCGGAGGCGGCGCATTGGTATGTCCCTCGCAGGAAGCGAAGAAACGTGCCACCTTCTATGCCACCCAGGCAAGAGAGCCTTTCCCATACTACCAGCATGAGCACATCGGATACAACTATCGCATGAGCAACATCTGCGCTGGCATAGGACGGGGACAGATGCAAGTGCTTGACCAACACATCGCCCACCATCGCCATGCCGCAGCTTTCTATGCCCAGCAACTGAACGAAATCGAGGGTCTTTCCATTCATCAGAATCCAACTCCCAAGCATGAGAGCAACTACTGGCTCAACACCGTGCTCATCGACTCCGAAAAGACAGGTTTCGACTGCGAGGCTCTTCGCATCGCCTTGGATGAGGCTGGTATTGAGAGTCGCCGACTCTGGAAGCCTCTGCACCTGCAACCCGTGTTCAGCGGTGCACCTCGGTATGTGAACGGTGTGAGCGAAGTTTTGTTTAATAAAGGATTATGCCTGCCCAGTGGTCCTTGCGTCACAGACGAAGACTTGCAGCGAATCGTAGGTGAAATCCAAAAAAGAAGGAGATAAATATGTATGAAAAGATAATAGACTGGTATCTTTCACGAGAGGCTGTGCCTTACTGGAGTGTACTCCTCACAGATTGCCTTTTCGTGCTGGTGGCTGGCTTTATAGCCTATGCCGTTAATAATGAACCGATTATTTTTGTAGCCAATGCAGGTATGCTGTCTGTCACACTTTTGGCTTATATGCCCTGCTTCCTTATTGGCTTTCGTTTGTTCCATAGCTACAGCGGCATCATCAGGAAGAGTACGTTCATGGATGTGGCTCGTCCGGCATTCGCCTTGCTGGCGGGAGTTGTGCTGGTGATGTTGCTGAGATTCTTTCTCCATGCCGATGATGTGTTGTTGCCCATGCGATTCCGCAACCTGTTGTTGCAGTGGTTGTTGGCTACGGTGATGATGTGTGGATTGAGGGTCTTGGCCAAGGTATTTTACGACATCTATTTGAATAAGCGCAGTCCCAACGGAGCATACGGTCTGGATGATGCTTCCCTGCTCGGTATGGAAATGGAGGAATTGCTGCCCCGTGAGCCTATCACGGTTGATATGGATGCCATCCGGGCATCTATGCAAGGCCGTAGCATCATGGTGACAGGAGCAGCTGGAAGCATTGGATCAGAACTGGCTCGTCTGCTGGCCACCTTCGCTCCTAAGCGTTTGGTGCTTATTGATCAAGCCGAGTCACCCCTGCATGAGGTGAGGCTGTGGATGAAAAGGGAGCATCCCGACTTGGAATGCCATACCATCGTGTGCAACATCTGTCATCATCATCGCATGGAGGCACTGTTCAAGACGTTTCGGCCCGGGCTGATCTTCCATGCCGCAGCTTATAAGCATGTGCCGATGATGGAGGATAACCCCGTGGAGAGTGTATTGAACAATGTGGATGGAACTTGCAAGCTGGCCGATTTGGCCGTGAAGTATGGCGTGGAGAAGTTTGTGATGATCAGCACTGACAAGGCTGTCAATCCCACCAATGTGATGGGATGTTCCAAGCGCATTTGCGAGATGTATTGCCAGAGCCTGGCCAAGTCAGCGGGCTGTACCTGCAAGTTTATCACCACTCGATTCGGTAACGTGCTGGGTTCTAATGGCTCCGTCATTCCCATTTTCCGTGAGCAGATACGCCGTGGAGGGCCTGTGATGGTGACACATCCTGACATTGTACGCTTCTTCATGCTCATCCCTGAGGCTTGCCGTCTTGTGTTGGAGGCAGCCATGATGGGTAGGGGAGAGGAAATCTTTGTATTCGACATGGGTAAGCCTGTGCGTATTGTCGATTTGGCAAAGCGGATGATTAAGCTCAGTGGACGGCAAGACATCAAGATTCGGTTCTCTGGCCTTCGTCCCGGAGAGAAACTTTATGAGGAAGTATTGGATGACAAGGAGACTGTCATCCCGACTTCCCATCCCAAAATCAAGGTGGCCCGGGTGAGGGAATACGATTTCGAGACTGTGCGTTTCATGACCCAGAGACTCATCGAGACAGCTCTGACCTACGACCCTGTGAAGACGGTGAGAGCCATGAAGCGGATGGTGCCGGAATACAAGAGCGAGAACTCCATGTATTGCATGCTCGATATGCAAGGGGAGGAAATATGTAAGAATCAATCACAATATATTGCAATATGAGAAATTCAAGAACTATGAGAAAAGTACTTTTCCCGCTGTTTGTCGGCCTATTGGCAGCAAACAGTATGACAGCCTTTGCGCAGAAAGACAAGCACAAGGATATACTGGATAGGTACAAGGATTATCGGGAAGTCTATCGGGATACTGCTGATCGGGTGATGCCCACCATGACGGAGATAAAGAACGATACGACCTTTGATCCTTTGCGTGTCGTGACCAACAAGTTTGGCAAGAATTGGTTTGTCTTTGCTACGGCTGGTGTGCATACCTTCCGCGGCGACTATTCTGGAACGGGCAAGTTTTCAGGCACGCTCTCACCTGATTGGGGTATCGGTGTAGGTAAGTGGTTTACCCCTGGTGTGGCATTGAAAGTGGAGTTTATCCACTCCGAGTCGCGTGGCTATACCGAGTACCAGACTGGACACTATGGTTATGGCGACGTGATGCAGACGGCAGACGGCACGCCTTATCGCAAAATGAAGACCAAGTGGTGGGACATCAGTGCCAGTGCTTTGCTCAACCTGAGCCGACTCTTTCTGGGCTATGAGGGTTACAACAGTCCCAAGCGCATGAACCAATTTATGTTCGCAGCCGGTATCGGTGGCGTTCATCACCTGGGCTATGGCCATAGCTATGGTTCCGACAACGAGTGGAGCGGGCATGTCGAACTACAGTATAGCCGGTTCTTCAATCCCAAGAAACGTTTCTCGCTCGACCTGAAGCTGAGGGGACTGTTCTACCAAACCAACTTTGACCTGGAATATGGACAGGCCGACCATTCCGCCTACAAATGGGATGCCAACCTGGGACTGGCTTTGGGCTTCACCTTCTATCTGGATAAGCAACGTTCGAATGGGTGGAGACACGGACAACAGACCATCTACCAGCGTGACTTCCGAGAGAGGAAAATCCTCGTGGTGAAAGAAAAGGAAAACACTGTGGACTACAACACACTCACTTTCTACGTTTTCTATCCCAACAACTACTCGGGTCGTAATGACGCCCCCTTGGTCAACGGTTCTTCAGTCAATGCGCTTGATTATTTGGCCGGAGGTATCTTCACCCAGAAGCAGTACACCGACAAGGGAGCCGTGGCTGCACGATTGATAGACGGCAAGTCGCCTATCGGATTGGACACCAAGAACCTGCCTACGGAGCGAGCCAACCAACACTTCAAGATTAACTATGTGCCACGTGGATACGAAATGGCTTCGGAGCCTCTTTCACTTAGTCTGAAGGCCGATGCCATGACTGACTTCCGCAATAAGGCAGGTTTCTACTATGCGCCTATCTACGACGGTAAGCATGTGTGGCAGTATCGTATCGACGATGCCACGCTCGGACAGAAACTTCTCCTTGATGAGAATTATATGGAGACACACTCTTACGGCCTGAATGCCCACCGGGGCTTGGGTACTGTACGTGAGTACATGAATATCGAGAAGGGAGAACTGCTCGTCAGCTTCGCCGACGTGTATGCCGCCATGACCTCCAACGAAGGCTATATCTCGCAGTTTGCCGACTCGGCCACCGTGGAAAAGGTGAAGCGTATCCTTGATCAAGGCATCATCACCATGATACAGACCGAGGGGCTGGCTACCAGTCAGGATAACTATTCGGGTGCTGATGCTGCACGGGTGGGGCAAGACCGAAACACGGCTCTCTCTCAAAACCGTGCTCACACCGTCATCTCTTGGCTCAAGGGTAAGCCTCGCTTGAACGATGTGTCTTCGCAGATATTCATGGTGAGTAGCCTGAGTGGTCCTATTCGCAATGTGCAAGACAAGAGTACCCGTGGGCTTCCTGCCAAACTAAACCGCTGTGTGAAGGTGAAAATCCATTATATGCTCAAATAGGACTGCAATATAGATTATTCGTAACAATAGACTAACTTAAAATAAGTCCCCGTGGGTGGAGAGCTTCTCCACTCACGGGGGCTTTTCATGTTCCGTTGAAATGTATTATTGTCGGCGTACCATTTTTCCCACTTGTATAGAAGTGAGCGATGACTTTCAGCGGACTAATATTTCGCCTGTTTATACGTACGATTCCAGCACCTTCATGCCTTCACCCTGTGCGGGTATGACTTCGATGGATTTTGTGGTGGCGGGCAACACGATTGTCTCACCCTCGGAGAGCGTGGTTTCGTTTCCCTCGTTGTCCACTACCTTGGAGTGTCCCTTCAGTCCCATTAACACGACGAAAGAGTCCAGCTCGGAATAGTCCATGGTCATTTGCTCCGTAAGGTCGTACACCGTGGTCGTGAAATAAGGGCAGCTGGCAATCTCCACCGGCTCGTCTTTCTTGGGCTGGTAATGTGTCTGGTAGTCTGTGAGTATGTTTTTGAAGTCGATGCACTGTTTCGCCTGTTCAGTGTGCAGCTCCCGGTAGTTTCCGTTTTTGTCTTTGCGCTTGAAGTCGTAGAGGCGGAAGGTCGTGTCGGAAGTCTCCTGTATTTCCGCCAAGAACGTGCCTTTCCCGATGCTGTGGATTCTTCCTGCCTGGATGAAGAACACATCCCCGTCTTTCACGGGATAGTCGTAGAGCGCGTCGCAGATGGAGCCGTCTTCTACCATGTGTTCGTATTCCTCCGGTGTGATTTCCTTCTTCAATCCCACTCTCAGATGTGCGTCAGGGTCGGATTCCATGACATACCACATCTCTGTCTTCCCCCGGTTTTTCCCGAATTTCTTTTGTGCGTCCTCATCGCTGGGATGCACTTGTATGGAGAGGTCTTTCTGTGCGTCGATGAATTTTATAAGGAGAGGGAACTCGTCATGGAATCGTTCATAGTTCTCTTTTCCCACAAGCTTGTCTTTCATCTCCCGTACCACCTCGTTGAGTTTCTTTCCCTTGTAAGGGCCGTTGGCCACGATGCTCTCATTGCCTTCCACGCCGCTTACTTCCCAGCTTTCGCCTACCTGGGTCAAATCGCTTTGCAGATGTTTGAATGGTACAATCTTTTCTCCACCCCACAGGGTTTGTTTCAATAAAGGTTGAAATTTGAATGGTTCCATAATAAGTGAAGTTTTATGTTTGTTCAATCGTAGACAAAGATACAGATTAGTCTTCACATACAAAAGGTCTTCTTTCAATTAAGTCTTAGTTTTTGTTGCTTTTATGCTTTGTTTACGTTACCTTTGCAATTCCATGCGGCTGTACATTTTATATACAAGTGTTTTTCTTTTGGCTGTTGTCATGTGGCTGGTATCGGGGTGTAGTTCCTCTGACGAGGAGCGAAAGACTGAATACCGAAGGCTGGACGACAAGGCTTATTATTGGGAGTACCGTAATTTGGACTCAGCTGTCTGCTATGCGAAGAGGGCGTTGAATCTGTCCATGGCTGACGAGGATGCCCGCACGGTGGCTTTGAACCGTCTGGCAGATGTCAAGTTCATGCAGATGGACTTTACGGAAAGCCGTATGCTTTATATGCAGGCGATGGACGAGACGGATGATCTCTTGCAACGTTTTGTCAGTGAAGTGGGATTGATGAACGTATGCCAGCGTACTTCCCAGAACCGGTCGTTCTATGAGCATCACTATGAGGCGGAGTCGTTGATGAGAAGGATTGAAGAGGATGAGAATGACCTGGACGACTATGAGAGGCATTCGTTTGACATGGCCCGGCAGACTTTCCACACCGTGTCGGCCCAGTATTTCCTGAATCTGAGGCAGGAGAGACGGGCGAGAAAGGAGATGGAAGGGCTGACGGCGGATGAGAGTCTCCTGCGAAGAGACACGGTACAGTGGCTAAAGGTGAACTATGTGAAAAGCAACTCACGTCTTGTGGAGGGAGATAGTGAGGGAAAGAGATGGCTGACCACTTTTGACTCCTTGTTTCACGGGCTGGAAATAAGCCGGAAAGGGAACTATCCTTTTTTTGAGGCTCGCTATCTTCAAGGATTGGCGATACAGCTTTCCAATGAGCGGACTGCCGCTTTTTTAGAGCGGGAGCGTGCGTTGGCCATACATTATTTGACGGGAGACTCCGTGTCGGAATATGGCAGTGGGGAATTATTGGCCCGGCAAGCGTTGGATTTGTCCAACCGGTACGGAGACTTGTACTTGCAATCCGTAAGTTTGCGGGTGTGGGCCGCTTGCTATTTCCGGTCTGGTCATTATCCGGAAGCACTGAACGCTTTACAAGGGGCGTTGAATTTGGTAAACCAGCATTATTTGGCACATTACCGCCAGATTCCCACTCCTCATCTGTTGGAGCTGTATAATCCACAGGACAGTGTGTCCGTGGAGAAACAATGGATGGATAATCCGCAGATTCTCACTATGCCGGAATGGATTGCCCGTATCCGGGAACAGCTGAGTATGGTGTACAGTGCCTTGGGAGACAAGATGCGCAGTGACTACAACCGCAATGTGTATCTGGATATTCTGGATGTGACCCGCCAGGATAAAGAAGGGGAACTGAGGTTTCATCGCTTGGAAAAGGAAGGGCGGTTGCTTAATATTTGGATGGCGGTCGTTACGCTGAGTATTGGGGGCGGCTGTTTCTTGCTCTACTGGTTGAGTAAGAAATGGAAGCAATTGCACCGAAGCCAAGTGAGAGAGTTGTTCACGGATGTGAGAAAACAAGCGGGATTGTGGCTTGACGGGGAAAGCCGCTCCCTGGAGGACTTGGAGGAAGCGTATGAGGATGCCGCTTCTGCGTTGGAAATGAGCAGACGCAAGATAACTCAATACAAGACTGAGAATGAGGACAGAAGAGCCTGTGTGTCTTTGGTAGGGGAGGTGATTCCCCTTCTGGATCGGATGTTGAATGAATTGCGTAGATTGAAAGAGGGAAAGGATACAGCGGAGGTACGCAAGGAACGTTATGTCTATATCTGTGAGCTGACAGAGAAGATAAATGAGTACAATGACCTCTTGACGCATTGGATTCAGATAAGGAAGGGGACGTTTAACTTGCGGGTGGAGACGTTTTCCGTGAAAGAAGTCTTGGATGTGCTTCGCCTTCGGCAAGGGCTTTTCGAGCGAGGCGGAAAGACTTTGGAAGTCTCGCAGGCTGATTATAAGGTGAAAGCGGACAAAGCGCTGACGTTGTTTATGCTGAACACCCTGGTGGAGAATGCGTACAAATATGCCGGGGAAAAAGGTAAGACTGCCGTCGAGGCTGTGGAGGGGTCGGATTATGTGGAACTCTCAATCAAGGATAACGGCCCAGGACTGTCCGAAGAGGACAGGCAGCGCATTGTGAATCAGAAAGTCTATGATGCCGCAAGTATCGGAATGGTGGGTGACGCTGAGAGAGACTCCCGTTTGCAAGAGAAAAAGGGCTTTGGTTTCGGGTTGATGAATTGCAAGGGAATTATTGAGAAATACCGGAAAACAAACTCCTTTTTCGCCTGTTGCCTGTTTGGTGTGGAAAGTGAGAAGGGGAAAGGATGCCGCTTCTTTTTCCGTCTGCCCAAAGCGAAGTCGCTGCTTGTCGTCTTGTTACTTCTGACGGCGGGGATGGGACTGAACGGTTGCACTTCCTCGGACAAACAGCCTGTGCAGGAGAAAGACGTGCTTTGGAAACCTGATGACGCCTTGTTGAGGCGTGCGTCAGGATTTGCGGATTCCGTGTATTATTGCAATATAGACGCACGGTATGAACAGGCATTGGCTTTCGCTGATTCTGCCCGTGGTTGTCTGAACGCATATTACCTTGCGCATCATCCTGGCAGTGTGTGTTTGATGAGAAACCGTGGAAATGCGGAGCAGGCGGCAGAGTTGTATTGGTGGGAAGAGGGGTTTAACACAGACTATCATGTGATTTTGGATATTCGGAATGAATCGGCGGTGGCGGCTTTGGCCTTGAAAGACTGGACAAGATACCGCTACGATAATGATATATACACCGTGTTGTACAAGGTGCTTGGAGAGGATTCCAGTCTGGGATTGTACAGTCAGTCAATGCAGCGTTCCTCTTCGAATAAAATTGTGCTGCTCATGGTGTTTGTGGTGTCTGCTCTCACCTTTTTCATAGCTTACTATATTCTTTATTTCCGCCGTAGACGATTGTTCCGTATACATTTACGGCAGTTGCTTCAGCTGAATACCGACTTGGCCTCTCTTTCTTGTTCCATGCCGGAAGAGGGTAGTAGGCTGGTGGATACGTCATTGCCTCAAGTGTTGTTGCGTGATTTGAATGAGATTGTTCCCTTGGAGGGGCTGGTGTTGCTGGTGAATGACACAGAACGGAATAGTATGGATTGTCTTTATGCGGGTGAAGTGGTGGCGGACAGACGGCAGATGGAAGACGGTCTGCGGGCTGTCCTGAATGGAAAGAAGCTGGGTGGAGAAAGACAGGGACAGGCCTTCCCGCTGGATGTACGGTGGCAAGGCAAGGTTTACAGGGTCGGTGTTTTATGGTTGGGAGTTGCCGGACGGGCAGACGCCACTCTTAAGCCGATTCTCGCCTTGGCGGTGCGTTCCGTGGCCGCTTGTCTGTTCCATTCGGTCGTGCAGGTCGGTGGAATGGAAAACAAGGTGGAACTGATGAGAGACGAGGTGAGGAAAGCTTCTCAGGAAGCGTCCCGTCTGCATGTGCAGAATCAGGTGCTGGACAACTGTCTGTCTGCCATCAAGCATGAGACGATGTTCTATCCCAGTCGTATTTTGCAATTAGTGGAGAAAATCAAAGGGAATGTGGACAAGGAGGAGGAACGCAGATTGACAGCGGAGATGGCAGAGTTAGCCATTTATTATAAGGATATATACACGCTGCTGGGTGACAATGCCCGTCGGCAATTGACACAAGTGGTGTTCCATAGAGAGACACTGGAAGCGGAACGCCTTTATATGCAAGCGGAAAGACTGTTTCATAAGCTGAATAAAAGGCATACGTTGGAATGGACGGAGGGTGGATGCCAAGAAGGAGGATTGTGCCTGAAAGGGGACGGTGAATTGTTGTCTCTTCTTTTTCGGAATCTCTTAGAGGCTGCATTATCCCCTGCCAAGGAAGGCACCTTGAGTCTGACCATCCGAAGATGGGAACACTATGTCCGTTTTGAATTAAAAGACAGCCGGTCGCTTTATTCGGCTGACACCTTGCGGCTGCTGTTTTCCCCAGACTTGTGTGAATTGAAGAGTGCGGAGGGACAGTCGGTGGAAATGAAATACTTAGTTTGTAAACAAATCATAAGGGATCATGGAGAATACACGGCGCAAAGGGGCTGTCGTATTAATGCGGAGCCGATGTCCGAAGGCGGATATGTCGTGTGGTTCACCTTGCCCTTGGTGGTAAATAAAGATTGATATATGGAGAATTTCAATGTGATTATTGTGGAGGATGCGCGTCTGG
Organism: Prevotella sp. P5-108; assembly: GCA_963608705.1. Classification (GTDB taxonomy): domain Bacteria; phylum Bacteroidota; class Bacteroidia; order Bacteroidales; family Bacteroidaceae; genus CAVDHB01. Next base: position 110,779 of record CAVDHB010000068.1, read on the forward strand.
AGTTAAAGGGGACGGAAGAAATCTTCCGTAACGATATTCCGGAAGGACACATCATAGCCACCGCATCCACGGAAGATGAATATTGGAATGCGATGAAGGCGGGAGTGCCTGATTTGCTGTTGCTCGATTTGGGATTGGGAGGTTCCACTACCGTAGGTGTGGAGATTTGTCGTAAGACAAGGCGGGAGTATCCCGACTTGCGCATTCTCATCTTCACGGGCGAGGTGCTGAACGAGAAACTGTGGATGGATGCCTTGGATGCGGGAGCGGATGGAATCATTCTGAAAAGCGGGGAGTTATTGACCCGGTTGGACGTGGCTTGCGTGATGGCTGGCAAACAGTATGTGTTCAACCAGCCTTTGCTGAAACAAATTGTAGCCCGCTTTAGAAAATCGGTCATGGAGGAGCAGGAAAGACAGGAGGCGGTCATAGACTACGACATAGACGAGTATGACGAGCGTTTTCTGCGGCATTTGGCGTTGGGATATACGAAGGAGATGATCTCCAATTTGTCGGGGATGCCTTTCGGAGTGAAGAGTCTTGAGAAGAAACAAAACGACCTGATTGGCCGTCTGTTTCCGAAAAACGCCCGCAACGGTGTGAATGCCACTCGTTTGGTCACAAGAGCCTTTCAGTTACACATCTTGGACATAGACAATCTGGAGCCGGATGAAGAATAGCAAAGTGGACGCTTGGCTGACCGGGATATTTGCGGCGGGGATAGTATGTACCGCCGCGGGGTCATGGGTGGCGGCAATCTATGATTTTCCTGTACGTCCGTTATTGAGCGAAGAGGGTATTCGGTGGACATTGAAAAGTGTGTTGTCCAATTTCGCCAAGGCTTCCTTGTCGCCGTTGCTGATGACGACGGCTACTATCGGGTTGCTTGTGTCGTCCGGACTGGGGACATGGATTCATTCGTTATGGAAGTCCCGACATATCTCGTTGAAGCAGCGAAGTGCGACGGGGATTACGCTGTTCACACTGTCAGTGTACCTGATATTGGTGTTGTTGGGACTGTTTCTGCCCCATTCCTTTCTGCTTGGTGTCACAGGCCGTGTGTCACAGTCGGCCTTTGCGGAAGGATGGGTGGGAGTGTGCTGTGTGGGACTGATTCTGACAGGCATAGTATATGGTACGGCTTCCGGCACTTTCCGCTCATTCCTCAATGTGCTGGACGGGCTTGGGGCTGGTCTTTCTTTCTATGCCCCTTGTTTCACCACGTTGTTCTTCATGGCGCAATGGACCGCATGTGTGGCTTATATGGATGCGGATATACAAAAAGAAAGCTGGTGGCCAATGGCCTGCCAGCTTCTGTATCTTTCTTCTTTTGTAGTCAAGACTTTCAGTTTGTTTTTTCAGTCCGGCGGTGTTTCCACATCATTCGGGCGTAGAACCAAGTGGTAAGGAAGCCAGCGAAAGGCACGATGAAGGACAGGGGCATGGAGCCGGTGCTGTCTGCCACGAATCCCATGGCCAAAGGGCCGATGGCGCCTCCTAACACGGAGAGCATAAGGATGGAAGAGGCGTATTCAGTCTGCCTTCCCGCTTCTTTGATGGCAAGGGCGAAGATGGTGGGGAACATGATACTCTCAAACACATAGCCTGCGATGACGGAGAGGATAGAAAAGAACCCCAAGTCGAGTATGGCTAAAAGAGAGGTCAGCGAAGTGCCTGTGGCGCAGACAAGCAATATTTTCTCAGCCGCCACACGCCGCATGATGCCACTACCTACAAATCGTCCAATCATGAACAGCCCCAGTCCTCCGAAAGAGAGGAAGTAGGTGGCCTCCATATTGGAGAAAGTACCATCGGAGGTGATATAATTGATGAAGAAACTGTTGATGGAGATTTCCGCCACTTCGTACATGAACAGGGCTATCAGTCCGAACACGAATGCCCGCTTCGTCCATACACTCTTGCCGGAGTCATCTTCCGTTTTCTCTTTTCCCGTTTCCATTACGACTTCCGGCAATTTCACACGGGAGAAAAGGAACGCCACCAGCAATACGATTACTCCTATTATAATATAAGGTATCACGACTCCGGAAGCTCCTTGGTTGAAGTCATTCTTTGAGAAGAAGAACAAGCCTCCGAAGATAGAGCCGCACATGGATCCCACTCCGTTGAACGCTTGTGCTCGGTTCAGTCGTCCCGCCGCTGTTTCCTTGCTTCCGAGCAGGGTGACGTAGGGGTTTGCGCCTGTTTCAAGGCAGACCAGTCCGCCACCGATGATAAACAACGGAATGAGGAAATAAGAGAATACCCATGCCTGGGGAAGATAAAGACTAGGTACGAACAAAAGCGACCCTATGCCAAAGGTGAGCAGTCCTACGGTCAGTCCTCTGCGGGTACCGTATTTCCGTATCATCCAGCCCGAAGGGATGGCAAGCAGGAAATAAGCGCCGTAAATCATGAACTGGATGAGTGCCGACTGTGTTTTGTCTACATGGAAAAGTTCTTGACAATGTTTGTTGAGCACGTCCAGGATGGCACGGGCAAAGCCCCATAGGAAGAACAAGCTAGTTAAAAGCAGAAAGTGGGCGAGGAATCCTTCGCCCACTAATCTTGTACGTTTTTGTATTGTCTGTCGCATATGAATCAGTTGTCAGCAGTCTTTGGCTCTTTGTTAGGCTGTGGAGCTGTCTTATGGTTATTTGTCGGATTCGTCTTGTCTTTGTCTCCTCGTGGCTTGTCAAAGGTCTGTCTTCTGAGCGGATTGGCACCGTCTTTGTCAAACTGCGCCCGGTTCTTCACCACGTCCATCGCCGTGTAAATGGCGTGACGCATGGAGGCTTCCGAGGCAAGGTTCTTTCCTGCAATGTCGTAAGCGGTTCCGTGGTCTGGAGAGGTTCTCACGAGCGGAAGTCCAGCGGTGAAGTTCACGCCGTCATCCATGGCCAGTGCTTTGAAAGCCGCCAGTCCCTGGTCGTGGTACATGGCCAGCACACCGTCGAAATGGGTGTACAGTCCTGCGCCGAAGAAGCCGTCCGCAGGATAAGGGCCGAAGCACAATACACCCTTGTCGAACATCTCTTTGATGGCGGGAGTGATGACTTCCTCCTCTTCGGAGCCTAACAGTCCGTGGTCTCCGGCGTGCGGGTTGAGGGACAGTACGGCGATGCGTGGATTGTCCAAGTAGAAGTCCCTGCGCAGGCTACGGTCGAACAGTGTCAGTTTTTTCTCAATCGCTTCTTTCGTTATCGCGTCTGCCACCTTTCGGATGGGCAGATGGGTCGTGACCAACGCCACACGCAGACGGTCGTTCATCAAAATCATCAATGGCTCGGCCTTGTCTCCGAAGCAGGAGGCGAAGTACTCTGTGTGTCCGCAGAAACGGAATGCGTCGCTCTGTATCGTGTTCTTGTCGATGGGCGCTGTCACGATGGCGTCAATCCACCCTGTCTTGTATTCCAGTACAGCCCGTTCCAGACATTCGAAAGCGGTTTTCCCGGCTTCGGCGGAAGGGGTTCCCAAGGTGATTTGTATCTCCTCGTCATAGCAGTTCACGATGTTGAGACAGCCGTCCTTGACTTTCTCGGCTGATTCCACGATGTTGAAATTCACCGGCAGATTGAGTGCTTTCCGATGATAGGTGGCCACTTTGGGCGACCCGTATATGACTGGCGTACACAGCTCGAACATGGAAGGGTCGGCGAATGTCTTAAAAATCACCTCATATCCGACTCCGTTCGGGTCTCCCTGTGTGATGCCTATGCGTAATTTTCTTGGTTCCATAGTGTGTCTTATTGTTGTTTGTTCTTTAATTTTTCTTGTTGTTTCTTGGTGGAAAGCAGTCCGCAAGCTGCCCAGATGTCTTCCCCTCGTGAGGCACGGATCGTGGCGAACACACCGTGCTTGGTCAGATAGTCTCGGAAACGGATGAGTGAATCGGGGTTCGTGCCGTTGAACTCGGTGTCGGGGATGGTGTGGAACCGAATGAGGTTCACTCTGCAATCCACCCCTTTAAGCAGCTTCACCAACGCCTCGGCATCTTTCTGGCTGTCGTTCATTCCCCCGAAGAGGATGTATTCAAAAGAAAGCCGGCGTTGTTTGGAGAAATCGTACTTACGCAGGATGTCCAGCACCTGTTTGATGGAGAAAACTCGTTCCGCGGGCATGATATCCGCTCTTTGCGAAGGATAGGGGGAATGAAGGCTGACGGCCAGGTGGCAGTCGCATTCTGCCATGTACCGTTCCAGCCCAGTCTTTACTCCCACGGTAGACACAGTAATGCGTTTGGGACTCCATGCGTATCCCCATTCAGCCGTGAGTATCTTCAGCGCTCGCAGCACATTGTCGAGATTGTTGAAAGGTTCTCCTTGTCCCATGAACACCATGTTGGTAATCCGTTCGCTTTCCGGCAGTGAGTAAAGCTGGTTGAGGATGTCGGTTGCGGTAAGATTGGCGGAGAACCCTTGCCTGCCTGTCATGCAGAAACGGCATCCCATCTTGCACCCCACTTGGGAAGAGACACACAGGGTGGCTCGGTCTTCCTCCGGGATGTACACACTTTCGATATAGTTTCCCTCATGGGTCTGGTAGAGATACTTGGCGGTGCCGTCCACCGACCTTTTCTCGTCCACCGGGAGCTTGCATCCTACGGTGTAATGTTTTTTCAGCAAGCTGCGGTTCTTCAGCGAGAGATTGGTCATCTCGTCGATGTCTCTCACGTGTTTTTTATAGAGCCATACGGCTATCTGTCCCCCTGTGAAGCGGGGCATTCCCAGTTTCACGGCGGTGTCTTTCAACTCCTCTGACGTGAGTCCCAGCAGAGGCGTTTTGCGGTCTGTGATTGTTATTGTTTCTTCTGCCATTCTGAGTTGCAAAGGTACGTAAAATCAGTGGAATTTCCTACGGCACTTCTCTTAATCTCCTTTTTAGGATGGCCGTGCGAGATTTTACGCTATGGTATATTGTGACGCGCAAACATGACGGGTGGAGACCGTGTGGCGTATATCCTCGACAGTCCGATCGAACGGGCCGGAATGTTCCAACTTCAAGGTACACATGGCTGCGGCGAACTCGCCTGCTTCTTGGCAAGAAGCTCCTTGTATGCGGCTGTAAAGATAACCTGCGGAATAGGTGTCGCCGCACCCTGTGGCATCCACTACCTCTGTCGGGCAGAAAGCGGGTATGCTGTGAAAACGGTCTTGGGCGTACACGAGTGATCCGTAGCTGCCTAAGGTGATGACCACCTCTTTCACTCCCCAGTGTGCCAGCTTTCGTGCGGCTTCTCGGGGATCGTTGACATCGGTAATCACGCTCATCTCACTTTCGTTCACCTTGATGATGTCCGTGTATTGCAAGACTCTCTCCTTGTCTTTCCAGTTCACAGGATACACTTTCTCATTTTGTACGCTGCGCAGATAACCCTGTGCGTCAATGGAGACAAGTCCTCTTCCAGCCAGGCTTTCCACTAATTCGGGGGAGAAGTCGTCGGCCAATAATGTGCCTAAATGGTACACTTTCGCTTCGACTCCCTTCAGGTCCTCGGCTGTGAAAGGGTCTGCTTTCGCCAATACTCGTTGTGTGCGGTTGTTTTGGTCTATATCATATTTGTTCTCGAAGAACACCGTATGCTGGGATGGATGTGCCAACACCTCTATTCCGTCTCTTTGCAGCTTCTCAATGATGTCCGATTCTGTGCTTCCTACCTTGGTGATTAACTGGTACGACACTTGCGGAGAGAGCTGTTTCAATCCGTACGAGAAATAGTAAGACGTGCCTCCCGGCATATATACCGTGTTCTTCGGTGTGACAATCTTGTCCAACGTCACATGACCTATGCAACATATATCTTTCATAATTTTATTTTCTGTTTCAGCGTGTGAAGATACGGCTTTTTGACGGAAGTAACAAATTTGAAATATATGAATCGTCTTTCTTGGCTAACAAAAGCGAATTTTGGGTACTTGCGACGCTAAAATGCTTCATCCTGCATCTTCCAATTCTTTCGATTATCCATGTTTCTCCATCACCCAAAAGCAAGTAGAGACGCGATTCATCGCGTCTCCAATCCCCCAAAAAGAATGCATGATTAACACATTGTAAATCAGCTACTTGCGACAATATTAAAAGCCACTTTTATACACCTTTGCAATTACCTCATAATCAGTGAGTTATAACTTGTACCGTAATGACCGCTCACTTGTACCGTAATGGGCGTTCATTACGGTGGAAGTGAGCCGTCATTTCTATACAAGTGGGAAATGACTTTTATAGAAGTGAGAAATGGAGACGCGATGAAAAATGGAGCCGCGATGAATCGCGGCTCTACTAACAGTGGAAAACCCACCAAGCCTGTACATTGGCTCGGTGGGTTGTTTGTATGTGTGCTATTTGAAGCTTAATAGGCGAACAGCGGATAATGACTCATGGTCTCGTTCACTTTCGCTTTCACTTTTGCGATGACAGTTTCGTCTTCGGGAGCGTTCAGCACTTCCTCTATCAGTTCCGCTATCAGAGGCATCACGTCCTCTTTCACCCCGCGTGTGGTGATGGCGGCGGTACCCAACCGCAATCCAGAGGTCTGGAATGCGGAACGGCTGTCGAACGGCACCATGTTCTTGTTTACGGTGATGTCTGCGCTTACCAGTGCGTTTTCCGCCACTTTTCCGGTCAGTTCAGGATATTTTGAACGTAAGTCCACTAACATGGAGTGGTTGTCGGTACCGCCTGACACGATGTTGAATCCTCGTTTTATCAGTTCTGCCGCCAACACTTTAGCGTTTCGCTGAATTTGTTTGGCGTATTCCTTGAACTCAGGTTGCAACGCCTCGTGGAATGCCACGGCTTTGGCGGCGATGACGTGTTCCAGCGGTCCACCCTGGATGCCGGGGAAGACAGCGGAGTTCAGCAGTTGCGACATCATCTTGATTTTCCCTTTGGGCGTTTTCTTTCCCCACGGGTTCTCGAAGTCTTTTCCCATGAGGATAAGTCCTCCACGGGGTCCCCGGAGGGTCTTGTGTGTGGTGGTAGTGACGATGTGTGCGTATTTCACGGGGTTGTCCAACAATCCTGCGGCGATGAGACCTGCGGGATGTGCCATGTCAATCATGAGGATGGCTCCCACTTTGTCCGCAATCTCCCGCATACGGGCGTAGTCCCATTCACGGGAATAAGCCGATCCGCCACCGATAATCATTTTGGGCTTGTGTTCCAGGGCCAGTCTTTCCATCTCGTCGTAGTCCACTCTTCCTGTCTCTTTCACGAGATGATAGGGAACGGGATGGTAGATCAGGCCGGAGGTGTTTACCGCTGATCCGTGGGAGAGGTGTCCTCCCTGGTCAAGGCTCATGCCCATGAACGTGTCGCCCGGGTTCAGGCAGGCCAGGAACACGGCGGCATTGGCCTGTGCGCCGGAGTGAGGCTGCACGTTGGCGTATTCCGCTCCAAAAAGCTCTTTGGCGCGTTCGATGGCCAAGGTCTCGCTTTCGTCCACGAATTTACATCCGCCGTAATAGCGGTGTCCGGAATAGCCCTCGGCGTATTTGTTCGTGAGGCAGGAACCCATGGCCGCCATCACCTCCTCGCTTACAAAGTTCTCGGAGGCGATAAGCTCCATGCCTTCCGTCTGTCGTTTGCGTTCTTTCTCGATGATCTCGAAGATAGCAGAATCTTTCTTCATTGTGTATAGGGTTGTTAAATATCAGTCTTAAACCAGTTTCACCTCGTCCAGCGACTGTTCCTTCTGGCAGTAGTGGCAGGTGAGTTTCTCCGTCTTTGCGTTCCAGTGGAAGACGGTCTGCATCGGCTCGTTGTTGGTGATGCACTTCGGGTTCTTGCAGCGGACAATGCCTTTGAGTGTCTCCTGCATGACTACGGGGTGTTTCTCCACCACTTTGTAATCCCGGATGACGTTCAGAACCACGTTGGGGGCGACTACTGAGATACGGTTCACTTCCTCGTCGGTGAAGAACCTGTTGGCGATTTTGATAATGCCTTTCTTTCCCAACTTGGAGCTTTTCAGATTATATCCGATGGTCACGGGTTCTTTCATGTCCTGCAAGTGCAGCAGTTTCACGATGGCGAAAAGCTTGTCGGTGGGGATATGGTCGATGACAGTGCCGTTTTCCAGTGCGGCCACTTCCAGTTCTTTTTTATCGTTGCACATAATTGTAATGGTTTTACATCAGTTTGGTTTTGTCATTTATAATATCGTCCAGTGTCAGATTCAGTGCGAGAGAGAGGATGGCCTCCCGGGCGTAGAGTCCGTTTTTAGCCTGCTGGAAATAATATGCTTGCGGAGCCTCGTCCACGTCATAAGCAATCTCATTCACACGGGGCAGCGGATGGAAAATCTTCATGTTCGGCTTTGTCTTCTCCAGCATGTCACGGTGAAGGATATAGACGTTTTTCACTCGCTCGTATTCCATGAGGTCGGTGAAACGCTCTTTTTGCACACGGGTCATGTAGAGGATGTCCGCGTCCTGTATGCTTTCTGCCGTGAAGTCTTCATGTTCCACGTATTTGATGTGGTTCTCCTTGCAGAAGAGTTTGTATTCCTCCGGCATGTCCAGCTCTTTCGGAGCGATGAAATGGAAGATAGGGTTGAAGAACCGCATGGCCATCAGCAGAGAGTGCACCGTGCGTCCGTATTTCAAGTCTCCTACCATGTAGATGTGCAGATTTTCCAGGGTTCCCTGGGTCTTATAGATGCTGTATAAGTCGAGCATGGTTTGCGAGGGATGCTGGTTGGCGCCGTCTCCGGCGTTCACAATGGGGACAGGGGAGACTTCGCTGGCATAGCGCGCGGCTCCTTCCAGGTAATGACGCATGACGATCACATCCGCGTAGTTGCTTACCATCATGATGGTGTCTTTCAGGGATTCGCCTTTGGAGGTGCTGGTCGCCTTGGGGTCGGAGAAACCGATGACCCTGGCGCCGAGACGGTTTGCGGCGGTCTCGAAACTGAGGCGTGTGCGTGTGGAGGGTTCAAAAAACAAGGTAGCCACGACTTTTCCTTCTAAAATCTTTCGGTTGGGATATTTCTCAAACTCTTCCGCCATACGGAGCCGATAGAGAATATCTTCTTTCGACAGTCCGGCGATGCTAACAAAACTATGATTTTCCATATTCAAAAAGATGATTGTCTGTTTCGTCTCCAAAGGTAGAGAAAAAAAATGACATATCGGCTATTTCTCTCTTCTTTTTTCCAAAATAGGCCGTCTTCGCTTTTCAAAGATGAGGACGAAAGACCGAAAATATTCTAAAAGCGTTTTCAAAAGGAGGCGTTATTTCCATAAACTTCTTAACTTTGCATAAACGGATTACGCATATGGTAAATCAAACGCAAGAGAATAAGGAAAGGCGGGAGCCTCATATCCAAGTGGGCATCCTTCACGCAAAAGAAGTGGAGTTCGAGTTCAACGGTCTGTACGTATGTGGAGACCGGCAGATAACGGGCAGACAAAAGGCCACGCTCTTGCCGGACGGGAAGATTCAGTGGGCGGGACAGGTCTTTGAGGAGGTCTTCTTCGAACCCTTGTCGGAGGATTGCGCGCTCACGCTTTACCACGTGACCATCGGGATTGGCTTCCATTGGGAACGGGAAGAGACGCAAGTCTTCAAGGGAGCGTTACGACTGATAGTCGAGGACGGGAAGATTGCGGCGGTCAATGTCTTGCCCGTGGAATGGTATCTGACCAGTGTCATCTCTTCGGAGATGAGTGCGGACGCCGGAGAGGAATACTTGAAAGCGCATGCGGTCATCTCTCGCAGTTGGGTCATCTCGCAGATGCAGGCACGGGAGGAACATGCGGAGTCAGTGGAAACTGATACCTCTTATAAGGCATCCGCCGTGGAGAAAGACGGCGTGGTCTTCATAAATCGTTGGTACGGACGCTCGGCGCATACCCGTTTTGATGTGTGTGCCGACGACCATTGTCAGCGGTACCAGGGTATCACTCGTGAAACCAATCCGGCGGTCGAGGCTGCCATCAAGGCTACAAGAGGCGAGGTGCTGACTTATCAAGGAGCCATCTGCGACGCTCGTTTTTCTAAAAGTTGCGGTGGGGTGAGCGAGGCTTATGACGCATGTTGGGATGACAAGAGTGTGCCTTATTTGCAGCCGGTGCGTTGTGCGGCAGAAGGCGGCGACTTGCCCGATTTGCGGTGCGAGGAAGTGGCGGAACGGTGGATTCGAAGCTCGCCGGAGGCTTTCTGCGCAAGTAAAGACCGCAGGGTGCTTTCCAAAGTGCTGAATGACTACGACCAAGAGACTCCAGACTTTTACCGATGGAAGGTAAGGCTGTCGCAGGAGGAAATCAGGAAACTGATAATGGAGAAACAGGGACAGGATGTGGGTGATGTCTTAGACCTTGTTCCACTGGAAAGAGGGGGCTCTGGAAGAATTGTCCGTCTTAAAATACAGGGTACGAAGAAAACGCTGGTCATAGGGAAAGAGCTGGAAATCAGACGTACGCTGTCTCCTTCGCACTTGCTTAGCTCCGCTTTCGTGGTGGACAAGGAAATCCCCAAAGGCGGTACTGTGCCGGAGGTGTTTGTGCTGACAGGCGCCGGATGGGGGCATGGCGTGGGATTTTGCCAAATCGGCGGAGCTGTGATGGCGGACAAGGGATATCCCTATAAGGAAATATTACTTCATTATTTTAAAGGAGCGGAACTGGAGCGGTGGTATAGATAGTATGGACAGGCCAGAGACAAGACATTCGGAGAGGTGGCTGCCGGGGCTGTACATAGCCGACGCGTTGCCTTACGTGGTGCTTAATATCTTGTGCGTGCTGATGTACAAGAGATTGGGGGTGCAGAATGTGGACATTACCTTCTTCACCTCTCTCTTTTACCTGCCGTTGATAGTGGAGCCGCTGCTGTTTCCTTTCCTCCGTATGATGAAAGGAAGCCGGAAGGGGCTTGTGTGCATACAGGCACTTATCTGTTTTACGGTGTTCGCCTTGGCGTTCAGCATTACTTCCCGCTATTTTTTCGCATGGAGTCTGTTATGGCTGGGCATAATGTCGGCACTGGCTATCTTGCATGGCATAGCGGCGAACAATTATTATGGAACGTCCATTCTTCCGTCCGTGGCGCCGGTGCTGATTCGGCTCCGCTCATTTTCTTTCCGGTTCGTGCTGATACTGGCGCAAGGCACTTTCATCATCATGGCCGGAGTGATGGAGGTCTATACCCGGAACGTGCCTAAGGCGTGGACGAACACATTGCTTGCTTTCGGCGTCTTGTTGGCGGTGGTCACGTTGTCTCATCTTTGCTGGCAGCCTCGTGTGGTCCGTCCGAAAGTGAGTGTGTCGGGGCGTGTCGTCCGTCAGGAGTCGTGGCAGGCTTTTCGCCAGTTCTTCACCCAGCCGCATTTATGTTCCATCCTCTGTTTCCTGTTCTTCTTTCGCATGACAGAGTCTTTCCTTTGGAAGATAGGGCCGTTGTTCATGATAGACCCTGCCGTAAAGGGTGGTGCGGATTTGTCGTTGCAGGAAGTGGGGCTGACTTTGGGGACATTGGCGCCTTTGGGAGTGTTCGTGGGGTTCGCCGCAGGACGTTGGATGTTGGACAGGTTCGTGATGAAACGGTGCTTTCTGCCCTTGACCTTCGCTTTCTTTCTGCAAGGCGTGGCCTACTGGAGTATCAGTGAGTTCAGCATACGAGGGTTGATGGCTGTTTCTTCTCTTGTGTGGTTCGGAGAGCTGTGCAAGGGAATGGGATTGGCCTTGTTCTTCCGTTTCTTCACTCGTTGTATCTGTCGGCGGCACAAGGTGATGAGTTCAGCCATCTGTATGTCCGTCATGTCGTTGGGGCTGTGTGTCTGCACCATCCTGTCGGGGCAGTTGCAGGAAATCTTCGGCTACGCCAAATATTTCCGTTTCATTCTTCTGTTAGGTATTCTTCCCATGTTGCTGTCCTGGTATATCCTGACAAACGACAACTTGTTGGATGCGAAGGAGAAGGACTGACTAATGCAGATAGAGTCGTTTCAAGTGGTGGTACACGTAGATGCAGGTGGGAATCAAAAACAAGTCGGCGGCTATCCATGCGGCCGGGTCTGCGTAACACACACCGAGGAAATGGGTGGCGGGTATGAGCCAAAGACTTATCGCACAGCGTGCCACCATCTCGCATACGCCGGAAGTCATCGCCAATTTGCTGTATCCCATGCCTTGTATGCTATAGCGGAAGATGGTGAGCAATCCTAAGATGGGGTAGAAGTAGAGGGAGATGCGCATATAAAGCTCGGAGAGGTCCAGTATCTGTGTCTCGTTTGCGTTGACAAACATCAAAGCCATTTCTTTGGTAAAGGGGAAGATGACGAGGAACGTGAAGACGAAATAAATCAACATCATCTTGATGGAGGCTTTGATTCCCTTGGCGATACGTTCCACTTTTCTCGCTCCGAGATTCTGGCCGCAGTAAGTGGCCATCGCCACTCCTATATTCTCAAACACACAAGTGAAGAAATATTTAATACGTAGGGTGACGGTGAACGTGGCCACATAGAGTGTCCCCAAGGCGTTGTTGGCGCTTTGCAGCATGATGACACCGATACCAGTGATGGAGAACTGAAGCCCCATCGGCACGCCGTTGTTCAGCAATACCTTTATTTTGTCCGCTTGTAACCGGCTTTCTTTTTTGTCGGGTGTAAGCAAGGGTATCTTCTTCCGCATATAGTAAAAACAGCACAGGCCGGAGAACGCTTGCGAGGTGACAGTGGCGATACCGGCGGCTTCTACTCCCATTCTCAGTCCGATAAGGAGCAGCACATCGATGATGATGTTCAGCACGGAAGACATGATGAGGAAGAAAAAAGGAGTCTTGCTGTCGCCTAACGCTCTCATGAGAGAGGCTAACAGGTTGTAGAAGAACGTGAAAGGAATCCCGATGAAGATGATGAACAAGAACGTCCAGGCGTCTTTGAATATGTCTGGAGGCGTTTGTACCATTCGCAGTATGGGAGTGCATAGTGTGGTGGTGATAAGCATAATCAGCACTCCGATGATAAGCGACACTTTGATGGCGTTGGCGGCGAAGGCTCGCATATTGGTATAGTCTTTCGCTCCGAAACGTTGCGCCACGGGAATGCCGAATCCGCAGCAGCAGCCGTTGCAGAATCCCATGATGAGAAACATGACGGAAGTACTCGCACCCACGGCGGCAAGGGCTTTCACGCCGAGAAACTGTCCCACGATGGCTGCGTCGATGATGAGGTAGAGTTGTTGCAGCAGATACCCTCCGATGAGTGGCAGGGCGAACTGGAGGATGTGACGGGCCGGGGAACCCGAGGTCATGTCATTGATAGTGATGCTCTTTTGTGCGGTTTTGCTGGTTTGGTTCATCATCTTATTATTCAGTCAATATATATCCGAATTGTTTAAGTCGCTTGATTACGTCGGCCACAGATTTCTTCTCGATTAAGAGAATGTAACCTTCGGCTCGAAGCATATGGCTTTTCAGAAACTCGTCTGTCACGAGCAGTCGTATCAGCTCCTTGTCGTCTTTATTCACCTTGTACAGGGTGTAACGGGTCTGCAGAATCCTTGTCAGCGGGTTGCATTTGCTGATGAGCGAGGTGAAGAACTCATTCCACACTTCGGGCATGTCTTTCCCGGCGATACAGGCGAAACTGTTTATCTTTCCCTTTAAGTCCGCTTCGTTGACGCAGTTTCTCAGCATACTGTACTCGGATACTTTATAGCGGTTTTGTCCCACGGGAACAGCTATGTCGTCAAGTATGGCCTTGTACGGGTTTTCCTCTCCGAGTACTCTTAGGAAAAGATGTGCCGTGTCCAGTTCGTAGTATTTCTTTTGCGTCAGACTCACAGGCTTATAGTCCGAGGTCTTATCCGTCACGAAACTTCCGAAAGCGGTCAGGCGGACATACCGTAAAGAATCCACGTAGGAGACATCCAATTTTTGGGGGTCGGTAAAGGCTATGTCCAGTGCGCCCAAGGCGTTGAGGACAAACAATATCGTCTTCAGGAAAGGCACGAAAAGTTCATTCATGCACTCTTCATATTCGCAATCCTCTTCCGTTTTCTTGTTCTGTATGTCCAGTCGTAAAAACTCATCGGGATTGTAGAAAGTAAAGAAGTTATAGTCGTGTTTGAGACTTTTCATCTTAAGGATAATATCCTCCACGGACAACCATCCGTCGGAGCATTCGCCAAGGACTTCCAGTAGGGTATTTCCTATGTGGGAAAGGTCATTGTTTTTAGGCTGTCTTAGTCCTTTCAGATGGGGCAGTATAGAGGGAAGCATTGTGTCTGCATAGAGAAGGAACTCTTTCACTGCGTTCTTTATATGCATGGGGATGGAACAAGAGCCAATGTCATATCCTCCTTCAAAGTAATTTAACAGCGGCAGCAACAGGAAGGCGGAATGCAACGAGGTCTGCTCCGGATAAGAGGACTGAGGAAAATACTCTTGTATCTCCAGTTGCTTCTTGGCTATGTTTAGATGGGCCTTGAGGAGCTTCCCGGTTTTACTCAATGCCAGTTTCTGTGCCTTGAACAGTGTTTGAATGGTCATGAACAGAGGGAAGATGCGCTGCTCCGAGTCTGTCACCACGTGCAGTTTCCCGGACGGCAACTCTTGCGGGGAGATAGGTTGGGACGCTTGCGGATGGAAATAGGAGAAAGCGACCGGACGTATTATAGCTGGGAAAACGGAGAAAAATTTTTTGTGGCCGAGTTTGTAGTTTTCTACATACAGGTTGGAGAAAAGCCACAATGCCTTGTCTATGTCTTTAAAATTGTAATAATAGCTCCAGAAGTAATCACTTTTGTAGAATTTGCGTCCAGTGATACGTGCAAAAGTCTTTTCACTGATTATTCCGTAATCTGCGATGAATTTCCAAACTTGCTTGTCCTTGTCTGGCAATGCGTCGATGTACACAATCAGGTTCCTGTTGTCGGCCATGAAGAAGGCAAGCAGGGAAACATAGATTCTCTTGGGCTTGTTTCCGCTGAATGTGAGATAGGCATTCACCGGACGGCATTCGCAAAGAGGTTTGTTTCCCTCCTTGTCGTTGTAAGACAAGGGAACCGTTTTTAATAGGGAGGCAAATGGTTCACATAAGATTTTCAGTTGGTCTATTGTGAAATTCTGGTATTGGTCTTTATAGCGTTTAAACAGTTGTTTGTCAACTGCATATAGTGTCCTCTTTTGTGTGTTCTTAGTTGCCATTTCTTTTTATCCTAAAATGAAACGTATGTCTTCTTCTGTCAGTTGTTTGGTGGAGGAAGAGTCACTGCTTATCAGCCCGGAAAGCAATTCGGCCTTTTGCTGCTGCAACAGTTGTATCTTCTCTTCAATGGTGCCACGGGTAATCATGGAATAGCTCAGCACTTTTGACTTTTGTCCGATACGGTGCAGACGGTTTACGGCTTGCTCTTCGGCAGATTTGTTCCACCACGGTTCCACGATGAAAACGGTGTCAGCGGCCACTAAGTTCAGACCCACTCCTCCCGTTTTCAGCGTCATGAGGAATACTTTACAGTGGCTGTCATTTTGAAAACGCTCCACAAGGCTCTGGCGGTCTCTGGTGGAGCCGGTCATGCACACATAGTCTATACCCATGGCATCCAGCTTTTCTCCCACAATCTCAATACCTGCGATGAAGTTGAAGAACACCACCACCTTGTGTCCGTTGCTGACAGCCTCGTTCAGGTTATCCATCAGTTGCTCGATTTTTGGTGACTGCAATCGTCCGTCGCTGAGGCTTTCGGGTACGGAAGCGATGCGGCGGAGTTCACTCAATGCCTGGAACATGATGAACTGCGACTTGTTCACCCCGTCTCGGGCGATGGTGCGTTGTACCTGTTCGTAGAAATAGTGCCGCCGTTGCTCGTAGAATTTGGCCTGCTCTGGTTCCATGTCCACGTAGATGGTTTGCTCTATGCGGTCGGGAAGGTCTTTCAGCACTTCCTTTTTCAGCCTTCGTAGCATGAAGGGGTAAATCTTGGTGCGGAGACTATGGAGTGCGTCTTTGTCATTGTTCTTCTGGATAGGGTAGGTGTATTGATTGTTGAAGTCTTCCAAAGAGCCGAACATGGCCGGGTTCAGGAATCGGAACAGGGAGTAAAGTTCTGTGAGGTTGTTCTCCACAGGGGTGCCGCTGAGTGCGAATCGGTGCTTTGAGTGCAGTAGATAGACAGCTTGGGTGACTTGCGCTCCCACATTCTTGATGGCTTGTGACTCATCAAGGATGACCATATTGAATGTCGCTTTGGAGAAGATTTCCACGTCATTGCGCACCATGGCGTAAGTGGTGAGTATCACTTGGGCTTTCTCCGCTTCGGTAATGTCTCGGTTGGTGGCATAATAGGTGTAGACGGAAAGTTGCGGAGCGAAACGCTGCAATTCGTTTTGCCAGTTGAACAACAGGCTCCGGGGCATCACGATAAGCGAGGGTAGTTCCGTGTCCGCTGCGTGCAGAGCCAGCAGGGAGATGGCTTGCAGGGTCTTTCCTAATCCCATGTCGTCTGCCAAACAGCCTCCAAGGTCGTTTTGGTAGAGATAGTTCATCCACTTTACGCCTTCCGTCTGATAGGGACGAAGGGAGGCTTTCACCTGTTTGAGGCTCAGACGTTGGCTTTTCAGTTTGCCGAATCCCTCGTAAATAGCTCGGTGACGCTTGAAGGCAGTTCCTTCCAGTTGCTCGTTGAGCAGGTCTTCTATGTCTGGCAAGTCGAAGAAAGAGACTTTGAAGTCTTTCTTTCCCTTGTTCTTATGGAAAATGCGTTCCAACTTCCGCACGTAGCTGTCGTCAATAAGGGCGCGGTTGCCATCTGACAGCGTGATATAGCGTTGTTTTCGGTATTGTTGCAGGAAGGTGGCGAGTGAGAATGTCTCTTCTCCTAATGTTACATTGGCGTCTCCTTCGAGAAAGTCGATGCCGGAGCCTAATCTCACTTGTAATGAAGGCTGGACTGCCTTTACCTTATATTCCTTCAGCTTGTCGGCACCGAGGAGTTGGTAGTCGTGGATAAGTTGCGGCAGCGAGTGGAGCAGGAACGGACCCGCTACTGACTGGGGGATGATGAAAAGTCCGTCTTCTTCATACACCTCTTTTTTCAGCTTGGCGGGTGCGTAATACGTGATTTGTTTGAGTAGCCGTTCCACGTCATTGTCTTTCTGGTCGTAAACGATAGGCCGTAGTTGCACTTTATGCTCTGCGGTGACGGTGGCTGTGTATTGTGGAGAGAAACGCTTCAAGAAATCAAAGTCCGTCCCCGGTACGGTGTGTGTCAGTCGCAGGTAAAGTGCGTTGTCTACATCCACTTTCTCGAATACCAAGGTGGGGATAGCCTCGACCGTTTGGTCAGACCATTCAACCTCATAATCCTCATAGGCTAATTCGGTGTGCTGTATATAGGAGTAGAAGACAGCGAAAAAGCGTTCCAACAGGTTTTCGGGCAGGGTGGATACGAAACAAGGAAGCATCTCATAGTTGCTTCCCAGTGAAGGAATGGGGTAGATGGTGTGATTGACCAAGACGAAGGTGTCGGAAAGAAGATGGAAGTCGGCTGTCACTCCGAAATCTCCTTCTACTTTTACCGCTGTGTGAAGCTGCTTGTCTTCTTTCACGATGGTCAATAATGTCTTGGCTTGATTGGTGGAAACAGTAAGGAGTGTACCGTCTTCTCCCCTCAGATTCTTGCAATGCCACAGCTCGTACATCAAAAAAGGATAGTCTCGCAGATGGATTCTCTCAGGCTCGTCATCCCATGCTATTTTCATGGCAGTTTCTTCACGTATTTTGTCCAGTGTCTGAAGTGTGGCGAGTTCATGTCCTCCGTAGAGACGGTGGTCAGGATGTATTTCGTGTCCTTGTTCGTCCACTACGGAGACGAACGCTCCCTTTTTATCAAACGCTATCTGGAAGAAACATTGTGTGGGTGTTCCTTTATACTTGTTTCCTTCCTTCAACGCTTTGGAAAACAACGGAAGAAACTCATTTGTGTTCATGTGTCCAATTCTTTTTCGTGATTATTTCGATGACAGTCCAGAGACTGCCTTCTCAGTTGAGGAATGTCTGTTTTGAATTACAATGCACTGATATTCCAGTCTTCCAAGGAATGCGTGGCACGGTCAAAGTTGATGCCGACTTTCACGATGGGCTGTCCGCACAGGCGGAAACGTTCGGGATACTGTTTCAGGTCAATCTGGTGCATGGCCGTCTCAGCGTTCTTGTCAAGTTTCAGTTCTATAATGTACAAGGCGTGAAGTGTGCGCATTACAATGTCCACCCTTCCACGAGGTGTGCGGACTTCCACGTCACAGTACATCCCGAACAGGCTGAAGATGACGTAGAGCATCTGCTGGTAATGTCCTTCGTAGTCCGTGTGGTCGCAGTAGGGAACGGTGGAGAGGAATGTCTGTAATAACTTCAATGCTCCGTCCATATCCTCATTGTAAATGCACTCATACATAAGTCCGATGGTGGTAAGCCCCTCGTTTTTGTATCTGTCCACGTAATTGGGAAGCAGGTTCTTCAGCAATCCGATGCGCACCTCCTTGTTGGGTAGTCCCAAGGTGTACAGCTCCGTGATGGGGGAATATCCTTTGATGGTCGAGTAGCCGCTCTGGTACAACAAGGGAGTAATGTCTGTCAGTCTTTCCGTAGGGGCATCGAAAGCGTCTACGGGACATCTCATTCCTGTCAGCTGCTGTGGCTGTACCTGGTATTTCCACAGCATCTCAATCAGGTAGGTGGGCGTGCCACTTCCGAACCAGTAGGAGTCTATTTTCCCTTTAGCCAAGGCGTTTAGCAGACTGTAGGGATTGTAGATGTCAGGCGAAGGCCATGTGAAGTGATAGCCGTCATAATTCTCTTTGAGTCTCGCCATTATTTGCTCTATTGTCTGCTTCTGCTTGGTGGCCAGCAGTCCGATGTCTTCCTTCATCTGGGTGCGCATCTCCTCCTCGGTGATGCCGCAGATGGCGGCGTATTCCTCGTCCATGCTGATATTGTCAATATTGTTCAGCCCACTGAAGATACTCTGCTGAGAGAACTTGGTGATGCCGGTAAGGAACACGAAGCGCAAATAAGGGTCACATCCTTTGAGCGGACTATAGAAGTTGCGCATCACATCCCGGAGTATCGGAAGGTTCTTCTCCTCATGCACCACGTCCAGCAATGGGGCGTCGTACTCGTCGATGAGGATGACCACCTTGCGTCCGGTCTTTTGATAAGCGGAAATAATTAGGTTTGTAAGTCGTATATTGGCATCAACGCCTTGTTGAGATATTCCTAAGAGTTTCTCGTTTCTTTCTAATTGGCTTTCAATATATCTCGTCAGTTTTTCTTTGTCCATGTGTTTCCCAAGGCTCATGTCAAAGTGCAGCACGGGGTATTCAGTCCAGTCTTTTTCCAGTTTCTCGATGGCCAGTCCCTTGAACAGGTCTTTGCGTCCGGAGAAATAGCAGTGGAGAGTGGAGGTGAGGAGAGACTTTCCGAACCGTCGGGGACGGTTGAGAAAGATATACGAGGCATCAGCGTGTGTCATATGGTAGACATACGTCGTCTTGTCAATATACAGATAATTGTCCTCTCTTATCTCCTCAAATGTCTGTATTCCTATGGGATAGCGTTTTCGCTGTGGTTCCATGACTGCTTACAATATTCTGTTTGTCCTGCGAAGATAACGCTTTATTTCTATATAGGCAAGATTAGATAATGATAAAGATGTGCATAGACAGATTCTTGGGATATTACCTTGTCAGACTCTTGTACATAAGAGATGAAATCCAGTGGATAAGCATCCATTACTGTTTTGCATACATTGCCTACATAGTATCTTAGAGTATGATTATCCGTAATCGTACCACCAATCAGTAGGAAGCGACTCGTCATGCAGTGAGTTTTGCCACTACCTATAATAAATGAGTCTATACGGTCGTTTGATATTGTATAAGATAGGATGGTGGTATGTTTTCGGGTAATCATTTTAGAAAATACAGACACACAAATTTTCTTATTAAACATAATATCCCCATCCTGCCAAAAGTTTTTTCGTGAATTTACCTACGCACCTACATAAATCGCTCATAAATACTGTATATTAGAATGATAGCTCTATGTAGGAAGGGCGGTTTACCTACATTTAACCTACACTAAACAATATAAAATCACTTGAGATAAGCCTGCATTGTACATTAGTCCTTCACTTTATCGTCCATTTTCCTTCATAAAGCACATACAGAGAAGAAGATTTACAATGTGTATAATTTTCCATTTATAAGACAGGAAAAAGGTAAGTCACATTGAGAAAACCTTATACTCTCCAATCCAACCTCTTCATTACATAGAGTCAAACACGGTGAATAAGGAGTCATTACTCACCGCTTGGTGAAAATTGCACGGTGAGTTTCAATGTCAATAGTCCGTTAAAAATTCAACATATCGGCTAAGCGGCTTCTGCCACTATGCTTATGTAAAAAATGATTATCCGCAAACATACCACTCTCCTGGTTTGCACATTGCAATATAACGACTAAACTAGTAGAGACGCGATTCATCACGTCTCCACATTCATCTGTGATGACTTGTATCTGTGATTACACTATGAAAAGCGGAGACGCGATAAATCGCGTCTCTACCTAAACAATGTTGATTAGTGGTACGATTG
>CAVDHB010000069.1:0-31651 GCA_963608705.1 Prevotella sp. P5-108
CTGATGTTGAAACTTTATGCAAATATACAACGATTAAATAATATACAATGATTAAAATACCCATCTAATTGTTTTTCCCCATCTTTTGCCCCAATCTTATTTTCTAAAATCAACGCCTTTTGTTGTTTTCTATCTATTATGAATATATCAATATGCTTATATTCAGTCCAACAGGAGGATGAAGGATAAACTTCAACGTCCTTTTCGACTTTCATTTTACTATTAATCGCCTTTAGAAATAATTGCAGCGGCAATTTACCCATATTATGCTTACCTTTCGGATCTAATGAGCTTGACAAAAAACGAGAATGAAGCCGTACTTCATCTTTCTCTTTCAATAAGCAAGAAAACAAATTAAAACAATCCATCTGCTCCATGGTAGAGTCTATTTGATGAAATAGACTCTTCACGGCAGATAACATCTTAATTATATCCTGACTCAGATTTCTCTCCATTAAATCAGATTTTTAAAGTTTCTTTCCACTTTTCAAAATTCTCAACTTCGTTCTCCTCAAGCACATTGTCAGCATTGATGACCGCTTTAATCACATTGCTTAAGCCATCAATTGTTTTCTCTTTATCAGAATCACTCATCGTTACAATCAATTCTTTGGTTTCAGAGATAATAGAATCTATATTTAAGTTTTGATTCTCTATATCTTTAATTTCAAGTTGAACTTCTTCGCTTATAAGCTGATTCTCTACTAACAAGTGAAGATAATTATGAATGAAATTCTTCTCCCTCATATCATAATCACCATCACATTTCGCAAAGAAGAAAGCAGTTTTGGCCGTTATAACGGCCACTGCTTCATCAATAGTTTTCTTGTACATTTCCAATCCCTTATTTAGTTACATTATTAGGAGTCTCTTCTTTATCCACTACTCCTACAGAATCGACACTTTCCTTATCCTTTAGAAGAGTATTCTCCTTAGCCTGTTTTTTAAAAGCTCGGAGAATCTTTTCTTTCTTCTCCTTACCTTCCTCTTCTTTCAAATTAGTCAGCATTTCCTGACGATGTTCAAAAGACTTCTTGAAGTCCTCATAAGTGAATACGGCATGTTCTTTTTCTCGAGAAGCTTTCGTTATGAGAGTTTCAAGTATGGCATTCTTAATTTCACGACCAGCCAGACCATCCGTAGACGCACTAAGGGCATCATACTCTTCATCTGTAATAGGATGTTCTAAAGGAACACCACTTGGGATCATTGATTTTATAATGGCCTTACGAGCCTCTGCATTGGGCAAGTCAAACTTCAAATGTTTAAGAATACGAGATTCAAACGCCTTGTCAAAGTTTGAGACAAGATTTGTAGCGAAGATGACCACTCCTGAATACTCCTCTAATAAAATCAACATCTGACTTCTTAAAGAGTTCAAAGCCTGATCTGCTCCTTGAGTCACATTCTGAATGCGTTTTCCAAGAAAAGAATCGGCCTCATCAAAGAACAACACACAGTCTTCCTTCTTTGCCGTTTCGAATGCCTTCATCAAATTCTTCGGAGCTTCACCCACATATTTTGATTCAATCTCAGCATAATTGAGAGCCAGAAGTTTCTTACCTAATTTACTTGCGATTGCATGCGCACACATAGTTTTTCCTGTACCAGGAGGACCATAAAAGTTCAAAACACTTTTAGGAACAGGATCTACTTTCTCAAATCCCCATACTTTGTATATCAAATTCTGGTACTGGATGATGTTTAACGCATCTTCTATCTCAGTTTTCAAATCAGCAGGCAATATAACCTGCTCAAATGAATACTTCGGAGTAACAGGAATAAAGGTCAAATCATTATCCTTATTTTGCTCTTTATCACGCTCCACTTCTTTAAAATTCAAATGTATATCAAGACAAGCATTGTCAGGGAAACATGCTTGGAATTCCTTTTCCCGATGAGTCAAATAATCTGTGATTTTCCCCATCAAAGCATTGCTCTGATGAATGGAAAAAGAAGCGTTGCTCTCAAGATTGTACATTGGTTCACCAGATTTACAAGAAATCACAGACAAAGCCATATTCACTTGTAATATCCTAAAGTCCTCTGTGTTAAGCAAAGACTTTATCTGCTCTCTGAATTCACTTTCAAACTGTTGTAGAAATGTCACAGTCTGACTTGGAATATTGTCAATTTTATATGCAATCACACCTAAAATCTTTATACATATATTTCAGTTCCAGGTTCTAATTCAGAAGAAATTCCAGCCTCAGATTGTAGTGATATATTCTGAATATGATTGTCTTCTTCATCAAAGATACCCACTTTCACACTATTACGTTTACACTCCAGAATCTGAGCCCGAAAAGAGTTGTCAACTCGTTGACCAACTTCTTCAGCAACAGTCCTTTTATCAATAATTCCTTTTATGTAGTAGACAGCAGCTACTGCTAATCCTGCTATAGGCCCCAATGTAAGAGCAGCCAAAGCCACTTTAAAAACCAAGCCGATCATTGTAACACAACTAATCCATTTGCACCTTTTTGTAACACTTCTGCAAGTTTCTCATCAAATGATTTACAATGAATAACTTTACAGAAGTTAAGAGTATCGATTGATTCATTGTACACTCCTAATAATATACTGTGATACCCTTCTTTCTGAAGTTTCTCAGCAGGAGACACTGCATGATTAAACACATTTAATCCGTTTGTTATAAAGGGAGTATCTTTTCTCTTTTGAAGTTTCAACTGCTTGAAAACACCCACCACATCATTTAATGTGATTTGTCCATCCACATTCTCTTCTTGCACATCTGCAATAGAAACAACAGACCGCTTCTTTTTATTGGCATAATATAAAGCCAATCCACCAGCAATTACCACTACAGATATTACTCCTGTTAGTAACAAAGTATTACTCATGATTTATTTCTATTTATTGTAGTACAACTAATCCGTTTTGACCTTTATCCAGTATTTCTTGAGTTTTCTGATCCAATTGATCAGCCTGAAGCATTTGACCTTGTTCGATTGTATTGGTATCTTCATTATATACACCAGCGAAAATACCCACATCCTCCACGGGAGCATTATGTATCATGTTTTTGAGTTGCTCCGAATCCATGATAAAAGGCGTATCTCGTTCCCGCCGTAAATGCAAGTCTTTAAAATAGCCTACCACATGTCTGAAGAAATTCAAGACACCATGTATAACCTTTCTTACTATATGTTTTACATACTCAAAGAAAGTTCTCAATGCACTAGAAATAGAAGAGAATATACTCATCACTTTAAAATAATTAGTTGTTTATCTGAAAACAAAGACAATAAGTCTCTGCTTAATCCTTCGCACATAATAATGACATACTTGTTTTGCTCCATAGGCAATAACTCACGGTCTTTTGCGTAAGCAATATAAACGATATAGCCTTTACCATCCTCGTCATCTTTTTTCATTACGCAAACCTCATTTGCATCAGGTACACGATTCTCCTTTGCAATAGTCACCAACCCTTCTTTGTTCAAGAAATCTTTTTGTACCTTATTGACATTTGCCGAAGGAGCGACCTGTGAGATTTTATCCCAACTTTTTCCTAAAGTTTCAAAGATTGTTTCCAAAGAGGAAATAATCGTTTGAATGACAGGAGCAGCCTTTTGTGCAGCATCTCCAACTTTTTCGGCTATTTTAGCTGCTTCATTTAGTTTATTTATCATATTGTATTGAATTAATCCAACTTCTTAAACTCAAAATCATTCACATTGCAGCATGCCTTCTTATAATCGAAAGCATAAATCCGCATATACGCTTCTTGCACTTCCTTCGCTCCGTTATTGAACGGAGAATTAGTGTGTTGAGCTGTCGTTACCGTCACTACCATTTCGGGAGTGAGAACCGTGCCGTTGGTGCGCTTGATGCGCTTCGGCTTTACTTGAAACACTTTGCTCATAGATTCCTTTCAGTTGATGTTATTTACATTTTACCAGTACCATTTATGAGAGCGACGCAGGATACGTTAAAAGAGGCGTGGATTCCCACATCCACACTTTCCGAAAGTCAGGCTCTGGTAAAACCTCTAAGAAGGAAAATACGAAAGAGGAATCCACACCTTATGCAGGCGTGAATTCGCTCAGACTATTTCCGCTCGTTCTTAGGATCATTAAATTTACCAGATTCGACTTTCCTAACGGCGTTGTCTGTGCGCACACATCGTTTGACTTGCAAACTTGCGCAAAAATACAAATTTTATTTCTTTGCGACAAGTTTCTCACAAGATTTCGTGGATTCCTCTTAATATTTGATGAGATATGTGCAAACAGTCATAAATGTCCCTCTACCCACCCTCGTTCCGCCACACAGCCGGCAATGGTAATGCACTGTAAGACCCCTCTCGGTCGTATGCAAGGTGCGCTTGTGCACAGTGCGTTGGATGCACGGTGAATCAGCTTTCCTTTCCTTAGACATAAGATGAGAGAATATGACCTGTCGCCAGATCGCTTGCCTCCACTGTCTTTACGGGAACTATTCCTCGGATATCGACCTGTCAAACCAAGTCAAACATCCAGTTCAGTTGTTGTATTTTCAGGTCAAGTTCACGCAACTGCTTTGCGTATGAGTCGGCTTTCTTCCGCAACTCCTTCACATCGACAGTACGCACATACTTTATCTCGTTACGGCTGAAACGGTCGCCGTTGTCTGTCACATGGCCAAGAACACCTTTCATGATAGACACACGCATTGACAGTACGTCACGCCTTGCGATAAGTTTTGTGATGCTTTCACCGTCGTGTACCACTTGCATATTGGTGGCGTTTATGCGAAATATGATGTCCTCAAGGGCGGACAGAGTTTCTTGAAGTTCCCCGAACAGCTCATCGACGTTCTCTGTAGGCGTGTCGCCTTCTTGAACCTTGGAGCTGTCATTGATCCGTTCTTTCAACTGCTCGACCTTTTTCTGCAAGTCGGCTCTGATACTCAATGCTTCTGCTAACTTCATATCTTATCTGTTTTAATTTCTGATGCAAAGGTAAGTGGCACCTGTTTCAATTTGCGGTACAAGACAAAAGAAATTTCAAAATACCGCTTTACAGATTTCATCTTATCTTCACTCCTGCCTCCATCAATGCCGTCATCATCTGATTGTAGAAGTCCTCCTCAGTAATAAAGTGGTATGACAGATGGTATGAGTCGATGACTATCTTGCCTGTTGACGGCGACACATACACCCAGTCGTTCTTCTTCACAAGGTCGGTGTAGCAATGTGCCGCCACGAAATCCTTTATCAGGCTGCTTCCCCCACAGCATACTATCACATTGGCATCGAGATTGATAATCTGCCTTGTGAGCAAGTCGGCGTATACGTCCATGAATGTTTTCAACCGCTTGTGACTTATGCTTCCGCCACCAGGCTGCTTCTTGCAGTTGATTCGCGCCGTGGTCATATTGTCAAAAATAGTGTAAGGTACTTCTTCCACACTTTCGTAATCCAAACGGCTGTTGTTGGCAAAGGAATTAATCCCTGCCGCAATGCGCATCATGTTTTTGCAGAACAATGCCGTAACCTGCGGAGTGGAAGTGCCGTTCTTCCGTCCGGTCTCATACCGAATGTCCCAAGCCTCGTCATCGTTCAAGTCCTTAGTCAGAAACAACAGACGCAACTTGCTATTCTTCCATTTCATCTCCTCATCGCCACTTGGCTCACGGCTCCAAAAGCCATCCTCCGAATACTGGAACTTGCCTTTGTTGTGCAACCCGTCATAGGCTATCTTGACTTCACCACGCTCTGTGGAGCGCAATTTCCAGTCCTTCAAGATAGAGTTATTAACTTCTGTAATATTCATCATATCAAAGAATTAATTAAATGTAGTTGTTCCTCTAAGCATATTCGTTTCCCTCATTTCTATTTACGAACGCAAAGGTAAGAACCAGGTGTCACAGATTGCGATACAAGAGGAAGGTTATTTATCAGCGATTATCCGCCACTCCCCTAATGTGTGCGCATCACTGTCGAAGTTGATGCCTACCTTTACTATGGGCAGACCGCACAGGCGGAAGCGTTCGGGATATTGTCTCAGGTCTATCTGGTTCATGGCCACGTCTGCACTCTTGTCAAGTTTCAGTTCTATCACATATAAGGTATGTGGCGCACGTAGCACGATATCCACACGACCACGGGGTGTGCGAACCTCCACGTCGCAATAAATGCCTAACAAACTGAAGATCACATACAGCATCTGCTGGTAATGACCCTCGTAGTCCGTGTGGTCGCAATAGGGTACGGTAGACAAGAAAGTCTGCAACAAACGCAGTGCTCCGTCCATATCATCCTGCAACAAGGCTTTATACAGGCGAGCCACCGTGGTCAGGCCATCGCCTGTGTATCTATGGAGATAATTGGGAAGAAGGCTCTTCATCAGGCCGACACGAACCTCCTTGTTGGGGATGTCCAATGTGTAGAGGTCTATCGCGTCATCATAATCAGTTATCGTGACATATCCGCTTTGATAAAGCAAGGGGGTTATTTCCGTCATACGCTCTGTGGGTGCGTCAAAAGAAGACGCTACGGCATCTCTCGGTCCTATGGCTTGCGGCACGACATCATACTTCTGTAGCATCTCTATCAGATAGGTGGGAGTGCCGCTGCCGAACCAGTAGGAATTGAACTTGCCGTCAGATAAAGCGTTGAGAAAGCTGAAAGGATTGTATATGTCTGGTGATGGCCAGGTGAAATGATAGCCGTCGTAGTTCTCCTTCAGCCTTTCCATCGCCTCCTCTTTCGTCAGCCTCAGTCTTCCAGCGAACAACTCAAGGTCGAGATCCATCTGGCTGAGCATTTCATCTTCTGTTATACCGCAAATGGCGGCATACTCCCCGTCCATGCTGATGTTCTTGATATTGTTCAGCTCGCTGAAGATGCTCAGTTGGGAGAACTTGGTGATACCTGTGAGGAACACGAAACGCAAATAAGGGTCGCACCCTTTCAACGGGCTGTAGAAGTTACGCATCACGTCACGGAGTACGGGCAAATTCTTTTCCTCATGCACCACGTCAAGCAAAGGAGCGTCGTACTCGTCAATGAGAATCACCACTTTGCGGCCTGTCTTTTGATAGGCAGCCATAATAAGATTGGTCAGACGGTCATTTATCCCTTTAAGAGGAGCCATTATCCCATATTCCTCTTCCCGTCTTGACAACTGGTTGCCGAGGTATTCCTCCAAATGTCCCTTGTCCATGTGCTTGCCAAGGCTCATGTCGAAATGAAGCACGGGATATTCTGTCCAGTCTTTCTCCAACTTCTCTATAACCAAGCCCTTGAACAAATCCTTACGACCGGAGAAATAGCTGTGCAAAGTCGATGTAAGCAACGACTTGCCGAACCGTCTCGGACGGTTCAGAAAGATATACGAAGCGTCGGAGTGTGTCATGTGGTAGATATACTCCGTCTTATCTATATAAAGATAATCCTCTTCCCGTATGTTTGAAAATGTCTGTATCCCTATCGGATAGCGTTTCCTCTGCTGTTCCATCATTGCTGCTAATATTTGGTGTAATAAAGAAGACAACACGCTCAATTCTCCAAGGCACTTATCCGCCACTCACCTAACGTATGCGCATCACCATCAAAGTTGATGCCGACCTTTACAATAGGCAGACCGCACAGGCGGAAGCGTTCGGGGTATTGCCTCAGGTCTATCTGGTTCATGGCTACATCCGCACTCTTGTCGAGTTTCAGCTCTATCACATATAAGGTATGTGGCGCACGTAGCACGATGTCCACACGTCCACGGGGAGTGCGAACCTCCACATCACAATAAAGCCCCAGAAGACTGAATATCACGTAAAGCATCTGCTGGTAATGACCTTCGTAGTCCGTATGGTCGCAATAGGGTACTGTTGAAAGAAACGTCTGCAACCGCTCTAAAGCTCCATTCATGTCGTCCTCATACAATGCTTCCGCCATGTCCACTATCGTATTCGTCGCTGTCAAGGTATCTGTAGTCACGTAGTAAGGTATTAAGCTCTTCATCAAGCCGATACGCACCTCTTTATTAGGAATGTCAAGCAAATACCTGTCAAAGACAGGGTTGCAGTCCTTTATAGTAAGGTATCCACTCTGATACATCAACGGAACAATGCTTGTCAGGCGTTCCGTTGGAGCGTCGAATTCCGTGGACATGGCCTTTTTCATTCCAATCTGTGAAGGAAGAACCTTATACTTCCTCAACATCTCTATCAAATAGGTGGGAGTGCCGCTGCCAAACCAGTAGGAATTGAATTTGCCGTCAGATAAAGCGTTGAGAAGGCTGAAAGGATTGTATATGTCGGGAGACGGCCATGTGAAATGATAGCCGTCGTAGTTCTCTTTCAGCCTTTCCACCGCCTCCTCTTTCGTCAGCCTCAGTCTTCCGGCGAATAACTCAAGGTCGAGATCCATCTGACTGAGTATTTCATCTTCTGTTATTCCACAGATGGCGGCATACTCCCCGTCCATGCTGATGTTCTTGATATTGTTCAGCTCGCTGAAGATGCTCAGTTGGGAGAACTTGGTGATACCTGTGAGGAACACGAAACGCAAATAAGGGTCGCAGCCTTTCAACGGGCTGTAGAAGTTACGCATCACGTCACGGAGCACGGGCAAATTCTTTTCCTCATGTACCACGTCAAGTAAGGGAGCGTCATACTCGTCAATGAGAATCACCACTTTGCGGCCTGTCTTTTGATAGGCAGTTTTTATAAGATTAGTCAGACGGTCGTTTAAGTCCACCGCCTTGTTCGATATGCCATATATGGCCTCGTTTTCATCCAACCGACTTCCGATATACCTCGTCAGCGCATCCTTATCCATGTGCTTGCCAAGGCTCATGTCGAAATGAAGCACAGGATATTCCGTCCAGTCTTTCTCCAACTTGTCAATAGCCAAGCCCTTGAACAAGTCCTTTCGACCGGAGAAATAGCTGTGCAAAGTCGATGTAAGCAACGACTTGCCGAACCGTCTTGGACGGCTAAGGAATATATACTTAGCGTCAGAGTGCGTCATGCGATAGACGTACTCTGTCTTGTCTATATAAAAGTAGTCTTCCTCCCTTATTTCCGAAAATGTCTGTATCCCTATCGGATAGCGTTTCCTCTGTCGTTCCATGATTGCTGCTTACATTGGTTCACATTGCGAAGATAATATTTTATTTTCAGATGTGCAAGACAGCTTTTAATGAACATTCTTCAATCCTTCAAGATTCCCTTGTATGTCAGTTCCCAGAACAACCCTGCGGTGAGTTCTGTTTCCGTGATTTCTACGTCATCTTCAACTACCTCCATTCCCAATGCGTCGTTTACTGGATGATAGGTTGCCAATGGGGCGATGATGTTGTCTGAGCTGTCATATACCGAGCAGTTCATGTCAACCATTGGTGAGCAGTACTCCCAACGGCTGACAAGGCGTATATGCCGCCGCAATAACTCTGACACAGTCATAGTCACTTTGCCTTGAAGTTGAACACAGGTTTTATTACGGTCTCTATGGATGCCGTGTCTTTGATGTTGGCAATGATTTCGTCGGCTGGCTTATAGACCATAGGCGACTCGTCCTTGGTCTCCTCCACGACCGATTCGCTGTATATGCCCTGCATGGAGCATCGGTAGTCGCCCAAGTCTATTTGCTTGAACGCCTCGGCACGGCTCATCAACCTTCCTGCACCGTGAGGAGCGGAGAAGTTCCAGTCGGCATTACCTTTTCCTCGGCATATCAAGGAGCCGTCACGCATATTCAAAGGAATGATGCAACGCTCACCTTCCCGGGCGGATATGGCACCCTTGCGGATGATGTTGTCCGCTCCAATATAATTATGTATGCTTTGGAAAGCTTCAGCCGAGAGTTCAGCATCCGTTTCTTTGACAACGCCCTGCTCACGGAGATGGTCAGCGATGAGTCCTGTTATCATACGGCGGTTTATCTGCGCCCAACGCTGACAGAGGCGCATGTCGTGCAGATAGTCTTCACGCGACTGTCCTTCTACGTAACACAGGTCGGCAGGAATCTTTGGCGGACGCATCTTGAATGAGCTATGCAGCTTCCTGATTGCCTCTTGCAGCTCGTCTTTCCTGCCAGCAGCCTTGTATTCGGCAATCATTCGGTTCTGCTCCTCCATCAGCTCAGCCCATCCCGACTGGTTCTTCACGGCGAGTTTCTGGTATATCTGTGCCACCTGCTTACCGAGGTTGCGGCTACCTGTGTGTACTACGATGTATGCCAATCCGTCAGCGTCACGATCTATCTCGATAAAGTGGTTTCCGCCGCCAAGCGTGCCGATGGCCTTGTACAAACGCTTGTTCTCTTTCAGCTCACGGTAGCAGCGAAGGCTGAGCATCAGACTCTTCGCCTCTTTGTAGTCGTCCATGTACTTCTCAGGCACCAAGACATCCTTGTTCGTCCTTATGTCACGCCCCGAGGGAATGTGGGCAAGGATATATTCGTTCAGCTTGTGGAAGTCAATGTCGGCAGCGCACCTGAATGGCTGTACGTACATACCACAGCCTATGTCCACTCCCACAATGTTGGGTATCACCTTGTCACCGAGGTCGCCAGTGAAACCGATGACACAGCCAGCCCCAGCGTGCACATCAGGCATAATCCTTATCTTGCTGTCGCTGAACGTATCCACACTCACCAGCTGCTTAATCTGCTCAATGGCCGAGTTCTCCACGTCGTCCGTGAATATCCTCACGTCATGTCCTTCAATTGTTCTCATATTATTTCCTTTCATTTATTCGACCGCAAAGATACAGGGTACATGTCTCAAAATGCAATACAAGCAAAAAAATTATACAGAACTATGCGGACAATTCACCACATAATCCGCCATTCATTTTCAACTATTCTTCCACATTTCACCCAGCTTCTCAGTTTTTTTGTTTATCTTTGCGATACCAAACTACAGAAACATAACAAGTGATCAAAATATGGGAAAAGTATTAGTCATTGGAGCTGGTGGCGTGGCCACAGTGGCCATAGTCAAAATGGCGAAGAACCCTGAGGTGTTCGAGCATATCCTCATCGCAAGCCGCACCAAGTCGAAATGTGATGCCATCGCAGAACGGATAGGTAACAAAAACGTGTCTACCGCACAAGTGGATGCGGACAACGTAGAGGAGCTGGTAAAGCTAATCAACGGCTACAAGCCGGATTTGGTGGTGAACCTTGCGCTGCCTTATCAAGACCTGACCATCATGGACGCTTGTCTTGCCACGGGCGTGAGCTACCTGGACACGGCCAACTACGAACCAAAAGACGTGGCACACTTCGAGTACAGTTGGCAATGGGCCTATAAGAAGCGTTTCGAGGACGCAGGACTGACCGCTATCCTCGGTTGCGGTTTCGACCCGGGCGTAAGCGGCATCTTTACGGCTTACGAGGCCAAGCACCATTTTGACGAGATACAGTATCTCGACATCGTGGACTGCAACGCAGGCAACCACCACAAGGCGTTCGCCACAAACTTCAACCCGGAAATCAACATCCGTGAAATCACTCAGAAAGGCCGCTATTACGAAAACGGGAAGTGGGTGCAGACGGGTGCGTTAGAAATACATAAGCCACTCACCTATCCGAATATCGGACCAAGGGAGAGCTACCTGATGTACCACGAAGAGCTGGAAAGCCTTGTGAAGAACTATCCTTCCATCAAGCGGGCACGGTTCTGGATGACCTTCGGACAGGAATACCTTACCCACCTCCGAGTAATTCAGGAGATTGGCATGGCGAGCATCAAACCTATCAAATACCAAGGCATAGACATCGTTCCGTTGCAGTTCCTCAAGGCCGTGCTGCCCAATCCGCAAGACCTTGGCGCAAACTACGAGGGAGAGACAAGTATCGGATGTCGTATTCGCGGTTTGCAAGACGGGAAAGAGAAAACAGTGTACATCTACAACAACTGCAGCCACCACGAGGCGTATCTCGAGACAGGTATGCAAGGCGTGAGCTATACCACGGGAGTGCCGGCCATGATTGGTGCCATGATGTACTTGAAAGGTATTTGGAAACGTCCGGGCGTATGGAATGTGGAGAACTTCGACCCCGATCCCTTCATGGAACAACTGAACAAGCAGGGACTGCCCTGGCATGAGATATTCAACGAGGACTTGGAACTATAATGAATAATGTTTAGTGATTAGTGTTTAATGTTTAATTGGCTATCACTAAACATTAATCACTAAACATTCAACACTGAAAAAAGATGAACATAGGAGATAAAATACCTGAAATATTGGGAGTAGACCAAAATGGAAAGGAAGTGAAAGCGAGCGATTTCGCCGGAAAGAAACTCGTCCTCTACTTTTATCCCAAAGACCTTACCTCCGGCTGCACAGCCGAGGCGTGCAGCTTCCGCGACCATTATGCGGAGTTGCAAGACAAAGGATATCAAGTGGTGGGCGTGAGCATCAACGACGAGAAGACGCACCAACGCTTCATCGAGAAATACGAACTGCCCTTCCCACTCATAGCCGACACGGAGAAGAAATTAGTGGAGACGTTCGGCGTATGGGGCGAGAAGAAGATGTATGGCAGAACGTACATGGGCACTTTCCGCACCACTTTCTTGATTGACGAAGAAGGAAAGGTGGAGAAAATCTTCCTACCCAAGCAAATCAAGACGAAAGAACACGCTACGCAAATCTTAAAAGCAATAGAATAATGGCAAAGAAAACAATAGACTCCAAGGCTACGGGAGGCAACGAAAAGCTGAAGGCACTTCAGGCAACCTTGGACAAGATACAGAAAAATTTCGGCAAAGGTTCCATCATGAAGATGGGTGAGGAACAAGTGGAGAATGTGGAAGTAATCCCCACGGGCTCCATCGGACTGAACGCTGCTCTGGGGGTGGGAGGCTATCCCAAAGGACGTATCATCGAGATTTACGGTCCGGAGTCTTCCGGTAAAACCACATTGGCCATCCACGCTATCGCCGAGGCGCAGAAGCAGGGAGGCATCGCAGCGTTCATCGACGCAGAACACGCCTTTGACCGTTTCTATGCGGCTCATCTGGGAGTGGATATCGATAATCTGTATATTTCCCAACCAGACAGTGGTGAGCAGGCGTTGGAAATAGCAGACCAGCTTATCCGTTCTTCCGCTATCGACATCATTGTCATCGACTCTGTGGCGGCATTGACTCCCAAAGCGGAAATCGAAGGAGATATGGGCGACAACAAGGTAGGCTTGCAGGCACGGTTGATGTCTCAAGCACTGCGCAAGCTCACCGGCACCATCAGCAAGACCAACACCTGCTGCATCTTCATCAATCAGCTGCGTGAGAAAATCGGTGTAATGTTCGGTAACCCGGAGACCACTACCGGTGGTAACGCCTTGAAATTCTACTCATCCGTGCGGCTTGACATCCGCCGTGCCTCTTCCATCAAGGATGGAGACGAGGTAATCGGCAACCATGTGCGGGTAAAAGTGGTGAAGAACAAGGTGGCTCCTCCGTTCCGCAAATGCGAGTTCGACATCCTCTTCGGAGAGGGTATCTCCAAGATTGGAGAGATCATCGACCTCGGCACTGATTTGGACATCATCCAGAAGAGCGGCTCATGGTTCAGCTACAACGGCTCGAAGCTCGGACAAGGACGGGACGCAGTGAAGAAACTGTTGAAAGACAACGAAGAACTGGCTCAGGAGATTGAACAGAAAATCGGCGACATACTCTCTGACAAAAAGGGCGAGGAACTGATGGAGAAGAAAGCGGAGGAGAAAACGCAGTCAACAGAAGAGAACGCACCGGAAGAAACACCGAAGGACAACACCCCGGAAGAAGGTGGCAATGAGTCTTTGTTTGAATAAAAGACATGACTACACAATTAGCATTCTTCAACCTTGGCGGTCCTGAAATATTCCTCATCGTTCTGGTAGTACTGCTGCTGTTCGGAGGGAAAAAGATACCCGAACTCATGAAAGGGCTGGGCAAAGGCGTGAAAAGCTTCAAGGACGGCATGAAAGATGTGGAAGACTCCCTAAAGGAAGACACTTCCGCACCAGCCAAAGAGACAAACAAGGAAAGCCAGACGGCCAATTCCGAGAAGAAAGTATAAACTTGCCTCCCCGGAGAGATTCTCATCTCTGCGGGGAATCTACTTTAACCAACTCCCCCTACACTCATACTGACTGTACGATGGAGAGAGAAGCTATACAACCTATATATAATAAGGTATAAAATGAAAAGAATCATACTGCTATTACTCATGGTAGCAGGACTGGCCACCACAATGGGCGCACAGCGTTTAGAAGGCAAAAAAGTGTCCATCCTTGGTGACTCCTACTCCACCTTCGAGGGATATGTACAGCCCAGACAAAACGCCGTGTGGTACACATCCAAACCAGACAAGAAAACGGACGTGCGCAAAGTAGAAGAAACATGGTGGTATATCTGGGCAAAAGAAAACAAATGCAAGATTGAACGCAATAACTCCTACTCAGGTGCGACTGTGTGCAACAGAGGATACCGGGGAGATGATTACGCCGATCGTTCCTATGTCACCCGTGTACACAACCTGGGAAATCCAGACTTGATACTCATCTTCGGCGGCACGAACGACAGTTGGGCAAACTCTCCCATAGGCAGCTACCAATACAAGGATTGGACACAGGAATCACTCTTCAGTTTCCGTCCGGCACTGGCCTACCTGCTGCGGCACGCCTTGAGTCTTTATCCCAAGGCACGCACAATCTTCATCCTCAACGACGGGCTGAAGCCAGAAATCACAGAGTCGGCGGAAACCATCTGCAAACGATACGGAGTGGCCTGCGTGAAGCTGAAAGGCATTGACAAACAAAGCGGCCATCCTTCCGT
The DNA here is from genome assembly GCA_963608705.1 of Prevotella sp. P5-108. Classification (GTDB taxonomy): domain Bacteria; phylum Bacteroidota; class Bacteroidia; order Bacteroidales; family Bacteroidaceae; genus CAVDHB01. Next base: position 14,784 of record CAVDHB010000069.1, read on the forward strand.
GAAAGGAATGAAACAGATAGCCGACCAACTGAACCAAACAATGTTCAATGATTAGTATGTTATGTTTATTTAGCTACACAAATACGACTTCATTAAACACTAAACATTAATAATTAAGCACTAACAAAAAATGAACAAGAAAAATTACCTGTGGATGGGTATGCTGGCCTTGTCACTCGCCTTCGGTGCCGCACAGACCAGCGAGGCGCAATCGCTTTCACCCGACACCAAATGGCATTGGAACAAGGGAACTATTGTAGTAGAGACACCGCAAAGACCTGCAGGACAGCAGCCGGCCTTGAACCTCACCACACCAAAGATGACCGCTGTGAGAGTGGGCTTTGCCGGACTGGGCATGAGAGGTCCCGGAGCAGTGGAAAGATTCACCCACATTCCCGGTACACAGACCGTGGCACTCTGCGACTATGAGCTGAAAAGAGTAAGGAAAAGCCAGCAGATTCTACGAAAAGCTGGATTTCCACCGGCAGCAGAATACAGCGGCGCAGAGGGATATAAAGCCATGTGCGAACGACCGGACATAGACCTAATCTATATTGCCACAGACTGGGATCACCATTTCCCCATTGCCAAATACGCCATGGAGCATGGCAAGAACGTAGCCATAGAGGTGCCTTCCGCCATGAATCTGCAACAGTGCTGGGAATTGGTGAATCTCTCTGAGAAAACCCGCAAGCACTGTATGATTCTGGAGAACTGCTGCTACGACTGGTTCGAGATGAATACCCTTAACATGGCACAGAAGGGCGTGTTCGGGGAGATTCTGCGAGTACAAGGTGCCTACATTCACAATCTGGACGAGTTCTGGGACTATTACTGGAAGAACCCGCAAGACAAGGACAAGCTGGGATGGAGACTGAAATACAACATGGAGAACCGTGGCGACGTGTATGCCACACACGGTCTCGGCCCAGTGGCGCAACTGCTGGACATCCACAGAGGCGACCGCATGAAAACACTTGTGGCCATGGACACAAAGTCAGCGATAGGAAAGGAACTCGTGGAGAAACACACTGGCAAACCCTGTCCAGAATTCCGCAACGGAGACCATACCACCACGCTGATTCGCACGGAAAAAGGAAAGGTCATCGAAATACAGCACGATGTGATGAATCCGCAGCCTTACAACCGGCTCTATCAATTGACAGGTACCAAGGGATTCGCCAACAAATATCCCGTGGAAGGATATGCTTTGGATGCCAAGCAATTGAAAGCAAGCAATGTACAGCCTAAATTGGACAATCTTTCCTCTCATTCTTTCCTGCCTGAATCTGAAAAGAAGGCGTTAGAAGAGAAGTACCAGTCACCCATACTGAAGAAGTACGGAGAAGAAGCCAAAGAAGTGGGAGGACACGGAGGCATGGATTTCGTGATGGACAGCCGACTGGTGTACTGCCTGCAAAACGGACTTCCTCTTGACATGGATGTGTACGACTTAGCCGAATGGTGCAGTCTGGCCGAACTCGGCTCACTCTCTATGGACAACGGCAACGCCGCTGTGGCCATTCCTGACTTCACACGAGGCCATTGGAACGACCTGAAAGGATTCCGCCATGCTTTCGCATCCTCTGACGAGGAAGCGACATCCCTGGCAGCAGCCAAAGCCTTTACAGAAAAGCTGAAAAAAACAGCGGCCAAAGCTTGGAAGAAGTATGACAAACGGGTGAAATAATTAGTAGTTATCAGTTAGTAATTACTCACAGATAACCTTAAGACTACGCCGGAATACTCATTAACAGGTATTCCGGCGTTATGTTATCACCTTAATTAAGTATTGCACAATAGAAAGGGAAAACGTATCTTCGCGGCTGGATAACAATAAACCTACGACTAAATGAACATCAGAACATTCTCCTACGCCCAAGAAGGCGTGTCTATTCAGCTTTCCCACACGGGAAACAAGGATACATACAACGAATTCTACGCTTATTTTCACATAGACAACCCGACGCACAAAGCTTATGGTGTACAACAGGACGCACTCTTTCAGGCGTTCAACCATCTTCAGAAGGAAGAGCTGCTGAAAGGGGCTGTACCCGTCTTCGCACGGTTCTACCTAAGCGACACCGCCAATCATGCGGCGGCACTCAAAGAAGCGTTGAAGAACGAAGGGACAGACACGGCGTTCTCTATCATCGAACAGCCGCCGTTAGACGGAAGCAAAATCTCGCTTTGGGTCTATTTCGCCTCCAAAGTCACTCCTTTCAAAGACGAGGACTTCCAAGGATTCATCTCTCCGGACGGAACCAGACACTATTGGTGGGTTGGCCCACAAATCAACGAATGCTCCTCCGAACATCAGGCCCGCATGCTCTTGGAATACTATCAGCTGGCATTGAAACGCCACGACATGAGCATCAAGGACAACTGCCTGCGCACATGGTTCTATGTACAGAACATTGACGTGAATTACGCAGGGATGTCAAAGGCGAGAAATGAATTCTTCAAGACCTGCGGACTGAACGCCCGCACGCACTACATCACCAGCACGGGCATTCAAGGACGTTCTGCCGACTACCATGTAAGCGTGCGTCTGGACGCCTACGCCGCCAAAGGCATCCCCTTGAAGAACATCCAGTATCTGGATGCCAGAGAGTACCTCTCTCCTACCCGCATTTACGATGTGACCTTCGAGCGGGGAGTATGCGTACATCTTTCCGACCGCAATAAATACTACATCAGCGGTACGGCCAGCATTGACAAGGACGGAAACGTCATGTACGTGGGTGACATAGAGAAACAGACAGAAAGAATGCTCTTGAATGTGGAGAAACTGCTGGAAGAAGGAGGGGCGAATCTCAAAGACCTCGCCTTTGCCACCGTCTACCTCAGAGACCCCTCCGATGAACCTTCCGTACGCCGCATCCTGGATGAGAGGTTAGCAGGCATCCCCCGTGTCATTCTCTACGCCCCTGTCTGCCGCCCTACCTGGCTGATAGAGATGGAGTGCATCGCTGTGAAGTAATTTATAATTGGAAGATATTTAATTGGCATTCATTAAGTAGAGACGCGATTAATCGCGTCTCTACATTGGACATTGAATATTAAACTAAATGGAAACTGGAGTTATACATATACAAGGAGCGAAAGTCAACAACCTGAAAAATGTTACGGTGGACATTCCTCGTGGCAAACTGGTGGTAATCACGGGGCTTTCCGGCTCTGGCAAATCTTCGCTCGCCTTCGACACCCTCTACGCCGAAGGGCAACGCCGCTATGTGGAAAGCCTCTCGGCCTACGCACGGCAGTTTCTCGGAAGGATGCACAAACCTGAATGCGACTTCATTCAAGGACTCCCTCCGGCCATCGCCGTGGGGCAAAAAGTAATCAGCCGCAACCCTCGCTCCACCGTGGGCACCTCCACCGAGATTTACGATTACCTTCAGCTGCTTTTCACAAAGATTGGACGCACCTACTCTCCCATAAGCGGAAAGGAAGTGAAAAAGGACTCCCCGGAGGATGTAGTGCAATGTATGCTCGAGCAACCAGAGAAAACCCGTTTTCTTGTATTGTCCCCCTTGTGTCTGCACGGAGACCGCACTCTCCAAGCACAATTGGAAATGTACCAGAAAGAAGGCTACAACCGAGTAGAAGTGAAAGGAGAAGTGAGACGCATCGAGGAAGTGTTGGCTGACAACCCGGAGAGTCTGCAACCGAAAGACATCTACCTTGTCGTAGACCGTATGGCGGCAGGAAGGGACGAGTCTGTCGTCTCCCGGCTGACGGATTCCGTGGAGACGGCTCTTTTCGAAGGACACGACTCCTGCGCACTCCGTTTCCTGCCCGAAGGGAAACTATATACATTCTCCACCCACTTTGAAGCGGACGGCATGACCTTCGAGGAACCTACGGACAATATGTTCTCGTTCAACTCCCCGATCGGTGCCTGTCCCACGTGTGAAGGCTTCGGCAAGGTGATGGGGATTGACGAACGATTAGTCATACCCAACAGTTCGCTGAGTGTCTATGACGACGCTGTGATTTGCTGGCGAGGAGAAAAGATGGGAGAATGGAAGAAAGAGTTCTGCCGACGGGCTGAACGCTATGGAAACTTCCCCATCTTCGAGCCTTATTACAAACTGACACAAGCACAAAAAGACATCCTTTGGCACGGTTTTCCGCAGGAGAAAGACATGGATCCGCATGAGAAAGTGGATATTGACGAATTCTTCCGAATGCTGAAAGAGAACCAATACAAGATTCAATACCGGGTAATGCTTGCCCGCTACCGAGGCAAGACGATTTGTCCCGACTGCCACGGACTGCGACTGAAGAAAGAAGCGGGTTACGTGAAAATAAACGGAAAGAACATCATGGAGCTTTCTAATATGTCGGTGGAGAGACTGCGCCAATGGTTCATGGACTTGAAACTGGAGGCACAAGATGCCGCCATCGCCAAACGAATACTGACGGAAATACGCAACCGGCTGAACTATCTCTCCGACGTGGGGCTGGGCTACCTGACATTGATGCGTCCAAGCAATACGCTCTCTGGTGGTGAGAGCCAGCGTATTAACTTAGCCACATCCTTGGGCAGCAATCTTGTAGGCTCTCTGTATATTCTGGACGAACCCAGCATCGGACTACACAGCCGAGACACAGACAGACTGATACACGTGTTGAGAGAGTTACAAGAGCTGGGGAATACAGTGGTTGTGGTGGAACATGACGAGGAAATCATCCGCTCGGCGGACTATATCATCGACGTAGGTCCAGGGGCAGGAAGATTAGGCGGACAGATCGTCTATCAAGGCGACATGAAAGACCTTCAAAAAGGTTCGGACAGTTACACGGTGAAGTATCTACTTGGAGAGGAATGCATTCCCGTACCTGCCACCCGTCGTAGCTGGAACAACTTCATAGAGATAAAAGGAGCCAGAGAGAACAATTTGAAGAACATCGACGTGAGGTTTCCGCTCAACACCTTGACTGTAGTCACCGGGGTCAGTGGTTCGGGCAAGTCCTCACTGGTACGTACAATCCTTTACCGTGCCATGAAACGCTACCTCGACTCTCCCTGCGACCGTCCGGGTGAGTTTGACACCATGCAGGGAGACATGGACTGTGTGCGAGACATTGAGTTTGTAGACCAGAACCCCATCGGAAAATCCTCTCGAAGCAATCCCGTGACCTATGTGAAAGCTTATGATGAAATACGAAAAGTCATGGCCGACCAGCCATTGGCCAAGCAAATGGGCTACACACCAGGCTACTTCTCCTTCAACTCCGACGGCGGACGCTGCGAGGAGTGCAAAGGCGAAGGCACGGTCACGGTAGAGATGCAGTTCATGGCAGACTTAGTGCTGGAATGTGAGTCCTGCCACGGCAAACGCTTCAAGAAAAACATTCTCGAAGTGAAGTTCCACGACAAAAACATCTATGACATCTTAGAGATGACAGTGGACGAAGCCATAGCGTTCTTCGGACAATACAAGGAGAAGAAAGTCGTGGATAAGCTGACACCGCTGCAAAAAGTTGGGTTAGGTTATGTCAAGCTGGGACAAAGCTCCAGCACACTTTCAGGAGGTGAGAACCAACGTGTGAAACTGGCTTACTACCTAAGTCAAGAAAAAGCCCACCCCACACTCTTTATCTTTGACGAACCTACCACAGGACTGCACTTCCATGACATCAGCCGACTGGTGGGAGTGTTTAACGCCCTAATTGAGCGTGGACATTCCATCCTCATCATCGAGCATAACATGGACGTGGTAAAATGTGCCGACTATGTGATAGACTTAGGTCCAGAAGGCGGAGACAAAGGAGGAAAACTCGTAGTGGCCGGTACGCCGGAAGAAGTGGCGAAGTGCAAAGACAGCTACACCGGGAAATACCTAAAGGAAAAGCTGACGGAAAAATAACCTGTTTCCGCTGTTGCGCAAATCAAGAGAATTGCGTAACTTTGCGGCAACTTTTAATGGGAGCGGCCCTTGTAGTTCAACGGATAGAATAGAAGTTTCCTAAACTTTAGATCCGAGTTCGATTCTCGGCGAGGGTACATTATCATTCTAAATTATCAAATTATGAAAAGAATTGTATTGGTTAGACACGGACAGAGCGTGTGGAATCAAGAGAACCGTTTTACAGGATGGACTGATGTAGACCTGAGCGAGCAGGGAATCAAAGAGGCGCAAGAAGCTGGAAAAGCGTTGAAAGCCGCTGGATTCAAATTCGAGAAGGCTTACACCTCCTATCTGAAACGCGCCGTGAAGACCTTGAACAACATCCTCGACAAGATGGATTTGGACTGGATTCCCGTGGAGAAAACTTGGCGTCTGAACGAGAAGAGCTACGGACAGTTGCAAGGTTTGAACAAAGCGGAGACCGCTGAGAAATACGGCAACGAGCAGGTACACATCTGGCGTCGTAGCTACGACGTGGCTCCCCACGCTTTGGAAGACACTGACCCTCGCAGCCCGATTAACGACCCTCGTTATGCGTTGGTTCCGAGTCAGGATCTGCCCCGTACAGAATGCTTGAAAGACACAGTAAACCGTATCCTCCCCTACTGGAAATGTCAGATTTTCCCCAACTTGAAGACTGCGGACGACATCATCGTAGTGGCTCATGGAAACAGCTTGCGTGGTATCATCAAGTATCTGAAAGGTATCTCTGACGAAGACATCGCCGGACTGAACCTTCCGACTGCCATTCCTTACGTGTTCGAGTTTGATGACAACTTGAACTTGCAGAAAGACTACTACGTAGGCGACCCTGAGAAAATCAAGAAACTCATGGAAGCTGTGGCTAACCAGGGTGTAGCAAAGAAATAAATCATTGTTCCATAATAAAACGCAGGATACTTCCCGAAAGAGAAGTATCCTGTATTTTTATGCCTTTTCCACTAACTGATGATAGGTCGGATAAGGTATGTCTATATGTTCTTTGTCAAAGCGGATTTTCAACGCCTTCCGCAAATCACAACTTAACGCAAAGGCTTCAGCGGAATTGTCCGCCCATACCCAAGCCCGGAGTGTGATAGCGAAATCGCCCAAATCCACCACACGGATAACCACTTGGTCTTTCCCCTCCTTCTTGTCCTCCTCGCTGCGTTTGTCCCGCAAAAGCGGATTTTTCATAATCTCGTCACGCATGATATTGATAGCCCTGTCAAGGTCCGTGTCATAAGACACTCCCACATCCACCGTCTGACAAGCCCGGCTGTCAATAATCGTATTGTTCACAATGACACTGGTGTTCATCTTGCTGTTCGGTATCATAATGTGCTGGTTGGAAAGACTTCTCAGCTCCGTATGGCGCAAAGTGATGGACAACACGGTACCTTCCACCGCCCCATTGTCTATATTGATGTAGTCCCCCACCCGAAAAGGCTTGGAGAAAATGATGAATAGTCCACTCACAATGTTCCCCAAGGCTTCCTGCGAAGCCAAACCTACGGCCATGGCAAGAATACCGGCACTGGCAAAGATGGAGTTACTGATTTTCTCCATGCCCGGAATGAGAGAAAGGAAAGAGGCACATCCTATCACATACACCACCGTCTTCAAAAGCCGTTTGGCGAATCCAGCACCCGTGGTGTCCTCTCCACGTCGTTTGTGTCTAAGTGCGGCACGATGGAAAAAGAAATTAATCAGCAGCACAAGAACTTGCACAAAGAGATAGATTACTACCACTTTAAGTGCGAACGTAAGAAGCCCGCTCAAATCATAGCCGAAAAGATGTACCCTCAGCAATTCCTTTAGTTGATGAGTTTGTAGTTTGTCCATAATTTTTTGTACTTTTGCATGAGATTTGACGTTACTGCCACAAAGATAAGGCAAACAAAGAAACATACCAAAAAGAAAACCTTCTTTTTGTACAATTCTTTCGTATGTACGCTTTCAGGCAGAAAGGAAATCGAAGGTAATTAAGTAAAAACTATCATGGACTTTCAAGCTATTATCGACAAATATTACCCAGAGGATAACGAACTACGAAGAATCTATCTGGTGCATAGCACCCAAGTGGCCCGCAAGGCGTTGGAATGCGTGGACAGACATCCAGAGCTGAAGCTTGACCGACAGTTTGTGGAAGAGGCCGCCATGCTGCACGACTTGGGAATATTCAAGGTGAACGCACCATCCATCTACTGTATGGGTGACAAGCCTTATATCTGTCATGGTATCATCGGTGCGGAAATTCTGCGCCAAGAAGGATATCCAAGGCATGCCTTGGTATGTGAACGCCATACGGGAGCAGGCATCTCCCTGCAAATGATTATCGACCAGCAATTGCCGTTGCCTCACCGGGACATGCTTCCCGTCAGTCTGGAGGAACAAGTGGTCTGCTTTGCCGACAAATTCTATTCCAAAAGCCATCTTCGCCGGGAACGCACTCCCAAACAGGCTTCCAAAAGCCTCGAACGATTCGGGAAAGAAGGGGTAAAGCGATTCGAAACCTGGTGTAAACGCTTCTTATAAAATACATTAAATTACTTTTCCCTTGATTGGGAGTTAAGGAAGAATGCGTAATTTTGCGCAAAACATCGCCCCAAAGGGCTTCTTAGACTGCAAATTCTTGAGAAAGAGTATATTCATAATCATTACAGTACTTAGCGTACTCGCATTGGCACAACGCCATCCTGCGGGAAGCCGTCCACATACCTCTGAAGACAGCGCACAAGCGGACAAAGACTCACTGGACAAACTTCTGAGTTTCACGCATTCCGACAGCGTCTCACTGGACTCCCTACGGCATCTCGCACTCAACGACACGGCCCAGACAGACACCACGGACACCGTGGCTCAGAAAAAAAAGAACCAGCTGGACGCTCCTGTAACCTATCAGGCGGAAGACTCCGCCGTATATGACGCGACAACCAAATACGCCTATCTCTACGGAAAAGGCAAGATAAACTACCAAAACATTGAGCTGAACGCCGACCGTATCATGACCAACATGGACACCATGACCGTAAGAGCGAACGGCTCCATGAACGACTCCACCAAAAAAGTGACAGGCAAGCCGGTGTTCAAGCAAGGGGAAGACCAGTACGAATCAGATTCCATGGCCTACAACTTCAAGACACGCAAGGCGTTTATCACCAATGTAACCACCCAGGAAGGTGAAGGTTTCCTCATCAGTCAAGGCACTAAGAAAGATTCCAACAACGTGATGTATATGTCGGGAGGTAAATACACCACCTGCGATGCTTCGCATCCTCACTTCTACCTGCAACTGAGCCGAGCCAAGGTGCGTCCCGGAAAGAACATCGTGTTCGGACCGGCTTGGCTGGTATTTGAAGACGTACCCCTGCCCTTGGTAGTACCCTTTGGATTCTTCCCGTTCAACAAAAAATACTCTTCAGGACTGCTCATGCCCTCTTACGGTGATGACCTGGAGAAAGGATTTTACCTCAGAGACGGTGGTTATTACCTGGCACTGAGCGACAAGATGGACTTGCGACTGACAGGAGAAATCTACACGAAAGGCTCTTGGGGACTGACCGCAGCCTCCACCTATGTCAAACGATACAAGTACAGAGGCTCGTTTAACCTAAACTATTTGGTCTCCAAAACGGGAGACAAGGGAATGCCCGACTATACGACTACAAAGGACTTCCGTATCAACTGGCAGCACTCGCAGGACTCCAAGGCCAGCATGGACAACCAGTTCTCGGCCAGTGTACAGTTCTCCACACAGAGCTACGACCGCAACAGTCTGAATACCATCTATAACCCGGAGACGTATGCGGAAAACATGAAGCAGTCTTCCGTGAACTTCTCTCATAATTTCCACAAGATAGGTCTCTTGATGCAAATGGGTATGAACCTCAGCTCAAACTCACGGGACGGGTCACTGAGCATGACCATGCCTAACATGAGCTTGTCTCTGACAAAGCTCTATCCTTTCCGTCGCAAGACCCCCACCACCTCCGAAAGATGGTACGAGAAGATTTCATTGACCTACAATGGAACAATGGAAAACAGGGTGAACACGACTGAAAGCCAGTTCTTCCACACCTCACTCGCCAAAGACTGGCAGAACGGCTTCCAGCATCAAATCTCCACCGACGCCAACTTCACGCTGATGAAATACATCACCATCACTCCGTCCTTCAACTATACCAGCCGTTGGTATCTGAACCAAGTGAACAGAAGTTGGGACAAGCTGCGCCAAGTGGAACGTATGGACACCATTCAGGGATTCCATCGTGTGGCAAACTACCAGATGAACATCGGCATGAACACCACGCTCTATGGCTTCTACAAACCGTGGCGCAAGCTGTTCGGCGACAAGATTGTGATGATACGCCACATGTTCAAACCCTCTGTCAGCTTCTCTTATGCCCCGGACTTCAGCAACAAGCGTTTCGGTATCTACAAATCTTACATCAAGACAGACGCACAAGGAAACCAGACTGAGGTAAAATACTCTCCGTGGGCAAATTCCATCTACGGAGCACCTTCCGCCGGAAAAATGGGAAGCTTCACCTTCAACGTGTCCAACCAAGTAGAGGCGAAAATCAAGAGCGACAAGGACTCCACTGGGTTCAAGAAAATTAGTATCATCGACCAGTTGAGTGCCAGCCTGTCCTATAACATGGCGGCCAGAATCAGACCGTGGAGCGACTTGACCACCAACTTGCGCCTGAAACCCGTGGAGAACTTCCCCATCGACTTGAACTTTGACGCAGTATGGCATACATACGGCTACAAAGTGACCAAAAGCGGACAAATCGTACAGGACGACAGGACGGAATGGTCACACGGACGCTTCGGACGGTTTGGCGGATTCAGCAAGAACATTTCCTATACCTTCAATAACGAGACGTTTAAAAAACTCTTCGGAAAGAAAGAAGAAGAAAAGAAAGACGACAAGACCGCACAGGCGAAGGCCGACGGCGACAACGCACAAGGCACAGAAGACAAAAAAGACTCCAAAGACAAGGAGAAAGACAGTGGTAATGGACTGGATTCCGACGGATATATGAAACTGAAATTCCCCTGGTCACTGAACGTATCCTACGGCTTTACAGTCAGCGAGGATATACGTGCGGAGAAATTCAACATGAAGAAGATGCGTTATCCCTACAAGATAAGCCAGCAGTTCAACTTCTCCGGCAGCTTCCAGCCTACCGACGGATGGAACTTCAACTTCTCCTCCGGCTACGACTTCGACTACCACAAGCTGTCCATGACCACCGTAAACTTCACACGCAACCTACACTGCTTCACGTTGTCTGGTGGTGTGGTGCTATTCCCTTACCGCACATTCAACATCACAATCCGAGCCAACGCACAAGTATTGACAGACGCCTTGAAATACGACAAGCGCAGCTCATACGGAAGCACTATACAATGGTATTAAGGTAACTTTAAAGCAAAACCAAAGCGGGCGATTACATTTTCAGTAATCGCCCGCTTTGGTATCTCAAATCGAGGAAAAGTATTTACAAATCATCCTCCAACGCCGTACTCTTAGCATAGGCGGTAGAACGCGCCTCGAAGAAATCCGTCTTCACCATGTTCGCATTAGAGTACTGTGACACCCACTGCATACTCTCCGGCTCTTCCCGGTTGTCTTCATAGAGAGGCTCGTAGCCAAGACTTGTCCAACGCAAGTTGCCCAGATAGCGTATGTAGTCAGAAACCATCTTTCCGTTCAGGCCGGGAATCTCGTCACCGATGACATACTGTCCCCATGCGATTTCCTGACGCACACCTTCCCGCATCATTTCCTCATACACCTTCACTTGCTCTGGCCGGAACAGTTCCGGTTCTTCTTTTTGCAATTCGAGTATGATGTTGCGGAAAAGCCACAAGTGCGTGTTCTCATCACGATTGATGTAGCGTATCTCCTGTGCGGAACCCGGCATCTTGCCGTTACGGCTCAAGTTATAGAAGAACATGAAGCCACTGTAGAAGTAGATACCCTCCAATATATAATTGGCCACCATCGTCTTCATCAACGTAAAGCCGTCCTTGTGCTCTTGAAAATCATTGTAACAGTCTCCCACGAACTTATTGCGCTTCAACAAATGCTCGTCCGTCTTCCACTGATACAGAATCTCGTTGCGTTTCTCCGGCGAACAGATAGTATCCAGCATATAGCTATAGCTCTGGCTGTGCACACATTCCTGGAAAGTCTGGATATGCAGGCACAAGTCCACCTCGTTTGCAGTCACATATTCCACGATACAAGGCAGGTTGTTGGACTGCAAGGAATCGAGGAACACGAGGAAACTCAGAATCTTGTCATACGCCGTGCGTTCCGGCACGGAGAGATTCGGATAATCCTTGGTATCTTGCGACAGGTTTATCTCCTCCGGAATCCAGAAGTTGTTCATGGCCTGACGGTACCAGTCGGACGCCCACTGATAACGCATGTTGTTAAAGTCGTTCAAGTTGGTGGTGTTTCCGCCTATCATACGGCGCAAACGCACATCCACGTCCCCGTCCGGGTTGAACAACGGTTTCTTGTGTAATATCTTATTTTCCATAATTCAATGAATATCTAAGTTAGGAAGCACAGCTCTCGCACTCTTCCACTTCCAACGACTTGCTGCGCACGTAATAAAGCGTCTTCACCCCCTGTTCCCATGCCAGCAGATACAGATTCAGCACCTGACGCATGGTGAAATCGTTCGTGATATAAAGATTCACGCTCTGCGCCTGGTCTATATGCCGCTGACGGATGCCAGCCGCACGGATACTCCAGGTCTGGTCGATGGTGTAGGCACCCTTATAGTACCAATACGTCTTGTCCGACAAATCGGGTGCCACCCTTGGCAACATGGTTCCTTTCTTTTCCTCAATGAAGAAACGCTGCATCACAGGGTCCACCCCTGCGGTAGTTCCCGCAATGATTCCCGTGCTGGAAGTCGGTGCAATGGCCAACAGATAGGCATTGCGCATTCCTTGTTTCGCCACTTTCTCCTGCAATGCTTTCCACCGGGGAGAATCATAGCCACGCAAGCTGAAATACGCCCCCGTCTGCCAGTCACTCCCCTCGAAGTAATCGTAGCATCCCTTTTCCCTGGCTATTTCCGTGCTGGCCTCAATCGCGTCATAATTTATCTCTTCGAACACCTTGTCCACAAATTGCAGGTGCTCCTCGCTTTCCCAACGGATGCCTCGTGCGGCCAGCGCATGATGGTATCCACTCACACCCAGTCCAATACTACGATAACGATGGTTCGTTATCTTGGCATAAGGCAGAGGATAGAAGTTCAAGTCTATCACATTGTCCAAGGCACGCACCACAGTCCCGACGATTTGTCTCATCTCCTCGTGGTCTTCCAAAGGCAGATGTCCCAGCGAAAGACTCGCCAAATTACACACCACGAAATCGCCCGGCTTAGTGGTAGACACCACCACCGTGTCGCCTTCCTGCGTCTTTATTGCGGAAGAGACCGTCTCGATGCTCTTCATGTTCTGCGCAATCTCCGTACAGAGATTCGAGCAGTATATCACACCTTGGTGCTTGTTAGGATTCGCACGGTTCACTATATCACGGTTGAAAGTAAACGGCGTACCCGTCTCCACCGCCGATTTCAGAATCAGACGGATGATGTCCTTGATAGTCATACGGCGTTTCGTGATACGGGAATCATTCACACAATCCCAATAGCGTTTCTCCCACTCTTCTCCGTAATAATCCTCCAGACAATACCCCTTCGTGATCATCACCTCGTTCGGGCAGAACATATACCAATCCTGGTTCATGTCCTCCTTAGCCATCCGCCAGAAAAGGTCGGGATAGCACACAGCCGGGAAGACATCGTGCGCCTTCATGCGTTCGTCACCGTTGTTGGTACGCAGTTGCAGGAACTCAGGCAAATCCTTGTGCCATACATCCAGGTAAACAGCCACGGCACCCTGACGCATACCGAGTTGGTCTACAGCCACCGCCGTGTCGTTCACGATACGAATCCAGCGGATAACACCTCCGGCCACACCTTTGAAGCCTCGTATGTTTCCACCGGCGGCACGCACTTTGCCGAAATACATCCCCATGCCTCCGCCAAACTTGCTGACCATGGCGAAATTGTCAATGCTGCGATAAATGCCCTCCAGACTGTCTGGCACCGTGTCAATGAAACAACTCGACAACTGGTGATACGGCTTGCGGGCGTTGGACATTGTGGGAGTGGCCATCGTCACTTTCAAGGTACTCAACAAATCATAGAACCTGTGTGCCCATTCCATTCGGTTGTTCTTCTCCCGCATGGCTAAATGCAGGGCGATGCCGAGAAACATCTCCTGCACTGTTTCCAACGGCTTGAAGGTACGGGAATGTATCAGATAACGCTTGGCCAGCAAGTCCAGCCCAGAATACGTGAACAGATTGTCACGGGATTTTTCTATGAACGTGGCAGCCTCCTGTATCTCCGCCCTTGTGTAACTTTCCAGAATATAACTTCCGTAAAGCTCCTCGTCCGTCAAGAAACGCAGTTTGTCATAGAAAGAGCAAAGTCCTAACTTGTCCGTTTCCTCCTTGATACGTTTGTTCAGCAGGAAATTAAGCAGGCGAGCCGCTATGTACTCCCATTTGGGAGCATCTGGTGTGGTCAGTTCCACCGCCGCTTTGACCAAGGAGTTCAAAGCCTCTTGTTTCGACATATTCTCCTTGGAGAAAGAATTGAACTTCTCAGCCAATCGGGTCATCGAATAGATTTCCCCTTTGAAATCCTTCTGTATGCGTGTCAGCACAGGTTCCAACGCCTTTTCTTCCAGCTTAGCCACCAAGGCGTTGGCCGAATGGCGTTGCTCGTTTCGTTTGGCGCGGTAAAGAATATAGCTCTTCGCCTCTTGATAATAGCCACGCTCCATCAAGACACGCTCTACCTCATCCTGTATTCTTTCCACAGAATGATTCTCATCCTGCGTCCAAATGAATCTCTCCACATCCTCCGCCATAGACAAGACAGCTTCCTCATCTATGGGTTTCCCCGTAGACTTGAAGCTTTTCTTCATGGCCACGATGATTTTCCGCTTATTATAAGGCTCTTTCAGCCCGTTTCTTTTTATAATTACCATGGGTTAGGACTTTTCTATGAGTGCAAAGATACTGTAAACCGACAGAAAAAACAAATCTCCAATGTCCTTTGCGCATATCCGCACCCTAATTTGGAACACATAATGAGCCTATTTTGCCTTCCCACAATATACAACAAGTATTAATCCAATCAGCGTTGTCCGTCCGATTAGTTAAATAATTAATAATCAATTCACTTTTTACCCTCTTTCCATTGCCAGTTCAATAGAAAGCAGTACTTTTGCAGTGTGTTTTTCATAGTATTAGATTTAAGGTTAACAAAGGTTGGGATACAGCGGTATCCCATTTTTTTGCCTTAACATACCACTCTCCCGCCTTGCACGTTGCAATACTGAACCAGTAGAGACGCGATTTATCGCGTCTTCATTCATTGCGTCTCCACATTCATCAGCGATGAATGTGGTAAAATATTAAAACACTATAAAATGCGGAGACGAGATGAATCGCATCTCTACTGTGGAACGTAAATCGGCTTCAATATCTTCCTCTCACTCGAAATATTGGATAAGCCCTTATTGGTTTGTGAAGTCCTTGCTCAAGACATTACTAGGTTACCGCTTAAGACATTACTAGGTTTGGCCTTAAGACATTACTAGGTCTAAAATCAATATTTTTAAAAGTTTTAGAGTGTTTAATATTCTCTGTTTCTGCGAGATAAAAGTATCTTAATTCAAAATATTGCAAAGTCACTACTCAAGAGATTACTAGGTTTGGCCTTAAGAGATTACTAGGTTTGCGTCCATGGCTTTGCCAAGCCTGAACCTAAAATCTTATAAAATGAGAAATTTCCTATTAATAAATAGACATGATTATTCGCCATTTGTATAGAAGTAAGAACGGCTTCTGTAAAGGTAAAAAACAGCTATTCTATCACCTATTTCCATGCCGAAAACTCTCATATACCTCTTTCGATAAACGGGCGATGACAGCGGAAAGTTGCGAAAGAGTTCCTTTTCCATCTTTGATAAACACAGCGATATAATAGGTTCTCCCATCGGGAAGCTGGACAAAGCCCATGTCGTTCACCCCGATATAAGCCCCTTCCGCATTGCGGTCACTGGTGCCCGTCTTATGACCAATGACAGCGGATGTATGCAGTAAAGGAGCCTTCAAACGGTCTGCCCCTGTCTGACATTCCTTCATCAGCTGGTACACCAGACGATACCTTGAATCCTGTTCCACCAGTCGTTCACAAAACACCTTCAACAAACAGACCGCAGACAAAGGAGTCGTCCAGTTCCGATAGCAGAGAGACAAGTCCCGGTGCATCGCCTCCTCATTTTCCGTGATAGTGAACCCACTGATACCCAATGAGCGAATGTAAGCGTCCGTTTGCGTCACCGAAACAAAACGCCTGAACAGGAGGTCGCAAGCATTATTATCACTCCGTTGCAATGTGTACGCAAGCAAGTCTTTCAGAGAAAGTTGGAACTGCTCCTCCGTATGCTCATCCCGGAGCGGACTGTAAGTGTCCTTACGCAATTCCTCCTGCCGGATGGTTATCAAGGAGTCCGGCGATACCCGATACCGTCTCATCCAGTCTGCCACAGCCAATGCTTGATGGAACTTGAAGACACTCATCATCGGGTATTCCCCCTCGTTATGCACCCTCAAGGTATCGCCTTGGTCTGTCATGACAGCCACCCCGACTTCCCCCTCGACTTCCTTAATCACAGAAACCAACCGTTGCCTCAAACTGTCCAGTCCACGGGCATTCACCGTCTGTCCTCCTAAAAGACAGAGCAACACTCCTATTATAATATGCCTCATTTTTCAACCGAGGTAATCCTCCACTCTCCTAAGGTATGCGCCTCACTGTCGAAACTGATACCCACTTTTACCACGGGGAG
>CAVDHB010000070.1:0-6960 GCA_963608705.1 Prevotella sp. P5-108
GAGAGGAAGGCACGGGAAAGGTCAGAAGATAAAATAGAATTAACTGATGGTAAATGATTTAGCAATTAGAATCTTCCGACCGCTCATGATTTGCAATCCGATTTAACAAGTGAATGTGGAGATGCGATGAATCGCATTTCTACTTATTATATTGCAACATATAAGACAGGAGTATGATATGTTTGCGAATAATCATTTTATTTGCACAAGCCTTACTTCAACATATCCTTTACCGTCCCCAGACTGCCATCATTCTTAGACGGGGTAATGCCTAACAAACGGCAGAGCAGCGGATAAATGGAGGTGTTCACAAAGACACCCGAACGAGTGTAGCCTTTCTTGAAATCAGGGCCACTGGCACGAAACAGGGCGTGCATATCACTGTATGTGGGGTCATAGCCATGATTGCCGGGGCTGACTTTCCGACGGTCAGAGATAACCCATCCCACATCGGGAAGTACCACTATCTCACCTACATTTGGATTCGATCCGTAGTGCAAGTAGGCAGGGACCTCCTTCTTTTCCCACACACGGATATGCGGCACATGGGATAATGCCTTCTTTATTTTCGCCTCACATCCCTTGCGGGCGAATACCAGCGTGGGTAAATCCTGTGATATACGGGTGTACCACTTCGGATTCAACAGGGGCAGGATATTGAGGATGCGTTCAGAGGAAGTATGCGTCATGCCGTGGTCGGCAGTCACTATGAAGTTAATCTTGTCTCCATAAGGCAAGGCTCGCAGATCGTTGTACAACATCTCCAAGAGACAGTCCATGCGCTCCACGGCACTCCTTGTCTCGGCAGAAGCCGGGCCATACACATGACCGCTGTGGTCGGGTTCCTCAAAATAAGCCATCACCAATCGAGGACGCTTCTCCGAAGGCAGTTCCAACAAGTGCTCCACCTCAGCCACCCGTTCGGGAAAGGTGAGCAACGAACGGGTGTCATACACCTTGTAATAAGTGGGGTACATCCCCTTCACGGCCACATCCGACCCCGGCCAATAGACCACGCCCGTCTTCAAACCCTGTCTTTGCGCTGTCACCCACACAGGCTCACCGCCGTAGAAGCGAGGATTGAACTTGGTGGCCGAATCGCCTATGCTGTACGTCAGTCCTGAAGCCCGGTCATAGAATTTGTTGGCGATGAGACCGTGATGATCTGGCACCAGCCCTGTGGCCAGCGTGTAATGATTCGGGAAAGTCTTGGAGGGAAAGGAAGGTTGCATCTCGGCTTGTACACCTTCCTGCGCCAGACGGTCGAGAAAAGGTGTGTGGTACATCTTTGTGTAGTCCCAACGGAAACCGTCTAAGGAGATTATTACCGTGTAATGATCGTTTTGCGCAAAAACGGAGGCGACTCCTATCAAAAGAAAGAAGAAAACCGCCAGCAGTGAATTTAATTTATTACCCATGTTATTTTAGTTAGTGTTTGATATGCAAAGATACAAACTTTTGTGGAAGAGGATTAATGCGCCTGAACAAAACGGGGCAGTCCGCCTGAACGAGTGTCTGACTGATGGTGGGAGACGCGATGAATCGCGTCTCTACTATTTTATGCTTCCGCTTGAACAGCATGGCGAGAAACAACACGGACTGCCGGAAATCACTTCCCGGCAGTCCGCTCTTTCTGAATATGAATTTGATTAATTTTGTCCTTCGTCTATACGATGCGCCAACGCCTTGTCTATCTTCGCATTGTCTGCACTGTGCTTCAGCACCTCTGCGTCAATGTAGAAGACAATCTCTTCAGCTAAGTTGGACACATGGTCTCCGGCACGCTCCAGACGCAGGAACACACTCTTCAGATTGAAGCAGTAAGTCAGCTTGTCGGGATGAGCCTGCGCATATTCCACCAAAGCCGGAGTCACGGCAGCGTTGATGTCGTCCACCAACTTGTCCTTGGCGAAGACACTGTTGGCCAGACCGAGGTCTTCTTTCTCCAACGACTCTTTCGTGGTAGACAGCATATCCAGCACACGGTCTGCCATCTCCTTGAAGCGCAGTTTCTCGAAGAGTTCTGTATCAGGAGTGTCACCCTCGCTTTTAATCACGAAGCGGGCGATGCCCTCGGCGAAGTCGCCGATACGCTCCAAGTCGCAATTAATACGAGACATGGCCAACACGAAACGCAAATCAATGGCCACGGGATTGTACAGCACCAGGAAGTCCTCCACGTCGCAATCCAGCTTCAACTCTGAAGCGTTCACCCGCTTCTCACGGATAAGCACGTCCCACGCCCTGTCCTTGTCGGCTGTGAGGACTGCCTCGCATACGGTCTGCAACTGATCATAGACCAACGTCCACATTTCCAACACTTCCTTACGTATTCTCTTTAATTCTTCATCTACAAACTTTACCATAGCTCCTATTTCAAATGTTTAATTATCAGTGTTTGACATGATGTTTAATTATTAGTGTTTAATGTTTAATTGATTAAGCACATCTTCAATAAAACATTAAACACTAATACGCGTATTATCCAAATCGTCCCGTGATGTAATTCTGGGTAGCTTCCTTGGACGGATTCGTAAAGATTTTCTTCGTGTCGTCAAACTCGATGAGTTGCCCGAGGTAGAAGAACGCAGTCTTATCGCTCACACGGGTGGCCTGCTGCATATTGTGGGTCACAATCACAATCGTGTAGTCATTCTTGATTTCGTGAATCAATTCCTCCACCTTGGCCGTGGAAATGGGGTCCAATGCGGAAGCAGGCTCGTCCATCAGCAACACGGAAGGCTGCACGGCCATGGCACGGGCGATACACAGACGCTGCTGCTGACCGCCGGAAAGAGCGTAAGCCGATTTCTTCAGCTTATCTTTCACCTCATTCCACAAGGCGGCGCCTTTCAAAGTCTTCTCCACTCTCTCGGCGATGAAGTCCTCGTCCTTCACACCATTCACACGCAGCCCGTAAGCCACATTCTCGTAAATGCTCTTCGGAAAAGGATTCGGACGCTGGAACACCATGCCCACACGCTTGCGCAGTTCGTCCACCTGCACATTCTTGGCGTAAATGTTCTGCCCGTCGATATTGATTTCTCCCTCCAGCTTCGTGCCAGGAATCAAATCGTTCATACGGTTGAACAGACGGAGGAATGTGGACTTACCGCAGCCTGAGGGGCCGATAAAGGCAACCACTTCATGCTCCTCCACCGTGAGGTTTATGTCTTTCAAGGCATGAAATCCACCATTGTCATAGTAGAAATCTACATGCTTCGCTTCAATCTTGCTCATATTTTGTATTATTTAGTTTTCAGTTTTTTCTGGAAGTAATTACGTAAGAAGTTCGCCAAGAGATTGACAAACAGGATGATGATAATCAGCACGAGTGCCGTACCATAGGCGATGGGCACTTGCTTGTCCATATCCGTGCCTGAAGTGGCCAGCACATACAGGTGGTAAGGCAACGCCATACACTGGTCGAAGACGCTGTGGGGCAACTGTGGCAGGAAATAAGCGGCACAGGTGAACAGAATCGGCGCCGTCTCGCCGGAGATACGTCCCAAGGCCAGAATCAGACCTGTGATGATGTTCGGCATGGCCATCGGCAAAATCACGTGCCAGATAGTCTGCAATTTTGTGGCTCCCAAGGCGCGGCTTCCCTCGCGGTAACTGTTGGGGATGGCCTTCAACGCCTCCTCCGTGGTACGAATCACCAACGGAAGAGCCAAGAGACCCAAGGTGAACGAACCGGCGATGATGCTATCTCCCCATCCGAAGAAATTCACGAAGAGAGACATACCGAACAGTCCGAAAACGATGGAGGGAATGCCCGCCAGGTTGTTCGTCATCATGCGGATAAAGCTGACCAGCCGTCCGCTGCTGGCGTACTCATGCATATAAATACCACTCATGATACCCAGCGGGAAAGCGATGATGGCACTGCCTATCATCAAGTAGAACGTACCCACGATGGCCGGCCAGATACCGCCGCCCTTCATACCGTCTGTCGGAGGAGTGGTGATAAAATCCCAACTCATCACGCCGGCACCTTTGATGATGATGAAAGCGAGGATGATAAACAGAATGGCCACGATAGCCGCGCTCAGCACCTTGAAGAGTCCGAAGGCGATACCCTCGGCCAACATCTTCCGTGCGTGATTGTTCTCAGGAAATATTGGCTTGTCCATTTTCTATTACTTGTTTTTCGATTTAGAAGAAATGTATTCCACACTGCTGTTGATAATCAAGGTGATGAAGAACAGTACTACGCCCAAAAGGAACAAGGACTGATAATGCGGTCCTCCCTCAGGAGCCTCTCCCAGCTCAGCAGCGATGGTAGCCGGAATCGTACGCAACGGATCCGTGATAGACAAAGGTATCACTGCGGCGTTACCTGTCACCATCAACACAGCCATCGTCTCACCGAACGCACGGCCTATGCCCAACACCACGCCGGAAGTCAATCCAGAGATGGAATAAGGCATTACTACCTTATATATAGTCTGCCAACGGGAGGCTCCCAAGGCCAAGCTGGCCTCACGCTGCGAACGCGGACAGTTCAGCATAGCGTCCTCTCCCACCGTGATAATCGTGGGCAGCGCCATGATGGCCAGGACAATGGCCCCGGCCAATCCACTCTCGCCCACCGGCAGATGAAACACGTCCTGCAACATCGGCACGATGACAATCAAGCCGAAGAAGCCGTAGACCACCGAGGGAATACCGTTCAGCAGCTCGATAATCGGCTTCAATATGGCTCGCATCTTCGGGCTGGCCACTTCCGACATATAGATGCACACGGCCAATCCGAAAGGAAGTGCGAAGAGAATGGCGAAAACCGTCACCCATATCGTACCCATCACCAACGGCACGAAACCGAACTGCGGAGCCGGAGTAGCTGTGGGGAACCACTCATTGCCGAAGAAGACCTCGGAGAAAGAGACGGTGTGGTCTTTCAGTCGCTTGCCGCTGAAATCCTTGCCCACAAACTCGGCAGGCACAAACCCTATGATGCCCGGATTCTGCGCCACCAGCTTGCTGATGCAGGCCTCGGCGTGTTCATAATTCGCGCCCAGCTCTTTCTCACTGAAGAAGTTCAGCATGTCCTCAAAGCGGAACACCTTCACGGGAGCGTCTTTTCCTCCCACGTCCTTCCAGTTCTTGACATCCTCATCGAAGACCTCTTTGATTTGCTGTGCGTCAAGCTCATTCACCGGGTTTTCCTTGTTCACCACCAGGGTGTACCCATCCTCGATAGTCTTCTGCGAAAAGAGGCCGAACCCTTCCGAGAAAAGGAAGACCACAATCAACAGAATGACCACGCTGGTGAGGAAGCCACTGCATGTAATCACTCCGGTAATTACTTTTTCTACTAATTTTTTCATGACTTGTACACTTTTATTTTTCTGTCGCAAAATTCCCCTTTTGGTGTGACTTTCCTATGAAAAACCTGTTACAATTCAATTACATTTCATCCTCGTTAACGACTGTAACACGAATGTAACCCCCGCGAAAGAAGCTTGTAACACGAAACCTCTTATTTTGCACACGTCAAGAAGACAAACAGGATAAACAAATACATATTATACAAAAGATGAAAGTCATTCATACCTTATTAGTAGGATTATGGGCCTTGTGTTCCCTGTCCGCCCACGCACAGAAAATCAAAGGAAGCGACACTGTGCTCCCCGTGTCGCAGGAAGCTGCCGAGATATACATGAAGCAGCACCCTGGCAGCCGTATCACAGTGACAGGTGGCGGCTCCGGCGTGGGTATCTCCTCGCTGTTAGACGCGACCACCGACATCGCCATGGCCTCCCGCTCCATCAAGTTCAGCGAGAAAGTGGACTTGAAGAAAGAACGCAAAGTGCTGCGTGAGGCGGTAGTGGCATACGACGCATTGGCCGTGGTGGTGAATCCACGCAACCCCGTCAGCCATTTGACCCGCTGGCAGTTGGAAGCCATCTTCAGGGGAAAGTTCACAAACTGGAACCAAGTGAAGGACTACGTGACCGGTCGCAGAGGCCCGAACCTCCGCATCATCGTGTACTCACGCGAGACCTCCTCCGGCACCTACGAGTTCTTCAAGACCAGTGTGCTGAGAGAGAAAAACTACATGGCCGGCGTGCTTTCCATGCCCGCCACGGGCGCCATCATCCAGTCTATCACCCAGACGGAAGGAGCCATCGGCTATGTCGGCATGGCCTACATCAACCGCCATGTGAAAGCCGTCAAGGTTTCCTATGACAACAAGCATTTCATCTACCCCAACATGGAGACTGGCCGCAAACGGCTCTACCCCATCATCCGTGAGCTGTACTATTACTACACGGCGGACAAGACCAAGGTTGTCTCCCCGTTCATTAACTACCTGCTTTCTCCCGCCGGACAGAAGATTGTGATGAAAAGCGGATATGTGCCGGTGAGATAAACGCTTGATTCATTTAGTAGTGGAGACGCGAGGAATCGCGTCTCTACTTTTTATTTCCTCTCACGTATGCGATGAATTGCGTATCAGGTCCCCACATAAAGTGCAACGTGCAAGACAGAAGTATGGCATGTTTGCTGGTAATCATTTTCAATCTCCATAAATATCCCAGTTTTAAGAAGTTCGTATTATTCCATCCCACCTTATCACATCATCCCGACGGAACTCCGGAGCTGTATTGGAGTTCGTTGGCAAAGGTACGAAACATTTTTGGATTAAGCAAGCATTTTCCACTTTCTCCGAAGAAATGAATTTTATACTTTTCTTGTTATGAAAGAATAGATAATTTAATACAGTATAATTTAAACGAATTTTTGTGGGATATCAGCGAAAAACGGCGAAAAAAGAGGAAACGCACTTGTTTTTTTGATCGAAAACAACTGTCATACGAGTAAGAAAGAAAACATAAATAGCTGTATATCAGCATAAATTAAAATTCCCGTTACAGTTGTTACAGATTACAGTTTTATTTTTGCCCCCTTTGTGAGTGCGTAAGCACTCTAATATATATATATATATAATAT
>CAVDHB010000071.1:0-10776 GCA_963608705.1 Prevotella sp. P5-108
TTGAAACTTTATGCAAATATACAACGATTAAATAATATACAATGATTATCCGCAGACATACCACTCTTCTGTCCGGCATATTTGCACAAGTAGAGACGCGATTCATCGCGTCTCTACATCCATCAGTGATGAATTCTGTGATTGGTAAGATGTTAAGACTCCAAGAAAAGTGGAGACGCGATTCATCGCGTCTCTACCTAACAGTGTTGATTGGTGGTACAATTGCGGAAATCATTAAACAGGATATGGGGCTGAAATTATAGAATATGCTTAAAAATCCACTTGCAAAGTGAATAAAATCATTAGATGATATGGGATTATCGCAGAAAATCCCTACTTTTGTAATCGGATTGAGGCGACTCTTTCCAAGACATATAAATAATAAAGAAGCGTTGTGCTTTTCTTGCGAGTGTAAAGCCTGAGAAACTTAACAATCGTATGACAAGAAGGCATAGTGGTTCTCACGCTATAGCGTGGGCTGCTATTACCATATCGTCATACACAGGTTTTCTCAGGGCCTACACTCGAAGACGTGGCATTGCAGTTCCACGCTTCGTGGTTTAATAAAAATCCTTGTGGGAGCTGAAGGAAAATGGAGGATAGAAAATGAACAAATTAATGTCCCTTGCATTATTGTTTCCCCTTTCTGTGATATGCGGATGTACAGACAATGCACCTAAGACAGAGGCAAAAGCACAACTTGTGCAAACATATACTGTAGAACGGTATAAACTCATTCCAACGCAAAACATGTGGACCTTTATTAAAATTGACACACAAACAGGTCAAATGTGGCAATTACAGTATAGTGTAGATGAAGATAAGGGACGCTTTGAGTATGACCTTAATCCTAATGCACTTATTGTTAGTGACAAGAAGGTTAATGGTCGTTTTGAACTCTACCCAACTCAAAACATTTATAACTTTATTCTTCTTGACCGGATAGACGGGAAAACATGGCAAGTCCAATGGTCATTTGATAAAGAAAATCGTGCCGTTATTCCTATTAAAAAATAAAATATAGTTTGGCAATCAATCTAATAAGGTTTGAATTATGAATAAATTTTTCTTTTCGCTGTTTCTCGCACTTACAGTATTTGCAACAGCATTTGCTCAAGAAGAATCAGAACATTTGACATTCAAAGGCGTACCAATTGACGGAACATTGAACGAGTATGTGGCAAAAATGAAGCAAGCAGACTTTACTTACATTGGCACACAAGATGGCACAGCTATTTTACAAGGAGATTTTGCCGGATTCAAGGGCTGTACAATAGGTGTATCAACCCTTAAAGCAACTAATAAGGTGAATACAATCGGGGTTATGTTC
This sequence comes from Prevotella sp. P5-108, assembly GCA_963608705.1. GTDB lineage: Bacteria > Bacteroidota > Bacteroidia > Bacteroidales > Bacteroidaceae > CAVDHB01. The sequence continues at coordinate 1,331 of CAVDHB010000071.1, forward strand.
CCAGAACAAGACAATTGGGCCTCACTTGAAAGTAATTATACATATTTGAAGTCCATGCTCACAGAAAAGTATGGTAAACCTTCTGATTGCGTAGAGACTTTCCAAGGATATATTTCACGTTACCAAACAGACAATGATAAATTGCATAAAGTTAAAAGGGATGAATATACATGGTATACGACTTATAATACTCCAAAAGGTAAAATTCTATTATCAATAGAGCATCAAGGATTCGAAAGATGCAATGTCTTTATTTCCTATTTTGACAAAATAAATACAAATGCTGTAAGGAAACAGGCAATAGACGACCTATAATTGAATTATGCCTTTATTTCTTATTTTAGGATTAAGTGTCGCTGCTGTGATAAGTATTGTCATAGTAGCGATACGGTCATCAATAAAGAAGAAGTCGAATGAACTATCGGAACGAATTGCAACGATTACCCCCTTTGAGGAAATACAAAAAAGCAGGGAAAAGGTATTAAGGCAAGATAATGAAAACTTTTTCGTTGATATCGAAACTGATTTACGACACAGTTTTAATGAGCATATAATATCTTTTTCGGAAGAAGAACAATTTACGAAATATTATACCAAGCTCTTTCATGAAGTTCATTCCTTTAATAAAAGCCTTGAGGCTTTTCATATCGAACCGACCGAGATTATCACGAATTTTATCTATGATTTCGGCAATATACATTCCTTAGTCAAGAGACATAATGAGCAAGTAATTCAAAACCTGCTTGACAAGCACAAGGAGTTTTTTGACCACTGTCTGAAATATCCATTGGACAAGCAGCAAAGGCGTTCCATCGTGTCGGAAGAAGATAATTGCTTAGTCGTCAGTAGCGCAGGAAGTGGCAAGACTTCTTCCATCGTGGGGAAAGTAAAGTATTTGATTGAAATCAAACACATCAATCCTCAAAATATACTCCTTATCAGCTACACGCACAAAGCAGCAGCCGAGTTGACTGAAAGAATGGGTATTCCGGGGTTGAGAGGATATACATTTCACAAGTTAGCTCTTGACATCATCGGGCAAGCAACGGGGCAGAAACCGTCTATATGCGACAATACAGATGCCCTTTTTGTGAAAATATACCATGAGTTATTGGCTGATGAAGAGTTTAAGAAGAGTGTAGTCGAGTACTTTGTCGATTATCCAGCCCAAGAAACGAATTGGGAACAGCGGAAAAATGAAAGGAGGCAGCAGCTTTCCGAACAAAAGGATACACGTCTGAAGGCTTTGTTTCCAGATATGGACGGAAAAAGTGTCTATGTACGTAGCGAACAAGAGCTGAAAATCTGTTTTGCGCTGTCTTCTTTGGGTGTAAAATTCAGATATGAAGAGCCTTATGAGCATCCATTGGCAGATGAAATGCACTCACAATACAAGCCTGATTTTTCTATCTATTTTGAACAAAACGGAAAGACGATACGTATTTATCTGGAACATTTCGGTGTAGACGAACATGGGCTTGTTCCAATATGGTTTGCCAATGATGAAGGTATCACGTACGAAGAAGCCAACAAAAAATATAACGATGGAATTACTTGGAAGAAAGCTGCTCATGAAAAGTTTGGGACAACGCTGATAACTACATCGAGTGCTGATTTTCATTACTTCTCTGACATTTGTGGTAAGCTGAAAACGCTGTTGGAGAAAGAGGGAGTTACTGTCCATATAAAGACGAATGAAGAATTGTATAATATGGTTCTTCCTCATGGTAGTAAACAGGAAAAGGCTTTCATCAGGCTTGTAGTGACATTTGCCACATTAGTGAAATCAAGTTGCAAGTCCATTAACGAAGTCTTGCAACAAACGAATACGGCTAAAGACAAGCGTAGTACGTTCATCATCCGCAATATTTTCCAACCTGTTTATGAACGATATGCAGCGCATTTGAACGACAGCCGACAAATAGACTTTACAGATGCCATCTTGAAGGCTACAGAAATTTGTCGCTCCGCTCACCCGAGGAAGTATGATTACATCATTGTTGATGAATTTCAAGACATATCGGTTGACCGTTACCATTTCTTAGAATCACTTAGAGGAAGCAATCCACCCGCAAAACTGTATTGTGTTGGGGACGATTGGCAGTCAATCTATCGTTTTTCAGGAAGCGACATGGCTCTGTTCAATCAATTCCCCGACTATTTTGGACATACGGAAATAAACAAAATTGAAACGACATACCGCTTTGGGGAGCCGTTGGTAAGCCTGTCTTCAAGATTCATCCAACGCAACAAAGCCCAAATAGAAAAAAACATACATCCTTTTAACCTGCAAGCCAAGACCGACTTACTGTTTTATGCATACGAAAGGAGGGAATATTGTGCTACAATCGGACAGTTGGTAGCTTCAATACCATTGGATAAATCGATATTTCTGTTGGGGCGGTATTCATTCGACGACTATTATCTGTCTTTCGCCTACAAGTCTGTAAAGCAGGGGAATAAATTCTTTTATCTGATAGGGGATAGGAAAATAGAGTTTCTGACCGTCCATAAATCAAAAGGACTTGAAGCAGACTATGTCATAATCTTGCAATGCAACAAAGACACTTATGGCTTTCCGTCACTCGTTAGTGATGACCCTGTACTGAATTATGTGCTGACTAAGAGCGACCAATATCCGTATGGAGAAGAGCGAAGGCTGTTTTATGTAGCCATCACCAGAGCCAAAATCAAGACATTGGTACTCTATGACAAACGTTTCCCGTCCGTTTTTGTCGAAGAGTTCCTGCATCCCGAAAAAGTTACAGAAGGAAGTTATGCCAAACACCCTAATGCAAATAAGAGATGGACACGCGGCGCAGACAACTTCTTGTTGACCCTTTACAATGAGGGCAAAAGCATAAAGTATATAGCTGAAAAGATGGGAAGAAGTCAAACATCAATAGTTATGCGTTTAGGCAAATTAGGTGTGGAAAATAAAAAGTAGCTATTGGGGTATTACCTTTACCTCATAGATTCAATCAGTAGAGACGCGATTCATCGCGTCTCCACATTCATCAGCGATGGACTGTGATTAGTAAGGTATTAAAACACTATGAAAAGCGGAGACGCAATGAATCGCGTCTCTACCTAAATTGGTGGTACGATGGCGGGTAATCATTTCTGAAAAGTATAAAAAAAGGCGACTCGCCATGAGACGAGTCGCCCTCTGTATAATAGGAATGTGTATTCAAATTACATCATGCCTCCCATGCCCGGATTCATCGGCATAGCGGGAGCTGCGGCTTTTTCTTCTTTCTTGTCGCAGATGACACATTCAGTGGTCAGGAACAAGCCAGCGATAGAAGCGGCGTTCTCCAATGCCACGCGGGAAACCTTGGCGGGGTCTACCACACCAGCGGCGTGCAAGTCCTCGTATTTGTCATCACGGGCGTTGTAGCCTACATTGCCTTCGCACTCGCGTACTTTCTGTACGATAACGGCGCCTTCTTTGCCTGCGTTGAACGCAATCTGACGCAACGGCTCTTCCAACGCGCGTTCTACAATCTTGATACCTGTGTTCTCGTCAGCGTTTGCGCCCTGTACGTCTTTCAAAGCCACACCTGCGCGGATGTACATCAAGCTACCGCCCGGTACGATACCTTCTTCCATAGCCGCACGAGTAGCGCACAAAGCGTCGTCGAAGCGGTCTTTCTTTTCTTTCATCTCCACTTCGGAAGCGGCACCTACATAGAGCACTGCCACACCGCCAGCCAATTTAGCCAGACGTTCCTGCAATTTCTCTTTGTCGTAAGAAGAAGTGGTGTTGGCGATTTCGTGTTTGATCTGGTCTACACGAGCCTTGATGCCCTCTTTGTCACCTGCACCGTTCACGAGCGTAGTGTTGTCCTTAGTCACTGTGGCTTTCTCGCAAGAACCGAGTTCTGCCAAAGTGGCTTTGTCCAATGTCAGACCTTTCTCCTCGCTGATAACGGTAGCGCCTGTCAATACAGCGATGTCTTCCAACATGGCTTTACGACGGTCGCCGAAGCCCGGAGCTTTCACTGCGCAGATTTTCAAGCTGCCACGCAGACGGTTCACTACCAAGGTGGTCAACGCCTCGGAATCCACGTCTTCTGCGATAACCAAGAGAGGACGTCCGCTCTGAGCGGCCGGTTCGAGGATAGGCAGGAAGTCTTTCAAGTTGGAGATTTTCTTGTCGTACACCAAGATGTACGGTTTCTCCATCACGCACTCCATCTTGTCGGTGTCAGTCACGAAGTAAGGAGAAAGATAACCACGGTCGAACTGCATACCTTCCACTACGTCGATGTGTGTCTCGGCGGTCTTGGATTCCTCGATGGTGATCACACCGTCTTTGGACACTTTACGCATAGCGTCAGCCACCAATTTACCGATAGTCGGATCGTTGTTGGCGGAGATGGTAGCCACCTGCTCAATCTTGTCGTAGTTGTCGCCTACCTGCTCAGCGTGTGCTTTGATGTAAGCCACCACGGCAGCGACAGCCTTGTCGATACCACGCTTCAAGTCAGTGGGGTTGGCACCAGCGGTCACGTTCTTCAAACCAGTGGTCACAATAGCCTGAGCCAACACGGAAGCGGTAGTCGTACCGTCACCTGCGTCGTCGCCCGTCTTGCTGGCCACGGATTTAACCAACTGTGCGCCGGCGTTCTGGAAAGCGTCTTCCAGTTCGATTTCCTTCGCCACTGTCACACCGTCCTTCGTGATGTGAGGAGCGCCGAATTTCTTCTCGATAACCACGTTGCGTCCGCAAGGACCCAATGTCACTTTCACTGCGTTTGCCAATGCGTCCACGCCTTCTTTGAGCTGCTGACGCGCTTCGATATTGTATTTGATTTCTTTTGCCATGATAGTAATGTTTTTTAGGATTTAGAATTAACCGATAACAGCCAATACATCGTTCTGATGCATCACGAGATACTTCGTGCCTTCGTATTCGAGTTCAGTTCCGGCGTATTTGCCATACAATACGTTGTCGCCTTCTTTCAAGACCATTTCTTCGTCTTTCGTGCCTTGTCCCACGGCCATCACTTTGCCCTGCAACGGTTTTTCTTTCGCTGTGTCAGGAATGATGATTCCGCCTACGGTCTTCTCCTCTGCGGGAGAAGGAAGGATTACAACTCTGTCTCCTAATGGTTTGATATTCATGATATGTATCTTTAAATTGTTTGTTCTGTTTGTTTGGTGGTCTTTGAAGCCACACCCGTCTCCTTGCACAAAACGTGCCAACGCACGTGGTTATGTCAAGATGGCATAATCCGGGTACGTTGGCACGTGGATGGATGGCAAAATGACAGCGAGAACTGTCAGAGCTTTTTAGGAGGATAGAGCGCGTCCCACCACGTGGAGTCGTCTTGCAGGTATTTGGCGAACCAGGCGTGGATGGTGTTCTCCCATTGGACGCGTTTCTGGTAGTCGGTTACATGGTGTCCCTGTCCTTCCACTTCCACCAGGGCGGTGGGTCTTCCCAAGAGTTTCAGGGCCGTGTACATGGCGATGCCCTGTGCGGTGGGTACGTTCATGTCCGCCGTGCCGTGTAAGAACAGCAAGGGGGTGTGGATTTTGTCGGCCTGGTAGAGCGGGCTATGGTCTACATAGAGTGGCTTGTTATTCCAGGGGTAGCTGCCAGCTGCGCTGATTTCGCTGTACGAATAGCCCCAGTAGCCGTAGCCCCAGTAGCCGGCGATGTCGCTGATGCCCGCATGAGAGATGGCGGCGGCGAAGAGGTCGGTCTTGGTTTGCAGGTATTGGGTCATGAAACCTCCGTAGGAAGCGCCGATGCAACCCACTTTCCGCTTGTTCACGAACGGATGCGTGGCCATGAATCGCTTGACGCCTTCGATGATGTCGTCGGCGGTATAGTCGCCGTAGGTGTTCACATGGCGTGCGGAGAACTTCTGCCCGAAGCCTGTGGCACCGCTGGGGTTCACCACGTAGACCACATAGCCTAATGCGGCGTAAAGATGGTGCGGGTAGCGGCTTTCAAAGTTCCGGCTGGTGGGACTGCATCCACCGTAATAGTTCACAATCATCGGGTATTTCTTCTTCGGGTCGAAATGGGGAGGAAGGTAATACCGTCCGTAGATGGTGTCGCCGCGGGAGTTCGTGAAGTTCCACGGCTTGCATTCTCCTAACTCGACATTCTGGAGGATGGTCTTGCTGAGGTCTTCTTTCAGCTGGCTTTTACCCGAAGTCAGGCTCAGTGTGTAGATGCGGTCGGAGTTGGAGGCACTTTCTCCTATCCACGCACCTTGTTTTGCGTTGTTTGCGAGCGTGAAGGACATGACCATATCCTCCGGTACGTGGATAAGGAGGATTTCTCTGTTGGCGGGATTCAGACGGTACAGGCTGAGCGAGTCTTTGTTTTCTGCCGTGAAATAGACCATGCCGTCGGCTTTGCTCCAGGACACTCGTTGTGGATTGGGGTTGAAGTCCTTGGTAAGCGGGGTGATTTTCTTGTCCGCAAGGTTCATCAGATACAGCTGGTTGTCTATCATGCTGGGGATTTGCCCCTTTTCCACGTTCTTGCCGATGCCTCCTAAGCATTCAGGCGACCCGGTGAGGAGTATCTTTTTCCCGTCGGGGGAGAAGGAGGCATTGTTGATGAAGCCGTCTTTTTCCACTAACGGAGTGGCCTCTCCCTTCCTCATGTCATATATAAATAAGGAGTAGAGGGTAGTGGGGCGTTGCGTCAGTCTGCGTTCGCTTTTCATGAGCAGCAGTTTCTGGCCGTCAGAGGAGATGTCTGACACATCCACGTTGTTATAGCCAAAAGTGAGCGGTTGCAGAGTACGGGTCTTCAAGTCGAACAGGGCGGGATAGGAGCGGTCTCTCCATCCTGCTTGCCGGTCGTCGGGATCCACGACCTCAAAAATTTCTTTCTTCTCCTTTGGCCCTTTACGGGTCAATGTGAAGAGCAGGTAGTCCTCGGAGGGCGACACTTCGAAAGAACCTTCTTGGGGAAGTCCCTTTGCCCACACTTCTTCCTGTCCGTCCAGCGGGGAGACGAGTACCATCTCTTTCCCTTCCGCTCCGTTTCGGGTGTAGTAGTATTTGTTTGTGCGGGGCATCCAGTGCAATGTTTCGGTGCGCTGGCTTACGATGCGCCCGGAGGCTGTCTCTGAAACTTGGTTGGAGGTGAGTGTCTTCCCTCCCGGTAGCACGGTGCGATATACAGTGATGAGGTATCGTCCGTCGGGGGACATTTCCACAGAGGCGGCTCTCTTCCCGTCCGTGATGTCTTTGAGTGTAAGCAGCCGGGTGTCATTGTCTTTCAACGAGAGATACCCGTCTTTGTCCGTGTGCAAGGTGATGTCCGGACGCTGCGTGGAAGAGGTGGAGGTGTACTGGATGCGTATTTCGTGTGTGCCTGGCTCCAGGTTGAGCTTGGCGGTATCTTTCTCCGCCTTCGTCTTCTTGCGGTCTACGAGCAAAGTGAAGTCTCCGATTCCCTTTACAATGAGTTTGGCAGGGGTGTAACGGTTGTTCTCCACCTTGAAACGTGCGGTCTGCCAAGTGGCCTGGTCCTTGCTTGTGTCCCGTTTGCGGTTGTTCACGTCCACACTGTCCATCTCCACCGGTCGTATGACCTTATAAGGTGTGTCATAGTGCAACCGGGTAACTTTCAAGTCTTCCGCTGTCAGCTGTGTAGTCAACAGAAGCGAGCAGAACCATAAAATCTCTTTCTTTTTCATGATATGTCTTTTAGTTTATGTGCAAAGTTACGCTCTTTCTGTCGAATAATCAACATTCTGTCTGTTTTCTTCCGTTTGAGATGGAGTGAATTATGCTTGTCATCGCCCACAGACTTTCATTTGGAAACACTTTTTTTGAGAAAAAGAAGCCTGTCCAATGGTTTTATGTGGAAAAATCCGTAACTTTGCAAAGTGGAGGTGGCAAATTCGGAAAGCTATCCTGCCAACTATAAAGTAATAATAACATGAGCGAAAACAATACCACAGATTTTCATGAGGTGAATCGGCCTTATACGGCCTTGGAGGCTATCACGGAGGCTAAACGTTGTCTGCACTGCAAGGTGCCGGGATGCCGCAAGGGGTGTCCCATCGGCAATGAGATACCTGATTTCATACACCAGCTTTCCATGGGAAACATGGGAGAGGCTATGAGCATCATTAACGGACGGAGTAACTTGCCCGCCATCTGCGGACGCGTGTGTCCTCACGAGAAACAGTGCGAGGGACATTGCGTGTTGGCACGCAAGGGAATGTCCATCCATATTGGAAAAATAGAATCTTTCATTGCCGACTTCGACAGCGACATGAATCTTATACGCGAGAAACTGCCGCAGAAAACCAGAGGAAAGGTGGCTGTCATCGGTTCTGGACCGGCAGGATTGACCGTGGCCGGCGACTTGGCTCGTCAGGGATTTAACGTGACAATCTTCGAGGGGCAGGAAGAGCCTGGAGGCGTGCTGATTTACGGTATTCCTGAATACCGCTTGCCCAAGGCCGTGGTGCGCAAGGAAATAGCCAAGATTGAGGCGTTGGGCGTGAACTTTGTACTGAACTGCCTTATCGGAAAGGAAATCACGGTGGATGATATTTTCGCACAGGGATACGACGCTATCTTCATTGGTACGGGTACGGCTTTGCCGCAGGATCTGGATATTCCGGGACATGATTTGAACGGCGTGATTCAGTCGGAGTACTTCCTGCACTGCGTGAACAGCTACAAGTTGGGAGCGGTGAGCAGAGATGCGGTGCCTCTGAACGAGGGTGAGCGCATTGGTATCATCGGTTGTGGAAACGTGGCGATGGACGCAGCCCGGACGGCTGTCAGAATGGGCGCGAAGAGTGTGACCATCGTGTACCGCAAGACGAAGGATAGGATGCCGGCCAATCTCAGCGAGTATAACGAGGCGGTGAACGAAGGAGTGAATTTCTTGTGGGAGCATACTCCTGTGTCCTTCATCGGTGAGGATGGCAAGCTGACGGGACTTCATGTCACCACTCCCGAAGGTGAAAAAGACTTGGAGTTCGACCGTATCTGTTTAGCAGTGGGATCTCGTCCGGCCAACCGTATCGTCTCCACGACAAAGGGTATCGAGGTGGACGAGAAGGGATATGTGATTGTGAAAGACAAGCCTTTCGGAATGACCACACGACGCGGCGTGTTCGCAGGTGGCGATGTGGTGCATCATCCGCAAACGGTGGTGTTGGCCATGAAAGCCGCACAGGCAGTCTCGGTGGGCATCCAGCAGTATGTGGACGCCATCAAGCTGTTGGAGGCTTGCAAGGAGGATGAGGAAAACCAGAATCCGAACGTGACCATAGACCCTGCGTCGTCCAAATAACTTTCTTATTTTTGTCGAATCGGATTTGAAACCCGATTCTATTGATTGTCAGGATTTTAATTCGATTGCTTCATTTGTGTATCGGGTCATAAATCCTGATAATCATTGTATATTATTTAATCGTTGTATATTTGCATAAAGTTTCAACATC
>CAVDHB010000072.1:0-27172 GCA_963608705.1 Prevotella sp. P5-108
CTGCTTCAATAGCTCAGTTGGTTAGAGCACCTGACTGTTAATCAGGGGGTCGTTGGTTCAAGCCCATCTTGAAGCGCCTGAAAGAGCCGCACCACTGTGCGGCTCTTTTGCATTTAAAACGTTGGATAACTAATGATTGTACAGGTAGGGGAAGTACTTGTTTCCTCAGATATTATTACAGAGAAGTTTTGTTGTGACCTCTCCGCTTGCAAAGGCAGGTGTTGTGTGGAGGGAGACGCTGGTGCGCCAGCCACACAGGGGGAAAGGCGCAAATTGGAACAGGTTTATCCCGTGGTAAGACCTCTCCTCTCCAAAGACGCCATAGATGTCATTGAGCGTCAAGGCGTTTGTTATAGAGATGTGGAGGGCGACACAGTAACTTCCATTGTACATGGAAAAGACTGTGTGTTCACTTTTTATGACAAGGAAGGCTGCTGTCTCTGCGCGTTGGAAAAACTTTTCAGGGAAGGAAAAGCGAAAAACTGCAAACCCAAGTCCTGCTATCTCTACCCTATCCGGCGGGCGATAGTGGGTGGAAGAGAAGCGTTGAACTATCACCGTTGGAGTATCTGTGCGCCGGCGGTGAAAAAGGGAGAGGCGTTGAATCTTCCTGTCTACAGGTTTCTCGAAGAACCGTTGAGAGCCTTATACGGTGATGAATGGTATGAGGAGCTGGAGCTTGTGGCGGAAGAGTTGAAAAAGCAGCATTATATATAAAAGGAGTAACGAGTATGATTTCCATCTATTCAGACGAAGAATGTATTTCTTGTGGACGTTGTATCCATGTATGCCCGGAGTTTGTGCTACAGTTCACCTCCGACCATAAAGTAGTGAATAATCCTTTACGCCATTGTGTGTCATGCGGTCAGTGTGTGTCTGTCTGTCCTACGGGTGCTTTGCATCATTCGGACTATTCACCTCGTGATATTCAGTCATTTAATCCCAATGACTTACCCACGGGTATTTCGTTGTTGAATCTTTGCCGGAAAAGGCGTTCATGTCGTAATTTCAAGAAGACTCCTGTTCCTAAGGAGTTGTTGTCACAGATACTGGAGGCAGGGCGCTATGCGCCTACGGCAAACAACAGCCGTTCTTTTGAGTGTACTGTATTGACTACGCCGGAGAAGCTACGCTTGCTCTCTACTTGTACGGTAAGAGCCTATCGCCGTGTCTATAACTTGTTGAATCATCGTCCGGTCATCGCATTGATGAAACTCTTGAGAATTGACGCGGTGAAGTATCTTCCCGACTTGAAGGAGGTGCTTGTGCAATACGAGAGGGGAACAGACTACATTGCCCGTGGTGCCACGGCTGCCATTGTCATCTCTGCGGATAAGAAGGATTTCTTTGCGCGTGACAGTGCCAATCTTGCCTATGAGAATATGTCCTTGATGGCTGAGAGTCTGGGAGTGGGGCAGTTCTATATGGGTTTTGTACTTTCGGGCATCAGTCTTGATTTCTCTGACAAATTGAGAAGAGCTTTAGGCATAAAGCATAAAATATACGCTATCATGGCCTTGGGAATGCCCTCTGTGAAATTCCAGCGATTCCCTCTGCGTCATTTTGCTGCTCCCACCCGCTGGTTGTAGCCTCTACAAAAGTTTTTATGGGAATAAAAGTCTTTAAAATATTTTTAAAGTAGACGGTGGTATAAAGTGTATTAACAGAATATACAGTATCTTTGCAAGCGAGAGAAAGGGGCTTTGTGAAAAGGTTCTTCTCTACATAGTATTAGTTGGTATTAAGAGTAGGATAACTTAGTAAAAAGTTCGTAAATTCCAATAGGTTAAGTAGTTTTTTGAGGACGAAATGATTGGGAAATGGGTACGACCATGAATCCTCATGGTGTTCAGGGAACGGAGCAGGACACACGTCTTGCTCCGTTCTCTTTTCTGTAATATGTAAAGACGAGTGATATGACCAAGAAAAAAGAATACAAGGTGGAAGTGCCAGGTGGGGTTGACAGGGTGTTGCTGCATACTTGTTGCGCTCCTTGTTCCTCTGCTATCATCGAATGTTTGTTGCAGCATGGCATCCGCCCTACCATATACTATTGTAATCCCAACATTTATCCTTATCAGGAATATGAGATAAGGAAAGAGGAGTGTTCCCGTTACGCTAAATCATTAGGGCTGGACATTGTGGACGCTGACTATAATCATAAGAATTGGCGGTGCGCCATGTTAGGCTTGGAAGACGAGCCGGAGAGAGGTTTACGTTGTCTGAAATGTTTCAAACTCCGTTTGCAAGACACAGCCCGCTATGCGCATGCACACGGCTTTTCCGTCATTACGACAACCTTGGCTTCTTCCCGTTGGAAATCACTGGAGCAAATCAACGAGGCCGGACGTTTTGCGGTGCGTAATTATCCTGACGTGACTTGGTGGGAACAGAACTGGCGCAAGGGAGGTTTGAGCGAACGGAGAGCCGCTATTATAAAGGAATATGACTTCTATAATCAGCAATATTGCGGCTGTGAGTTCTCCATGAGAAGATTGGAGGTCACATCCCATAAAGAAATATGATTCTCCGCAATTGTTAGGTAGAGACGCGATTCATTGCGTCTCCGTTTTTCATAATGTTTTAATATTTTACCAATCACAGATACAATTCATCGCTGATGAATGTGGAGATGCGATGAATGTGGAGACGCGATGAATGGAGACGCGATGAATCGCGTCTCTACTTGTTCAGTCGTTATATTGCAACGTACAAGATAGTTGTGCCAGATATGTTCAGCGATATGCTGAATTTGTTAATCATGACAAATAAACTACTGCCTTATGGTAGATTTATTTGTCGTACCAAATAAAACGAGTGCTTTTGCGAGGTCATTAATGTAGAAACAACACAGCAAATACCTTGGACTGGTTGTGGCTATCCTTGGATGGAATTCGGACATTAAATCAATATAATCGAAAATTCGAGGCACCCTGAATGGAGCCGGAATTAGTGCAGCTCTACTTCCGTCTTTCCACCGGAGAAGAACACGGAGAGTTCATGATTGCCTCCCGTGCCATGTAGGTCATGGGGCAGGGTGTGGCGCAAAGACTGAATGCCTCTTATATTGGGAGGGCTTTCAAGGAGCTTGGATTTAAACGAACGAGTTACAAGTCCGCCTACGGATACCTTGTCATTCCAAGAACTGGAGAAGAAATCAGAGAACTTCAGAAAACCATGGCACTACAATCGGAATCCGTGTAAGCATGTAAGCAATGTAAGCAGATTTTACACTCTCACGCACGAGCGCGTGAGAAAGAAAATTACCCTTGTTTTCAATAAATACATCCTATAAAGTTGCGAAACCTGCTTACATTGCTTACATGCTTACATGAAAAACGCATATACCAGCGTTTCGTTGAATCGGATTTATAAGCCGATTCGATTGAGTATCAGGATTTTCAATCCGACAACAAAGGAACCACAGAGTTCAGTACTTGCCTGCGCAAATCACAAAACATAGGATTCTAAATCTTTCTGCTCAATGCAGACGAATTGCAAATTCGCCTGAACCAAGGAAACTTAATCGCGTAGGACGCGTAAGACGCGTAAGTGGTTTTCACTCCCTCACGCGCGAGCGCGTGAGAAAGAATATTACCCTCTCTGGTGATATTAATACGCCTATAAGATGCCAAACCTACTTACGCGTCCTACGCGTCTTACGCGCACACCCTGCGTGCAAGCCGGTTTCATACTTTTCGTTGAATCGGATTCTAAATTCTGATACTCAATGCAGGCGAATTACAAATTCGCCTGAACCAAGCACATTCACCGCACGGTGCATAAGCGATTGCAACTCACCGTAAAAGCTCTTGTAACTCACCGTAGAAAATAAATTACTCACCGCAGAATTTTCGTAACTCACCGTAGAAATTTTATTATTCACCGTAAAAAAACGACCATGAGACCCAGAACCACCATCGCATCTTATCTCCCGCCACGGCCACGGAGCGCACGACTTCTGCCGTGGCTTTTGTTATCTTCGCGGGTGTAATCACCAAACTGTGTATGTTATGCGAATCATCAGATTTATTATCGTGCATTGCTCCGCCATGAGGAGCGACCGTCCGTTCAGTGTGGTGGTACGATGGCGGTTAATCATTTTAAGACCTCATAAATATGCAGATTATTCTTCTGCCGATTTACGGTTTCTCAATGTAGAAAATGGTGTTCTATTTGCGTTATCCGATTTATTTGTGTAAGTTCGCGTACAGATTAAAAAGACAGACAGATATGAAAATTGCGTTGATAGGATACGGCAAAATGGGCAAGATGATAGAGCAAATAGCCCGGAGCCGTGGTCATGAAATTGTGAGTGTCATTGATATTGACAACCAAGGGGATTTCGATTCTCCACAGTTCGCCTCTGCGGATGTGGCCATTGAATTTACAAATCCCACTGCCGCTTACGGCAATTACTTGAAGGCGTTCAAGGCGGGTGTGAAAGTGGTCAGCGGCTCTACCGGATGGATGAAAGACCATCAGGCAGACGTGGAACATCTTTGCAAGGAAGAGGGAAAGACGCTCTTCTGGAGTTCCAACTTCTCGCTTGGAGTGGCTATTTTCAGTGCGGTGAACCGTTACTTAGCCAAGATTATGAACAACTTCCCGGATTATGACGTGAAGATGGTGGAAACACACCATGTGCATAAACTGGACGCTCCCAGCGGAACAGCCATTACACTGGCGGAAGAAATCGTAAATGACCTTGACCGGAAGAATAAATGGGTGAAAGGCGTGATGCACGCAGCGGACGGTTCTGTGACAGGTACGGACAACTGTGCTTCGGACGAACTGCCTATTGACAGTATCCGTCGGGACGAGGTGCCTGGTATTCACTCTATTATCTATGATTCCGAGGCGGACTGTATCACCATTACGCACGACGCACACAGCCGCAAGGGATTTGCGTTGGGCGCTGTGTTAGCGGCTGAATACACGGCTTCCCATGAAGGACTGCTGACGATGAGTGATTTGTTCCATTTCTAATCGGTTAGGCGAGTATGATGTTTTTCAGTAGAAGGAAAGGCGTGTCATTGGACGAGGTACGTGCCAAGGAAGAAGAGACACAGCCGAAAAAGAAATGGACTTCCTTCATCATTGTCACGGTACTCTATTTAGTATTTCTCGTATGGGTGAGAAGCTGGTGGGGATTGCTGGTTCTTCCGCTTATTTACGATGCGTATATCACTCACAAGATAAAGTGGGGATGGTGGAAAAATTTGGAAAACGATGCCTTGCGCTATATTATGAGCTGGGTGGACGCTATCATCTTCGCATTGGTGGCGGCATACTTTGTCAATCTGTATTTCTTCCAGAACTATGAGATACCTTCTTCCTCTTTGGAAAAGAGCTTGCTGACAGGCGATTATCTCTTAGTGAGCAAGATGAGCTATGGTCCTCGTATTCCGCAGACTCCTCTCTCCATGCCTTTGACGCAGCATACAATTCCGCTCTTCGAATGCAAATCCTATATTGAATGGCCGCAATGGGAATACCGCCGTGTGCCGGGATTCGGAAAGGTGAAACTGAATGACATCGTGGTGTTCAACTATCCTTCGGGAGACAGTGTGGTGACATCGCCCAAGTACGCTGCGGCGGATTATTACACACTCTGTTATGGATACGGATCGCAACTGCTGCCTGAGCATCCCGACTTGAAAACGCTTCCTTTGCCTCAGCAACGGGAATGGTTCAACCGTTTCTATAATGCGGGAAAAGAGTATATTCTCGCCAATCCGCAGGAGTTCGGACAGTTAATCAACCGCCCGGTAGACCACAGGGAGAATTACGTGAAACGTTGTGTGGGTCTTCCCGGCCAGACTTTGCAAATAAAGAACCGTATCGTGTACTTGGACGGAAAGCCCAACAAGGAGCCGGACAATGTGCAGTATCAATATTTCATAAAACTGAACAGTGCGCTTCCGCAAGAGCTTTGCGATGAGTTAGGAATCAGCAACGAGGATTTGACCAGTCTGAACACCTCTGGCGAAATGCCCCTGACACGTCGTGCGTATGAAGTGTTGAAGTCTCGTAAAGACTTGGTACAGAGTATCCAGATAGACAATCTTCCCGTGAGCGATGGCTTGTATCCTTTGGATGCGATTACAGGATGGACACGCGACAACTATGGGCCGGTATGGATTCCCGCTAAAGGGAGGTCGATAAAACTGACCTTGGCCAACCTGCCTCTGTATGAACGTCCTATCCGTGTGTATGAGCATAATGACTTGCAGGTGAGGAATGGAAAGATTTACATTAACGGGAAACAGGCCGACTCCTATACTTTCAAGATGGACTATTACTGGATGATGGGTGACAACCGTCATAATTCCGCTGATTCCCGCTACTGGGGTTTTGTGCCAGAAGACCATGTGGTAGGCAAACCTATCTTGATTTGGTTGTCATTGAACCCGGACAAGCACGGATTTGCGGCCATTCGCTGGAATCGTTTGTTCCGTTTTGTGGATAATATCAAATGACGGACGTTTGTCTTACCTCCGCATACCTTGCCCCCATAGAGTATTACACCAAGCTCTATGCGGGCAAGCGTGTTTTTCTGGAATGCCACGACCATTATGTGAAGCAGACTTATCGTAACCGTTGTGTCATCGCCGGCCCTAACGGGGCGTTGCAGCTCACTGTCCCCATCGAGAAACCCGCTGGAGAGAAATGCTGCATGAAAGACATCCGCATTTCCGACCACGGGAAATGGCGGCACGTACACTGGCAAGCGTTCATGTCCTGCTACTTCACTTCTCCGTTCTTTGAATATTATCAGGACGACTTCCGTCCGTTCTATGAGAAGAAATACGAGTATCTCTATGACTTCAACTGCGCCTTGCAGGCGAAAGTCTGTGAACTGTTGGATTTGCAGCCGAATCTGATAGAGACTACTGAGTATAAGAGGGTCTTACCCGACGGGATAGAAGACTACAGAGACCGGATTTCGCCCAAACAGGCAAAAGAAAAGGACGAGACCTTTCAAGCTCGTCCTTATTATCAAGTGTTTCAAGAGAAGTGGGGCTTCCTGCCCAACCTCAGTATCATTGACCTCTTGTTCAACATGGGGCCAGAGGGATTGTTGGTACTCGACCGCAGTATCGTGCGGTGAGGTTATTTCACTACTACCTCCTGTCCGTTATTCACCGCTTGAATACGGATAGAGGTACCTTTGATGGCTGTGCGAACGGCCTCAATCAGACTCATTTTCCCTCTCACGGCATTTACTTTTACTGCATTCAGGGAGTTATCCATACGGATGAAACAACCGCTGGCGTGGAAGATGGCCTGTGCTGTCTCGTCAAAGCGTCCGGCAGGAAGGTCGAAGTTCCTTTCCAGGTACACGTTGCGGTCGTCCGTCTTTTGCCATTCAGCGGAAGGAGTCCAGCTGTCTTTCCAAGGGATGGTGATTTTTCCGTTCTCAATCTTCACTGGCAGCCACAAGTAGCGGGAATCCTGCAAGTCTTTCTTGTTCCAACGGTCAAACATGGCGATGTAAGCATCCTTCCGTCCATAGACTGGTTGCACATAAGTGCTTTGTCCATAGAACGTCTTGTCCGCATCTACGCCCGTGCAAGGATTATAGTCTAACACTTTCCACGGTCCCATGATGGAATCGGCCTCGGCGATTTGCGCCACATTGGGATCCCATCCTGTGCAGCCAGAGGAGAGCATATAGTATTTACCGTTGTATTTGAATACGGCAGGCGCTTCCCGTGACATCTTCACGAAATTACGGGTAAAGCGTCCGGTCGGTTTCAAATAGTCGTCAGTCAGCTCGTGAATGTACATCGTGGCGTTGTGTTCGGAAGAACTGAACTGGTAGGCTTTCCCGTCATCGTCCACAAAGACAGTCTGGTCACGGCTCATGGCGTTGTTAGGACGGAAGCTTCCCAAGTATTTGAAAGGCCCTGTAGGGCTGTCACTTACAGCCACGCCCGCACAGGCTTTGGCGTAGTCTGCACTCTCCACGTGTGCCCACATGACGAATTTCTTCGTCTTGGCGTTGTACACTACTTTCGGACGTTCCAGCACTTTGGATGGTGCCAAGTCGCTGTTCGGGTCGTCCTTCACTGCCGGAAGCACAATACCCTCATTTTTCCAATGCAGCAAGTCCTTGGAAGAATAGCAGGAGATGCCTGTGACATCCACTCGGTAGTTTTCCCATCCGTCTTTCTCGAAAAGCAGATAAGTCTTTCCTTTCTTATATTCTCCATACAGATAGTAGGTGCCGTTGTAATAAAGCATTCCCGCACCGTGTGCGTTCAACACACTGCCGTCTGTGGCATGCCATACTTTTCCAGACTCAATCCCTTCGGACTGAGCTTCAGCGGCAAATGCCGGCATGGATGAAGCGAGGGTCAAGCCTCCCGCTACCATCATCGTGCAAATAAAACTTTTCATTTCTCACTTATTTTCATGATACCTCCGTTTGTGCGGTAAAACTGCACCGTGGTGGAAGCGTCTTTGTCAAACAAATCTGAACTAAGTACCTCGGTATTCCCGAACTGGGAGAAGCTCTCCGTTCCTTTGTATAATTCTGTGCCGTCGGCTGTATAGATGCGGACCGTTCCTTTGCCCGGCACATTGTAATACACACTTCCCTCCTTCTCCTTTTTCTTCTTATCAGTAGGCAGGGGCTCTTTCACTGTTTTCAGGTCAGTCAAGTCCACATACACCGGGCTTCCAGCCAAGTCGTTGGCTGCCACTACGCCTAATCGTTTGGAGAAGCGGAACAGCAACTGTCCTTTCAACTCTCCTTTCGGTTTCAACATCATGGTAAAGGTGTGAGTGGAAGTCTTCTCCGTTCCTTTGAACAATTGGAGAAGTGCTGTCTCTTGATTGTCCAAGTTCTTCAACATCAAGCGCAACTGTTCGCCGTCTGTCGGCATGGTATCCGCCTTTCCACGGGTCAAGTCGTTGCGGCTTTCCCGTATATTGTAGATGTCTTGTGCCGTCAGTTCCGCCATCTTTGCGGTAGATCCGGCTGAAAGTATGTCCTCTGACATATAGTCCCTGGGGTTCAGCAGTTTCACCACACTGTCCGTGGGGTCGGCTGGTTCTGCCGGTTCTTTTGGAGCGTCTGTATGGATGGCCAACAGGATTCCGTCTTTTGTCAAAGCCACCTGAGGTGCGATTGTCTTCTTTTTTAACTTGATGGAATACATCTTGGTGCGGTCTGGGTCTGACTCCGGGAACACACGTACTTCTTTTATCGTCCAGGTGGTGAGAGGTGTTTGGGGGACATCCCGCAGTTTCAGGTATTTCTCCGCATAGGGTGCGAATTGCCCTGGTTGATATACACTCTTGGAGGCGATGATTTTAACTTTTAACGTCGTTGTAGGCAGACAGTAGGTGACGCCCTCTTCGGTCATCCCTGGTTGGTATTCTTTTACTTCAGTCTGCGCATTCACGCCTGTAGCCGCTAAGAGCAGCGAGGCGAATAATAGTTGTTTCATCATGATTTGTTTTATTTCTGATAAAGAGTCTTGAACGCCTTAGGCAATGCGTTGATGATGTCGCTTGCCAAGAGGCTTTCTTCTCCAAATTCATCCTTGGCAATATCGCCAGCGAGACCATGCAGATAGACACCTACACAGCAAGCGTTATTCGGTGTATATCCTCTTGCGAGTAATCCTAAGAGGATGCCGGTGAGGACATCGCCGCTTCCTGCGGTGGCCATGCCTGGATTTCCCGTAGGATTGAAATAGACATAGCCCGTCGGGGTGACAATGGCCGTGTAACGTCCTTTGACAATAATGTAGATTTGACTGTGTATGGCTTGCTGACGAGCTTTTGACAGACGCTCGTAGGCATTCTGGCTTGCGCCAAGCAAACGGTCTAATTCCTTGGGGTGCGGAGTGAGAATCGTGTTTTTCGGCACTTGTGACAGCCACTCCTTATGACTGGCGAGGATGTTCAACGCATCTGCGTCTAACACAAGTGGAAGCGTGCCGCTTTCGTTCAGCTGTTCCAGAAAGGCCTCTCCTGTAAGCGGGGACTGTCCGATGCCTGGCCCGATGGCCACGGCCTTGTATTCGTCGGGCAAGACGGCTTGTGAGAACACATTCTCGTTATTGTCTTCTGAAATCACGGCTTCTGGCACGGCGGTTTGCAGCATCTCGTTGTTCACCACAGGGGTGTGTATGGTCAGTTTCCCCACACCACTGCGCAGGCAAGCCTTTGCCGCCATGAGTGCGGCGCCTGCCATTCCCCGGCTTCCCGCAATCAGCAAAGCGTGTCCCATCATACCTTTGTGGGCGAAAGGGCTTCTTTGCAAAAGCCGGGGCTGAATATCTTTTCGCTCTAATACGGAGTAGTTTTCTGAAATCTGAGATAGTCCTTCCTTGGACAAATGGATGTCAAGAATCTTCACCTCTCCCAAAAACTGCTGGTTCTCTTTAAAGAAAAAGGAGGGTTTTGGCAACTGTAGTGTCAAAGTAAGATCCGCATGGATAATAGCGTTGGGATTGTTTTGCGAATTATCTTCGCACATCAGGCCGGAGGGAATGTCTATGGAAACCACTTGTGCCGGACTTTCATTGATGAATCCGACAATGTTGGCGAATCCGTCTTTCAAAGGGCGGTTCAAGCCAGAGCCAAACAAGGCATCTATCACCAAGGTTTTCTCAGTGATACAAGGTGCGTCGCAAGTGCTGGTTATCTCATGGAAGATGACACCTGCCAAACCACCTTTCAGCCGTTCGGCGTTGATGGCGCAATCTTCGCTCAATTGTCCTGCTTTGTTGAAAAGATAGGTCTCCACCTCAAAACCTTGTTCAGCCAAAAGGCGGGAAACCGCTAATCCGTCTCCTCCATTGTTGCCTGGTCCGCAAAAGACTTTCACAGGAGGATGGTTTGTCCAACGTGTGGTAATTTCTTTTGCCAAGGTACGTGCCGCTCTCTCCATCAGCTCTATAGAGGAGATTGGCTCGTGTTCGATGGTATAAGAATCCAATGTATGTATTTGTTCTGCTGTAAGTACTTTCATATCGGCAAAGATAGGGATTTTTCCAATATAAGCCATCGCTTGCCTTGCGAAAATCCGCTTTTTGTGAGAATGGTTTGGTGATTCAGAAGAAAAACGGTAAATTTGTAGCCAATAAAAAATAAGAACAATAATGGAGCAGGTCACAATCAAAGACAAAACATTTGTGAAATCATTGCCGAAAGAACAAATAGAAGCAAGAGTCGCTGAGCTTGCGCAGGAAATCAACCAACGTTTCGCCGGTGAGAAACCGGTGTTTCTTTGTGTGTTGAACGGCGCTTTTGTGTTTGCGGCGGATTTATTGCGTCATGTGTCATTGGATTGTGAGGTGTCTTTCGTGAAGTTAGCGTCCTATTCAGGCATATCTTCTACCGGGAAGATTCGGGAGATTATGGGACTGAATGTGGATGTGACTGGAAGGCCGGTAATCATTGTGGAAGATATTGTGGAGACGGGATTGACCATGCGCCACATGATTGACACCTTGAAGGCGCAGAATCCGAAAGACATCAAAGTCGCCACGCTTTTGAACAAGCCGGAGAAGATGAAAGTGGACGTGCCGCTTGACTTTATCGCATTCAAGATTCCCAATGATTTCATTGTCGGATACGGACTTGACTATGACGGATACGGAAGGAATTTGGCCGATATTTACACTTTAGCGTAAACACTTTATATTAGATGAAGAATATTATAATTTTCGGTGCCCCAGGGTCTGGCAAGGGTACGCAGAGTGAGAAAATGATTGCACATTACGGCTTTGCACATATTTCCACAGGAGATGTGCTGCGTAATGAAATCAAAAACCATACGGATTTAGGAAAAACGGCTTCTTCCTACATTGACAAGGGAAGCTTAATTCCTGATGAACTGATGGTGCGCATTCTGGCCAATGTCTATGACCAGCTGAAAGATGCCAGCGGAGTGATTTTCGATGGATTCCCCCGTACGATTCCACAAGCGGAAGCTTTGGAGAAAATGCTGAACGAAAGAGGCGGCAAGGTCGATGTGATGCTGGAACTGGACGTGCCGACTGAGGAATTGGTGACAAGACTGATCGAAAGAGGCAAGGTGTCTGGTCGTGCCGATGACAACGAGGAGACTATTCACAACAGACTGAATGTATATAACAACCAGACAAAACCGTTGATTGAATGGTATAACACTAAAGGCGTGCATCATCACATTCAGGGTGTGGGAGCATTGGATGAGATTTTCAGCCAAATCCGCACAGTGATTGACTCTTTGAACGAAAACTAACTAAACAATGGCTGAGAGTTCAGGATTTGTTGACTATGTAAAGATATTCTGCCGCTCTGGAAAGGGCGGTAGAGGTTCTGCGCATCTGCACAGGGCGAAATACGTGGCCAAAGGTGGTCCCGATGGTGGAGATGGCGGAAATGGAGGCAGTGTATATCTCCGGGGCAACCGAAATTACTGGACGCTCTTGCATCTGCGTTTTAACCGGCATTGGATAGCGGAAAATGGCGGAAACGGAGGCGCACAGAACTGTAAAGGTTCGGATGGTGCGGACTTGTATATAGATGTTCCATGTGGAACGGTGGCCTACAATGCGGAAACGGGAGCGTATCTCTGTGATGTGACAGATGACGGGCAATGTGTTCCTCTGCTGAAAGGGGGAAGAGGCGGAAAAGGAAACAGCTTTTTCAAGACCGCCACGAACCAGACTCCTCGTTTCTCACAACCAGGGGAACCACAACAGGAGCTGTTTGTGGTATTGGAGCTGAAGCTGTTAGCTGATGTAGGTTTGGTAGGCTTCCCCAATGCGGGAAAGTCGACACTGCTGTCTGCCCTTTCTACGGCTCGTCCTAAAATTGCCAATTATCCTTTCACTACCTTGGTTCCGAGTCTTGGCATCGTGCATTACCGGGACACTCGTTCGTTTGTGATGGCGGACATTCCGGGTATTATCGAAGGTGCCAGTGAGGGTAAAGGATTGGGTATCCGCTTCTTAAGACATATAGAGCGCAACTCATTGCTGCTTTTTATGGTGCCGGGAGATACTGATGACATCCAAAAAGAATACGAGGTATTGCTCAAAGAAGTAACAAGCTTCAATCCTGAATTGGCGGAAAAGAAGAAGGTGCTTGCCATCACAAAGACAGATTTGCTGGACGAGGAATTGGTGCAGATGCTTTCCGAGCAATTACCCAAGGATATTCCGCACGTGTTCATCTCCGCAGTTACTGGAGAGGGAATGCAAGCCTTGAAAGACATTCTCTGGAAGGAACTTAACAGTGAGAGCAATAAGCTGAAAGCGATTAGACAGCAATTGCACATACTGCATCATGATAAGAACAAGGAAGAAATTGAGGAGGAGTTGAAAGCGGAAGGTGATACTGAAGAAGTATTGGCTCCGGAAGAAGAGAAAAGGGACTATTCTGAAGACGACTTTTTCTACTCTGGAGAAGACACGCATGCTCCCAAGAATTATTAAAGGAATGGAGAAGATACGACCACAATTACTGGATTATATACACGAAGAGGGTATCCATGCTTTCAGCACAACCCGCATGAAGGGGTTCAGCAAAGGAGCGTATGCCTCTTTCAATATAAACCGTTATTGTGGAGACTCTCCCTCCCCTATCGCACAAAACCTCTCGGCACTTTGTGAGGAATTGAATATTCCGGAGGCTCATCTCATTATGCCGCATCAAGTACATGGCACGAAAATAGCTGTCATTGATGAGGGTATGCTTGCGCTTCCTACAGAGGAACGAGACCAATTGCTGGATGGAATAGACGGAGTAATCACTTCTTTGCGGGATGTGTGTATAGGTGTCTCGACGGCTGATTGTGTGCCTGTGCTTATATATAATAAGGAGAAGCACATAGCGGCGGCCATACATGCGGGATGGAGAGGTACGGTACAACGGATTGTGAAGAAAGCACTCGAAGTGCTTTTTTCTCGTTTTGGCATAAGAGGCGAAGAGCTTTCCGCCATCATCGGTCCCAGTATATCGCTGAAGGCATTTGAAGTGGGAGAAGAAGTTTACCAGGCTTTTGCACAAGCTGGTTTTCCCATGCCTCTCATTGCGGAACGTTTCCCTGCCAAGGCTCCTTGGACAGAAAAATGGCATATCGACTTATGGCAGGCTAATGCTTTGCAATTACTGGAAGGCGGCATTCCCTCAGAGAAGATTCATGTGGCGGAAATCTGTACTTATACGCAATACGAGAAGTTCTTCTCTGCACGCCGTTTAGGCATTCATTCAGGACGAATATACACGGGAATACTATTCCCTTCAAACGATGCATAAAATCAGACGGGATTTCCCCGTTTGTAAAAAACATGAATATGAAGAAAACATTCTACGCGGCAAGAGGCGGTAAATTCTTGCGAAGACTTGTCCCCTGTTTGGTAGGGGGCTTCCTGCTGTGTGCAGTCACTCCTGCCACCGCTTGTAATGAGGACGAGGATATTGAGCCGATTCCCGAAAATGTGATTGACGGAGAGGTGAACAACCATATCAACCTGGACTCCGTGGAGTTTACGGCTGCGGAAAAGCGTATTGTCGCTACGGCCACACAGGGGTTGTTCGATAACAAGGACATCTTGAAAATAGACCTTAGTCAATACGAGAAAGAAGACTGGTGTTATCCATTGCTGGGTAGCCATGTTATCAGTCCGTTCGGAGGTCGCCGACGCCACTCTGGTATTGACATCAAGACAAAGCCTAACGATGAGATTCACGCCGTGTTTGACGGGGTGGTGCGTTTCTCACAGCCTTACTATGGCTATGGAAATGTGATAGTCATTCGTCATGCCAACGGGTTGGAGACATTGTACAGCCATCAGTCTAAGAACTTTGTGAAAGCGGGAGACCGTGTGAAAGCTGGTGATGTGATTGGCTTGACAGGACGTACAGGACGCGCTACTACGGAACATTGCCATTTCGAGGTACGTGTGAACGGGAAGATTGTCAATCCCAATATGTTGCTTGACACTGATAGCCAGAGTCTGAAAGCTGATTTGTTAGGCTTTAACAAACATGGAAAGAAAGTGAACGTGGGTACAATGGATGCCACATTGGATATGGCTTCTAATGAGGTGGACGAAGAGGAGAAGACCAGCAAGAAGAAAGTCGCATATCGTAAAAAATCCACACGTAAACACGTGAAACGTACCTATATGGCCGCACGTAGTAAGAAAAATAAGCAAACCGTCGCTCCGGCCAAAGGTGGACTGTACATTGCCAAAAGCAAGAGAACACCCTCTGGAGTGGGCGTGATGTAATATCTTTAAATAATCACAACGTATGAAGGAACTTGCATTAAAGTACGGATGTAATCCGAACCAAAAGCCTGCCCGTATCTATATGGAGCAAGGTGAACTCCCGGTAACAGTGTTGAATGGTCGTCCGGGCTATATCAACTTTCTGGATGCGCTGAATGGCTGGCAGTTGGTGAAAGAGTTGAAAGCCGCCACTGGTATTGCTTCTGCCACCAGCTTCAAGCATGTGTCTCCGGCAGGTGCAGCCATCGGTCTTCCCTTGTCTGACACATTGAAGAAGATTTACTTTGTGGACGATGTGAAAGTGCCGCTTACACCTTTGGCAAATGCCTATGCCCGTGCCCGTGGTGCCGATCGTATGTCATCTTATGGTGATTTCATTGCATTGAGCGATGTATGTGATGTAGCCACTGCCACGTTGATTAAACGAGAAGTGAGCGATGGTGTGATTGCGCCGGGCTATGAGCCGGAGGCATTGGAGATGCTCAAAGCGAAGAAGAAAGGGAATTATAACATCATTCAGATAGACCCGGAATATGTGCCGAATCCCGTTGAACACAAGCAGGTGTTCGGTGTGACGTTCGAGCAGGGACGTAATAATATAAAACTGGATGACCCTGCTTTGTTTGAGAATATCCCTACGCAGAACAAGACATTCACTCCAGAGGCAAAACGGGACTTGATTATCTCACTCATTACCTTAAAATATACGCAGAGTAATTCGGTGTGTTATGTGAAAGATGGACAGGCAATCGGTATCGGTGCAGGACAACAGAGTCGTATCCATTGCACTCGTTTAGCGGGAAACAAAGCGGATATTTGGTATCTTCGTCAGCATCCCAAGGTGATGTCCTTGCCGTTTGTGGATAAAATCCGTCGTGCAGACCGAGACAATACTATTGATATTTATATCTCTGAAGACCATGACGACGTGCTGGCAGACGGTGTATGGCAGCAGTTCTTCAAGGAGAAACCCGAAGTGCTGACGATGGAGGAAAAGAAAGCCTGGCTGAAGACTCAAAAGGGAGTGGCATTGGGAAGTGACGCATTCTTCCCCTTCGGTGACAATATCGAACGGGCGCATAAAAGCGGTGTAGACTACGTGGCCGAGGCTGGTGGATCTATCCGTGATGACCATGTGATTGCGACTTGCGACAAATACGGTATTGCCATGGCCTTTATCGGTGTTCGTTTGTTCCATCATTAATAGACTGATGTATGAGCCATAAGTTCGGAGGAGACGATATTGACGCTGTTATTCAAGGAGGCATCACTTTTAAAGGTGCTCCTAAAGGCGTGTGCAAAGAAGGCAAGGTAAAAACAAAAGCCAAGAAAAAAGCATATATCACGGGAAGCCATGGTTCGGCTTCCGCCAAGCATAAGGCCCAGTTCAGAAATAAATAAGATTGCATAAAGTCCCCCGATAAACCGGGGGATTTTATGTATAACCTCTGCTCATTCTACGACAATGTTCCTTTATCTGCGCAGTTGTGAATAAGTCCGTGTCTTCACCATCTGTGAGAAAATGAAAGAAGAAATATTCGCTAATTAACGCAATTAGCTTCACACCTTATCGAAGCCTTCTTCATCAGCCATCGCAAAAGGCTTCATTGGCCATCGAAGCCTTTTGCGTTTTTTGCGTCATTTATCCAAATAAAACATCTGCCGAACAAAATCGGAGTTTAAACAACTTCCATCAATAGCATAGTGAAGCGTTAAAAGAAAAGGCAGTCTGTGTCGCTTTTGATTTCAAGGTACAGGGTCATATCCACTTCCTCCCCACGGATGGCAGCGCAAGATACGCTTTACGGCCAAATAAAAGCCTTTGAACGGGCCGTGTTTACGTATGGCCTCTATGGCATATTGCGAACACGTGGGTGTAAACCGGCAAGATGGAGGGGTGAGGGGTGAGATGAATTTCCTATAGAAATAGATGGGGTAAAGGAGGCACAGTGACAAGATGCGTTTAAGCATATTCATAATTGCACGCTCTCTTTCTGCATAGATTCCACGATACGGATGAGGAGATTCTTCATCTTTGCTTCTACCTCGGCGGAAGCATGATGTTTACCGTCTATCCATAAAAAAGCAATCCGTAATCCTCTCAAGTCTGCGGGTAACTTGTCCATGAAATCTGTTTTGTTCCTCCGATAGGCTTCCCGTAGCTGGCGTTTCACCCGATTACGGTCTACGGCATGTCTCAAATAACGCTTGGAGACATTGATAAGCACAGAGATACCTTTCTCAAAAGCCGCCGTTTCCCCTTCTGTCTGTATGGGTATAAAGACAGTGCGTATGGGAAAGGCGAGTAATGAACGCGCTCCACTTCTGAAAAGACAGTCTATCTCTTTCTTTCGGTTGAGGCGTTCCCTTTTAGGAAATGTCGGCATCTGATAATATTGTTATTTATTCTCTTTTAAATAAGTGTCCAATGCAGCGGTCATGGAAGGAGTCTCTTTTGTCGGAGCGGAAAGATCCAGACGGAAGCCTTCTTTCTCCACCTCTTTGGCAGTGGCAGGGCCGAAAGTGGCAAACACGGTATCTCCTTGCACATAGTCTGGCAAGTTTTCTTTCAAGGCGTGTACGCCCAACGGACTGAAGAAGATAATCATGTCGTAATCCTCCACGTGTACGTCTTCAGGAAACTCGTTACTTACCGTACGATACATCACAGCCTCTTTGTGCAGCAATTTATGTGCGTCGAGTTTGGCGGCGATGACATCGTTATGCACATCGCTCAACGGTACAAAATACTTTTCTGTCTTGTGTTTAGCCATAATGGGCACTAAATCGGCAAACATTCCGGTCTTGCCGAAGAACACCTTGCGTTTGCGATATTGCACATATTTCTGAATATAAAGCGCCACGGACTCTGTTACACAGAAATACTTCATTGTCTCGGGGATATTCACTCGCATCTCTTTGCACAGCGAGAAAAAGTGATCCACCGCATGACGAGAGGTGAACACGACAGCGGTGAAGTCGGACATGGAAACTTTCTGCTGACGGAACTCTTTCGGTGTTAAACTCACCACCTTGATGAAAGGATGAAACGTTATCTCAACGCCGTATTTCTCTGCGATTGTGTAATACGGAGACTTCTCCGAACTCGGTTTGGGTTGTGAAACCAATATCTTCTTAATGTCCACGGTCTAAACTAAATATTCATTTATAACTACCAGTACTTTCCACAAAATGAGGGCAGGTACTATTTCCAGCGTGCAAAAGTACACAATTAGCGAGAGAAAGCCATAGCTTTTCTTGAAAAAGATACTAAAACACTTGTAGAATAAGACGATAAGGTTCAACAGTGCCACCACTATCGCATAAATTGCTATCTTATCAGGTGGCAGATTGAAATATACCATCAGCAGTACAAGCGGGAATAACAAGACTCCTGAAAGGTACTTCACGAAGAAATACACATCCATCCAACGCTTGTTCGCATCCGGGTTGAAGAACACCCAGTTCACAAAGGAATAGACGAGTCCTTTCATCGCATAAAAGACCATGAACACGCCCACATCCACTCCTAACAAGACATAAGGGGATGCATTTTCAAAGACTTCTGGCATATAATCCTGCACATAGTCGAAGAAAAGCAGTCCTAACACGAAACACACTTGCAGGAAAAGGAAGAAACGATAATGCAATCCTGTGCGGTTTTCTGCGTCGAACAAGGACTGTCTTCCCCTTTCACGCAGCAGGTATTTGACTTTCTGGAAAATGAAAGAGCGTCCTGCCGTCAGCACGTAGGCCAGCATGAAAAGACACAGGAAGATAATCCCCGTCACATACACGTCTGAATGCAGGGAGTAAGACCGCAACGGTGCGTCTTTGCCTGGCAGTCCTGGTTGAATCTTGGCTGTGTAGAAAGGATTCTTCTCAAAGAAACTTCCCTTCCAGAGAATTGGCATCTCATACTTGTGATGACGGAAAGCGTTTCGAATCTGTGCTTCCTGCGCCTGTTGCGCTTGTAACTGCTCCAATGTCACATCCGCCCCCAACTTCTGTCCGGGTGCCAGTTTGGCGAAGAGTGAATCCATGTAGTGCTGCTGCGCAGGCGTGTATTTATGGAACACTCCTCCGTCATAATAGCCGAAACGTCCATGAATCTTCTCTTTTTTGACAGCTTTCTTTGGGCTTTTAGACTGTCGTGGCTTTGACGCTTGCGGTGAAGTGGCAGTGGCAGCTTCTTGTCCAGACAGGGCTTGTGTCGCTGCGGACGCTTGGGGCGTCTGTGGCTGTGTTTGCGGGTTGTAATAGTAAGTGTCCATCATATCGCAGCGAATTTACCTATCCGGTTATCCCATTTCGGGGTAGTGAACACTAACTCCAGCGCCTCTTCCGCCGTATGAGCCACCTGCCATAGACGGAGATGTTCGGAGCGCATGAAACATTCCTTCACCGCGCGCTGGAAGAAACGCAGTAAGTCATCGTAGAAACCGTGGATGTTCAGGATGACCAGTGGCTTGTCGTACAATCCCAGCTGTTTCCATGTGATAAGTTCCGAAAGTTCCTCCAAGGTGCCACATCCGCCGGGAAAAGCGATGGCGGCATCTGCCTCCTTGCACATCCTCTCTTTCCGGCTGTGCATGTCTTCGGTAATGATGAGTTCCGTCAGTTTGTCGTGCTGCCATCCGTTTTCCACCATGAAACGGGGAATGATACCACATACCTCTCCGCCGGCATCCAGACAAGCGTCGGAGGATGCGCCCATCACTCCTTGGGTTCCTGCGCCATTGATTAGCCGGATGTGTCTCTCCGCCATCAATCGTCCCAATTTCTCCGCTTCGTCTTTATACGCCTGGGGTATCAATGAGCTGGAAGCTCCGTAAACGGCAATGGAGGTTATCTTGTTCATATTTTGTATTTATGATATAAATGTGTAGAGACGCACAAGGTGATGCGTCTCTACAGGAATGATTATGCGTGAAGGAAGTGTCCTTGGAAAGCTTCTTTGATACGGTCCACCTGGTCTAACTTTTCCCAGGTGAAGAGTTCCACTTCCACCTCTTTTTTCGTGTGGTCGTAATATTCAAACGTCTTCTTCACCGTCTGTGGCTTCCGTCCGAAATGACCGTAGGTGGCTGTCTCCTCATAAATGGGATTGCGCAGTTTTAATTGCTTCTCGATGGCCAACGGACGCAAGTCAAAGATTTTGCTGATGATTTGTGCAATCTCACCGTCCGTCAAGTCCACCTTGCTCTTTCCGTAAGTGTCTACATAGACGCTTACCGGTGCGGCTACTCCGATGGCATAGCTCAACTGCACCAACATCTCGTCGGCCACGCCTGCGGCCACCATGTTTTTGGCGATGTAACGGGCGGCGTAAGCGGCGGAACGGTCTACCTTGGAAGGGTCTTTGCCAGAGAAAGCGCCACCTCCGTGCGCCCCTTTTCCACCGTAGGTGTCCACGATAATCTTGCGTCCTGTCAATCCCGTGTCTCCGTTAGGACCGCCAATGACAAACTTGCCTGTAGGATTCACGTAGACCTTGAGTCCGTCAAAGTCCTTCTCTTCAGGAGAAGGGTTCGCCACATGATGTGCCAAACCGTCTTTCAATAACGCCGCGATGTGTGGGTCGTCTATTTCTTTTACGACCTCCGGGAGCAGTATATGCAACACGTCATCCTTGATGCGGGTCAGCATCTCTTTGTCGGCCTTGTCTTGTGATGCTGGCGTGGAGTCCGCTGGTTGGATGAAATCATCATGCTGTGTGCTGACCACAATCGTGTCAATACGGAGTGGTTTGCCGTCCGTGTCGTATTCCACCGTTACCTGCGATTTGGAGTCTGGACGTAAGTAGGTCATCACCTTTCCCTCTTTGCGTATCCGAGCCAACACTCTGAGAATCAAGTGAGACAGGTATAACGTCAGAGGCAAGAAAGCCTTGGTCTCGTTGGTGGCGTAGCCGAACATCATGCCCTGGTCTCCGGCACCCTGTTTGTCCGGGTCTTCCTCCACTTTCGTTTTCTCCTGAACCACTCCACGGTTTATATCGTCAGACTGGTCATGGATGGCGGACAACACACCGCAGCTTCCACCGTCAAACTTGTATTCTCCCTTTGTATAGCCAATTTTGTTGATGACCTTGCGGACAGTCTTTTGCAAGTCCACATAAGCTTCCGTGCGTATTTCTCCGGCCACTACCGCCAGTCCCGTGGTCACCAGCGTCTCGCACGCCACTTTGGAACGAGGGTCAAAAGCCAGCAGATAGTCAAGGATTGCGTCGGAAATCTGATCCGCCACTTTGTCGGGATGTCCTTCGGACACAGACTCAGATGTAAATAGATACTTACCCATTTTTATTACGTTTATGCGATTAATAAATAATATGGGAATTTCATTGGGAATAATGCGACAGAGAGCGGAACTCTCTTGTATTTAGCATTTTTTACTGTGGTTGCAAGCAGCCCAAATCTTTCCACATTGTCTTGATGTGTGCAAAGGTACGAAAAAAAAGACACGGCCACTCATATTTTAACCAATAATAAAGGAGGATTACGATGCCCCCTCAAAGTAAAACGGATGTCAAGCGGCTGACCCGCATAGTGAGTGGAACCGTGATTACTACAAAGGGGAAACCTTTATTCTTTTTGACATACTTGCTATTTTTATGTAAAGGTAATTATTTAGTTGGAATTATGCGAATAGAATAATATAAACTTCCTCATTCAAATAAAAGAGGATGCCTTTGCGAATGAGCATCCTCTTTTTACTTGTTTTACCGCTTATTTTTAGAAGCTTGTGACTTTATATACTCTTCATACTGTGGAGAGATATAGAACAACCGATATACATGATGTAAATGCACACTGTATGCACAGCCAACCAATAGGGCTATTCCTGATAAGATTAAGTAAGCGTTGAAAGTATCGAACTTGGAGCTGAAGTCTCCACCAATGAGAGTGAAAAGCACTTTGAATGCAATAATAATCAAGGCCAAAAGGACGATATGATACAGATGGAAGAAGATTTTGCCTCGTAAGAACATCTTGAAAGAACGACTTTGTATGTCTATCAAGGTTTCTTCATAGCATCCTTTTCGGATGGAACGGATGGAGGCGAAAAGTTTAAAAGCGAAAACAGCCAACACTAAAAGGATGCCTATCCAGCCTTTCCAGCTTGAAGGAGTGGCTGTCACGAGGATAAACAACAGTAAGATTACAATAGCAGAGACCAGTATGGTAGATAACCATACCATACTGCGGGCTCTGTATGTAAAGCGAAATAGGTTGTCTTTTTCTTCCATATCTTATTGATTCACAGATCCAGAGTTTATCACTGGTTGCGCAGGTTCATCCGCACACAGCACTACCAAGAGATTGCTGACCATGGTGGCTCTCCGTTCTTCATCGAGATTTACCACCTGGTCTTTCTCCAGTTTGTCCAATGCCATTTCCACCATGGACACCGCTCCTTCCACAATCTTTTCCCGTGCGCTGATGATGGCTGTAGCTTGCTGGCGACGCAGCATGACAGCGGCAATTTCGGGAGCGTATGCCAGGTAGTTGATACGAGCTTCCACCACCTGAATACCCGCCATTTCCAACCGTTCGTTCAGTTTATGCACTAATTCCTCGTTCACTTCCTCGCTGCCGTTACGCAGGGTCAGTTCTTCCGCCGACTCGTTGTTGTCGTAAGCGTAGAGTCCCGCCACTTGCCGCAAGGCAGCGTCGCTTTGCACTCTCACGAAGCTCTCAAACGCCCTCATGCGTCCTGCCACGGAAGCCGTACCCGCCGGATTGCTGGCCATGGTCTGGGAATCAATCTCGAACAAAGCCTTGTAAGTGTCCTCCAGTTTCCACACCAGGACCAGTCCGATAAGGATAGGGTTTCCTACCTTGTCGTTCACTTTGATGGGTTCGACATTCAGGTTTCTTGCCCGGAGTGAGATTTTCTTTTTCTCCAAGAAAGGGTTCACCCAGTAAAAGCCTGTCTTCTTGAACGTGCCTTTGTACTTTCCGAAGAACACCATCGCCCTTGCCTCGTTAGGCTCCAGCTGCATGATGCCACTCAGGAGGAAGAAGCTCAGCAGGATGCAGACAATGCCTACAATGATAGCCCATGCACCCTGCGTCTCGAATGAACTCAGGATGACTATCCCGCCCACTAAGAGCAAGAGAAGGAGAAACAGTGCCGCAAAGCCGTTGATAACCACTCCGCTAAAATCAAGTTCTTTATTTTCCATGTTGGTAGATGTATTAGTTAGTCTATAGAGATTAAATCTCTTGGCAAAGATACATGTTTGTGTGAAATGAGCAAAATAAATGAATAGAAAATCCGTCACGAGAAAGGTGAACATGAAGAACAAGCTCATGCCTTTCTATGACGGAGCTGATTACGTATTCCGCACTGGGAGCGCAATCTTTGGATATCCATTATGCGCTACTCTTTCATAGATAATAGAAATTTCCGTAATTGAATGTGGAGAGTGGGGTATGTTCTTCATCCCAGACTTTCATCTTTTGGGGTATTTCATGCAAAGGTGTACGCTCATCAAGTAATTGACGCAGCTTGGAAAACATGACATGGTTGGATGCCGCTATTTCTTCTTGCATTGCCGCAACTCCATATTCCGCGGCTTTCTGCTGTTCAGATATAATCATGCCAGAGAACAGTCCATGCAACCCTTCCGCCCTTGCGAAGTTGTCTGCATGGCACCATATACCGATGATATTACCACAGTGTTTACGTAAATAGAATGCGTGCGAATGTCCCACAATGATTTTGTCAAACTCCTCCGCCGTATCATCCTCTCGATAGAACAACCCTTTATCCGATCCATGTCCAAGTAGCATAATTCGTTCTTGCATAGAAACATGATGCAGCAACTGCTCCATTTTCTTGTGGGAACAATTACAGCTAACCACATTGGCCTCCATCCCCTCATACAGAATAGAGAGTACAGCGGTAGTACTATCTTTAGGATGTATAACCAGCATAGTTACTTTTCGTATTTCTTCAAGACCTCTTTTACATCCTCCATCGGTTGGAACGGCACGATGATTTCCAAGTCTTTATTGAGGACGCAATAGACCATTTCTTCGTCATTGTCTTCCATGCCAAAGCCATCCCCGTCTGCAAAATATCGTCCATCGGGATATACCGTCCAACAGATGGCACAGACCCCATGCCGGAAATCGCTGTGTCGACCGAACCAGAACCGCACAGTCTTGCAGCCATTGAAATGAGGACATCCTTTTTTGATAGCTTCGAAGTCAATCTCATGGTCATCTACAAGGAGTGAGCCATCCTCGCTTACCAGCTGCCTTGACTTGCCAGTTTCCTTATTGATGAGGGTGAAACTTTTGCCTTCACCACTAAGTGCCGCCATATTCTCACCTATATCATAGGCATCCTTAAAAGTCTTCTTGTCCATAGCCGTATGTTTTTATTTATTGTAATAATTATCCCAACTGTAATCCCCACTGATAACATTCATGTCTTCCCGATACATTCCCAAGTCAGGCACGCCGATTGTTGAGACAGATTGTGTCCTCAATGTCTTCGTCTTATAGTCTATGGACTCAGATATAACCTTTGCCTTGCCACTGGGAAGAAAAGAGTACGTTTCTTTTTTCAATACCGTTCCATATTTACTGATTTCCTGTGTATAGACCAGTAGTCCATTACGATATGCCCGTTGATGACGACTACCATCGTCCCATGTGGTCGTATAGACATTCAAGTCTCCGACTCTGATCGGACGGAAGACGAGGGCTGTGTCAGGCTTGGTATGTGGGGCATTGTACCATACAGTCCGAACAATGTGGCTATTTTGGTAATCCGATTCCATAGAGGGCATATAATCCACAAATCGACAAACTTTATATTCCGTTAGATTCATCCTTTTAGGTCTCATCGTCACATGGAAGATATAAAAGCCCCCAGTCAAATCGCTGTGCCAAAAGCTCACACAAGGTTTCACTGCGACTTCCAATTTATAGCCCTTTGGGGCCACGATACTGTCATTGCCATATACCACATAAGCCTTCACGGCATCGCCCTCGTTGTCATAAAGGATATTAGTCTGTTCGTATTCTGCGGTATCGGGATGTGCGTAATCTAAGTCGGCAATCATCTGGCGAAAGCCGAGATACCCTTCTTTGGTTCGTCCATAGCTGGTACTGTCAGATTCCAGCCCTTCAAAAATCTCACTCTTGTATTGAAGAAGATGAGTCAATCTTCCTTTGTCATCGTACGCATACACCAGCGTATGGGCATAACACTCTGAGGCCCTGGCTATCGTTGCAATCGGGTGTCCTTTATGGTCAAAAAACGCCGTCAAGCTGTTTTGTGGCGCATAATGCAAGCGATGCACCGCATACGAACCGTCAGAAAACCTGACGGAATCATACGCTATCACACCACGCTGTCCCATCAGCGAATCTTCTTCGCTTGTATCGTCTGACATACTTTGTAGCTGTTTGAAATAGGTTATGCTTATCTCCTTCTTTGGCTTGCAAGAAGCGAACGATAGCAATGCCAGTCCTCCTATTAATAATGTATGATGAATTTTCATAAGTCTTTGCCGAATATAAAATGAGAACACAATGCGGCTAATGTCCATAGGGCGCATATAGCCAAGTCAATCCATACTGTATATTGCCATTCGTATTTAATTGGAATCGTCAAATTCGATCAATATTGCTGTATAGTTGTCGTCTCCTCGTTCTTCATAAAGAGATTCATATTCCCTAAGTATCTCATCCAACATTTTGTCATCCATCATCCGTGCCAGTAAGATACGGGGAGCTATGCTTTTATACAATCCGTCGGAACAAAGTAATATTCTGTCACCAGTCTGTATTTGAATCTGCTTGATATCTGGCACAGCAATTTCGGGACGATAAGAGAAAAAACTTCTATCCACGATTTCCCACCCAAAGTCAAGTCGGATATGGTCTTTCGTTTGGTAAAGCAGTCCTTCACTGGGTCTTTGCACATAGCAACGACTGTCGCCTACATGGGCAATGGTCGCAACCTCATTCTCGACACTTGCCATAACCATTGTTGTCCCCATCTCATCATGACCAAGTTCAAATGCCTTCTGATTGATGGCATAGCTCGCTTTCTTGCAAGCCAGTTTTATCTTTGAGTTACAATCGGATGTGTTGATATGTTCCCCCCAAAAACCGGCTATGGCATTGCATACAGTTTCACTGGCAGTCGCACCAAAGGAATGACCGCCCATACCGTCACAGACAATTCCCGTAAACCGATTGCTTTCAGGCAAATCAATGACCTTGAAGTGATCTTCGTTGTGACGCTTCCTCCCCGTCTTGCTGATGGTGGCATATCTTACTCTCATTGTCATGATTCTTTGGGATAATGCTATTTGAGGAATCTCTGTAGCGTTGGTTTCAAATCTTCATGCTTGGAATAGTCGAACTTCAAACAAGGGTTGACATCCTCAAAAGGTATTACCACATTGTATTCACCAGCATTGAAGCAATCAATCTGGTATGGATGATAAGTCAGAACAATTCCTCCTGGCAGCACGGCAAAGTGAGTAAGGGGGAAGTCGTTCTCAGTAAATGCCTTTTCATTATCACCAGTCCAGCCAGCCCATTCGTCACACGAATAATTATGCACAAGCATAGACTTTGAGACCTCATCCAGCTCGCTTGTGTCAATTATAGGACAATGGAATGAGAATATGCTGTTTGTAAAATCCTCCCACGAACTTTCCCGTTCAGAACCGATGTCATACTCTTCTTTCAAACTCTTGATCGCCAGTTGCCGCATCGTCTGCATCATGTGAGGTTTGACAGAATTGTGCACACCTAATAATTCATCTCTCCGCTTGTCGTAAGTGATATAATATCATGGGCGGTCGGAAGAAAATAAATGTAACGACTTGACAAAAAAAGACTTAATTTTGCATCGTCAAATATAAATTTACGAGCTATGCATTTGAG
>CAVDHB010000073.1:0-16744 GCA_963608705.1 Prevotella sp. P5-108
GGTGCGTTGCGTTGAGACAACCTTATACTCTCCAGTCTAACCTCTTCATTACATAAAGTCAAACACGGTGAATAAGGAGTCACTACTCACAGCATGACAAGACACGTCCTAAATGCCCATCAATCAGTAGAGATGCGATGTTTATTGGTGGTACGATTGCGGATAATCATTTACCTTTTTATTTCTATTTGAACAAGAATTTGCCACTTTATGTGACTTTTTCGTCAAATAAAAGAACTTTTGTTTGGAAAAGATCCTCTACTCTGTGGAACTCCGTTCATTCGAATTTGAATATTTCTTAATATATGGCCGTATAATACTTTCATGTGCAGAAAATAGTTCCGCTTTTTTGTCACTATCAATTTTTATCCTTAACTTTGTGATATATAAATCAAGAATGAAATATAAATGATTCTGGAGTAGTTTTATTTACTTTCAGGCTCTAAAATAGATTGTATGAAAAAAGTACTTATCGCATTGCTGTTTTTAATCGGGATAGTGGTATCTTCCTGTACCATTTCCAAGAGTGTCGTATCTCAAACCGCAAACTTGTCAAAGTATGAATACGCCTCCATTATCAATAATGACACCTATCATATTCCAGCTCAATTGATGGAATATGAGATACAACTGTTTGATGCTGTGGAAGGCTCTCGTCTTAAGTTGGTCAATGACATGCGTATAAACGAGCTGACTTCGGCGCAACAGTCAAAACTGCTGATGGTAAAATATGGAGTGACTATTTCAAAAGAGGAAACTGTCGTAACCGTAAATTTTATTGATTACTCCACTGGCCGTCCGATAGCTTCATGTCAGGGTGCCTATACAAGCTTACTCAGTGTAAACGAAGAGATTAAAGGTGCCATAAAACGTGTGGCCCAGCAAATAGCGGCCACATTCCCCAAATAAAGTCGTGGCTCTGTAACGTCTGTCGGTACTTCCGGCATGTACGCAATAAGGTTGTCAGATACAACACGGTGAATAGCGACTCATAACTCACCGTGCAAATTTCGTCATGCGGTGAGTAAATTTAGCCATGCGGTGAGTAATGAATCCTTTTCCACTGGCTTTCCTCACGAAGAGTCCGAACGTGTCCTGTTCTCTACAGCGGAGACTTCTTATGCTTAATAGTCTAACTTCTCGGGGTGGTAAGATTACGGGCGTTAAATTTAAAAATATATACAAACTGTTTTGGAGGAGAACAAGGAAATAGCCATTCACAGAAAGAATCTTCAGAAATTTATCTACATAACTACATTAATTACTCATAAGTTACTGTATATTAAAATGATATTCCTATGTAGGTGAGGCGATTCACCTACATTTAACTACATTATACTACATATTTTCTGCACAGAACGCCTAAATATCAAAGGCACTCCTGATGGATACATGTATTTTCCCTCTCATTTCTCTCATAATTTAAGGATGAATACGGCATAAAGAGATAGGACTTATATTTCTATTTATTAGATATATTTGCAGTTTCAGGAGATTTGGAGGCTACTATTTATAGTCAAACGGAAGTAGTTTGAGAATTTCAAAAAAATAGTTACCTTTGCATCATGCGATTAAAGTTGTCCCAAGAAGAGAAGTCAGAGCTTCGTAAGCTCCAACGTAATGTAGCAGGCATTTCCGACTACGTTCGTGTGACCTGTATACTCATGTTCGACAACGGTCGCACTGCCAAATCAATATCACCTTGGCATCAGATATACTGCTATACAACCGTATAGGCTTCTTTTTGACTATAAAATATATAGAAATGAGTACACATAATAAAATGCGAACACAGTTGACAAGTGAGTTCTCAGTTGTGACTGAAGAGTCTCTGATTCTCGTTATGGGAGGTGCCTCACAACAGCTTTTAGCAATTGGCTCTTACTTCCAATCTCAAATGCGATTTGTCATCTTCTTATTATGCTTAGGAATTTCTGTGAGCGTTAAGGCACAACCAGATAGTTTACGCACTTTTGAACTGCCAGAAGCTGTTATGTTGGCCAAGAAACAAACGGAAACTCCAACTCACTCTGTGATAATACCAACTTCCACAGAAAAATCCCATTCGGCAAACGCTTTTGACTTGCTCCATGCCATGAACCTAAGTGGACTAGATATATCATACGACAGCAAACAGATTTTCACGTCCCTCGGACAAAAAGTGGTATTATGTATTGACGGAGTGGAAGTTTCGACAGACGAGATAACAGCGTTACGTTCAAAAAACATACAAAGCATAGAGCTGCAAAGGAATCCGACCGGGAAATACCAAGGGAAAGGTGCCGTGCTGAATTTCAAGACTGTCCCATATAATTATGGAGGAAATGTGTTCTTGTCAGCCAAAGAGTCCTTCCTTTACAATCACGGGGAATATCTTGCGTCTGCCGAGTATGTCCGAAAGAAGTCTCGTTGGTCACTTGTGTATTCCAACGATTGGGGAATTGCGCTCAACAAGCAAAAAGTTAACAACCAGTATCGCTTTACCAATGGGAATATGCTTTACCAAGACTCGGAAACCGACTATTGGAAAAACAAGAATCTTGCAAATGCCTTAAACCTACGTTACACAAACACGGGGGACAAATACAGGTTTTCTGTTCTTGGCACATTCTCGGACACTCGTACGCCATACGAAAACAAATCAAGACATACAGCATACACTGGAATACTGCAACAATATTCTACCACACAGAATACATACAATGCGTACGGTAATAATTTCTCGACAACGGTTAATTACACTTTATGGTTACCCAAAAAAACAAATTGTGGATATGACAGCCTCGGCTAACATTGGCAAAAACAACTATAACTACTATTATCAAGAAACAGGACAGGAAAACCTCCATGCTGAAGCCAAGGAGGACAACATGCGTTTAGCTGCCACGCTTCAATACTTTAAAACTCTAAAAAACGGTATGGACTTTTCCACTGTCATTGACCATTATTACACACATTTCAAAGACCGTTATGGCGGCAGCATATCTGACAATCAATTATTGGAAAATCATGTTTCGTTGGCTACAATAGGATTAAGCAAGTCATCTTCAAATCTCTATTTCTACGTGAACGCTGGAGCGTCAAACATGTACACACACCTCAATGACAAACATTATAATTACATCAACCCAACGGGCTATTATGGCCTAAACTACAGTCCGGAAGGAAAAATGTCATTCTCATGGAACGGCTTTTACGTACACACCCTTTTTGACGCAAGTTACAAGAACGATGTTTCTATTCCGACCTCTTTTTTCGAGGTTACAAAAGGGAATCCAGACTTAAACCCAATCAAAGTGTTCAGCAACACTTTTGAATTCAACTACCACCTGCGAAAAACTTCTCTGACAGCGTCATATATGTGCTATATCTATTTCGATAATATCCTACATATATACGAAACAGACAATAGCCGTATTTACACAAGTCTTCACAACGACGGCAATTTCTACGGCAATATGCTAACTGTCACCTTGGCTCAAAGGATGTGCGATGACAAATTGAAAATCAGTTTGAAGTGTATTGAAGAATACAATGCAATCAAAGGGATATTATATCGTAAGTCACAAAATGTAATCAGAGGAAATGTAAAGATTGACTATACAATTCAGAAAGGGAGAATCGGACTTGAAGTTTCCACCCCATACAAAGCACTTGACATCCGTGAACCATGTTATGTCAAGAGTCCTATGAAAATGTCTGTGTACACCACATGGGACTGGTCGAATATTAGGTTGGAAGCCAGTATAAACAATCCTTTCACAAAATACGCAAAAACTAAACGGTACATGGATTACCCTTGCTTCGACATGAATATAAAGGATTACACCAATCAATCAGGTCGCAGCTTGGCATTAAAAATCACATATAATTTCGGTTATGGTAAGAAAGTGAAACGCTCCAATAATACCGTAGAGAAATTCACAAATAGTGCAATCATGAAACCTTATTGAAATCAAGCTATGCTGTTGGATGAATTACTAAAAAATGCGATTTATTCGCGAATAATGCGTTAGAGAAAGATTATTCCCATATTTTTCTTGCACCATTTCCTGTAATGATGATACACCGAAATGTAACTTAGAACCGCTCTGCACGATAAAGGTTACTCTCATAAGACAGTATCTACGGTTTTATATTTAGCTTTTACTGCAAAGACTGATAATGAGCGAAATTACGGCGAAAGCGAATCCAACGAGGCATACACCGCCCCATCCGAAAGTCTCCCAGCCAATGCCAGCGCAGAAGGTGCCAATGGATCCGCCAATGAAATACAGAGTCATAAAGATGGTGTTGGCACGGCTTGATGCTTCCGGAATCTCTTGGATGCATCCGCTCTGGTTACTTAATTGCAGGCATTGCAGACCCACATCAACAAGGATAATGGCAGCTATCAAGCCCACATAAGTGTCACCGAAAAAGAAGGCGACCGCCCAAGCTATGAGTTGGATTAAAGCTCCGGCGATGCTGAAAGCCCGAATTCCGTAGCGGGGAATGTAATTGCCCATTCCGCTTGCCAGCACAGCCCCGACGATACCACAAATCCCCAATACGCCTACCATGTCTGCACCTGCATGAAATGGATTGTCCGCAAGGTGGAAGGCAAGACAAGACCAAATGGCAAGCATCGAACCAAAACCGAACGCCGCACGTACTGAACGCAGACGGATGCGGGAACTGGTACAAAATATATGCCATACGCTCGACATGAGTGAAGCATACGACCCGTTGAAATTGCGCTTCACACGGGGCATCATGGCTAACGTGGCCGCAAGACAAGCCACCATAATAACGGCTGCGAAGACAAACATCGCCCTCCATCCCAGCCAATCACCTATAAATCCACTTACCACCCTTGATGCAAGAATGCCTGTAAGCAAGCCGCTAAGAATGATACCGATATTTCGGTCTTTGTTCTCTGGGCGAGAATATTGACCAGCCAACGGCATGAACATTTGGGGAATGACCGAACACGCCCCAAGCACGACAGACGCACCCCATACAATCACAATATTACTGGAGCAAGCGATAATCACCGCCATAACGGCGGCTCCAATCATGTTGATAGTGATGAGCCGACGACGGGAATAAAGGTCGCCCATTGGCGTGATGAAGCACAGTCCCAGGGCATAGCCAATCTGTGTCATTACCGTCACTAAATTTACAGCCATCTCTGAAGTTCCGAAATCGTGGCGGATTAGTTCGAGAAGTGGTTGGTTATAGTAACAATTAGCCACGGAAAAGCCTGCCATCGCAGCCATCATAACAAGCAATGAACGTGGTATGCCTTTGTTTTCTTCAAGTTGAATCATCATTATTCCTGTTCTTTTGAAAAATACAAGTGCTTTTATTTAATAAGCATCTAAAAAGAAGAGACTGAACCGTAAATGATTACGGCACAGTCCCTTTGTTTCTTATAAAAGGTTTTCAGTCTTAGAGCAGACTTTTCAGCTTCTCTTCGAATACGCTCTTGGGAGCGGCGCCCACTTGTTTGTCCACAATCTCGCCATTTTTGATGAACAACACGGTCGGGATGTTGCGTACGCCATATTGAGCGGCGATGTCCTCGCATTCCTCTACGTCGCATTTAGCCACGTTCACCTTGTCAGCGTACTGTTCTGCCAGTGCCTCGATATCTGGTCCGATTTTGCGGCAAGGACCACACCAGGTTGCCCAAAAGTCCAATACCAGCGGCTTGTCGCCGTTCAATAATGTCTCGAAGTTGTCTTGACTTACTTTAATTGCCATAATTGCTATGTTTTTAGTGAATTAATTATGGAAGAAGAGTTGCAAAAGCTGTGCCAAACTCTCTTCCTGTTTTGTATATTAGTTTATTTTATAGTCTAATAATGGATTGCTCTTGATGTAGTCTATCAGTTGCGGACGCACATTGATTCTTATATTCCGGGAAACAAG
Organism: Prevotella sp. P5-108; assembly: GCA_963608705.1. Lineage (GTDB taxonomy): Bacteria > Bacteroidota > Bacteroidia > Bacteroidales > Bacteroidaceae > CAVDHB01. Next base: position 5,917 of record CAVDHB010000073.1, read on the forward strand.
GTTCAACGGTCTGTGCATGCTTTCGTCTACCACGTGGAAGCAGAGTTCCGCTTGGGGATTCTCTGTTTGCGCACATTCTTGCACCAAGGTTTCCATATCATTGAGCAGGCTGTTGTTCAACGCTTGCAGGGGCAGTTCGATGGTCAGCCGATGGATAATCTTGTCTTTTATGTCGGGCAGGAATTGGACGGAGGCTATCCGCAGGTCATATACGCCGGGAGCACCCCATTTGCGGGGTTCCATCTTGGCGTGGATAAACAGCGAGTTGCCTACGACCATAAAGTTACGCCAGGCAGCCCAGTCTTGTCCGAAAAGTGGCAGTTCTCCCGCACCAGAATAGTCCTCAATCTTCGTGATACCGTAAGGTTTTCCCATCTTGGTCAGTCCTTCTTTCACTGCGGTGACAATGCCGCCGAACTCCAACTCCTTGTTAGCCAGCGAGGCTTTGTCTTCCAATTGGTTAAGGTGTACGTTGCAGACATTCTCCAGTATGAGTTTGTACTGGTCGAGCGGGTGACCTGAGATGTAGATACCCACCAAATCCCGTTCTTTGTTCAGTCGTTCGAGGTCGCTCCACGTATCTGTTTCTGGTGGTACGGGGGTGGCTATCTGTACGGTGTCCATTCCTCCGAAAAGGGAGTTCTGCTGTGAGGCTTGGTCTGTCTTGTAGCGTGTACCGTAAATGAGGAGCGTTTGTATGAAGGTGTCACCTTTTTCGTTCTTTGCGAAATAACGCTCTCGGGGGATGCCGAAGCTGTCGAATCCGCCAGACAGTGCCAGACATTCCATGGCCTTGCGGTTGCAGGCGGAGAGGTTCACACGCTGCACGAAGTCATAAATACTGGTGAAGGGGCCATTCTTCCGCTCTTCCAAGATGCATTGCACGGCATTCTCACCCATGCCCTTCACCGCACTCATGCCGAAACGGATTTCTCCTTTCGGGTTCACGCTGAACTTGCGATGACTTTCGTTCACGTCAGGGCCAAGGATGCCAATGCCCATCGCCTTGCACTCATCCATGAGTTTGGTTATTTCCGTGATGTTCGCCAAGTTCCGGCTCATGACGGCGGCCATGTATTGTGCCGGGTAGTTGGCCTTGAGGTAGGCTGTTTGATAGGCCACCCAAGAATAGCAGGTGGCGTGACTCTTGTTGAAAGCGTAGGAAGCGAACTTACGCCAGTCTCCCCAGATTTTCTCCAGCACTTTTTCGTCATAGCCATTGGCCTTTCCGCCGGAGATGAACTTGGGGTACATGTGGTTCAACTTCTCAATCAGCTTCTTTCCCATCGCCTTACGCAAGGCATCGCTCTCGCCTCGGGTGAAGTTGGCCAACTGGCGGGAAAGCAGCATGACCTGCTCCTGATAGACCGTGATGCCGTATGTGTCCTTCAGGTATTTCTCCATGCAGGGGATGTCGTAGGTGATAGGCTCTTCTCCATGCTTGCGGGCGATGAAGCTGGGGATGTAGTCCATAGGCCCTGGACGGTAGAGGGCGTTCATGGCGATGAGGTCCTCGAAGGTAGAAGGCTGTAGCTCACGTAGGTATTTCTGCATACCCGCGGACTCGAACTGGAAAGTGCCTATCGTGCGTCCCTCGCAGTAGAGTTTGTAAGTGGCCGGGTCTTCGATGTCGATATTGTCCACGTTGATGTCGATACCCAGACTGTCCTTGATATTTTCTACCGCTTCTTTGATAATGGAGAGCGTCTTCAGACCGAGGAAGTCCATCTTGATAAGTCCGGTTTCCTCGATGACTCTTCCCTCATATTGAGTGCAGATAAGTTTCTCTCCAGTCTCCTTGTCTTCCGCCGTGCTGACAGGCACCCAGTCGTCAATGTCATCTCGGCAGATAATCACACCGCAGGCGTGTACTCCAGTGTTGCGGACATTTCCCTCTAACATCTTCGCATAGCGGATGGTTTCTCGCAGCAAAGGGTTGGGAGAGGATTCCGCCTGTTGCAGTTCCGGGATGCAGGCGATGGCGTTGGTGAGGTTCATCTTCTTCCCGTCTGGCAGTTTGTCAGGAATCAGCTTGCACAGGCGGTTGGATTCTTCTAATGGCAGTTTCTCCACTCGGGCCACGTCCTTGATAGCCAATTTGGTGGCCATGGTACCGTAGGTAATGATGTGTGCCACTCGGGCCGCTCCGTATTTATGCGTGACCCATTGGAGGACTTTGGCACGTCCGTCGTCATCAAAGTCCACATCGATATCAGGCAGAGAGATACGGTCGGGGTTCAAGAAACGCTCGAACAGCAGGTCATATTTCACAGGGTCTATCTTGGTGATGCCCAGACAATAGGCCACGGCAGACCCTGCGGCAGAACCACGTCCTGGTCCTACGGAGACTCCCAATTGCTGTGAGGCGGCGTTGATATAGTCCTGCACAATCAAGAAGTAGCCGGGGAAACCCATGGTCTTCATGATGTACAGCTCGAAGTTGATACGTTCTTTTAATTCTTCCGAGAGGTTCTCACCGTAGACTTTTCTCGCTCCCTCGTAGGCAAGTTTTGTCAAGTAGTCGGCTTCCAGCTTGATACGGTAGAGCTTGTCATAACCGCCTAATTTCTTTATCTTTGCGTCAGCGGCTTCTTTGGAAAGCACCACCTTTCCATTCTCGTCACGGGTGAACTCGTTGAACAAGTCTTCTTCCGTATATTTCTTGCGGTATTCCTCCTCTGTGCCGAAGTCTTCGGGAATGGCGAAGTTGGGCATGATAGGCGGATGGTCGATGGTGTATTCCACTACCTTGTCGCTGATTTCACAGGTGTTGGACAAAACTTCGGGCAAGTCAGCGAAAATGGCGTTCATTTCCTCCCTTGTCTTGAACCATTCCTGTTTCGTGTAGAGCATGCGGTTCGGGTCGTCCAAGTCTCTGTTGGTGCTGAGGCAAATCAGTCGGTCGTGTGCCTCCGCATTCTCTTGGTCTACAAAGTGGCAGTCATTCGTACAGATGCACTTGATACCGTATTTCTTTCCTAATTGCAGTAGAATGGGGTTCACTTTCTCTTGCAAAGGATAGGTTTCCCGGTTCGCCCGGATGGTGGGGTCTGTCACTTTGTGTCGTTGCAATTCAAGATAATAATCCTCTCCGAACACACGTTTGAACCATTGGATGGCTTTTTCGGCTCCCGCTATGTCTCCGGCCATGATTTTCTGCGGAATCTCTCCTCCCAGACAGGCACTGCTGACAATGAGTCCTTCGTGGTGTTTCTCCAAATCCTCCTTGTCTGTGCGAGGGCGCATATAAAATCCGTCTACCCATGACTTGGATACCAGCTTGACAAGATTATGATAGCCCACACTGTTCTTCGCCAGTACGATGAGGTGGTGTCCGCTGCGGTCTTCCTTTGTCTCTTTCAGAGAAAGGCTTCTTCGTGCCACGTACATCTCACATCCGAAGATAGGCTTGAACTGCATGATTTTCTCGTTCTTGGCAATGGCGGCCTTGCATTCCTCTTTCAGCTGTTCGGGGGTTTTCCCTTTGTCGGGATTTTTTCCGTTTTTATCTGTAACGGGTTTATAAGTGTCGTTTTCTAAACTTTCCAACTTGTCCTTGGCGGCTTTAAGAGCGTCTTTTGCTTTTCCTTTCACCCCTTTCACATAGTTGAAAAACTCTTTGATGCCCATCATGTCTCCATGGTCGGTGATGGCCATTCCCCGCATACCGTTCTTCACGGCTTTGTCTACAAGGCGTGAGATGGCGGACTGTCCATCCAGAATGGAATATTGCGTGTGGACGTGTAAATGTACGAAATCTTGCATCGGTATAGTTGATTTTTGCAAACTGACCGCTAAAGGTAAGGCTTTTCCGTTATCTGGGCAAAAAAAATCGTAAAAAGAAAATTAAATGGACTAAACCGGGGGCGTTTAGTTGCACAAGTACCCAATAAATACTAACTTTGCATGATAAAGCCTGTCTTTGTAAAAGAGGGTAACGCTTTAACTGAAACACTACTCAAGCATGAACATGAAGCCACTTAAGAAAATAAAGAAAATACAACTGCACAAAGAGGGTACCTTTATGCTGCGGTGCAGTTTCTTGATTCTTGTTTTGTTGAACATATTGGTTTATTTCCTTTTCCCTTCCAAGGTCCCTTTTATCATTTTGTGTGCGCTCTCGTTAGGGGTATACAGTGTGATGGTGAATTTCTTCCGCTGTCCGAAACGTCAGTTTAAAGGGCGGACGGACAAGATAGTAGTAGCACCGGCAGACGGGAAAGTGGTCGTCATCGAGGAAGTGGACGAAGACGAGTATTTTCATGACCGCCGTTTGATGGTTTCCATATTCATGAGTATCACGAACGTCCATGCCAATTGGTATCCAGTGGAAGGTGTGGTGAAAAAGGTGGCGCATCAGAATGGCCGTTATATGAAGGCGTGGTTGCCTAAGGCCAGTACGGAAAATGAACGTTCGATGGTAGTCATCGAAACCCCGGACGGACAAGAGGTCATGGCACGCCAGATTGCGGGAGCTGTGGCGCGGCGAATTGTCACATACGCTGAAGAAGGAGAGGAATGTTTCATAGACGAACACATGGGCTTTATCAAGTTCGGCTCCAGGGTGGACACCTATTTACCCCTTGGTTCTAAAGTGTGCGTGAAAATGGGACAAGCCACTACAGGCGACCAGACGATATTGGCGGAATTGCCCTAACAATTGAGTTATGAGGAAATTAATACCTAATACATTAACCTGCGGAAATCTTATTTCCGGGTGTATTGCCGCGAAGATGGCTTTCGAGGGGAATTATACGTGGGCTCTGACTTGGATAGTCATTGGGGCCGTGTTCGATTTCTTCGATGGCTTTTCCGCCCGGATGCTGAAAGTGTCCAGTCCCATTGGAAAGGAACTGGACTCATTGGCAGATGATATTACTTTTGGTTTTGCCCCTTCAGCGGTATTGTACACTCTGTTGTCGGAGATGATTTATCCGGAATGGCTGTCCTTCTCTGAAGGTTGGCTTCCCTATACCGCTTTTATCATGGCTGCGTTTTCCGGCTTACGGTTGGCTAAGTTCAATTTGGATACCCGCCAAAGTCTGTCCTTTATTGGGTTGCCCACACCGGCTAACGCTTTGCTGTGGGCTTCTGTCGCTTCTTCCTTTTCACTGGAACTGCGGACAATGGAATGGATGGTGCCAGTCTTGGTGGCAGGTATGCTGGTATTCTCTTGGTTGTTAATGGCAGAGATACCGTTGTTCGCTTTGAAGTTCAAGGATTTCACTTGGAAACGGAATAAGGAAAAGTTCGTGTTTCTGGGAGGGTGTGTCCTCTTGCTGGCTCTTTTCCAGTTCAAGGGAATAGCCGCTTGTATTTTGTGGTACATTCTCCTTTCCGTCTTTATATTCTTATTTCATAAAAAAGAAACGAAATGAAAGCAATAGGATGTTTATTATTTCTCGTAATTGGCTTAGTTCTCTTTGTGGCGATTGCAGGTTGGAGGATGATTCGCACCTTATTGGGCTATAAAGGTTCTCCTTCCGCTTTCTTCCATACAGTGAATGATATGCGGAAGAATGTGAAGCAAATGCAAGAGCAAATGAGGCAAGACTCCTTCCATACGGACAATGCCCGTCAGCAAAAGACGGCTTATCATAACGAGACCTCACAGCGGAGAACGGACTCCACTTCTCCGGGGACGAAGAAGATTATCCCTGACGATGAAGGGGAATATGTGTCATACGAAGAAATAAAGAAATAGCATGAGAATAGGGATTATCGTGGCTATGGACACGGAACGGCAACAGCTGGAACGTGTGCTGGGCAATGTTAGCCGGATGGAAAAGGGACTGTATGTCTACACGGTTGGTCGTATCGGACAGAATGAGATTGTGCTGATGCAATGTGGTATTGGCAAGGTGAATGCCGCCATAGGCTCCACGGAGTTACTGCGTTTCTTCCAGCCAGACTGTGTTATCAGCACGGGTGTGGCCGGAGGCATAGACTCATCGCTGGGTTTGATGGATGTGGTGGCCGCTCGCAGGACTGTGTACCATGACGTGTGGTGCGGTGGAGACAACGATTATGGGCAGGTACAAGGACTACCCACCTTCTTTTCTTCAAACGATACACTCTATAATTTGGCGGTATCATTGTCCGATGACCACACGGCCATCAAGGGTGGATTAATCTGCACGGGCGATAAGTTTATTTCCGAACGCACAGAGTTGGATGCCATCAAGAAACGTTTTCCCGAAGGACTGGCTGTGGACATGGAGTCTTGTGCCATTGCTCAGGTGTGTTATCGTTTCAAGGTACCTTTCTTGAGCTTCCGTATTATCAGCGACACACCTAATGAGGAAAGCAAAGCCCGTTTCAATCAGTATCTTAATTTCTGGGAAGAGATGGCCAGTCGTTCTTTTCAAGTCACACGCACTTTCTTAGAATCAATACCTGCACATTTTTAATATAGCATCATGAAGAAAATACCAAGTTTTACAATTGACCATATCCATTTGTTGCGAGGCATCTATGTGTCCCGTAAGGACAAGGTGGGAAATGAGACTGTCACTACCTTTGATATCCGTATGAAAGAACCCAACCGGGAACCTGTGGTTGGGCAGGGGGCTATGCATACGATAGAGCATCTTGCCGCCACTTATTTGCGTAATGACCCGGAATGGAAAGACAAGGTGGTGTACTGGGGGCCTATGGGATGTCTCACGGGATGTTATCTCATCTTGAAAGGTGATTTGGAGTCCAAAGACATTGTGGAGGTCATGAAAAAGACCTATCAGTTCATTGCGGACTATGAAGGGGAGGTGCCAGGAGCCAAGCCCCGTGATTGCGGAAGTTATCTTTTGCACGACCTCCCCATGGCTAAATGGGAGTCTGCCAAATATCTCCATGAAGTATTGGAGCATATCACGGAAAAGAACCTTCATTACCCGGTGGTGGAAGAGTAAGTTTGTTTTAGACATCTTTCCTGTTTCATCCGTATATGATTGTTTCTCCAAGAGATAAATATAAAGCGAGGGTATGTGTCCAATAGTCATACCCTCGTTTTTCATTACCTAATTATCGGTTCTTAAAGTCCATGTTCAAGTTACAGTCTTGTGCGAAACGGTTTTTATAGTCTATTGATTTCTTTTTCAGCTGTATAAAGGTAAGGCATCACAAAGAGCCACGGCCATGACACACCTTACACTTGCCGCTACCGTTGCATCCTTGGCATGTGGAAGAACCATAAGTGTCTTTACCCGTATAAGTGCCAGTACTGTACCCATAAGCCCCTTTGCCACGACACATACTGCATACACCAGTGCCGTTACATCCCCTGCAACTACGGCCAGATGAAGAAGAGCCAGAACTGCTACCACCAGATAGTCCGCCACCACCGTATAGGATAGCGTTTGCTCTTTGCCTGTTTTTCAGTATAGTGCAAAAACGGTTGCGCATTTCATCGGTAGCGTCCCAATAACCGCTGTTGTTGATACGGTTCAAAGCTTCGGTAGCATCCGAACTCCCGAGTTTTGCCCCTACTTCATAAAACTCTTTGGCCAAAGAAGGATTGGCTTTAGTAAATCCCATGCTAAGCTCAACCATGGCTCCGAGATAGAAATAAGCATCCTTGTTCTTATATTCGAAACAAGCCTTTTTGAACTTTTCATAAGCCAAGTCATAATTCTGATTAGCCAACGCCACCTCACCATCACTAAGAAACCTTAAGCCCACACCGTAATTGTAGGCCTGCTGGTTGGCATAGCTTGGGTCAACCACCTGCCCCTTGCCACCGCACATAAAGCATGGCATAAAACCTGCCATGGTTTGCATGCCGCCACGGCCACCACATCCTGCGCAAGCAACCGTGTTTTGTCCCATTGCTGTCAAGGATATCAGAAGGAAAAGAAATAAGAAAAGTTTTTTCATCTTTCAATAAATAAGATGTGCAACCATTCTTTATCTTCTTAAAATCCAGCCAAATAATCTTCTCAACGAATAAACAATAGGATATCTGGCGGTATTCAATACTCAATTTCAAAAAAGAAAGAATGGAAATGCACGATATTAGTACTTGAGGGATGCTGAATGTGCAAATCCCTGTTTCGTTTCACTGCCAAGAACTGATTTTTGCAAGTTCCTGGTGTTGCTATTACGTTTTTCTTCTATATGTCTGCTTCTTAATTTAGATGTTTAATTGTTTTATAATGCTCATGAACTTGAGTTGCCACAGCTACTTTTGTTCTCTTGTTTATATCAATGTGTTCATATTATTACTATCGAGAGTCTCTCTACCATGGAGAAGTTCTTTTACGCAAAAGTAAACAGAAAATTTAAATATTTAAAGTGTATGATATACATGAAGAGCAGTAAGTGATAAAAACTATGCTTAACTGGCTTAAGAATATGTTTATGTGGTTAAATTATTTTGGGATAAAACAAATTGAAATCTTAAAAGACAGAGAGCTGTTATGCGGCAGGTGTCTATTCCCAAATTGTGAACTTCTTTGCAAATAGGGAGACAAACGCTTTTGCAGAGTCATTCAATGATTATAAACTTCATGTACTGATGAAATATAACTTCTATAGGCAACGCAGTGCTACTGCTTTTTTACAGGTCTTTCATCATTAAGGTTTATCTCACATTGAAACTCACCGCATATACTGCATCGAAACTCACCGTGCAATTTTCGCCAAGCGGTGAGTAATGACTCCTTATTTACCGTAACACAACACTCCCTTCTCCTGTCTTATAAATGAAAATTACTGCACATCGTAAATTTTCTTCTCAGTGTGTACTTTATGAAGAGAAATGGACGAAAAAGTGAAGGACAATGCTACAATGTAGATTCATTTCCAGCGCTTTTTTCGTGATAAATTCACGTTTTGCCGTTGATAAATGGGGCATTATTTCAGATTTTATTGTTTCTTTATCGAGCACAGTGTACATGAGAAAACTTATTTATGAGTTTAGACACCACAATATAAGGATTTTTTCTATGAAACACTGAGCTTTTCCACTTTTTGGGGGAGAGAATACAGAAGTCTAAATCCCTTCTTCCTTTTTCAATTATTCAACACTAAAATCGCTGCATTCAATTCTTCTATATTTCCATCCTTCAATATTTCTTCGTATCTTTGTGGCAACGAATAAATAAAAGGACAAATTATGACACAGCATATTGTTTCCATAGATGATGTCTCTATGTTACGTGATGTCAAGAAAACCATAAGTCTGCTTCGTGGCGTGACAGCAGTCAAGGTGAGCCGAAAGAGTGAGGATAAGCCAAATGTCGCCACGCAACAAGGAGCAGGCACTGACAGGCAATTACATTGGCTACCGTGAATGCCATATATGTCCCGACTGGCTAATTGATATACTCGCGCAACGACACTCTGAAAGTTGTGAAACTTGTGCGCACGGGAAGCCATTCTGACCTGTTCTGAGCCTTTTGCTTATATTGTCCGATTTAACAATATGACATCTGTAGATTACAAGAGTGATGTAGGCGATAGTGGCGGTATAGTTTATTCTTTAATAAAAAGTTCAGATACGAGATATACAGTTGGTGTTCACCATGGTCGTAGTATGGACGGGAAACTGGCAGTATATTCCAAAGCCGACAATGTTCTTAGTACTTTAGGGTTGAACGATATTAATATATAGGATAATGCGTATAGTTTTGTTTATATGTAGTACATTTTGTGTACTAATGGCATTAGGGTGCATTCATAAGTCGACCTCTTTACAAAAAGTAAAGATGAACTGTTCCTGTGTCAGTGTAAATGATGATAATAAATCGATTGTATTGCAATTAATGAATAGTGATACAATCGCATTACCTGTTGGAAAAGCAACGGTAGTAATGACAAATAATACAGATAGTGTATATACCACAGGTACGTACTACAAAATAGAAAGACTGGAAGATAAAGAATGGATCGAAATACCAAGAAAGTATGGCTCTTTTGAAGATATTGGATATGTCATAAAGCCCAATGGAGGAAAATGGACTTTTATAATTAACCTAGAAAACGTAAAATACACTTACAAGGAAGAGGTCTATAGAATATGTAAAATAATAAGCAAAGGTGAAAATAAGCAATATTTATATTGTACTTTCTATATTAGAAAAAGTGTATATAAATAGGTAGATACTTATATCTTTTATGCCATATTCATATCCTCAGATTATGAGAGAGAAATGAGAGGAGAAATACATGTATCCACCAGGAGAGCCTTTGATATTTAGGTATTCTGTGTAGAAAATATGTAGTATAATGTAGTTAAATGTAGGTGAATCGCCCCACCTACATAGGAATATCATTTTAATATACAGCGATTTATGAGTGATTTATGTAGATAAATTCTTGAAGATTCTTTCTGGGAATGGCTATTTCCTTGTTCTCAAAAAAACAGCCTGTATATATTTTCTAAATTTAATGTCCGTAATCTTACCACCTCGAGAAGTTAGACTATTAAGCATAAGAAGTTTCTACTGTAGAGAACAGGATACGTTCGGACTCTTCGTGAGGAAATCCAGTGGAAAAGGATTCATTATTCACCACATGGCTAAATTTACTCACCGTATGACGAAATTTGCACAGTGAGTTATGAGTCGCTATTCACCGTGTTTGACTCTATGTAATGAAGAGATTAGACTGGAGAGTATGAGGTTGTCTCAATGCGACTTACCATTCTCCTGTCTTATAAATGGAAAATTACTGTGCATTGTAAATCTTCTTCTCTGTGTGTACTTTATGAAGAGAAATGGACGAAAAAGTGAAGGACAATGGTACAATGTAGGCTCATTTCCAGCGATTTTAGGTTGTTTAGTGTAGGCTAGTGTAGGCTTAGTGTAGGCAATATTCCTGTTTTTTGTCA
>CAVDHB010000074.1:0-28301 GCA_963608705.1 Prevotella sp. P5-108
TATCCCCTTCCTGCCAAACGTTTTTTCGTGAATTTGCCTACACGCCTACACTGAATGTTTTTAAGTTGTTGGTTATCAGTTTTTTAATGTGATAAAAACAGGAATATTACCTACACTAAGCCTACACTAAAGGTACACTAGCCTACACTAAACGACCTAAAAGCACTGGAGATAGGGCTATATTATACCATAATCCCTTACTTTTTCGTCCATTTTCTTTCATAAAGTACACACAGAGAAGAAGATTTTCAATGTATGGTAATTTTCCATTTATAAGACAGAATAAGGGTGCGTTGCGTTGAGACAACCTTATGCTCTCCAGTCTAACCTCTTCATTACATAGAGTCAAACACGGTGAATAAAGAGTCACTACTCACGGCATGACAAGACACGTCCTAAATGCCCATCAATCAGCCTTGACGTAAGAAGTGGTACTGAATAGGGTAACGCAGGCGGTCAAAAACGCAATAGGCTTCGATGGCCGATGAAGCCTATTGCGATGGGCAATGAAGAAGGCTTCGTTGGGCAATGAAGCTGGCTTCCTCAAACAGGGTAAAAACGGAGGGGATGATATTCATCGAGATTATTTGTTTGTGCGGGAATAATTTCTTATCTTCGCAAAAACAATCTTGATGGCATTATGGAACGACGCAGGAAACTTTACCCGATAGGAATACAGACCTTCTCGAACATACGTGGAGGTGACTATCTGTATATAGACAAGACTGAGTATGTATATCGTATGGCATCCTCTGATGCCAAGTATGTATTTTTAAGTCGTCCTCGACGTTTTGGAAAATCTCTGCTTGCCTCTACTTTGGAAAGTTATTTCTCCGGTCGAAAGGATTTGTTCCGAGGCTTGGCTATAGAGAAGTTGGAGAAGGAATGGATAAAATATCCAGTGCTTCACTTCGATATGAGTACCGCGAAGTATGCGGAGAAAGCGGATTTGGAAAGCGAGCTGAATCTGAAACTCGTACAGTATGAACAGATATACGGGAAGGGTGACAGTGAGGCGAATTTCAACCAGCGTCTGCAAGGGTTGATAAAGAGAGCCTGTGAGCAAACAGGGCGGCAAGTGGTGGTCTTGATAGACGAGTACGACGCTCCGCTGTTGGATGTGGTACACGAAGAGAAAAACCTGCCGGTATTGCGCAGTATCATGCGTAATTTCTACAGCCCGCTAAAGGCTTGCGACGGTTACCTGCGTTTTGTGTTCATCACGGGTATCACGAAATTCTCCCAACTGAGCATCTTCAGTGAGCTGAACAACATCAAGAACATCAGCATGGACGGGGAGTATGCGGGCGTTTGCGGTATAACAGAGGATGAGATGCTCAGCCAGATGGAACTTGATTTGGAGTTGTTTGCGGACAGGTTAAAACTGACGAAAGAGCAGGCTATGGAGAAGTTGAAGGAGAACTATGACGGCTATCATTTCACCTGGCCTTCTCCCGACATATACAATCCTTTCAGTCTGCTCAATGCGTTCTTGGATGGTAGGCTTGACTCTTATTGGTTCGGCAGCGGCACACCCACCTATCTGATAGAGATGCTTCGCAAATACAAGGTTCTTCCCTCTCAGATGGGGATGCGGAAAGCGATGGCGCCAGACTTCGACGCTCCCACCGAACGCCTTACGAGCATAGTGCCTCTGATGTACCAGAGTGGATACCTTACTATAAAGGACTGTAATCCGCTGTTCGGCAAATACGTGCTTGATATTCCTAACAAGGAGGTGCGCATAGGATTGATGAGGAGCCTTGTGCCTTATTATGTGAGTAATGATACGTTGGCCACGAGTGGCACAATTATAGATATGACGGAGGCATTGTATGCTGACGACATGGACACGGCGTTGAATTGTTTGAAGGTATTCCTCTCTACCATCCCTTATTGCGACCACACTGACTACGAAGGTCATTACCAGCAGATGTTATACGTGATATTCAGTCTGTTGGGGATGTATTGCGATGTGGAGGTACGCACTCCCCGTGGACGTGTGGACATCGTGCTGCGTGCGCCTCATACCTTATATATAATAGAGTTGAAACTCGACAAGAGTTCGGATGCTGCCATGAACCAGATAGACTTGAGGCAATATCCCGAACGTTTTCGCCTGTGTGGCTTGCCCGTAGTGAAGGTTGGCATCAACTTTGACAGTGAAGCACATACGTTAGGTGAGTGGCGGATAAGTGCCTTGGAACATTGAGCGTGTTGTTTTCTTTTTATAATGATATACACTAAATTAGCAGCAATGATGGAAGGACAGAGGAAGCGTTATCCGATAGGGATACAGACATTTTCGGAAATAAGGGAAGAAGACTACTTTTATATAGACAAGACGGAGTATATCTACCACATGACACACTCCGATGCCAAGTATATCTTTTTGAGCCGTCCGAGACGGTTCGGCAAGTCTTTGCTCACATCGACTTTGCACAGCTATTTTTCCGGTCGCAAGGACTTGTTCAAGGGCTTGGCTATTGACAAGTTGGAGAATGACTGGACGGAATATCCCGTGCTTCACTTCGACATGAGCCTTGGCAAGCACATGGATAAAGATCATTTAGAGGAATACCTCGTCAACCAGTTGTCAAGACGGGAAGAGGAATATGGGATAACGGCTCATGTTAAAGGGATAAATGACCGTCTGACCAATCTTATTATGGCTGCGTATCAAAAGACAGGCCGCAAAGTGGTGATTCTCATTGATGAGTATGACGCACCCTTGCTTGACGTGGTGCATGAGGAGAAAAACTTGCCTGTGCTCCGTGACGTGATGCGCAACTTCTACAGCCCGTTGAAAGGGTGCGACCCTTACCTTCGTTTCGTATTCCTCACAGGTATCACCAAGTTCTCCCAGCTGAGTATCTTCAGCGAGCTGAACAATATCAAGAACATCAGCATGGATGGGGAGTACGCTGCTGTTTGCGGTATAACGGAGGATGAAATGCTCAGTCAGATGGATGTTGACCTTGATTTGTTCGCTGGAAGGCTGAGATTGACGAAAGAGGAGGTGATGAAAAGGCTGAAGGAGAACTACGACGGTTATCATTTCACCTGGCCTTCTCCCGACATATATAATCCGTACAGTCTTTTGAACGCATTCTCGGACGGCAAGTTCAATTCCTATTGGTTCGGCAGTGGCACGCCCACTTATCTGATAGAGATGCTGAACAAGTATGGAATCACCCCATCCAATATTGGCGGAGAGGAAGCTTCGGCTGTTGACTTTGACGCTCCCACTGAATATATGACCAATGTAACGCCATTGCTATACCAGAGCGGTTACGTCACGATAAAAGACTATGACGAGGTATTCGACACGTATACGCTTGACATACCTAACAAAGAAGTGCGCATAGGATTGATGCGGAGCTTGGTTCCGTACTACGTTTGCCCCAATACGCAAATAGCGAACAACACGGTGGTCAATATAGCCCGCGCCCTTTACAAAGATGACATGGACTTGGCGTTGCGTCGTATGAGGGACTTCCTGTCCACCGTACCCTATTGCGACCACACGGACTACGAAGGTCATTACCAGCAGATGCTGTATGTGATATTTAGTCTTTTAGGGCTTTATTGTGATGTGGAGGTACGCACCCCCCATGGTCGTGTGGATGTCGTGCTGCGTGCGCCTCATACTTTATATATTATAGAACTGAAACTCGACAAGAGTTCGGATGTGGCCATGAATCAGATAGACTTGAAACAATATCCCGAACGCTTCCGCCTCTACGGTCTACCAATAGTTAAGGTAGGCATAAACTTCGATAGCGATGCACACACATTAGGCGAATGGAGGATAATGACTGATAAATAATATCCATCCTGTACTACGATTTGCTACATGTCGCTCTTACCTTTGCACCTGTAAACTAAACAAAAGTAAGATATGAAGAAGCATAAGAAGACAAAGCTGAGCAAGAAGCAGCGGTTGAATAGCAAGAAACACAAAGGTGGTAGTGAGCAGGATGCTTGGGCTGATATACGGATTAAGGACAATGACGTTATGTGTGATGAGTATCATAACGTGGACTTGGTAACTACGGTACTGATTGCTCCGCGACTTAGGTGCATGGTAAGCGGCATGAAGGATATGCATGAAGGGGGACCGAGACGACTGTCACGGGAAGAATGGTACGATAAACTGGACAAGATGCAGGCTGCTTTTGATATCTTGGAGAAGAATATAGACCCACGACTCGGCTTATTCAATGAGTTCACTCATAAACAGAAAAAGCGAATTCGTAAGGGCTTGACTTTGTTTGCTAAGTATTTCCTGCATCTTAATTACTGAGCTGTAAATGAAATAAGTAGCTATGAAAAAGATTTCCGAGCATTACCATTGCCGACTGTTTTGCGGAACGAGGAATGTTTATAATATTTTTACATATTTAATTTAATCAAACTATATATGACACTGCAAGAATTACTTAGAAATCATCCATTTGACGCAATTGCACCTTACATTGACAGGGTAGAAGAGGGGCAAGCGATAATGATGCCTAAATATAAGGAGGTATATGACATACTTCGCAATATTGAAGGAGAGAAGTGTGACGAAGAGATTACTGTGAAATGGACCGGAGGAGGTGAGAGTGAGCCATACAGCATCACTGACAACTACATTTTTGTAGAAAACTGTGAGGGCGGCAAATGGGAGGACAACGTATCGAAACAAGTCGTGGTAGATGAAGGCGTTCATATCTCGGAGGAAGAGCTATGCGCCCGTCTGCTTTGGTCATGCACGTTCTATGGATTTTCGCAGGGTGAAAAAGATTTTGTGAGGTGTATCGGTGGCTATATACCTGCCACTCAGTATGGCATTCGAGCAATGAAGTTCGAGGAACAGCTAATTCTCCGAAACCTTTCCAAGAAGTATCATCTTGAATATAAAAGGAGTATGTTAGATGATGACATGAAGTATTGGGGAGGGGCTTTGTCAAGTGAAGGCTGGAGGGATTATAGTTCTCATACCAGTCGGTGCAACAGAAGCAAGAGGAAACGCAACTATCGCATGGAACAACAAGCTGAGCTGCTGAAACGCAAAGACAAGATAGAAGGACTGATACAGAGGTTTCTAAAGACGGATGTAGTGACACCATTCACTCCTACGCACGAAGCTCTCAACTTCTTGTTCGGCAATGTTGAAAAGTTGGAAAAAACATATCATTCCCATACCTACGGTGAATGTTCACCGACCGATTACATTCTTGAATTGATTGAGAAGTACGAAACAGTAAAATTCAAAAATATTGGTCGCTTCATGGTACGTTTGGCAACGTCAGACAAGAGCCGTCTTATAGCCTCTGGCAAGATGCTTCCGTTCATCGAACGTATAAAGAAATGGCTTCCGCAGGACAGTACAATAGACTGGTATCATTGCTATGACAACACCCTTGGCAATGAGATACAGCTGACCATTTTATGCTGCGCTGAACAGAAAATCAGAAGGACATATTAATGCGATTCCTTCTGATACGGATACGCTGATAACCCATCAGCCACCTTATTTTCAAATGCCGCATTGATGAGCGATGGGTATATTTTACTAATGCTGCACCACGTATTGAGACAGGCTGACACTAACTTTGCATCGTCAAACATAAAAAACAAAGAATATGAAAACATCAAAGTTGGATTTAGAGCTTATTTCACAGGCTGTGGATGAGGAGGTATGGAGAGAACTGTCTAACGAGTTGGCTTGGTCGGAACAGATGCTGGAGAAGTATCAAGACTACTTAGACTGGGAAAGGGTTTCAGAAAACAGCAATATTGTTTGGACGGTCTCGATGCTCGAGAAGTTCAAGGACAGGATTGACTGGAAACGCCTTTCAAGGAGTGGCGACTTTTTCCTGTACTCTGCAATTAACCTTGAGCAATTCAAGAATTACTGGGATTGGGAGGAGCTGTCTGACAATTGTTCCGTACCGTACTCATTCAAATTGATTGACTTGTTCGTGGACTATTGGGACTGGAGCAAGCTGATTAACTGCGATGGAATGCAGGACATTTATGGAGAAGACTTCCTGGAACTGTATGAGGCGTACATCCCGGCTTCAAGGCTTCAGGAAACAAAACTTTGGGCTGCTGTCGTGGAGAATAGAAAGATGGAGATTACAGCTGAAATTGCGGGAACAATCTATGGCAAGATTTGATGGAAACAGGCTTGCACTGTGCGACCTTTTTCCATAAAATTCTTACATTTGCAAAAACAGAAGAACAAGACGACAATGGCTGCATTATTACAGAAATACATTTGGCTGGTGGATACCATCAACCGTGCCAAAAGGGGGATTACTCTTGATGAGATTAACGAGCGTTGGCTGGAAACCGAACTCAGCGGTGGTGTGGATATTCCACGGCAGACGTTCAACCGCTGGAAGAACGTGATAGAGGAGATGTTCGGCATATACATCGAGTGCAACCGAAAGAACGGTTACCGTTATTATATCGGAAATCCCGATGAGTTGGAGGGGGACGAAATGCGCTCATGGCTGCTTGATACGTTCGCCACGGGCAATCTGCTGTCTGATAACCTTTCGTTGAAGTCACGCATACTTATCGACCATGTGCCTTCGGGCAGGGATTTCCTCACCACGACTATTCAGGCGATGAAGGAAAGCAAGGTGTTGGACATGACTTATCAAGGCTACGGGAAAACAGCACACACATACCGGGTTGAGCCGTACTGTGTGAAGCTGTTCAGTGGACGGTGGTATGTCATAGCCCGTAGCGTAAGTGACGACCGAATGAGGGTGTATTCGCTTGACAGGGTGCATTCCCTTTCATTGACCCAAGACACGTTTGTCTATCCGAAAGACTTTAGTCCGGAAGAGTATCTTAGCTCCTTTTTCGGTATCGTGCTTGACGAGAGCGTTCCCGTTCAGCGCATCGTGATACGGGCATACGAGCTTCATGCCCATTATCTGCGCTCCCTGCCACTCCATCCCTCGCAGGTAGAACTCTCTACTACAGAGGATTACACCGAGTTTGAGTACACCCTTCGTCCTACATACGATTTCATAATGGCTCTTTTAGGCCAAGGCAGCTTCATCGAGGTGATGTCGCCCGACAGCCTGTGCAAGACCATGAAAGAATGGGTAGACGATATGTGGAAGATGTATAAGTAAGGGCGATTTCGTCAAACCTTACGAGCAAGGAGGGAAAGCTATTGGTTATCTCCTAAACGTGATTATACCGCACTTTTGTAGAAGTTTTTGTAGAAGAAGTGAAAAAGTAGAAAGAAAATGCGTACCTTTGCTTATCATTTAATGAGCAAACAGGCAAACAATGAAGAAACTTTTATTTATAGACCGGGACGGTACCTTGATAGAGGAACCGGAAGACGAGCAGATTGATTCGTTTGAGAAACTGAAATTCGTGCCACAAGTAGTGCGGAGTCTGGTGTTTTTGGCAGACCATACGGACTTTGAGTTTGTCATGGTCAGCAATCAGGACGGACTGGGGACAGAGTCGTTCCCGGCGGACACTTTCTATCCTGTGCAGCATTTCATCCTTGACTTACTGAAAGGAGAGGGAGTGACGTTCTCTGGCGTGATTGTAGACAAGACCTTTGAACAGGAGAGGGCGGCTACACGCAAACCGGGTACGGGGCTGTTACAGTCTTACTTGCTGAACAACACGGAGTATAACGTCGCCGAGAGTTATGTGATTGGCGACCGTCTGACGGATGTGGAGCTGGCGGTGAACTTGGGCTGTAAGGCGATATTGTTGGACGAGAAGAATGAGTTGTCTTTCGACGACTATGTGTCACATTCTTATCATAACGAGCCGGGAGAACTGCTCGAGAAAGAAGGGAAACTGAAAGAGAAGATGCAAGAGACGTGTGTGTTGAAGGCTACGGGATGGAAGCAGATAGCCGAGTTCCTTTTCGCCGGAGACCGCACGGCGGAGATTCACCGGGTGACAAAGGAGACGGATGTCTACGTGAAACTGAATGTGGACGGCACGGGAAAATGTGGCGTGCAGACAGGGCTTGGCTTCTTTGATCACATGTTGGAGCAGATCGGCAAGCATGGAATGATGGACTTGACAGTACATGTGAAGGGTGATTTGCAAGTGGACGAGCATCATACCATTGAAGATACGGCACTGGCGTTGGGCGAGTGTATAAAGAAGGCGTTGGGCGACAAACGAGGCATAGAGCGGTATGGCTTCTGCCTGCCGATGGATGATTGCCTGTGTCAAGTGGCGTTGGATTTCGGCGGTCGTCCGTGGCTGGTATGGGATGCGGAGTTCCACCGGGAAAAGATAGGAGAGATGCCGACCGAGATGTTCAAGCATTTCTTCAAGAGCTTGAGCGACACGGCGTTGATGAACTTGAACATCAAGGCTGAGGGAGAAAACGAACACCATAAGATAGAAGGTATCTTCAAGGCGTTGGCCAGGGCGTTGAAGATGGCGGTGAAAAGGGATATCACTCACTTCCAGTTGCCTTCAACCAAAGGCGTGCTGTAAAAAATACGGTACCACCAATCAACATTGTTTAGGTAGAGACGCGATTCATCGCGTCTCCATTTTCTCTATGGCTACTCCTTTGAACAGCTCTTTCCGTCCGAGAAGAATGCACCGTGAAGGCTTATGACTACAGCCTGTAAGGCACTAAATCTTTTACCTGACTGGATTCGATACTCGCCTTAAAAACATTGTGTCATTCCATTTTAATACAAAATAACATTCGGGGGGGTAAAAAGTAGTATTTATTTGTACCTTTGCCGCCAAATTATCGCAAATAGCTGGCTAAAAGATAATGAAACAGCTAATTTGAAAACAATAGGTTAATAACAAGACAAGGGCTTATGAACAAACTTTGCTTGGCTCTTTTCAGTATGACATTGGGTGTGAGTGCCTATGGACAGCACATTATTGTCACTGGAACGGTCAATGGACAAGACGGTACTTCTTTGCCGGGAGTTGCCGTGAGGGTAAAAGGACAAAAAAAAGGTACTATCACTTCCGCTGATGGTAAATTTAGTATCAAGGCAGACAAGGGGGCGGTGTTGGAATTCACCTCTATCGGTTACAAACGTCTCGATATGCCTGTAGGCGGAAGGAATCAATTGCTTGTTACATTACAAGAGAACGCTACCAACTTGGATGAAGTGGTGATTAGTGTGCCTTATGGCACCAAGAACAAGGCTGCTTTCACAGGTTCTGCGGGAGTAGTGGACGGTGGAAAAATCGCTGCCTCACAGGTGGCCAGTGTGTCCAAGGCATTGCAAGGAACCGTGGCCGGTTTACAGTCTTTCGCATCCAGTGGTCAGCCAGGTGAAGACGCGGCGGTATATATCCGTGGTGTGGGATCCGTCAATGCGTCCACTACACCTCTTTATGTGGTAGACGGAGTGCCTTATGACGGTAAATTGGCTAACATTTCCTCTCAAGATATAGAATCAGTCACCGTATTGAAGGATGCGGCGGCAGCTTCTTTGTATGGTTCCCGTGCAGCCAACGGTGTCATCATGATTACCACGAAGCAGGGAGTGAAAAATTCCGCTCCGACCATTGAGTTGAGTGCGAAGTTCGGTGTGTCCAAGCGTGCCATCCGGGATTACGACCAGGTAAATACGGACGACTACTTCAAGTTGCAGTGGGAAGCCATGAGAAACTATGCCATCGACAATGGAAAGGATGAGGCATTCTCTTCTAAATGGGCCTCTCAGAACCTTGTAAACTCGCTGGGTATCAATCCTTACGGTACGAAATATCCTGAGCCTATCGATGAGAACGGTAATCTGGTAAGCGGCGCACATACTCTTTGGAACGATAGTTGGGAGGATGCCTTGACACAGAACGCCCACTATTCAGACTTGAGCGCACGGGTGTCTGGCGGTAGTGCCACCTCCAAATATTACTTGTCTCTTGGCTACTTGAATGACCAGGGTGCTTACATCGAGTCTGGCTTTAAGCGATACAATGTACGTGCCAATGTCACTTCGGATTTAAAGAAGTGGTTGCAGGTAGGCATGAATCTTGCGGCGGCTCACTCTATTCAGGACTATCCGAAACAGGATGATTCCGCCCTTGGCAATGTCGTATTGGCGGCGCGTGGCATCCCGTCTTTCTATCCTGTGTATGAACGTGACCCGGAGACTGGTGCCTATAAGTTGGATGAGAACGGAAACCGCATTTATGACTACGGTAATTACCGTGTAGGTTCCTATGCGGGTTATAACTTCGCCCAGTCCATGCGATACGATAAGAGCCAGTACAAACGTGACGCTGTGACGGCACAAGGGTTCTTGAAAATCACGCCTATAGAAGGACTTACTTATAAGATGTCCGCCAACTTGGATTATAACAGCGTATTCTCTCATTTCTATGACAACCCTACCTACGGAAAGCAACCGCTGACAGGTTCCGTATCCAAGGGAAACACCCGTTCCACGGGGTTCACCTTCAATAACGTCCTCACATACGACCATACGTTTAATGCGGCGCATGACCTTAGTTTAATGGTTGGGCAAGAGTATTATGAGTTCAATACCTCTAACTTCTCTGGATCTCGTACAGGTGTAATCACAGACGGATACTATGAGCCGGACGTAGCCTCTACCTTGTCCAGCTTTGGCGGTAACAGTGACCAGTACAAGTTGCTCAGTTATTTTGGCAGTGCGGAGTATTCTTACAAGCACACCTATTTTGTGTCAGCTTCCTTGCGTACAGATGGATCTTCTCGCTTTGACCCAGACCACCGTTGGGGTACATTCTGGTCGGCAGGTGCTTCTTGGCGTATCTCCAACGAGAAGTTCATGGAGAAGACAGCTTCTTGGTTGAATAACTTGACCTTGAGAGCCAGCTACGGAGCACAGGGAAACGACAACGTAGGTTCTTACTATGCGTACCAGTCACTTTACAGTATTGGCAGCTTCTTGGGCGAGACTACTCTTCATGCCTCCCGTATGGCGACTCCAGAGTTGAGTTGGGAGACGAACTTGAACACTAACATTGGTTTGGACTTCGGCCTGTTCCACAATCGTTTGACTGGAACCATCGAATACTTCCAACGTGCTTCAAAAGATTTGCTGTTCAGCCGTGACTTGGTTCCCTCTTCCGGTTTCTCCAGCATCAATGCCAATATAGGAAAGTTAAAGAACTACGGTTGGGAGTTCACCTTCACGGGTGTGCCTATACAGACGAAGGACTGGAGATGGAGTATCTCCGTAAACGCCACGACCTACAAGAACGAGATTGTGGAACTGCCATCTGACGTGATGTGGAGTGGTTCAAAGAAATGGGTGAAAGGTGGTTCTTTGTATGACTTCTACCTGTATGAATGGGCCGGTGTGAACCCGGACAACGGTAATCCACAATGGTATTACTATGACGAACAGGGGCAGAAACAGAAGACTGAAGATTATTCCAGCCTTGTGGCGGACAAAGACAAGGTAAAGGTGGGTAGCTCCTTGCCAGATTTGAGCGGTGGTTTCTCTACCGACCTCTCCTGGAAAGGCGTCTCTTTGGCAGCTCAGTTCACTTATGCCATTGGCGGAAAAATCTACAACAGCGACTACAACATGCTGATGGGCGTAACAGGTAACGATGGAGGTTCCGTAAGCAAGGAGCTGCTGAACCGTTGGACACCGGAGCATCGGAACACGGATGTGCCACGTCTTGTTTGGCAGGGTACAAGTTACTTTACTTCCTCCTCAACCCGTTGGTTGGTAGACCGTTCCTACCTTCGTTTGAAGACGTTGACCATAGGATATAACTTACCGAAAAAATGGATTCAGACTGTTTCCTTGAAAGATGTGAACATCTTTTTCCAAGCGGAGAACCTGTTAACTTTCAGTAAGCAGCAGGGACTGGATCCGGAACAACCTATCGGAGGTACACTTTACTTCCGTTATCCGGCCATGAAGACATTCTCTTTCGGTATTAATATCAAACTTTAAAATCGATTACAACAGATGAAATCAATACTCAGAAATATAGGGTTGGGACTGATGTTGCTGGGATCTTTATCCGCCTGCGACTTGGACACCCAACCGACCACTTCCTTGAACTCCGAAGCGGTCTTCAAGGATACTAAGAATGCGGATGATGTGATGCGTGGCTCATGGAATTATATATTCAACACGGGCTCCAGCTATGCGTCGATTGGATTGGGTTCTTTGATGTTGAATGATGACTTCGCAGGTTCCGATGCAGTGAGAGCCTCCAGTTATGGCTTCTCCAGTTCATACAATCTGACGAATGGATATGGAAGGGGAGAGTATAACAGTGTGTTATGGGACTTGGTGTACGACCCCATTAACAACTGTAACAATGTCTTGGCGAATATAGACAAAGTGTCAGGTTCTGAGGACGACAAGGCGCGTATCAAGGGACAGGCTTATGCTACTCGTGGCTATTTGTATATGTTGCTGGCTACGCACTACTCTTTCGCGGTAGACAAAGACCCCAACGCTGTGTGTGTGCCGATATACACGAAACCTACCACTATGGGGCAAGCCTTAACGGGAGAACCCGCAGCCAGTGTGAAGGAAGTGTATGACCAGGCTATAAGAGACTTGAAAGAAGGAATAAAATATATCCCCGAAACTTATTCGCACGGAGCTAATTCAATCGACCAATACAAGATAGACCATACAGTAGCGATGGGCATTCTGGCACGTACAGCTTTATACGCCCGTCAGTGGCAGGACGCTTATGACTATGCTACTAAAGTATTGGCTCAGAACAATACGTTGATGACGGAGAAGGAGTACAAAGGTGGGTTTAACGACTGTACCAACCCTGAGTGGATTTGGAGTTATTCCTCTACCATAGAAGACAACTCACCCAGTTACATCTTCCACTTTAAGGATAACACTACTTCGGGCAGTTACTATGGTTGTTTGTGCATGGATCCTTACTTCTTGAAGAATTACGCTGACAACGATTATCGTAAAGATTTGTTCCAGACATGGGGCGGTACGCCGCAGAGCCAATCAGTAATAAAGTTGCTGGACGGAAAGTTCCGATTCAAGGACATTGACAATCAGTTAGGCGACATCGTATTGATGCGTGTGTCGGAAATGTATCTTGTCAAGGCGGAAGCCGCTTACCATTTGGGTAAGGTTGCCGAGGCACAGGAAGCCTTGCATACGCTGCAACAGGCACGTATGAAGGAAGGTTTCTCCGCACCTGCTGTCACCGCTACGGGCGATGCCTTGCTGAAGGATATTTGGATGGAACGCCGTAAGGAGTTGTGGGGTGAAGGTTTCGCCTTGACAGACCTGATTCGCAATCAGCAGTCTGTGGAAAGAAAAGAATATGAGGAGATTGTCACTTTGCCCGATGGCTCTAAAGAGACAAGAACCGGACATACGAGAACACAGTTCCCGGACGAGTCCGCTTTCACCCCCAACAGCAAATACTACTTGTTCCGCATTCCAGAGAAAGAGGAGTTACAGAACAAGAACTTGTATTCCAAGCATCAGAAACTTGATTTCTACCGATAAGGTTTGAATACTTCTATCTACGCCCTGCTTCTTAGAGACAGCAGGGCGTTTTTTTGTACCTGAATAATATACGACCTATTGGTTTTATCACTAACTTTGCACTTGCACAATAAACAAACTTAGATATGGAATACAGAACATTAGGCCGGTCTGGCTTGAAAGTGTCTACACTGACACTCGGTACTATGACCTTCGGCGGTAAGGACAAATTCGTGGAAGTCGGCGAGTCCGGCGTGAAGGAGGCAAGAGAGATTATCTCTTTCGCCCTTGATAAGGGTGTGAATCTCCTCGATACGGCCAACATCTACTCAGACGGTGTGTCGGAGGAGATAGTAGGCGAGGTGTTGGATGGCAAGCGTCCGCACGATGTGCTCATCTCTACTAAAGCGCGTATGCCGGTGGCAGACGGTGTGAACAACGAGGGATTCTCACGTTTGCACCTCATCCGTGAGTGCGAGAAGAGCCTGAAACGACTGCGTACGGACCACATAGACATCTACTATCTGCATCAATGGGACGGTACCACGCCCGTGGAGGAATTGATGGAAACCCTCGATACATTGATTAAACAGGGTAAAATCCGCTATGCGGGATGTTCCAACTTCGCAGGATGGCAGATAATGAAGGCTTTGATGGCTGCCGACAAGCATAACTGTCAGCGGTTTGTCACACAGCAAATCCACTATACGCTCGAAGCGCGAGAAGCTGAGTACGAGCTACTTCCGATTGGCGTTGACCAAGGTCTCGGTGCGTTGATATGGAGTCCGTTGGCAGGTGGACTGCTCTCAGGAAAGTACAGCCGCGACGTGCAGACACAGCAGGACGGGCGTTTCGCCAAGGGATGGAATGAGCCGCCGGTGCATGACTTCGACCGCTTGTGGAACATCGTGGATGTCCTGAAAGAGATAGCCAAGGAGAAGGGTATTACCGTAGCGCAGACTTCACTCGCCTGGACGCTTGCCCGACCCGGTGTTACATCACTGGTAGTAGGCGCACGCAAGTTGTCTCAGCTTGAAGACAGTATCAAGGCGGCTGACGTAAAACTGACAGCCGACGAGATAGAACGCCTGAACAAGGTCAGCCAGATGCCTTTGTTGTATCCCTACTGGCACCAGTCACGCTTTATACGCAATCGTATGAGCAAGGCTGATGAAGTTTTACTCGGAGGTAGGGGAGAGTGAGTATGAGACTACACATCACATCGCTTGCCACCAGGCTGTTCTTAGGAATGGCCTTGGCAGGCTTTTTCTTTGTGCAAGCGTCTGCGCAAGAGCTGCAATACGAGTCGAACAAGCCCTTCGGAGTTGCCAAAGGCATATATCCGGGCAGGGTGACATGGGTAAGAGATCCAAAAGTGTCGCTGTGGAACGGACGTGACGGACATTGGTGGGATGAAGGCAATATCGACCAAAAGCGGCTCGACACTATGTACGACCGTTCGCTTTGCGCCCTGTCTGGCATGCGTTCGGTGAAGAAGGCGTGGACGGCAGTGTTCAAATACTATAACCGTACGCATGACCGTGGCAATCGTGGATATAAGCAAGGTGAGCGGATTGCCATCAAAATAAACTTGAACAACACCTACGAGACAAGTGACAGCGACAACGACATCGACCAGTCTCCACAGGCCACCATAGCCATTCTCCGTCAGTTGACGAGGAACGCAGGTGTGCCGGAAGAGTGTATCACCGTGTATGACGCGTCTATCGGGTGGAAGAAACGTGCCATTCCTGATCGTATATACAAGCCCGTACATCGTTTGTTCCCTCACGTCAGGTGGATGAGTGCGACTGGTTCCGAGGGCATAGACTCCGCCCATTGGGTGAAGAACGCCATCAGTTACACCGATCCGAGCGTCACCCTCGGCACCGTGTTACCCAAGGCCGTGGTCGATGCTTCCTACCTTATTAATATGGCCCTGTTGAAGGGGCATGAGATTTCAGGCGTTACTCTGTGTGCGAAGAACCACTTCGGCTCCATTCCGTTCCCGTCTCGGATGCACGGTACGCACACCGTGAGTCAGATGAGTGGCAAGGAAGGTGACTACAGTGCTTACGTAGACCTGATGGGATGTCCCAATCTCGGTAAGAAGACCTTGCTCTACATCGTAGACGGTCTGTATGGTATGCAGACCAACGTGGGCGCTCCGAAGCCTGGACGTGACCGCTGGAAGATGTTTAACAATGAATGGAGCGCAAGCTACTTCATGTCTCTCGACCCCGTGGCCATCGAGTGCGTGTGCATGGATTTCCTTTTCGCCAACTTCGGTAAGGAGCTTGGCTTCAGCGGTGCGCCGCAGTTCAAGAAAGGTTCGAGCCAGAATTGCGACAACTATCTTAAAGAAGCCGCCCGTGGACATAACGCTAAGTTCGGTGACTATCGCCCCAACGGCGTGAAGACAGGCAGTCTCGGTGTGTTTGAACACTGGAACAACGCCCGTGACAAGCAGTATAGCCGTAACCTCGGACGTGGTAAGGGGATTGAATTGTACAAAATAGAAAAGTGAAAAACGGTTATCCGCAAGCATGCCATCTTCCAGTCTTGCGCATAACGGACCATCAATCAGTGGAGACGCGATTCATCGCGTCTCCACTCCACATAAAGAGCATAGCTATGTAGAGGTAAAGAGCATAGCTATATAGAGGTAAAGAGTATAGCTATGTAGAGGTGGAGAGCATGGCTATATAGAGGTAAGTCAAATGCTTCATTTCTCCGAAATCCTGCGGTAATTCCACCTATTTTTCCTATCTTTGCACAAAGACCTTTTAATATGTACACAGCAGAAGAACTAAGAGAACGAATCAACAGGGAACTGGCGGCGCATCCTTTCCTGCACGAGCCACAAGGATTATATGACCCTATCAACTATGTGTTGTCCATCGGTGGCAAGCGAATCCGCCCCATACTGGTGCTTATGGCCTATAATCTCTATTCGGAAGAAGTGGAGAAGGCGTTGATGCCGGCCATCGCCTTGGAGACCTACCATAACTACACGTTGCTTCATGACGATTTGATGGACAGGGCGGATATGCGCCGTGGACACCAGACGGTGCATAAGAAATGGAACGAGAACACGGCCATTCTTTCGGGCGACTCCATGCTGGTACTCGCTTATCAGCGGATGCTGGCTTGTGACGACCGTCACTTGCGGAATATCGTGGAGCTTTTCACGAAAACAGCTTTGGAGATTGGCGAGGGACAGCAGTATGACATGGAGTTCGAGACACGGATGGATGTGTCCGAAGAGGAGTACATCGAGATGATTCGTCTAAAGACTTCCGTGCTGTTGGCTTGCGCTTTGAGGATGGGGGCTATGCTGGCGGATGCCCCGGAAGAGGACGCTCAAAACTTGTACTCCTTCGGGGAGTCTGTGGGACTGGCGTTCCAGCTTCAGGACGATTACCTCGATGTGTATGGAGACCCCAGCGTATTCGGGAAGAAAATAGGAGGCGATATTTGCTGCAACAAGAAGACCTATCTCTTGATAGAGGCGTGGAACCTGGCGGACGAGGCACTTCGCAAGGAGCTGAAACACTGGTTGACACTGAAGGAGTTCGACGCAGGAGAGAAGATTGCCGCTGTGACGGGCATCTATGATAAGTTAGGAATAGGCGATTTGTGCCGCAAACGCATCATAGAGTATTTCAAGCGAGGAGAAGATTTCCTCTCCAAGGTACAACTGCCGGCAGGACGTAAGGAGGCGCTGTTGTCATTTACCCATTCCTTATTGCGTCGCCAGTCATGAAATACATAGACACCCATACGCACCTCTTCGACGAGGCTTTCAATGACGACTTGCCGGAAGTGGTGGAGCGTGCCAAGAAAGCGGGCATGATACAGGCGTTGCTGCCGTGCATCAACCTGCCTACTTGGGAGGACATGATGGAGGTCTGTCGGCTGTATCCCGGCCTGTGCCGACCGATGCTGGGGTTGCATCCCACGGAAATCGGCCCTTTCTATTTGGATGACTTGCGGGAAATGCACCGTATGCTCCAAAAGGCAGAGGTGCCGTATGTGGCCATCGGCGAAGTGGGGCTGGACTTCTATTGGAGCCGTTCGCAATACAAGGCACAGTTGGATGTCTTCGAGACACAGGTGCGTTGGTCATTGGAGTTCGACTTGCCGCTGATGATACACTGCCGCAAGGCACAGCCAGAGTTGGTGGGGGTGTTGAAGAAGTACAAACATGAGCCACTGAAAGGGGTGTTCCATTGTTTCTCCGGCTCCTACGAGATGGCGTGCCAGCTGCTTTCACTGGGCGACTTCGTGCTGGGCATAGGAGGCGTGGTGACCTATCATAATACGAAACTGCCACAGACGCTCGCAAGATTGCCGCTGGAGAAAATCCTGTTGGAGACGGACGCTCCTTATATGACACCCGTACCTCACAGAGGAGAGCGCAACGAACCCTCTTATATACCTTATATAATAGACACCATAGCCGAGGCTACCGGGAGAACATCCGATGACGTGGCGTGGCAGACCACGCAGACGGCCAAGCGACTGTTTCGGTCAGGTGATGATGTGTAACCTTTAAATCTTATAGTATGTTTGCGACAATAGGTGGACTTGTTACGTTGTTTGTCTTAGTGATGCAAGTATTGTGGGCTGTGCTGCTCATAAAGGCTTGTATCGAGATATGGCGTTTTGATTTCAGCAAAGAGAAACGTCTGTTGGTGATAGTCATCCTCTTGGTGACAAACTGGTTAGGTATTTGCGTGTATTATTTCTACGCAAGGAGACACTTGGAGGAATGGCTGCGGTGATGATTATCCGCAAAGCCTTGCACTTAGAAGCTGATGCGCAATTCGCCGCATGACCTACATGATTTTTACTCAGTAGAGACGCGATTCATCGCGTCTCCCCATTCATCAGCCTCTCTCCATGTACGAGAGAGAACTGTTTACAGCACTAAGAAAAGCCGAGACGCGATAAATCGCGTCTCTACCTGATAGGTATAGATTGGTAGTACGATAACGGATAAAGAAACTCCCGTCCAGCTTCTACACAAAGCCGGACGGGAGTTGTGTTTTAGTCTGTCATTCAGGCGTACAGGCTGAAGATTCGTTCGTAGAGTTCTTGCTTTCCGCTGCGGGACTTCGGCTCACCGTGCGCTTTGGCATAGTCCACCAAGTATTCCAAGGTCAGTTTCCCTTCCTCGAACTCCTTTCCTTTTCCAGCATCGAAAGAGGCGTAGCGGTCTTTCAACAGCTGCTTGTAGGGGGATTCTTCCAAAAGCTTGGCAGCGCAGAGGAAGGCACGTGCGATGGCATCCATACCGCTAATGTGAGCCAAGAAGATATCTTCCAGTTCGGTGGAGTTACGGCGGGTTTTGGCATCGAAGTTGAAACCACCGTTATGCAAGCCGCCGTTACGGATTACGTGAATCATGGCTTGGATGAGTTCCCAGTTGTCGATGGGAAACTGGTCGGTGTCCCAACCGTTCTGGTAGTCTCCCCGGTTGGCATCCAGAGAGCCTAACATTCCGTAGTCTGTGGCCAGTGCCACCTCGTGCTCAAAAGTGTGTCCGGCAAGGGTGGCGTGATTCACCTCGATGTTCACTTTGAAGTCCTTGTCCAGTCCGTGTGCCTTGAGGAAGCCGATGACCGTTTCTGTGTCATAGTCGTACTGGTGCTTGGTGGGTTCTGCGGGTTTCGGCTCGATGAGGAAGGTGCCGGTGAAACCCTTCTTGCGGGCATAGTCACGGACAGACTTCAACATCAGCGCATAATGTTCTTTCTCTCGTTTCATGTCGGTGTTGAGCAAGGACATATAGCCTTCCCTTCCACCCCAGAACACGTAGTTCGTACCGCCTAACTTGATAGTGGCATCCACGGCGTTCTTGATTTGCACGCAAGCACGGGCCACCACGTCGAAGTCCGGGTTGGTGGAGGCTCCGTTCATGTAACGGCGGTGGCTGAACACGTTGGCGGTGCCCCAGAGCAGCTTTTTGCCAGTCTGCTTCATTTTCTCCTGAATATAGTCCGTGATGGCTTTCAGGTTCGCCTCATATTCCTCGATAGTGTCCGCTTCCTTGCAAAGATCGATGTCGTGGAAGCAGAAGTATTCGATGCCTGTCTTTTCCATGAACTCGAATCCTGCGTCCGCTTTTTGTTTGGCAAGGGTCAGGGCATCCGTGCTTCCTTCATTCCAAGGATAGGTCTTGGAGGTCTCGCCGAAGGGATCCGCTCCTTCTTGTCCCAGTGTGTGCCACCAGGCCATGGCGAACTTGAACCAGTCTTTCATAGGCTTTCCAAGTACCACTTTGTCTGCGTCATAGTAGTGGAACGCCATAGGATTCTTGCTTTCTTTTCCTTCAAATTGGATTTTCCCGATGCCGGGGAAGTATTCTTTTTGTGTCATAATGGTGAGTATAAGTTGTGTTATTGAATTAGTCTTCTTGTGTCGATTTTGGTAAGCGAAGGACTTGCTTCCATTGTTCGTATGCTTCTTTATACGCCGCTTCGTGTGCGGGCTCAATCACGGACAACCGTTTTAAGGAGGCGAAGGCTTCTTTGTGGTTCTTGTAGATGCCTGCGCCGATGCCCGCGCCTTTGGCGGCACCAGCCGCACCGTCCGTCTCATAGAGTTCAATAGTAGCTCCAGAGACACCGGCCAAAGCTTCCCGGAACAGCGGACTGAGGAACATGTTGGCTTTACCCGCATGGATACGTTCGATGCGCATTCCCATTTGCCGCATTATCTCCATTCCGTACTGAAAGGCGAAGACGATACCTTCTTGGCAGGCTCTTAACAGACAGCTGCGGTCATGCAAATTGAAGTTCAGTCCGTGCAGACTGCATCCGATGTCTTTATTTTGCAGGATGCGCTCCGCTCCGTTGCCGAAAGGCAGAACGGAAAGTCCTTTGCTACCGATGGGGGCTTGTAAGGCCAGTTCGTTCATTTGTTCGTAAGAGAGTTCCGGGGCGACATTCCGTTTCATCCAAGCGTTGAGGCAACCTGTACCGTTGATGCAGAGCAGGATGCCGATTCGTGTCAGTGAGGGGGTATAGTTCACATGGGCGAAAGTGTTCACTCTTGACAGTGGATCGTAAGCCACTTGGTCGCTTACACCGTATACTACGCCGGAAGTACCTGCGGTGGAAGCGATTTCGCCCGGATTGAACACATTCAGTGACAGGGCGTTGTTGGGTTGGTCTCCTGCACGGTAGGTGAGGGGAATGCCTTTCCGTAAGCCTAATTCCGTGGCGGCCTCCTGTGTGAGTGCGCCTTGTGTTGAGAACGTGGGAGTGAGGTCGGGGAGGATGCTGTCGGGAAAGCCGAAACAGTCAAGCAGATTTCGGGAAACCGTCTTCTGGCGGAAGTCCCAGAGGATTCCCTCGCTCAGTCCTTCGATGGTGGTGCGCATTTCTCCCGTCAGCCGGAAGGCGATGTAGTCTCCGGGAAGCATCACCTTGTATATACGTTCATAGATGTCAGGCTCGTTCTCTTTCACCCAAGCCAGTTTCGCCGCCGTGAAGTTGCCTGGAGAATTGAGCAGATGGCTCAGGCATTCTTCTTCTCCTATCTGTTTAAAGGCGGCTTCTCCGTAGGGGACGGCACGGGAGTCGCACCAGATGATGGCCGGACGCAGTACCTGTCCTTGCTTGTCCACGCAAACCAGTCCGTGCATTTGGTAGGAGATACCGATGGCTTTGATGTCTTCGCTCTTGATGGCGGTTTTCGCCAACACGCTGTGTGTAGCGTCTTTCAGGTAGCCCCACCATGCGTCCGGGTCTTGTTCTGCCCATCCGGGACGGGTAGTCAGGATGGGAGCTTCCGTTTTGGGGAAGAAGTCATCAGCCACACAGCGGCCGGTTTCCGCTTCCACTATGCTCGCTTTCACGGAGGAGCTTCCGATGTCATATCCTAAGAGGTACATAGTCGTTACAGTTTTTTCTTGTCGAATTTATAGTAACGGGCGGCTCTGTGCGGCACGTCCTTTTCTTTCTCTTCTAATGGCACGATGTATTTCATCCGTTCCATCTTCTTGTGGAAGTTGCGCACGTCCAAGGGCTTGTCCAATATCAACTCATACAGGCAGCGCAGTTGGGCTGCGGTGAATTTCCGTGGAAGCAGCTCGAAGAGCGGAGTCGGGTCGTAAGTCGTCCAGTGGCGGATGTGTTCCCGTGCGTCGTGGATAATCTGGTTGTGGTCGAAAGCCAAGACGGGTATCTCGTCCACCGAAATCCACAATGCCTCGTCACCCCTTAAATCCTTGTTCAGTACATGAGTGATTTTAACCATCGACAGATAGGCTACCGTCACAATGTGCTTTACGTGTGCCTGTTGGGCATGGACTAACCAATGCACATCTTTGGGATTATCCGTGCGGTGGCGTGAGCCGAAAGTCTTGAATTGCAGAAGATGTACCCGTTTCAATCCTGTGAGTTCCCGCAGAACTCTTTCGGCGGCTTCGTCCAAGTCTTCGTCTTCATAGATGAGGCTTCCGGGAAGTTTCATGTCATGGAACGTCTCTCCGTTTTCATAGCCCGCCCGTCTGACGAGCAGAACCTTCAATTGTGTCCCGTCAAATCCGAATACCACACAGTCTACTGACAGATGGTGATGTGCCAAAGGGTGCGTTGTTGTTTCCATGGACGCAAATATAGGGACTTTCCTAATATGAATAAACATATAAGTATATGTTTTAAAACATTGTATTACAGTATACTGCATTACTTCTCTTGTACAATAACCATTTAGGCGTTAATCTTTGTTCTTACAGTAAGTGTATGAGGCATACATTCTCCTTTCTCATCGGATGGTTTATAATCAGTCTGTTATCATAAGGAATGGGGGATGGTTATTGTATTTTAGGAATATAGGACGTTATTCGAATCATGTGGAGGGGAAAACTCCTTTGGTAGAAATGTTAAATAGAAATAAACAGTGGGGTGAAACGTGGAATGGGAGACTTTTTATACAGATGTGTTAGCTTGTTTTCCTATCTTGCACTATATTTGCGGAGTGATAAATAATATTACATGAGATGGAATTCAAACAGTTTACAACATTATGTATAGTTCTTACAGGAGTGACAAGCATGGCTTCCGCATCGAACACGGTGCGTACCATAGCCAAGGTGTCTCCTGTGGAAGTGAACTGTCCTGTAGGGACCACACCTCAGTTGCCTTACAGGATATGGGTGACTTATTCCGATGGCTTCGCTGAGTTTCGCCAGTTGCGTTGGGGGAATGCAGCCTTGACAGAGGAGTTGGCGCAGGCGGATGGGCAAACGCATCCTGTGGGCAGCCGGTATGAGGTGGCAGGTTATATAATAGGAGACGAGACCACGGACAAGGGCTATCCTGTCAAGGCTGTAGTAAATGTGGTGAAGGGCGATTCCGCTACGCCGAAGCAGGAAGTGGCGCATCCTTTCCCTCTGAGTGAGGTAAGTGTGGATGGGCAAAATAGGCTTACGCACAACCGTGACGAGGCGATACGGGAAATCTGCTCTTGGGACGTTTCGCAGCAACTCTATAATTACCGTGACACCTACGGGTTGAGTACCGAGGGATATACGAAGAGTGACGGATGGGATTCGCCGGACACTAAGTTGAAAGGGCATGGCTCGGGACACTATATGTCTGCCCTCGCTCAGGCGTATGCCGTGGCCACCGACCCAGAGCAGAAAGCGATATTGCGCCGGAATATCATACGGATGGTCAATGAACTGCGTGAATGCCAGGAACGTACCTTTGTATATGACAAGCAGCTGAAACGCTACTGGGAGGCAAGGGACTTTGCGCCTGAAGCGGAACTAAGAGAGATGAAAGGCACATGGGCTGCGTTTGATGAATACAAAAAGCATCCTGAAAAGTATGGCTATGGGTATCTTAACGCCATTCCCGCCCAGCATTGCGCTCTCGTTGAGATGTACCGTCCGTATAATAACAGCGATTGGGTGTGGGCGCCTTATTACAGTGTGCATAAGCAGCTGGCAGGGTTGATTGACATCGCCACGTACTTTGACGACAAGGCCGTTTGCGACAAAGCGTTGACCATAGCCAAGGATATGGGGTTGTGGGTCTGGAACCGAATGCACTACCGTACCTATATGAAGAAGGACGGCACGCAGGAAGAGCGGCGTTTACGTCCGGGAAACCGTTACGAGATGTGGGATATGTATATCGCCGGTGAAGTAGGCGGTATGAGCGAGGTGCTGGCTAAGTTATCAGAAATGGTTTCCGACAAAGCGGACAAGGCCAAGCTGATAGAGGCGGCGAATTATTTTGACGCACCTAAGTTTTATGACCCGTTGGCAAAGAATGTCGATGCCATCCGTATGCGTCATGCCAACCAGCACATCCCGATGATTATCGGTGCGTTGCGGAGTTATAAGACGAACCAGAACTCCTATTATTATCATCTCTCACAGAATTTCTGGAATCTAATTCAGGGGCGTTACCGCTATGCGATGGGCGGTGTAGGCAATGGAGAGATGTTCCGTCAGCCTTATACCCAGATGTTGAGTATGGCCACCAACGGACTACAAGAAGGAGATTCACTGGCGAATCCCGACCTTAACGAAACGTGTTGTGTCTATAACCTGTTGAAGCTGACAAAAGACCTAAACTGCTACGAGCCGGACAATGCGGGATATATGGATTATTACGAGCGCACGCTCTATAACCAGATTATCGGTTCGTTGAATCCTCGTCAATACCAGGTCACGTATCAATATGCCGTAGGGCTGAACGCCACCAAACCCTTCGGCAATGAGACACCACAGTCTACCTGCTGTGGCGGTACTGGATCGGAGAATCATACCAAATACCAAGAGGCGGCCTATTTCGCTTCAGACAACACCTTGTGGGTAGGGCTGTATATGCCTACTACGTTGCACTGGAAGGAAAAGGGCATGGTGATACAGCAAGACTGCGCATGGCCGTCTTCCCATTCCGCTATCAAGATTGTGAAAGGCCGTGGTGAGTTCACCCTAAAGCTCCGTGTGCCTTATTGGGCGACTGCGGGTTTCCGTGTCAAGGTGAATGGCAAGGAATTGAAGGGTGCTTATACTCCCAGCAGTTATGCGGTGATACCTCGCAGGAAATGGAAGCAAGGCGATGTGGTGGAAGTGGAGATGCCGTTCTCTGTCCATTTGGATTACGGGGCGGACAAGCTGACCAGTGATGTGGCGAGCTTGGACGGCACACCGTTGAAGACCTCTTGGCTGGGTACGTTGATGTACGGTCCCTTTGTAATGGCAGGTACAGGGGCGCAAACGTGGGGTCAGGCCACACTTCATATCGATTCCCGGTTGAGCGGCGTGAAACCAAGTATGCGAACAGACGGGCACATGAACCTGCCTGTACTCCAAACGGACGGCAAGGTCTTCCTGCCAGACTATTACTTGGATTCCAACTCCACCCATTATTACCGTATTCAGCTGACGGATATGCCGACAGCAGGTCGGAAGCAAGAGACAAAGGTGGATTTCAGTGAGCTGAACACCTTGCTTTCGATGGCTCGGCAGCGGCAAGCGGAACAGGAGAAATGGCAGTCTTTGGCGCATAAAGTGCCGGAGTACGCACCGTGGGCGCCGTATGGATATGCACGGATGCTGAAGGCGATGCAACAGGCACAGGATATAGCGGCCAAGGGAGTGAAATCCCTTTCCATGGATGAACTGGAAGGCACGAAGGCTATCTTGAACCGGGCAATTCAAACCATGCGGCCAGGGCATTTGGCAGAGATGGAAGACTTGCGTCCACTGACGGCCTTGCTACGCAGAGCTGGTTGGCCCGACGATAAGGCAAGCCAGCCACTGAAAGAGGCGGTCAATTATGGCAATATGGTGCGGAAATACGTGGCCGATGGTAGCGGTACCCGCGACATGATTAAAGCAGCCGTGGAAAAGCTTGAAAAGGCCATTGGTCAATAGAACGGTGGGTAAATAAATAATTATCCACTATCGTACCACCAATTTAGGTAGAGACGCGATTCATCGCGTCTCCGCTTTTCATGGTGTTTTAATATTTTACCAATCAACAATACAATTTATCACTGATGACGGTGGAGACGCGATGAATCGCGTCTCTACCAGTTCAGTTATTTAGAAGCCGGCTTATAATGCCTCGCACTCTTTCAGCCATGTGGCGACGCAAGCGTCGCTGGCCATTCGCCAGTCTCCTCTCGGGCTGAGCGAGCAGCTTCCCACCTTGGGACCGTCTGGCAGACAGGAGCGTTTGAACTGCTGCTGGAAGAAGCGGCGGCAGAACACCGTAAGCCATTTCTTGATAACCGTCTCCTCGTAAGGATGTGCACTGTTCTCCCTGAACGCCAGCTTGGCCAGGTAGTAAATCTTGGCCGGACGGAATCCGAAGCGTAGAAAATGGTAGAGGAAGAAGTCGTGCAGCTCGTAAGGGCCTACAAGGTCTTCCGTCTTCTGTTGGATATGTCCTTCTTCGTCCGCAGGGGTTAGCTCAGGACTGATGGGCGTGTCGATGATGCTGAGCAGTGTGTTGCGTATCTCTCCCGACATAGTATTGGCCACCCACGTCACTAAGTGTTTGATGAGCGTCTTAGGCACAGAGGCGTTCACTCCGTACATGCTCATGTGGTCGCCGTTATAAGTGGCCCAGCCCAAGGCAAGTTCCGAAAGATCGCCCGTGCCGATGACCAACGCCCCTTCCTTGTTGGCCACATCCATGAGGATTTGCGTGCGTTCCCGCGCCTGTCCGTTCTCGTAGGTCACGTCGTGTACATTGATATCCTGTCCGATGTCCTTGTAGTGTTGTTCGCAGGATGCCTTTATATCTATCTCTTTCGAGGTGATGCCCAAGAAGCGCATCAAGTTTGTGGCGTTCTCATGCGTGTGTCCCGTGGTGCCGAAGCCCGGCATCGTAATACCGATGATGCCTTTGCGGTTCAGGTTCAGTTTGTCGAAAGTACGCACGCAGACCAACAAAGCCAAAGTGGAGTCCAGTCCACCGGAGATGCCCACCACTACCTTCTGGCATCCCGTGTGGGTAAGTCTCTTGGCCAGTCCTGCCGTCTGGATATTCAGTATTTCCTCACAACGTTCGTCCAATGCCTTTCCCTTCGGAATAAAAGGAGTCGGGTCGATGCTGCGAGACAGTTTGAACTCTTTGGGCGTGATGGCGTCCGTCTTCACCATGGTGATTTCAGGCGGGTCGATAAGTCCCTCGTTGGTGGCGAAAGTTGTGTTTGTGCGCCGTTCGGTGCGTAGTTTCTCCACGTCCAGTTCGGCGGTCACTAATTGTTCCTTGAATGAGAACCGTTGGCTCTGGGCTATCAGTTGTCCGTTCTCGAACAGCAGAGCATTTCCCCCGTACACTACGTCCTGGGTGGATTCCCCGAATCCGGCGGAGGAGTAGACATAGCCGCAGATGCAACGGGCGGACTGCTGTTTGAGCAGGTTGACCAGGTATTCATGCTTCCCGATAATCTCGTTGCTGGCCGAGAGGTTGAATATCAAGTCCGCACCGTCCATCGTCAGGTAAGAGCTGGGAGGGATGGGTGCCCATACGTCCTCGCAAATCTCGATGCCGAAGGTGAAGGTAGAGGTGGAGAACAGAATATTGTTCCCCACGGGAAAATACTGCCCGCAGAGATGGATGTTCGTGGTGAAATCGTCATCCGATGTGGCGAACCACCGTTTCTCATAGAATTCCCGGCTGTTGGGCAGGTAAGTCTTTGTCTGCGCTCCGAGAATCTTTCCGTGCTGGATGACCAGGGCGGCGTTCAACAGTGAGTTCTGCGTGGGCAGCGGGAATCCCACAATCACGATGATGTCCAGTTTGCGGGTGAAGTTGAGCAATTGCAAGATGGCGTTTTCCGCGTCGTCCAGCAGCAGTTGCTGGGCGAAGAGGTCTTGGCAGGTGTATCCTGTCACGCACAGTTCGGGGAAGCAGATGATTTCCACCCCTTCTCCTTCCGCCTGGGCCACAAGCCCTTCAATCTGGCGGATGTTGTAGGTGCAGTCTGCCACTTTCATACTGGGGATAGCCGAGGCTACCTTTACAAATCCGTATTTCATACTCGATGTCTTATTCTCAATTGAGCGCAAACATACGCAAAAAAAATGAAATACCAGCCCGTTTCAAGGAATAAATCTGAAAAAACGACCGTAGGACAGGCTTACTGTTGGGAATATGATGAAAATACATTATATTTGTACTCTATTTAATTCTGTAGGAATCATAATAACAAAACGATTAATAAGGAAGATGAACAGTAACAAAGCCTTTCAGTGCTTGCAGGCTCATCAGATTCATCCTTCGATTCAGCGGTTGGCTGTGATGGATTACCTGCTGGAGCATCTGAATCATCCCACGGTGGAGGAGATATTCTCGGCCTTGCAGCCGGAGATTCCCACCTTGTCTCGCACGACGGTGTATAATACGTTGAAGTTGTTCGCCGCCAAAGGGGCTGCGGTGATGCTGACCATAGACGAGAAGCGCGCTTGTTTTGACAGTGTGCTGACTCCGCACGCTCACTTTATCTGCCGCAAGTGCGGAAGGATTATCGATGTGCCTTTGTCCGAGATCGGCGTAAACCCGCACACGTTTACGCTTGCGGAGGGTAAGGTGGAAGAAGAGCACCTCTATTACCGCGGCGTGTGCAACGACTGTCTGACAAAAGAGCAGCAGGGAGAGGCGTGAGGCTTCGTCGATAGAATAATAAGGAGTCAGAATGCACTGTATTACAGGTCGTAATACGGTGCGTAATTTTTTTTGTGCGGTGAGTTAGGGTACGTAATTCACCGTATAAAAACGAGAGGTTTTATAAATGAAAATGATTATCTCCCGCACGGTGTATAAGCTCTTGTAACTCACCGTAGAAAATAAATTACTC
>CAVDHB010000075.1:0-97579 GCA_963608705.1 Prevotella sp. P5-108
TCTGCGGTGAGTTACGAAATTTCTGCGGTGAGTAATTTATTTTCTGCGGTGAGTAATTTATTTTCTGCGGTGAGTCACAAGAGCTTATGCACCGTGCGGGAGATATGCTAAAAGAATACTATGATTATCCGCAATCATACAATCCTTTCCTAATATCCAATTCATTAAATTCTTCAATCCTTTAATATTTCCGACACCGTGGCGGAGATTACAGAACTGCCATAGAAAGAAGAGAAGCCATCGGGCTTGTTGCACGCTCCGATGACATGAGTTATGAAGAAGCCATATACATGGTCACGCTTGTTTATCCACGGATAAGCCCCTGCCCATCCTGGTGAGCTTATCTGATAAGCCTCGCCAGTGGCAGTGTCAACGAGTTCACGCCACTCTCCCAAGCCATAAACGCCGTTGTGCAGTTTGTGAAAAGAACGGAGCACATAGTTCTCCTCCCACGGAACGACAGCGCCACGCACTTGGTCGGCTTGCATTTCCTTTACGGTGGCAGTGCTTAGAACACGTTTGCCTTGGTAGATGCCTTCGTGGGAAATCATGTTGAGAAACCGCATGTAGTCTGAAAGCGTCGTGCATAGTCCGCCGCCAAGCATGGGCGCATGACCACCATCGGTATTTATCGGTGTGAAGTGCGAGCGGTTCATGCCTAATGGACGAGCTATCAGCTCTTGGAAAAGCTTTTCAAACTCCTTTCCGGCAGCCTTCTCTGCCATGCGTCCGGCTATCTGCATTGCCAGTCCACCATACTGAAAGCGAGTGCCGGCAGGGAAGATATTGGGCAGTGGAAGTATCTCTGCCACTGCTGAATCTAAGTGGTTGTAGTTGTCAATGCGTGGAAGCGGAAGGTATGGCATCACTCCCGACGTGTGCGAAAGCAGTTGTCGAAGGCGTATCTTCGCCTTGTTGCTGCCACGGAACTCAGGCAGCCACTTCTCCACAGGGTCGTCCCAACTTAGCGAAGTGCGGTCGACGACTGCCCCGATGACTGCTGCAGCCACCCATTTGCCAGCCGATGCCACATACACCTGTGTGTCTTCTGTATATCTGCCATAGCATTTTCGGAAAGCCACTGTGTCACTGCTCATCACGCACACTGCCGCCCCGGGGTAGTATCCCTTGCCTATCCAAGATTCAATCATATCGTCAAGCGGAGCGAAACGCCCTGCATTGCCATCGCCAGCTGATGCCTCGGTGGTGCTAAATATCGCAACCCCAAAGACCATAGCCACCTTAACCACATTTCTGATTATTGCTGTCAAAACTGTATTCATCCGTTCTTCGTTTCTTAATAATACGGAAGCGACGATGCGGATAACAGGTTAAAGAAACATGATTCAAGGTTGTACCAAGTGCCACAGCCTTGTTTTTGAACTTGCATATCTATATACATCAACCGCCGAAAATCAATCACCATCACATCAACACCTTTATACATAGTATCTGTGGCGATAAGCACTTAATATATCTGCCACCAAATCTCCAAACTACTTCTCTGACAGATGACTAGTCGACATTTGAAAGAAATGTGTAAAAAAGTCAGCTTTTGACCACGTAAACACAGACTGACAACCGTATTTGATATAAAAAAGTGATTACAGTCCTGGTTAAAAGGACAAAAATAACTTATCATAGAAAAAACTATCAAACTACATTTATGAATAATAACTACCTAACGAGCAGCAAACTGAGATGCTTATTACTCAGTCCGCTCTTTATGATGAGCGCACAATTGGCATCGGCTCAAAGCCAAGTCATCACAGGTGTGATTAAAGACGCACAAGGACAGCCGGTTATTGGAGCCAGCGTGCGTGTACAAGGACAAAAACAAGGTGCCATCACCGACTTCGATGGTAAATTCTCGTTGAATGCGGATGCCAAATCCAACCTTATTGTCAGTTATATAGGGTATGAATCCCAAACAGTACCAGTGAATGGTCAGACAACTCTCAACGTGACCATGAAAGACAACAGCACCAATCTGCAAGACGTGGTGGTTGTAGGTTACGGTACCCAGAAGAAAGCCTCCCTGACCAGTGCCATCACCCAAATCAAGGGTGATGAGGTATTTTCCAACCGTCAAGTCAGCAACCCCGCTTCCGCATTGCAGGGTTCCATTCCCGGTATGGTGGTGACACGTACCTCTACTCGTCCAGGTAATGACGGTACCTCATTCAAAATCCGTGGTGACATCTCCGTCAATGGTAACTCATCTCCCATGATTTTGATTGACGGTATGTATGGTTCCATTACTGACTTGAACGGTATGGATGCCAATGATATCGCTTCTGTGACTGTGTTGAAGGATGCTTCCGCCGCCATCTACGGTGCCCGTTCCGCCAACGGTGTGGTATTGGTGACCACCAAACGTGGTAAGAAAGGAAAAGCGCAGATTACCTACAATGGTACTTTCAGTACTTCCATTGACGGTATCCAGCCCAAACTGACCACCAACGCCCAATGGCTGGATATGTTCTATGACGCTCAGTTGCAAGACGCACAAGTGGTTCATCCCAACTTGAAGGGGAAACTGAACGCACAAGGATATCCCGCCGTGGAAGACCTGGGAGGTATGGAGTTCTGGTGGATTCTCTCCAGTGGAGCTGTCATGTCTGGTACAGACGCCTCTGGCAAGGTATGGGCCGGACGTGAACTGTGGCAGGCGTTGAAAGACGGAAAAGCGTTGAACTTGAACAATGCGGGAAAATCCATCCGTTATGAGCCATGGCACTATTTGATGGACGAGTTGTACGGTTCCACCTTCTCTCAGAAACATGACCTCAGCATCACAGGCGGTGACGACAAGTTCAAATACCGTCTGTCTTTAGGATACGCACAGGACAAGTCACAGTTGAAAGTGGCTGAAGACCAACAGAAGAAATACAGCGGCATGCTGAACGTGGACTACCAGGCGAACGACTGGTTGAAGATTGAATCAGGACTGGCCTACGAGAAACGACTGGTCAGCAGCCCCAGTACGGATATCGGAACTGGCTTCTATGATCCATGGCTATGGCCGATGTACAACGAAAAGGGAGAATTCTATGATACCTTTGGAGGACGTAACCCCATCGGCGGACTTGTCGGCGGAGGACGCTCGAACAGCTCCATCGTGAACTTCCGTGCCAATCTGAAAGCGACGGTAGACTTGGCCTTCTTGACCAAAGGACTTACGTTCTCGCTCTCAGGCGTTTACAAGAATGTAAGCCAACAATACACCAATACTAAATTACGCATTGACTATTACGACTGGACAGGCGATGTACTGACAAAGACACGTCAGGCTAAAGCGACCATCAGCGAGGAAAGCAAGAATTACGAGTACACCAACGGTGGATTGTTCTTCAACTATAACCGTACATTCAATAATGTACATGCGGTATCCGCCATGTTGGGTATGTCTGCGGAACAGGAGCCTTACAAACGTGTCTATGCAGCCCGGAACAACGGTGAGTTGTACCCTGGTTCAGGATTGATTGACTTGAACGTATTCCAAGGCGGCAACAACAACGGCGCAGACGGCGGACAAACCAACTGGGCATTTGTCTCTTATCTGACCCGTTTGGGATATACGTACAACAACCGATATATCTTGGAATTCTTAGGACGTAGGGACGGTTCTTCCCGTCTGACAGAAGATCAGCGTTGGAAAAACTTCTACTCTTTCTCCGCCGGATGGGTGATGACGGAAGAGAACTTCATGAAGAACCTTCATTGGGACTGGCTGAACTTCTTCAAAATACGTTACAACTACGGTAAGACAGGTTCCGTGGAAGGTATTGGCGACTACGAGCGTTACGCCACCATCAATCAAGGGAACGCTTGGTTTGACGATGGTACAGGAGCTTTGGCACAACTGCCTACCGCCTCTTTGGGAATGGTAGCTTCAGGCCGTACTTGGGAGACTATCAAGAGCCATGATGTCGGCTTTGACTTCAGTCTGTTCAACAGCCGCTTGTCTGGTACATTCGACTGGTACCAGCGCACCAACGACGGAATGTTCATTTCCGTGACCTACCCCTCTATTCTGGGTATTGGCGCACCGAAAACCAACAATGGTAAATTCCGCTCAAAAGGATGGGAAGTGGAACTGAACTGGCGTGACCGCATTGGCGAAGTGACTTATAACATCGGTGCCAATTTGGCGGACAACCATACGGAAGTCATGCGGTTGGAAAACAACGAGAACGTTCCTAATGCGGGTGTGAATACTGGACGTTTGATTGGCAAGCCGAAAACTGCGCTCTACGTGTACGAGACCATGCCTATCTTCCAGAATCAGGCAGAAGTGGACGCTTATTATAACAAGTATTACTGGGTAGACCCGAACGATCATGATAAGGGTGTGAAACCGGGCAATATCCTGCCTGCTCCACAAGATAAGAATACAGGTTCCTTACGTCCGGGTGCACGTGGACGTGTGGATGTGAACGGCAACGGTGTGATAGACAAGGACGACCTGGTTTACAAGGGCGATACCGCTCCCCACTTCACCTTCGGATTCCGTTTGGGACTGGAATGGAAAGGCATTGATTTCAACGCCTTCTTCCAAGGCCAGGGCAAACAGAACGTATTGCGTACAGGTTATCTATACGCACCTTGGATTGCGAACTACACCCTCCAGAACGCCGCCTTTATGGGCAAGACTTGGACGGATGAAAACCCCAATGCGGAATATCCTATCATCTCACGTAACTCTGGTTTCAACAACTGGAACTATTCCAATGTCGATGCCTCCGTACAGAACTCCCGTTACGTGCGTTTGAAATCGTTAGTCGTAGGCTATACCCTGCCCCAAACATGGACGAAGAAATTCTCAGTGAGCAAATTACGTTTGTTCTTCTCTGCGGAAGACTTGTTTGAAATCACCAGCATCAAAGACGGTTATGACCCCGAAGCGGGAGAAGCATCCAATAACATGTTCCCCTTCAACCGTACCCTGTCTTTCGGTCTGAATGTTACATTCTAAT
This sequence comes from Prevotella sp. P5-108, assembly GCA_963608705.1. Lineage (GTDB taxonomy): Bacteria > Bacteroidota > Bacteroidia > Bacteroidales > Bacteroidaceae > CAVDHB01. Next base: position 4,980 of record CAVDHB010000075.1, read on the forward strand.
TCATTAATTTCAAGAAATATCATCATGAAACGAAGTCATATATTCATCGCAAGTGCATTAACCGCCCTGTCATTGGCAAGTTGCTCCGACTTCCTCGACACCAAACCACTGGCAAACGGTACAGACGCGATTTATTACGAAAACGCCTCTCAGTTTGAGGCAGCCGCCAACGGTCTATATAATATAGAGAACTGGAAAGGTTATGACGGTAAAGCCCGTTACAACTTGGACGGCGGAACAGATATTACAGGTTTCACCTCGAATGGAGGTGGATCCGCCGGCGAAAGCGATGGCTATTGGGACAAATGCTATTCCTATATCCGCAACTGCAATGTGGTATTGGAAAAAGCCAAACAATACAAAGGCGACCAGAAGGAAATCGCCAATTCCGTGGGTACAGCCTACTTCTTCCGCGCATGGCAACATTTCATCTTGCTGCAACGGTTTGGCGGGGTGCCTATCGCCGACCATGTGTTCGATGTGACAGACCCTTCTCTTTACGGTCCACGCAAGAGTCGTTACGAAGTGGTGAAGTTTATCTTGGATGACCTGAACAAAGCCATCGAGCTGTTGAACCCCGTAAACGCTTCCAAGATGACTTCCGATAAGGTGAACAAACAGATTGCACAGGCATTCCTCGCCCGTGTCACCCTTTATGAAGCAACCTGGGAGAAATACACGCCTTCAATAAACTATGACCTTGACGGAGACGGCAGCTCTAAGGGTGCGGGAAAAACCAAACCAAAAGGCTATCCTACCATCCAGCAATTCTTCACCATGGCAAAGGACAACGCCAAGACCGTCATGGAGAACAACGCCTACAGCCTGTGGGACAAGTGTGACTCCTTGAGCTATTACTACCTGTTCAACATCGATGACAAAGGCGGTAATATCAGCAACTATAAAAACCTGGGAAAGAACACGAACAAGGAGTTCATCTTCAGTGTAAAGTATGACTATGATGTCAAAAGAATTGGCATTAACTTGGGATGGACGGTAACCACCGGCGCCAATGGCGGTATGAGTACACAGTTTGGGGAATCCTTCCTCTGCCGTAACGGTCTTCCCATCCGCTTGAGCAGATCCGCCAACATCAACGAAGCATACAACAACCCACAATTCGACGGATGGAAGAAGAGTTTTGCGGGAGAATTCAGAAACCGTGATTACCGCTTCGTAGGATGTACAGATGTGCCAGACAGAGTGTCATGGAGAAACATGGCAGCTTCAGAAAAAGGACCTGTCCACACCACGAATGACGGAAAACCTTACGCAGACCCTGTCTATCCAAAGCCAGTCTACGACAAGAATGACCCTGCCTTTAACAGTGTGCAGGCTATCTTCAATCCGACCGTAAAGGGAGGAACACATAGTGGCTATTCATCCCGCAAGTTCAACCCGGAAGGTAACAATCGTGCGGACAAGACCGAAAGTCCTGACTGGCCGGTTATACGTCTGGCTGAGATGTACCTGATTTATGCTGAAGCCACTTGTGAACTGGGCAACGGAACCATCTCGGACAATGACTTGAACATCTCCATCAACAAGCTGCGTGCCCGTGCGGGAGTCGCTCCTTTGACCAACGCATTGATTTCGGGACTGTATGATGCGGATGCCTACGACTATGCACAAGGAAAGACTGTATGCAAAAAACTGACAATGCTGGGAGAGATTCGCCGTGAACGGGCTTGCGAACTCTTCGGAGAAGGATTCCGCATGGATGACTTGAAACGTTGGGGAATCGCCAACGACATCCTCGGCACGAACAAGGACATCTTGGGACGTCACTTGCTGAACACGGCCTATACCACCCACAAGGCGAATGACAAGGACTATCATGGCCAATGGTGCTTTGACCCAGCCACAGACACCTCCAAACTGCTTTACGGTCTGTACGACAAGGTATCTCAAAACAATCCGGACTACGGACGTACCATCGCTGCGGAAGCAAAGAACTTGTTGTTCACTCAACGTGATTTCTTGTCTCCAATTCCACTGGGACAGATTCGCTTGAACGCTGCGTTGAAGCAGAATCCGGGATGGTAATTTACCACGCAATTGTAAGTTTGTTTATACGATAAAGTAGGTTTTGACACCGCTCTTCGCTGGAAGGGCGGTGTCTTTTTATACCTGTACTTGTTCATCTGAAAATAATTCGCTAACTTCGCACAAACTAAAACCAATCTATGTCATTGCCATGGAACTACGCAGGAAACTTTATCCGATAGGGATACAAACATTCTCGAACATACGAGAAGGCAATTATTTATATATCGACAAGACAGCGTATGTCTACCGTATGACACACGCTGATGCGAAATACGTATTTCTGAGTCGTCCACGCCGATTCGGAAAATCATTGCTTACTTCTACCCTACGCAGCTATTTCTCTGGACAAAAAGAGTTGTTCAAAGGGCTTGCCATAGAAAAACTGGAAAAAGACTGGACAGAATATCCTGTGTTGCATTTCGACATGAGCTTGGGAAAGCACATGGAAAAAGAGCAACTTACACGTTACATTGAAGGACAGTTGGCCAGGAATGAGGAAGAGGTGGGAGTAAAAGACCATCCATTGGATGTAAACGACCGACTGACCGATCTTATTATTGCAACCTATAAAAAGACGGGGAAGAAAGTGGTCATCCTCATCGATGAGTACGACGCTCCCTTGCTGGACGTGGTACATGAGGAAAAGAATCTTCCTGTGCTAAGAGACGTGATGCGCAACTTCTACAGTCCCCTGAAAGGCTGCGACCCTTATCTCCGCTTTGTCTTTCTGACGGGTATTACCAAGTTTTCCCAGCTGAGCATTTTCAGTGAGCTGAACAATATTAAAAATATCAGCATGGACGAGGATTTTGCCGCAGTATGCGGCATTACAGAAGAGGAGATGCATACCGAGATGGATAACGATTTAAAGTGTTTTGCAGCAAAGACTGGTATTTCCAAAGAAGCAGTCATGGGAAAATTAAAGGAGCTTTATGACGGCTACCATTTTGCCTGGCCATCCCCAGACATTTACAATCCCTATAGTCTACTCAACGCACTTGCTGACGGAAAACTAAAGTCCTACTGGTTCGGCAGCGGCACTCCCACCTACCTCATAGAGATGCTGCGCAAATACGACATAAAGCCTCAGCAACTGGGTCTGATGAAAAGCCCTGCGGACGTGTTCGACGCACCGACTGAACGATTGACGGACATCACACCCCTGCTTTATCAAAGCGGATATGTCACAATAAAAGATTATTCGGAAATCACGGAACTGTACACGCTGGGAATCCCCAACAAGGAAGTGAGAATCGGATTGATGAAAAGTCTGCTTCCTAATTATGTGAACAGACAAACGGGCAACGGACTGACTACTATCGGTCTGATGTACGAGTGCATTTACCACAAGGACATGGACGGAGCCTTGCGCCTGCTGCAAACCTTCCTCTCCACCGTTCCCTATTGCAACCATACGGACTACGAAGGTCACTACCAACAGATGCTCTTCGTCATTTTCAGTATTTTCGGAATGTATTGCGACGTGGAAGTACACACACCCAAAGGGAGGGTGGACATCGTACTACGGGCTACGCATACCCTGTATCTTATTGAACTGAAACTGGACAAGAGTGCCGAAGCGGCCATGAACCAGATTGATTTGAAACAATACCCCCAACGCTTCCAACTATGCAAACTGCCTATCGTGAAGGTAGGAATAAACTTCAACAGCGAATCTCATACGTTGGAGAATTGGAAGATAGAGCCGTTTCAAAACTAATAGTAGAGACGCGATTCATCGCGTCTCTACTTGGATTTTACTTCTGCAATTTCCGAATATACTCGGTTGGAGTCATACCTTCCATTTTTCGGAATGTACCGAAGAAGGAAGTGCGCTTAAATCCGCATTCCTCACTGATAGCACGTATTGTCAGCCGTTTATGTTCTCCCTCTCCAATTCTCCTCTTGAACTCTTTCAGACGATATGCATTGATATAGTCATAATAATTCTGATGGAGGTACAAGGTGAACAACTGGGAGAGAATGCTTGGAGACACTTTCAGGGCAACCGCAATATCACTCATCTTTAGTTCCTTATTCAAATAAGGCTTTTCTTCCATGAGGTATGTTTCCATCTTATGAGCCAATTCTGACAAATCCTCTCCACTCATTCGTATCTTGGCATACTTTTCCTCATTCGCCTTCATGCGGGCATTCTCCTCTATCAACGCTTTTTCAGTTTCCTTATGTTCATTCAGCAGCAGATTGGTACGGATATGGTAACGACGCCACCAGATAAACAAGGCTATCGCCACTAACAGAATCAGCAACTCCATCCAAGCCATAAAAGTAGGATACACCGCTATATGATACTCCGATTGCGTAGAGGGTGTACCAGCCAAACGAAACAATATGTTATGTTTACCGGGCATTTTATACGCAAGTCTGAACACACCGTCATCCCCTACTCTTTTCCAACTCTCGCCATTGTCCGTGGAATATTCCATCAGGTTGTTTTGTCCCCCTGAATAATCCATCATCACAGGTTTCGCTGTAAATCGTTCCGACCAGAGATTCCATCCTATAGACATTGTCTTCGTCTGAAACGCCTGGAGAGACTCGCCACGTGAAAGCGACTTACCGTCTATCGCAATCTCATCAAGCACTACTCTGGAAAGTTTATTATAGCGAAACTTCTCCACTAATTTAGTATTTACGTACTTCAAACCATCATCGGTTCCCAACCACAAGACCCCGTCCGCATCGATACTCATAGCCCCCACTATGCGTCCAGTCATTCCTACTTCCGAACCGAAATGGCGCACATTGCCAGTACGCTCATTATAAGAGAACAACCCCTTCTCGCTGACAAACCAATAATTGCCAAAGGAATCTTTTGCAAAATCAAAACACCCCTCCTCCACAAGACCCTCTGGTAAATGCAACTCACCGAAATGGCTCATCGTAAAATCCGTGTAATACACATGACGATGCGCAAAAGCATACATTCTGTCCTTGCTATAAGAAAACTGCACACTCTCCTTATTAAAAAATCCGTCGGGGAACTCTGAATTCTTAATGATACCCGAGGAAGCTATATAGAGACAGACTCCGTTAGCCGTACCTATCCATCCATTGCCATTACTATCAAACATCATATTCCGGACGCCCATCAGTAAGGGAGAGTTCTTCTCCGTATAATTACGAATGTCCCCCTGAGGCGTAATCCGATAAAGCCCCTCACTGGTAGACAGCCACAAATTCCCCTTCGGGTCTGAAGTAATACCACTGACAGAAGCGTATTCCAATTGCGGCACTCCTGGCAACCTGTCCAACATTCCCGACACAGGATTACATCGCAACAGTCCCGCATCATAAGTACCTAAATAAAAATCGCCATTCATATACCCCACGCAACGTATCAAGCTGGATTGCATGGCCGAGGTATTGAAATAACGAGTGGTCTTCGCCTGCTTATCAACCAAATAAAAGCCGTTTTGCTTGGCTATTATCATGAAACGAGGCGTATTAAAATAAGACATGACATTTAGCCCATGAGAGGAGAATGTACCAAGCCCATAAGTTTGAAAAAGAGGATAGCTGAAAAAGGAATGACTCAATCCGTAACGGTACATACCGAACCAATTCACACCTCGCTTATCTTTCATATAAGTATACACCGCATTTGTCGGAAGATGTCTGTCCTCAGCCTGTTCCATATTAAAACGCTCCTTCACCTGGCCGCTGGCCACATCCAAGGTATAAGCCCCTCCTCCATCGGAAGCCACACATACGCTTTTCCCATCCGCAGTGGCTTTCACATTGGTAATCACGTTGCCCAATCCTTCTATATGAATCGCCTTTCCCCCTTTCTCAGACATCACAAACAGTCCATTATTCTTGGTACCCACATACACTTTTCCACCGGCAAAACAGAAACGTGACAACCCGGATTCCGTGTATAGAGAATGTCTGACCAACTTTCCAGACGTGGGATTATATACATTCAATGCTGTCCGTGTAGAGAACCATACCGTTCCGTCAGATCCTCGCTGCAAAGAACGCACGGAATTGTTGGCATCCACAGCGTTAAAGCTGATTTTACGACTCTTGCCATCCCTGTCCACGACAAACAATCCCAACCGATTCCCCACATAGAGCTTACCGTCCAAAGACAAGACGCATTCCGCAGACTGAATATCTGTGGCGAAAGGCTGAAAATCATCCTCATATAACCGCAAACGCAACACTCCGTGAGAGGTAGCGGCATACAAGTCTCCATCCTCACCGGAAACTATCTGATAACAATAATTATCTGTCCAATCCACCGGAAATGGATAACGAACCAGTCGATATCCATTATAAAGACTGACCCCATTGCTGGTGGCAATCCACACCAGTCCGTCGTCCGTCTCGTTAATATCTGTCACTGACATTCCGCTTAAGCCGTCTGCCAACGTCAGATTTTGCATCTCCTGTGCACGAAGCGACACGGAAAAACATAACAATAAGAGAGAGTATATAATGTAAAAATGTACTTTCATTCGATAATGGTGTCATTTGCCGAATGCAAAAGTAGCAAAAGTTTCGAGAACAAAAAAGAAAACACACGGTTATCGCAAAGTTTCCGCAGACACTGGCTCTTTTCCCAAAGAGACACAGACCTTACCTTGCGATAACCGTATGAACCTAAACTTACTTACAATCCTATAATAATGAATTATCTAAACGTCACATCCGACACGTGTTCCCCAAGGAACATCCCTGCCACATCACTGGTCTTGAAGAATGAGGGCTTTTCCGGCATCTTATCGTATATCTTGACACCATTCATCGTGAGGTTCTCGAAATGGATGCCTTTCACGGCACGTTCCTCATTGTAGCCGGCAATGATACTCATTACGGGTTCCTTGCCTGTATACGAAACATTACGCAACGTAATGTCTTGAATGCCTCTTCCGGGAGCGTGACAATATTTCTTGTTGTAGCAAACACGCATATTCACCAACATTCCTTTACGGAGACTTTCGATACGGATATTCTCGAACAAGAGGTTCTTCACCAAGATATTGTCTCCGTTATTGATGCCGATACAACCCATGTAGTCTATCTGGTTCTCGCACTCATCCAAGATATCCACATTACGATAAACCACTTGCTCTATCGTCTCGTTCTTCTCGATATTCCCGTGCAGGCCAATCATGATGGGATGAGCCACATCCGCCCAATAAACCGCTCCGTCTATCAGGATATTCTTACAACCTCCATTGTATCCCTTTCGGGTACAATAGATGGTGGAGCAGTCATCGCTGGTACGGGCAAACACATTGTGATAAGACACATTGTTGCTGGCGAACACATTCAAACCATCCCCCCATCCATAGGAAGAAATCACTTTCACATTATCCACCTTCACAGAATCACTACCTCCCACAGGCAACTGAGTGGTCAATGGCCCGTCTATTTGCACGTTCTGAGCATAACGCACCATGATGCCCTCGTGTCTTCCGGGCATGACGATACCCGTGCCCAGCACTCTCACATTCTTTGCCTTATAGACAGAAAGCCAGCCTTTCACGACAGCGCCACCATCGATATACACCGTTTTTCCAGAGGGAATCGCCAGCGAGTCGCCTTTCAAGTCATGCACACCCGGACCGAAATATATCAAGTCCTTTTTCTTCACCTTCGGCTTCTCCATCACCTTGTCGGCAAACAACTGGAGATTGTTGAAAATATCGCCGTTCACCTCTACCGACACATAACGTGGACGGTCAAGCGTGAACGTCACGGTACGTTTGTCTTGCGAAGAGGGTTTTAGCTGGTAAGAGAGTGGACGAATGCGTACATCGTTTATATCCTTCTTCAGGGAAGTGACCGACACTTCCACCTGTCCCTCAAACTCAAACTTGGCCACGGAAGTGGACACTACGGTACGTTTCAGCGTATTGTTATTGGCCACTTTAAAGGCGTAAGTGTCTACCGGTTTCCACTCTCCACCCGGCACTCTCACCTTCACCGTGAAATCTTGCTTCAATTCCACTCCCTTAGGTGCGGGATACGTCTTCAGTATATTTTTTGCCGACAGTGAACACATCGCCACGCATCCGGCAAGAAACAAAACTACTCTTTTCATATTTTGAACTTATTGTTTAATTTGTTTCGCCCTCAATAACGCCTCAAGATAATAGTAGTCGGCATAGATGATACTGGCATCAATCTCACTTCCTGCCGGATGATGTCCTGTGCTGTGCATCAAGAAGGCCACGTTTCGCTTGCCGCTCTGATAACGGGGAGTGCTTAACTGCGCCAACATCTCCAAAGCCGTTTTTCGGTAAGCAGCCCCTTTGGCACCACCCACATAACCAGAAAGTTCCATCAAAGCATCGGCCACCACGCAAGCGGCAGAAGCGTCTTTAGAGGCTTTTTTATCAGGGTCGTCCATATCCCATTTGGGAATCAAGTCATCACTTGTCTCTTGCAAACGAGTCAGGTACACATCTGTCACCTTCTGTGCGAAATCGAGGAACACCTTGTCATGCGTATAGCGGTACACCATCGTGTAACCGTAAATAGCCCAAGACTGTCCACGGCTCCACATAGACTTGTCCGAATATCCCTGATGAGTCACCCCCTTGATGAAATTACCTGTAATCGTGTCATACACCGCCACGTGATAAGCACTTCCGTCAGGACGAAAATGATGTTTCATCGTCGTGGTGGCATGTGCCACGGCCAAGTCGTACAACAATGGATTACCGCCGTTCTTCGATGCCCAGAACAGGGTTTCGAGATTAATCATGTTATCCATAATCGTGTTGTGAGGCCATCCCTGCTTCTTAACCTCTCTCGGCCAGGAAAGCATTGTGCCCACTTTCGGATTGAACAAAGTGGCCAAAGAATCCGCCGCATCGAATATCAAGCGTTTGTATTCCACACTGCCAGTCTGCTCATACCCTTTTCCTATAGAACAGAAAGTGAGGAAGCCCAAGTCGTGGTCATAGACAGGACGCTCCACTATTTTCTGAATCGGGAAAGAGTAAAGCTCCGCCTGTGTACGGATATTCGCGTCTTTCGTATAAGAATAAGTCATCCACAAGATGCCTGGCCAAAAGCCTGAGCACCATTCCTCCGCAGTGGCCTTACGACAGTTCCACCCCTGCTGTTTATCCGTGGCAAGGATATTACGCGGCTCCACCGTGTAGTCGTATGGCTGAAGTTCCTTCAACGCACGTCTCACCTGTCCCGCACAATAGTCCAGTTGCCGGTCTACATCAAGCGTCTGAGCCTGCACCGACAGCGCAAGCAATGCGACACCAAGAAGAGTTATTATCTTTTTCATTTTCCGTGTTTTTATATAAAGTACGAATAAGAACCACCTTTTACGTGGACGAATGAGGAATATAACAAGATTATTTTCACTTACCACTTAAACCGACAGAGACAATGGATGCGTAAGATGCGTAGGATGCGTAAGTGGTTTTCACTCCCTCACGCGCGGGCGCGTGAGACTTGAATAACACCCTCTCTTTCACAACCTATCTACCTATAGGGTTTCAAACCTACTTACGCATCTTACGCACATCCGTTCGTGGTGCATAAGCAATCCACCGCATAATCACTCATATCTCACCGTAGAAAAAATATTACTCACCGTAGAAATTTCGTAACTCACCGTAGAATTTTCATTATTCACCGTAAAAAAACGACCATGAGACCCCAGTGCAAAAAACAGGCAGAGAGTGGCACCATCCCACTCCCTGCCTATCACAAGTTTACATGAAAAAGTTTTCTTACTGATGAATTGTCATTTCATCGACCACATTGCCCATACCTCCCACTTTGTCAAGCGTGAAGAGGACATAACGAATGTCCACCACGATGCAACGCTGCAAATCAGGGTCGTAATAAATATCACCACTAAGGGATTCCCAGTTGCCGTCGAAAGCCAAACCAATCAACTCGCCTTCCGCATTCATCACAGGAGAACCGGAGTTTCCACCTGTGATATCATTGGTCGTAAGGAAGCACACAGGCATTTCGCCGTTCTTCATGGCGTAGCGTCCGAAGTCTTTCTTCTGATACAACTCCTTCAATTTCGCTGGTACGACAAATTCCGGGTTCTTGGGGTCTTCCTTCTCCATCACACCTTTCAACGTGGTGTAATAGTTGTAATGCACTCCGTCTCGAGGGTCGTAGGACTTCACGTTGCCGAAAGTAAGACGCATTGTGAAGTTCGCGTCCGGAGACTTAGGCTGCGGTGCGTACATCGCACACAATCCACGCACATAAATCTTATGCAACTGATTGGAGATATCCGTAGACTTCTTCAATTCCTCGTTCAACTCTTTGCGGAAAACGTGTTTCTGCTTGGAGTAGTTTGTCGCCTCGTCTTTTTCAATGGCCTCCACAGAGGGATTAGCGATGAACTTGTCAAAGTTCTCCTTGTTGCTGAAGATGGAATTGTCATACAACGCTTTCAAATACGCCTCGTAGTCACCTTTGTAGTCCTTCTGGATTTTCTCATAGAACGCAGGACGCTCCTTCGTCAAGGAAGCGTACAAAGGGAAGAGCTTGCGAGCCACATTGCGGTCAACCTCGTGGTCGTAATCCTTATTGTGGATTTCATCGAATGTTTCTTTCAACTTTTTGGTCAAAGAAGCGATTTCCTTCTTCTTGCCTTTCTGCAAAGCGGTTTTCAATTGATCCATCAATTCGTATGGACTGCCGAACTCAATGCCTCTTAAAAAGACCTCGGAGAAGCAAGTACGGTCGTAATACGCTTTGTCCGTAGCTTTTACCAAAGAGTCCAGACGGTCAATGACTGTCAGATAAGCCTTGTCCTTCTGTCCCTTCGCAAAGGCACGGAAACGAGTCTCCTGCTCCTTTTTCTTCTCCAAAATCTTATTGTCCGCAATCGCCTTGTTCATGCCGATAGCGTTCTTCCAGTAATTAGAGCTGGAAGCGTATTTGGCGGCATACTGGATACGGGTCTTGTCGCTGGCGGCCATCGCCTTGGCAAGCACCTCCTGTCTTGCGCCACGGATAGTGATACGAGGCGTGTTGGTGCAACGCATCATCTGCTCCACCTCCTGTTCCGTCAAATAACGTTCGGTACTGCCGGGGAATCCCATGACCATCGCATAGTCTCCGTCTTCAATGCCTTTCAAAGAAATAGCCAAGTGTTTCTTGCACTTCAAGGGCACATTGCTCTTTTTATAAGGAGCGGGATTTCCATTCTTGTCTCCGTAGATACGGAACATGGAGAAGTCACAGGTATGGCGAGGCCACATCCAGTTGTCAGTCTCTCCACCGAACTTGCCCATGCTCTGGGGAGGAGCCGCCACCATACGCACGTCTGAGTACACTTTCATCACGAAGAAATAATACTTGTTGCCGGCATAGAACGGCAAAGCCAATCCACGGATACCCGGTTTCTTGTTCAATTTCAACTTCTTCAGCTGCTCATTCGCCAATTTCTCCAGATAAGGAGCGGTGAAAGACTCCGCTTCGGTGATTTTCTTGGATGCGATTTCCTTGTTCACCAAGTCCGTCACATCAATGATACGGTCCACAAACGTGAATTTCAAGCCTTCGTTAGGAAGTTCCTCGCTCCGTTTCTTGGCCCAGAATCCATTTGTCAGATAGTCATGTTCCACAGAGCTATGCGCCTGAATCGCACCGAATCCACAGTGATGGTTGGTCAGTACCAATCCGTCCTCGGACACAATCTCTCCCGTACAACCTCCGCCGAAGATGCCCACGGCATCCTTCAAAGAAACCTGTCCTGGATTGTACAGCGCATCCGCCTCCAATTTCAGTCCAGCCTTCTTCATCTGTTCTTCCAAGTGCTGCTCTTTCATGAGCTGCAGCAGCCACATTCCCTCATCAGCCTGTGCGGAGAGGAAACAGACACACAGCACAATAGACAGCACATACTTCAATTTTTTCATCTGTTTATTGCTATTAAAACCTTAATTCCCTGCAAAAATAACATAAATATTCGAGAATACACTCCACCTTCTCTTTTTTGATTGTATTTTTGTGGGAGACAAACTAAAACCAACGGAGTGAAAACAGAATTGCGACACATCTTACTCTACAGCTTTTGGATATTGATGATATGCTCAGCCTGCTCGGACAAGTACATCATCAAGGGGACTTCCAGTGTGCAAGACTTAGATGGCAAAAGGTTGTATCTGAAAGCGGTGGACAGAACCACTTTCGCCAACATCGACTCCTCGGAAGTAGTACACGGGGTTTTCAAATTCACCGGCTCCATCGACACGACGATGCTGACAAGCCTCTACATGGACGATGAAAGCATCATGCCCGTCGTGCTGGAACCTGGCGGCTCCATCGTTATCAAAATCAAGAACTCGGAGCAAAGAGTGAGCGGCACACCGCTGAACGACAAGCTCTATGATTTCATTGACAAAAAGACACGGATAGACAACCGTCTGAATGAATTGCCACAGAAACAGACCCAAATGATTCTGAGCGGAGTGCCTCCTCATATCATCCATGAGAAAATCAGTGAAGAGCAGCGAAAGCTACTGAACTCCAGGGATAAGCTGGAGACATCGTTCGTCATCAAAAACTACGACAACGTGTTAGGACCCAGTGTCTTCATGATTATGACCTGCGGATTCCAATATCCCGTCATCACTCCCCAAATACAGAAGATACTGAACAAAGCGACCGTCAAATTCAAAAGCGACCCTTATGTGAAAGAATACATAAAGACCGCCCAACAAAACATGCGACTGTTGCATTATATGCATTACGGGGAAAAAGGTATTACCTCTGAAGAGTAGCCTAACTCCACGCCATACGACTGGTAAAGTCTAAGAATTCAACTCAATCCACCATACAAGAAGACTTTATTAATCTTTAGAAGTCAAGGAAACAGTACTCTCTTTTGTGTGTTAGGAAAAAAATAGCTAACTTTGCAGAATAAAAATACAGACGACTATGGACAGTAAACAACGCTATATGATGCGAGGCGTCTCCGCCATGAAGGAAGACGTACATAACGCCATCAAACACATAGACAAGGGAATATTCCCTCAAGCTTTTTGCAAGATTCTCCCCGACATTCTCGGTGGAGACCCTGCGTATTGTAACATCATGCACGCCGACGGTGCCGGCACAAAATCCTCACTGGCCTATCTCTACTGGAAAGAAACAGGAGACCTATCCGTGTGGAAAGGTATCGCACAGGACGCCATTGTGATGAACACGGACGACTTGCTGTGTGTGGGAGCTGTGGACAACATCCTTTTGTCTTCCACCATCGGACGTAACAAGATGCTTATCCCCGGCGAGGTGATTTCCGCCATTATCGAAGGAACGGAGGAAATGTTGGCCAAGCTGCGCAGTATGGGAATCGGCATTTACGCCACAGGAGGAGAAACCGCTGATGTGGGCGACCTTACACGCACCATCATTGTGGACTCTACCGTCACCTGCCGCATGAAACGCAAAGATGTGGTGAACAATAACAACATCTGCCCTGGCGACGTGATTGTAGGACTGGCCTCTTTCGGAAAGGCTTCTTACGAGACGGAGTACAACGGAGGCATGGGCAGCAACGGACTGACCAGCGCAAGACACGATGTGTTCGCCAAATACCTCGCTGAGAAATATCCGGAGAGCTATGACAAAGCGGTGCCTGAAGAACTTGTGTACAGCGGGAAATATAAATTGACCGACCCTGTGGAAGGCACTCCGCTCGACGCAGGAAAACTGGTACTTTCTCCCACTCGAACTTACGCTCCTGTCATCAAGAAACTGTTGGAGGAAATGCGGTCTCGTATCCACGGTATGGTACACTGCACAGGAGGCGCACAAACCAAAGTGCTGAACTTCGTGACAGAAGACTGCAAGATTATCAAAGACAATATGTTCCCCGTACCGCCACTCTTCAAACTGATTCAGGAGCAAAGCGGCACAGACTGGCAGGAGATGTACAAGGTGTTCAACATGGGACATCGCATGGAAATCTATGTGAACAAGCGCGACGCAGAGAAAGTGATTGAAATCAGCAAGAGCTTTAACATCGACGCACAAATAGTAGGACACATCGAGACTGGACGCCGCTCACTGACCATCAAGAGTGAATACGGAGAGTTTACGTATTAATCCGATATGGCAGAAAACTCATTACTGCAAAAGTTAGACGGGCTTAACAGCCGGTTCGAGGAAGTGTCCACCCTTATCACGGATCCCAAAGTCATCGCAGACCAAAAGCGCTTTGTGAAGCTCACCAAGGAATACAAGGAATTGGAGGAGCTGATGAAAGCCCGCAAGGAATATGCGCAAAGGCTGAAAGACATTGACGAGGCGAACCAGCTCATCCTTAACGAGCAAGACCCGGAAATAAAGGAGATGGCTCACGAGGAACTGGAAGAAAACAAGAAGGCTATTCCCGAACTGGAAGAACGTATTAAACTCCTGTTAGTACCAGCGGATCCCGAAGACGGTAAAAATGCCGTGATGGAGATTCGTGCCGGAACAGGAGGAGACGAGGCGGCTCTCTTCGCAGGCGACCTGTTCAGAATGTACTCGAAATACATTGAGAACAAAGGGTGGAAAATAGACGTGACCAGCTTTACGGAAGGTGCCGCCGGAGGATACAAGGAAATCATTTTCACTGTCAGTGGCGAGAATGTGTATGGCACATTGAAATACGAATCCGGAGTTCACCGTGTACAACGAGTACCCGCCACAGAGACACAAGGCAGAGTACATACCTCCGCCGCTTCCGTGGCTGTACTGCCCGAAGCGGATGAATTCGATGTGGAAATCCGCAAGGAAGACATACGTACTGATATTTTCTGCGCCAGCGGTCATGGAGGCCAGTGTGTCAATACGACCTATTCCGCTATTCGGTTGGTACATATTCCCACGGGTATTACCGTGCAATGCCAGGATGAACGTTCGCAAAAGCGAAACCTGGAGAAGGGAATGGCTGAATTACGGACACGTATATATAATATGGAGTATCAAAAGTACCTGGACGGAATCGCCGCTAAACGAAAGACCATGGTATCCACAGGCGACCGCTCCGCCAAGATTCGCACGTACAACTATCCCCAGGGGCGTATTACGGATCACCGTATCAACTACACGGTCTATAATCTCGCCGCTTTCATGGACGGGGATATTCAAGATTGCATAGACCATTTAATAGTGGCAGAAAATGCGGAACGGTTGAAAGAAAGTGAACTCTGACAGAAGTGAAACTTAACGAAACAGTGAATATGGATAAACAAGCATTATTCGAACAAATCAAGGCAAAGCAGAGCTTCCTCTGTGTAGGGCTTGACTCCGATATAAAGAAAATACCGTCTCACCTTCTTTCCGAAGAAGACCCGGTATTCGCTTTTAACAAACAAATCATTGACGCCACCGCTCCTTTCTGTGTGGCTTACAAACCCAACTGGGCTTTCTATGAAAGTGAAGGTGTGAAAGGACTGATGTCGTTGGACAAGACCCTGGATTATCTTCACAAGAATTATCCACAGCATTTCATCATAGCCGATGCCAAACGAGGAGACATCGGAAACACGTCTGCCATGTATGCCCGCAGCTTCTTTGAGACTTCACAAGTGGACGCACTCACCGTAGCACCTTATATGGGTGAAGACAGTGTGACTCCTTTCCTGACGTATCCCGGCAAATGGGTAATCCTGCTGGCTTTGACAAGCAACAAGGGTTCCATGGATTTCCAATTGACAGAAGACCCTCAAGGAGAACGGTTGTTTGAGAAAGTATTGCGCACTTCACAGAAATGGGGAAGTGATGAAAATATGATGTATGTCGTAGGTGCCACCAGAGGAAAACTCTTCGAGGATGTGCGAAAGATTGTTCCCGACCATTTCCTGCTCGTGCCAGGAGTGGGCGCACAGGGCGGTTCACTGGAAGAAGTTTGTAACTATGGCATGAATAAAACTTGTGGATTACTGGTGAACTCATCCAGAGGTATTATCTTCGCTTCCCATGGAGAAGATTTCTCAGAAGCCGCAGGTGAAAAAGCGCACAACCTGCAACAACAGATGGCAGTCCAGTTGAGACAGATTTAACTATCTCTGCAAAAAGACACCAACAAAAGGCAGGTATTTGGTTTTTTTTTACGAAATTTGCAGCGAAAAGTAAGATAAAAGACAATGGTACAATTTACCGCAAAACAAATAGCGGCCTATTTAAAAGGCGACATTGAAGGAAACCCTGACTGCACAGTGCATACTTTTGCCAAGATTGAGGAAGGAACTGAAGGAGCTATCTCTTTCCTTGCCAATCCCAAGTATGCGCATTATCTGTATACGACAGAATCCAGTATTATACTGGTAAACAAGGATTTTCATCCCGAACAGCCTGTAAAAGCCACCTTAGTGAAAGTGGACGATGCCTACGCAGCCATCGCACAGTTGTTGGCCATGTATGAATCCACTATTCCGCAAAAGACAGGAATCAGTGAGAAAGCCTCAATTGATTCCACCGCTAAAATCGGAAAGGAGTGCTACATTGGCCCGTTTGCGGTAATTGGGAAAAATGTGGTAATCGGTGACCATACGCAAATATATCCAGGAGTGGTAATCGGTGAGAGTGTGCAAATCGGATCACACAACATTCTATATCCCAATGTGACCATCTATCACGGATGCAAGTTGGGAAATCGTGTCACGCTGCACGCAGGGACTGTAATCGGAGCAGACGGTTTCGGATTCGCTCCCACAGCACAGGGCTATGACAAGATTCCACAAATTGGCATCGTAACCATTGACGATGACGTGGAAATTGGCGCCAATGCTTGTGTAGACCGTTCCACTATGGGAAGTACCTATATAGGAAAAGGAGTGAAACTGGACAATCTGGTGCAAATCGCTCACAATGTGACTGTCGGAGACAACACTGTCATGTCAGCTCAGACTGGAGTGGCAGGCTCTGCCAAGATAGGAAAATGGTGTATGTTTGGCGGACAAGTAGGAGTAGCAGGTCACATCACTATCGGAGACCGCACTTTGGCCGGAGCACAGGCTGGCATTGCAAGCAAACTGCCTAAAGGACACACCACCATACAAGGTTCTCCTGCCATTGAAGTGGGCAACTTCAGACGCAGCAGCGTGGTGTACAAGAAACTTCCCGAACTCTACCGCCAACTCAATGAGATGGAGAAAGAAATACAGATATTGAAAGAACAAATAAAGAATCACTCTAACTAAAGACATGTTAAAGCAAAATACATTGAAAGGCAGTTTCTCCCTCTGTGGAAAAGGGCTGCACACGGGACTTTTTCTGACCGTGACTTTCAATCCTGCTCCCGAAAACTACGGGTATAAGATTCAGCGCATCGACATGGAAGGACAACCCATCATCGATGCGATAGCGGAAAATGTCATAGACACTCAACGTGGTACGGTACTTGCGGAAGGAGAAGCCAAAGTAAGTACGGTGGAACACGCCATGTCGTCACTCTACGCACTGGGTATTGACAACTGCCTGATACAGGTAAACGGCCCAGAATTACCTATTTTAGATGGAAGTGCGGAAAAATATGTGGAACAAATCCAGAAGATTGGTATCGTAGAACAACAAGCTCCTAAAAGTGTTTATATCATTCGGAAAAAGATTGAGTTCAAGAATGAAGAGACAGGGTCTTGTATCACGATTTTGCCCGATGACAAATTCAGTATCACCACCATGATTTCATATCCGGGGAAAGTGCTGGCCGCACAGTTCGCCACCCTGGATGATATGAAGAACTATTCAAAAGAGATAGCCGCAGCACGTACTTTTGTATTTGTGCGGGAGATTGAGCCACTGCTCAACGCAGGCTTAATCAAAGGCGGGGATTTGGATAACGCCATTGTCATCTACGAGAATGAAATCTCACAGGACAAATTGGACAAGCTGGCTGACCTGATTCACGCAGAGCACAGAGACGCCACCAAGTTGGGTTTTCTGAACCACAAACCATTGGTGTGGGACAATGAACCGGCTCGTCATAAACTGTTGGATATCATTGGCGACATGGCACTGATAGGCAGACCGATACAGGGAAGAATCATTGCCACACGTCCGGGACACACCGTAAACAATAAGTTTGCACGCCAAATGCGACGTGAGATACGAAAACACGAAATACAAACACCCAGCTACGATTGCAACGAACCGCCAGTCATGGATGTGAACCGTATCCGTGAGCTGCTTCCTCACCGTTACCCCATGCAGTTGGTGGACAAAGTAATATCCTTGAGTGGCAACAGTATTGTGGCGGTGAAAAATGTAACCTCCAACGAACCTTTCTTTCAAGGACATTTTCCCCAAGAGCCTATCATGCCCGGTGTGCTGCAAATAGAAGCAATGGCACAGGCTGGAGGCTTGCTGGTACTGAACCGCGTGGAAGAGCCAGAGAAATGGAGCACCTATTTTCTGGCCATCAATAATGTGAAGTTCCGTCAGAAAGTGGTGCCGGGTGACACACTTATCTTCAAAGTAGAGCTGTTGGCTCCTCTGCGCCATGGCATATCCTCCATGAAAGGATATGTATTCGTAGGAGAAAAAATTGTGAGCGAAGCCACATTCACAGCTCAAATTGTAAAAAACAAATAAACTATGAGCAAAATTAGCCCGTTGGCATACGTGGATCCAGAAGCTGTAATCGGAGAGAACTGTGAAATCGGTCCATTCTGCTTCATAGACAAAAACGTAGTTATCGGAGACAACAATGTCTTGATGAACAGTGTAACCGTACTTTACGGTACCAGAATGGGTTCGGGAAACACCGTCTTTCCCGGAGCTGTATTAGGAGCTGTCCCCCAAGACTTGAAATTCAAAGGAGAAGAAACCACCGCCATCATAGGAGATAACAACAGAATACGTGAAAACGTGACTATCAACCGTGGCACGGCGGCAAAAGGACGCACGAAAGTAGGCAGTGGAAACTTGCTGATGGAAGGGGTACACGTGGCTCATGACGTAACACTGGGCAACAACTGCATCATTGGAAACACCACGAAAATTGCCGGAGAGGTAGTCATCGACGACACGGCCATTATCAGTGCCTGTGTATTGATTCACCAATTCTGTCGTGTGGGAAGTTTGGTGATGATTGGCGGAGGCACACGCTTCAGTCAAGACGCTCCACCCTTTGCGATGATTGCCCGTGAACCGTGCGCCTTCTGCGGACTGAATATCGTAGGCTTGCGTCGTCATGGTTTCAGTCACGAACGCATTGACAACATACGTCAAGCTTACCGTATCATCTATGAGGAAAAGCTGTTGCTGAAAGACGCTTGTGAGAAAATACGCAAAGAGATTGAACAGACAGATGACATAAAATACATTCTCTCTTTCATTGAAAGTTCAAAACGAGGCTTTATACATTAACTACCGACAATTATGGTATACAGATTTATGCTACTCGCAGAGGACTCGGATGAGTTCGTCCGTGAAATAGAAATCGCACCAGAAGCCACTTTCTTCGACTTTCATAAGATAATACTGAAAGCATGTGGCTACAAAGACGACCAAATGACCTCTTTCTTCATCTGTGACGAAGACTGGGGAAAAGAGACGGAAATCACATTGGAAGCTATGGACGCTTCCAGCCATGTCCACATCATGAGGGACACCACGCTGAAAGAGTACATAACCAAGCAACGTCAGCGGTTATTATATGAGTTCGACCCATTAATGGGAAGAGACTTGTTTATCGAACTGATGGAAATTAAAAAGGATAAAGACTGTCCCACCCCGAAATGCGTCAAATCTGAGGGGAAGGCACCTTCCCAAGAAGAAGATCCTGCCTCTTTATTAGGAGGTAATGACTTAGAAGGCTTCGGGAACGATGATGATGAGTACGGAGGAAGTTACGGTGACACCTATGATTCAAGCAATTTCAACGAAGAAGACTTCGATGGAATGTCCATCAGTGACGGAAATCCATATCAAGACGATTAATCACGCCTCAACAAAACAAAGATGAAAACAATGTTAGTCCTCTTAGGACCAACGGGTGTAGGAAAAACAAAGCTCAGCCTTTCTTTGGCTGGGCTTTTGCATTCTCCCATCCTCAGTGCGGACTCCCGTCAAATGTATCGGGACATCCCGATTGGTACAGCCTCACCCACACCTGCTGAAAGAGCCACCATACCGCATTATTTTGTGGCCAACCTCGCTTTGTCGGATTACTACAGTGCCGCACAATACGAAAATGATGTCATCACTCTTTCCAAAGAGCTTTTCAAAACCCATGACAGCCTCTTGCTGACAGGAGGTTCCATGATGTACATTGACGCTGTATGCAAAGGAATCGATGACATTCCCACTATCTCTGATGAAATCCGACAAACTATGAGCAGACGATTGAAAGAAGAAGGATTGGAAAAACTTCAGACTGAACTTAGGCTCTTAGACCCTGAATACGCACGTATCGTGGATATGCAGAACACCAAACGAGTCGTACACGCACTGGAAATCTGTATGCAAAGCGGTACCACCTATACCTCCCTTCGAAAACGGGTGCACAAACAACGTCCTTTCCGCATCGTCAAAGTGGGATTACGAAGAGACAGGGAAGAACTCTACCAACGCATCAATCAAAGAGTGGACACAATGCTGGAGGAGGGATTACTGGAAGAAGCAAGAAATGTATATCCCTATCATCAATACAACTCATTAAACACAGTAGGGTACAAAGAGCTTTTTGCCTATTTCGAGGGGAAATGGACACTGGAAGAAGCGATAGAGAAGATTAAACGAAATACCCGTGTATATAGCAGAAAGCAGATGACATGGTTCAAACGAGACAAGGATATTCATTGGTTTCATCCTGCCGACACCCCCGCCATCTACCACTTTTTAGCTGGAGAGAATCTAATAAATCTCTAAATTTCACGCTTCTTATTGAAGTTTTACCGCTAAACAGCAGGTGTATTCAAGGGAAAGATGTATTTTTGCAAGCAATAGTAAGCATATAACACGCGCATGAGTGCATTTATAAAAACAACATTTTCCTTTATAGGAAATTTTATCAGGAAGGTGGTTAGTTCAAGCCGCCATTTCGCTCATTGGTACGCCGGACTTTACAAGGGCGCGCCATGGTACAAGAAAACAGGAGTGGGAATCGTTTCCGCAATCGTGGGTTTCTTCCTGCTTTTGATTGCCATTGACTTCAATCTGTTCTGGTTGTTCGGTAAATCACCCAGTCTTTATGATGTGAGTCATCCGAAAGTCAGCACCGCCTCCATGATTTACAGTGCGGACGGCAAACTCATTGGAAAGTACTTTAATCAGAACCGTACTCCGGTGACTTTCAATGACATCTCGCCAATTATCATTCATGCGCTTATCAGCACAGAGGACGAACGTTTCTACAAGCATCATGGTATTGACTTCCAGGGACTGGGAGCTGCCGCCAAAGACATGATACACGGTCATGCCAGGGGTGCCAGTACGATTACCCAGCAGTTGGCCAAGAATATGTTCCGCACCCGAACCCAATACTCCAAGGGACTGTTGGGCTATGTGCCGGGAGTAGGAATGTTCATCGTCAAGATGAAGGAATGGATTACAGCCGTGAAACTCGAAGCGGTCTATACAAAGAACGAGATTCTTACCATGTATTTCAATACGGTAGATTTCGGGAACAACGCTTACGGTATCAAGACGGCGGCCAAGACTTATTTCAACACTACGCCTGACAAACTGGACTATCAAGAAGCCGCTACTTTAGTAGGACTGCTGAAAGCCACGAATTATTACAATCCCATCACCAATCCAAAGAACAGCGAGAAACGCCGTAATACAGTTTTGGAGAACATGGTGACTCACGGATACTTGACTAAGGCACAGTACGACTCTATCAGTGTTTTGCCCACGAAAGTCAATGAATTCAAGATTGAAAACAATTATGACGGAGAAGCGTTGTATTTCCGCGAAGCAGTAGCTGACTATTTACAGCCTTGGTGCAAAGAACACAATGTGGACTTGTATTCTGACGGTTTGAAAATCTACACCACGCTTGACACCCGTATGCAGAAATATGCAGAGGAAGCGGTATGGAAACAAATGCAAACCGTACAGCAAAGTTTCAATGGTCACTGGGGAAATTTTGAGCAAAAGAACTATCCGTGGCGAGACGAGAACGGAAACATCATTCCCAATTTCATTGAGAACATAGCCAAGAAGACAGACGCTTACAAATACTGGTCGGAAATCTATCCTGACAATCCAGACTCCGTGGACGCCATGATGAACAAACCTCATGAAGTACAGGTGTTCGACTACAAAGCGCCCAACCACAAGAAAACAATGATGCTCAGCTCCATGGACTCTATCCGCTACATGGCTTATTTCATGCACGCCAGCATGATTGCCATGGAACCACAAACTGGACAGGTGAAAGCATGGGTAGGCGATGTGGACTTCAACACATGGAAATACGACAAGGTTACCTCCATGCGTCAATGCGGATCCACCTTCAAGCTTTTTGTCTACTCACAAGCCATGAACCAAGGCATGAATCCTTGTGACAAGATGAAAGACCAAGCCATCCAAATGATGGTATATGACAAAATAAAGAAGCAGGACGTTTTATGGGCACCGGGAAACGCCAACGGACGTTTTAGCGGAGATTCCATCTCCTTACGTGGAGCGTTTTCACAGAGTATAAACTCCATCGCAGTGCAAGTGGGACAAAGAGTAGGCATCAAGAATATTATCAACACAGCACACGCTATGGGCGTGGATGTTCCGATTGACAATGAACCCTCCATCTGTTTGGGGGCGGTGGACGTGTCCTTGCTGAAATTGGCCGACGGTTATTGTACCATCGCCAATGACGGCAAACAACACGACCCGGTGTTAGTAACCCGGATAGAAGACGCAGACGGCGATGTCATATACGAGGGACCAACAGACACTCGCCAAGCAGTGCCTTACCGTACCGCTTTCTTGATGCAGAAAATGCTGGAAGCCGGATTGGATCCAGGTGGTACAAGTACTCCTCTTTCCACCTACCTTTCACGTTTCTCCAAAGACACTGACTTCGGAGGCAAAACTGGTACGACCAACAATCACTCTGACGCATGGTATATGGGGGTGACACCTAATTTAGTAGTCGGTTGTTGGGTAGGCGGAGAATACCGTAGTATCCACTTCCGCACGGGTGGCTTAGGCTCGGGAAGTGTACTTGCTTTACCCATTGTCGGGAGATTCCTTCAAAGTGTATTAAAAGACAGTGAGTTCCAGCAATATCGCACGAAATGGCCTTCCGCAAAAGAAGACATTCCAAGCAACTGTTATGAGTGCGCCGCCAGAGTGGTACAAAAGAAAGTGGTACAAGACACCACCTACAGTGACAGCTTGTCTACTGGCGAAAGCGGAGACATCAATATGGACGATATTCTGAACTCTACGGGCGAAGGCAAAGAGAATAATGCAGAAGGCGAAAATCCCGCAGAAGAAGGAAATCCATCTGGACGACACCATAAAGAAAATAAAGAGTCTGAAAGCAACAATACTGATACAGAACTATAATGAAAAGTTCTGTCAAACAATCAGAGAGGATGCAGTGCGTAAGAGGTGCTGCATCCTCTTTTCTATTAATAAGCTCTATCTATTTACAATGAAGTGGTGTAAACTTCAATGACTATTCGCAATCATCCCCCCTACTGTCTTGTACATTGCTTAAACTTCCTATGCTACCACCAATCAGTAGAGATGCGATGAATCCTTGTGCATAGTAAAGAAAGGTTTAGAGCACTGTGGAGTAGTGGTACTAAGGCGCATGATCACAAACACAGATATTGGCTTATTCATGCAAGCGGCTTCATGGGCAATCGAAGCCTTCTTCATTAGCCATCGCAAAAGGCTTCATTGACCATCGAAGCCTTTTGCGTTTTTAATGGAAGAAAAGTTTAAAACGCTGGTAAGACTGCTCCGAGACGGATTGATGCTGCTTAAAGTGTATAAATCCGCAACTCGGGTAAGGAATTTCCTTATTCCAATTTTCTCAATGTCCGAATGTCCTTTTCCCCATTGTAATATTTATCCAGCACTTCCTTGAACACCTCATTGGGCGACACTACATCAAACAGTGTCATACACGACTTCACCTTTTGAGCGTCAATCGGTCCAAGTATCTCCACGGCAGATTTTCCCTCTATTTGCAATAAAGCCTTTGTGATAGAAAGCAGACGCTGGGACAAGAGAGGATGTCGCATATACTCCTCCGCCTCCGCTCTACCCTCGATACCATAAAAAGAGGAATTGAAACTGTATCCCAAACCTTTCAGCTGGGGAAATATATACCATATCCAATGCGATGTCTTCCGTCCGCCACGTATCTCATTCAAAGCGACTTCATAACTGCCATACGATGCGTTTTGCGCTTCCACAAAACGATTTAAATCAAACTTTTCCATACTGTATAATAAAAACCTGCATACCAAGGGTTTGGTGTGAAGCTCTCACCTCTTCCTTCGTATGCAGGCGGATTATGATTTCCACGGTGCAAAGGTACGCATCATACTCTTTTCATACAATACCTAAAAAAGAGTATTATTCAACGTGCCAATCACCAAGAGTAAGTATTTTCACTTCTTCGCAGGAACTATGTCAAGACGATTATAAGACACATTCTTCACAGTCAGATCGAGAATATTCTCTGTTTTCGACACATATCCTGTGACTGTCCCTACCTTTATATTACTGATTTCAATATTCTTAGGCGGCAAACGCAAATCTCCTATCAAACGATACACACACTTTGCCTTTTTACAAGTCACATTGTCCACGTGCAGTCCGTCAATCTTCGTAATCTTCGTGGCATAAGTAGGTACCGCTTTCCATTGGTAAATCACATCCGGGTCAATCTCCACCACTGCTTCCTCGGCAGCCTCAGCAGAACAATTCTTCATGTAGACATTCTCCACAAAAGCACCTCTACGGTGATTAGTCTTCACGTAAAACACCCTTTTCACGCTACTTCTCACATGGCAGTCGTGCATATATATATTCCGAATGCCTCCACTAATCTCACTACCAATACCCAACAACACATGACCGTTTACGATGTCGCAATTACGTATCACCACATTAGCCGTTGGTGTATGCGTACGCCAAGCGTCCTGATTACGTCCCGACTTAATCACCACCGCATCATCGCCCTGGTCAAAGACACAGTTCTCCACCAAGAAATCCTGTGTCATCTCCAAGTCGATACCATCGTTATTATGTCCGTGCGCATACACGTTCAAGCCTCTCGCCACTCCGTTTTTACACATCAGCATGTGGATAGTCCAGAAAGGACTTTCACGGATGCTGAAGTCTTGCAGCGAAATGTTCTTGCAACGGTTGAACTGGATAAGTTGCGGTCTGAAATGATTCTCTCCCACCGCCATCTGACGTTCCTTCACCGGCACATCCGTGGAAGCCATCGTGTATAAGCGGCGAGAAGCCTCCATGTGCGCCTTTGGACGGGCGAACCATTTACGCCACAAGTCCATCTGCGGCTTCAAAGTCCCCTTTCCGCTGATAGCCACATTCTCACAACCATACGCATAAACCAACGGAGAATAGTTCATGCACTCCATTCCCTCCCAACTGGTCTGCACCGCAGGAAGATAAGCCTCCGAATTGTCCGTAAAGCTCAACACGGCTCCTTCGGAAAGGTGCAAATCCACATTACTCATCAGATGCACAGGGCCTGTCACCCATGCGCCTGCGGGAATCACCACTCTTCCACCTCCCGCTTTGTTACAAGCCTTGATTGCCTTGGCTATGGCTTTTCCATTTTTCTTAGCCAAGGCATTTTCCTGAGATGCAGAAAGAGCTTTCACCTGCGCTTCTGTCAATACTTTAGCCCCATACTTGGTAATGGGAAATTCCCGTGCGGGGAAAACAGGCTCTTTGATAACCGACATCTGAAAAGGAGCTTCCACGGTAATGTCCTTGTAAGTCACCCCTTCCTTCGCATTCATCGCCCCAGCCATTGATGATAAGACCAATGCCAGCAGCACAGACATTTTTTTTATATTCATAAACTGATAAATAATTAACTAAAGAAATAAACGGTAAGTCCACCCACCACGATATAAACCAGCGCATACACCACAGCGGATTTCAATATACGCCCCTCCTTTCCCTGCTGACCGCAGGCACTCGTGGCGATAGCGATGCTTTGAGGAGAGATAATCTTTCCTCCTGTGGCACCCACCGTGTTGGCGGCCGCCAGCCAGTCCGCAGGAGCATTGATATGACCTGCCACAGACGCCTGCATCTTTCCGAACAGGATATTAGAAGAAGTATCACTGCCCGTAATAAAGGTACCTATTCCTCCCACCAAAGGAGCGAATAACGGATAGAATGTGCCCGTGGCCGTAGCCAATGCAGTGGCGATAACCGAAATCATACCCGCATAATCCATGATAGTAGAGAAACCTACCAGACAAATGACGGTCACAGCCGTGGCACGAAGTTGCACGGTAGTCTTTCCCAGTGTTTGAAACAACTCTTTCGGAGAAGCACCTTGAATAAGTCCCCCTACGAAGGTTCCCACAAAGAGCAAAAGACCCGCATGCGTCAACCAATGAACACTGTAAGGTTTTATATGCTCTACCGGAATGAGAATTGTCGTTATCAAATGGGAATCCAAGACATTGCGTACAGCGGGAAACAACGGACTGGTGAAAATGACCAGTAAGAGAATCAAGCCGTACACACTCCACGCCTTGCAAAGTTCTTTAACAGGAATACGCTCTTTTACTTTCTCCCCTTTTCCAAGGAACTTGCCAAAAGCGACAATCACCACGATAGACAACAAACTTCCGATGATGGCCGGAGATTCTGCCCCCATATATTTAGCCGACAGAAACTGACTGACCAATGACACACAGCCTGTCAGCAAAGCGAGCAATATATTCTTCATTAAAGCTTCTTTCCGTTTGTCGGCTAACCAGACAATAAAGAAAGGAATGATAAACATCAACAAAGAAAGCTGTAACACCACGTTCGCACTCAGCGCATTCACCGACAACCCCGTCTCTGTGGCCAAGACAATGACAGGGGTTCCCACCGCACCGAAAGCCGTGGCTACACTGTTCGCAATCAAACACACCACGGCGGCAAACACAGGCTTATACCCCAGACTGATAAGTATAGCCGCCGGAATAGCCACCGCAGTACCGAATCCCGCCATGGCCTCCAAGAGTCCGCCGAAGCCCCATGTCAGCAGCAACACCTGCACACTACGGTCGGTAGAGATCTGAGAGAATTGTTTCTTGATTATCTCCATATTCCTCGTAAGCATCAATGTATTATAACTGAAGATGGCCATGAGGATAATAATAAGAATAGGAGAAATCGCTTTCATCGCCCCGTACAAGAAACTGAAAGAGGTGTCATGCCAAGAGAAATCGAAACCATAGACAGCGATCAGTGCCGTCCCCACCAATGTAATCAAGCTACTCTTGTCGCCCGGAAGTTTCACTACCGTCATCAGCACGACCAAGAGAACAATCGGTAACAATGCCAGTATTATATCCATTTTGTTTTGTGTGATTATTGTTGTTAGTTTTACATCTTTGCAAAGATACAATAAAAATTAAAGATATGAAAGCAAAGCGTATTTAAACTGATCTATCTTTACGCCAACCTACATATCTAACAAGTTGTTCCCACTCACATGAAGAAATACCCTAAGCCCCCTCAATTTCACATTTTTTCCAAAAACGAGCCATCATGAATCCCCGTTTTCCTGACAAAGACAAAAAAAACTAACAAACAATAAGAGGAGGAGGATTTTCAAAAATAACACTTAGTTTTGCAACGGATTAGCGATGCTGCCCTCTCAGTTTCAAACTAAAAGCTGCGTGGAAGTATCCTATTCTTAAAAAATTGCATACACAATAATTACAAAAATGAACAAAATATCCAAATTCCTTTCAAGTCATAAAGGAAAAGTATTTTTCAATATGGCTTATTCATGGGGTGCCTGCTTAGTGATTTTAGGAGCAGTATTCAAGATTTCCCACTTACCTTATGACAACGTATTCCTTATGATAGGAATGATCACAGAAGTTTCCGTATTCTTTATCACAGGCTTCGATAATCCCAAGGATGATTATCAATGGGAGAAAGTATTCCCCCTTTTAGGTAAAGGGAAGGTTAACCATGCGGATTCACCACTAAAGACTGAACTCTCAGGATTGTCACAGGAAGGAGTCAAAAAACAATTGCAAGAATTGGAGACCAACATCAATTCATTAAATGAAATCTATAAAGAACAAGCCCAAATAATGGCAGCTCAGACAACTTCCGTCAAACAACTTGGAGAAACTCTTAGTCAGTTAGACAAGAACTGCAAAGACACGGTGGACGGAAGCGACTCCATCAGAAAAGATATTTGTGGTTTGGCACAAAAACTGGCTCAATTAAATCGTGTATATGGAAACA
Source organism: Prevotella sp. P5-108 (assembly GCA_963608705.1). Taxonomy (GTDB): domain Bacteria; phylum Bacteroidota; class Bacteroidia; order Bacteroidales; family Bacteroidaceae; genus CAVDHB01. Next base: position 33,432 of record CAVDHB010000075.1, read on the forward strand.
TGACGGAAGCCCTAAAGAACAACTAATCCACACTTTATCATGGCAAAAATGGAACTGTCGCCACGCCAGAAAATGATTAACCTTATTTACGTCATTCTTCTTGCGATGTTGGCTATAAACGTATCGGATGATGTAATGAAGGGCTACACCGTACTCAACAACGAGTATGGCACACGGAACAGTTTATGGCAAGAAACAAACGAAAACTTACTGACACAATTAAAGTCGCTTGGCGTTGACTCCCTCTATCAAAAGGGCGTAATATTGGATAAACAAACCAAAGATATTATTTCATTCACGAAAACGTTGAAAGAACAAATAGCGGCAGAAGCGGACAAGGACGATTATGAAAAAGGGAAATTACAGAATGACGAAGATTTGAAATCTGTTCCCTACATTATGCTGGCTCCCACACAACGAAATGGCACGAAACTACGCAAGCAAATGGACGCATACCGCAACTTTTTGGGGGGTATCATGAAAGATTCTATTAACAAATCCATTGCGATGGCCTATGTAAGCACGAATGCTGTCCGCAACCGTATCGGAACTTCATTCTCATGGGAAAGAGAATGTTTCAATTCACTACCGGCAATTGGCGGTATCGTACTTTTGAATAGAATAGAAGAAAATGTCTTATTTGCCGAGCGTGAATGTCTTCGGGATTTACTATTGCAAGTGGTGAAAGCTGTGTACAAAAAAGGCGGTAATATACCAACGTCCATATTGACTTCTGCGAGTGGTGTAAATAGCCCTATGCTCACTGCGACATCCAGTGAGTCTTCTTCTGACATCCCCGTAGAGACAGGAGAGATATCTGACCTCTATTCAGGCATAGGCAATACACTGAATCTATTCCCAGGCACTCCGGTCTCTCAACTTCAGATGACTACCAACAATGGTCATGTGGCCTTGCAGAAAGGGAAATGGGTCATTATCCCCCAGAATCCAGAACGAAAAGCGGATGTGACTGTACGTCACCGTCCCGATGGAAGAGTATTGGGCAAATTCAGCTTCAATGTTAAATCCATTCCAGACCCTACTCCTTATATAATATTAGGAGAAAGTACATATAGAGGAGGAGTTCCTGTAAGCAAAGCTAAGCTGAATACCCTGAGAAGACTCGGTGCCACCTATAGACACGGGAAAGACAATATCGAATTCCGTATCATCTCTTTTGAAACTGTTTTTGTGAAAGCAAACGGTAAGATAGAGAGAATGAATTCACATGGTGGCTCATTTTCACCCGCTCAGCAAGCACAAATCAAGATGCTGAACAGCGGAGACCGTTTCTACGTGACCTCCATTATTGTGGAAGACAATGGTGGAAACAGAAGAGAAATAGAACCATTAAATATTATAATAGACTGAAATGAACTGTATTTTTAAAAAGTACATAAGCACTGCTTTAATATTGAGCGGAACAGCTACCATAGCTTCCGCTCAAGCACAGACTCATTCTTTTTGGGATAACACCTATATAGAAGCTACAGGTGGTTACGGGGTGAGAATTTCCGCTACAGATGCGAAAGCAACCGGATGGGGGCAACAAATGTCTCCTATATACGGCTTCGGTGTAGGAAAATGGGTAAGCCCTTATGTGGCTCTTCAAGCTTCATACCATACGGGAAAAATCAAACATTTCTCATTGAACTATTCCATTGTGAGCGCCCAAGTACTACTGGACATCCAATCGTTGACACATGGATATGATCCGGCACGCAAGTTTCATATCTATCCATTAGTAGGATTGGGAGCATTCATCTCTAAAGGTTCCACTCACCAACACTTGGCCGTCACCTACGGTGCTAAAGCGCAACTGGATTTAAATAACCATTGGGGAATTCATGGCATATTGTCTGGCAATCTTACGGACAACGACGCAGTACACGAGGCTATGACCGGCGTAACAAACATCTTCAGTCTACAGGTTGGAGTAAATTATCGTTTTGGCAAGAAATCATTTAAGACATATAGAAGCTCCAGTCCACAGAATGAAGAGCAAATAGACAGATTAAACAAGGAGGTAAACAACCTGCGCCAGGAAGTAACTAATCTGAACAAACAACTGAATGACCTAAAGCAGACGAAAAACCAGAGCATATCTGATGCTGTGCATCCTACTACTGATGAAGGAGACTCACTCCAGAAGACATTTTATACAGAACCTACAGACAAGAAAATGTACATCTACATCCGTTTTGCAGAATTCAGTTCTTATCTTTCTGAAAAAGAGCGTTCAAACATAGCGAACATTGGTGAATGGATGAAGACGCAACCCGAATTCCAAGTAAAGATTCTAGCATTCAGTGACAATCAGAATGACAAAGAATATGATAAGGAACTTCGTGAGAAACGTACAAATGCTATTCGGAAGATATTGATAGACACTTATAAAATCAACTCTTCCCGTATATCCATCACATCACCGGAGGAAGAAGGTTATCTTAACAAGAAAGACTGTAGTGCAATGATTATTTTCATACCGACAAAATAATCCAAACTATCCATAAACCAAGAGAGTTCGAAAGGACATACAATCCTTCCGAACTCTTTTTTATTCTATACAGTCTGTTTCAGACAGAATTTCTTAGGTATATCATCAAAAAGCCTTACCTTTGCACCATTAATTCTAAGGTTTACAAATCTATGATATTAAAGTTACTGTTCAGATACCTGACCACCTTCGGACAATACCTTGAGCTATTAGGCCGAGTGTTCGCCCGTCCACAACGAATGCGGATGTTCCTCAAACAATTAAGCAAAGAAATGCAGCAATTGGGCGTGAACTCCGTAGGCATCGTGCTGCTCATCTCTTTCTTTATTGGAGCGGTCATCTGCATACAAATCAAGCTGAACATCCAAAGTCCGTGGATGCCTCGTTTTGTAACAGGCTACACCACTCGTGAAATAATGCTTCTGGAGTTCTCCTCTTCCATCATGTGCCTTATCCTGTCTGGAAAGGTAGGCTCAAACATCGCCTCTGAGATAGGTACCATGCGAGTGACACAGCAGATTGACGCCTTGGAAATCATGGGCGTGAACTCCGCCAACTTTCTCATCCTCCCCAAAATCATGGGATTGATGATTATGATCCCCTTCCTTGTGACATTCAGCGTATTCTCCGGCATTGTCGGAGCCTACGCCACTGCATATATAGGGAATATCATCTCTGTGGATGACCTGACTTACGGCTTCCACTACTCTTTTACCCCCTGGTTTTTCTGGTGTGGCATCATAAAATCCGTGGTATTCGGATTCATCATCGCCAGTGTGGCCTCTTTCTTCGGCTATAATGTGGAAGGTGGCTCCATCGAAGTGGGTAAAGCCAGCACCAACGCCGTAGTCAGCAGCAGCGTGTTAATTCTCTTCACGGATATGTTTCTCACCCAGTTGCTCACCAAATAAAGCCATCCAACCATGATTGAATTAAAAGACTTACATAAATCTTTCGAAGACAAAGAGGTACTGAAAGGCATCTCAGCAGTGTTCAAAGACGGAGTGACCAACCTCATCATCGGACAAAGTGGTTCCGGAAAGACCGTACTGATGAAGAACATCGTGGGATTGTTCAATCCCACGGAGGGGCAAATCCTTTACGATGGCAGAGACCTCGTAACCATGAGCAAGAAAGAAAAGATGCAACTCAGACGGGAAATGGGAATGCTCTTCCAAAACGCCGCCCTTTTCGACTCCATGACTGTGCTGGAAAACGTGATGTTTCCGCTGAACATGTTCTCCACAAAGACATGGAAAGAACGCTACGACAGAGCCATGTTCTGCCTCGACAGGGTACACCTGGCGGATGCGGGAAATAAGTATCCCGGAGAAATCAGTGGTGGAATGCAGAAGCGTGCGGCCATCGCCAGAGCCATCTCACTCAGACCGAGGTATCTGTTCTGCGATGAGCCGAACTCTGGCCTAGACCCCAAGACATCCCTTGTGATTGACGAACTGATACACAGCATCACCAAGGAGTTCAACATGACCACCATCATCAACACGCACGACATGAACTCCGTGATGGGCATCGGAGAGAACATCCTTTACCTCTATCAAGGGTTCAAAGAATGGGAAGGCAGCAAAGACGAGATTATCACCTCCAACAACAAACTGCTGAACGACTTTATCTTCGCCTCTGACCTTTTCCGAAAAGTCAAGGAAGTGGAGATAGAGGAAGAAAAAGAAAAACAAAAAGCATGAAGCAATTACTTGCCTGCTGCCTGTGTTTTCTGGTCTGTCTCAGCCTTCAGGCTTCTCCCAAAGACCGCATAGACCGTATGTTTGTAACTGACAGCACACTCTACACAGATATTACAAACACCTTCTTCGGCGGACGATTCGGCAGCCCGCAATCCGAGATGCTTTCCAAGGTGAAAGCTTCGGAAGACACACAGCTACAACAAGCCATATATGGAGAAATACAACTCGGTATCACCGTATACAATGAAATAGTTTTCCAACAAGCCACCCTGCAATTCCACCAAAACAGATTCTCCAATATCCTCTTCGGCAGCTCTTTCCTTGGATATGAAGATGCACTCAGAGTCTACCTGCGTATCAAAAGAGTACTGGCAAGACAATACGGAGAATCACTGTTCAAACAGAAGAAGCAGGACATGACCAACGTATATGACCTCAAAGGACAAAACATGTGCATCCTCCAACTGAACCGACAGGAAGACAAACAAGCGAAGGTCACCTTCCATGTGATTTTAAGCTATTGGAACAAAGCACTCACAAACTAATCCTCAAGAAGCGGTGCGAATACAAGACATAGACACCAGTACCCCAGAATTTCAAAATGCGCTGCAACTCATACAGTACACGCACAACTCGCTTTTCCTCACAGGGAAAGCGGGTACGGGAAAATCTACGTTTTTAAAATACGTCTGCGCCACTACCAAGAAGAAATACGTCATCCTGGCTCCGACAGGCATTGCCGCCATCAACGCCGGAGGAAGCACCCTGCACAGTTTCTTCAAACTTCCGTTTTACCCTCTACTGCCCGATGACCCACGCTTTTCCACACCGGGCAATCTGAAAGACTTTCTGAAATACAACAAGGCACAGCTCAAACTCCTACAGAAGGTAGAGCTTATCGTCATCGACGAGATTTCCATGGTCAGGGCGGACATCATCGACTTTATCGACAAAATTCTTCGCACCTATACCCATGAGATGCGTATCCCTTTCGGTGGCAAACAGTTGCTCTTAGTAGGAGACATCTTCCAATTGGAACCCGTCCTGAAAAGTGAGGAACGGGACATACTGCAACGCTTCTACCCTTCTCCCTACTTTTTCTCCGCCAAGGTGTTCCAACAGATGTCACTGGTCAGCATCGAGCTGAACAAGGTCTACCGCCAGAAAGACCCTGCCTTCATCGGCATTCTGAACCATATACGCACCAACACGGTGCTTCCCGCTGACCTCCAGTTGCTCAATACCCGCACAGACATTTCCGAAGACAATCCACAACCCCAAGAAGGATTGGCCATCACCCTTGCCACACGAAGAGACACAGTTGATTACATCAACCAGCATCAATTAGACGCACTGACTGCGAAACCGTGGATTTTAGAAGGACGTATCGAAGGAGAGTTTCCACAAAGCTCCCTACCCACACTCATGGAGCTGACACTGAAGCCCGGCGCACAAATCATTTTTGTAAAGAACGACCGCAACAAACAATGGGTGAACGGCACCATCGGTACTGTCACGGACTACAATAAAGACGGAAATCTCCTGTATGTCCGCACAGAAGACGGCAAGAACGTAACGGTGGAAAGAGCCACCTGGTCGAACGTGCGCTACACCTATAACGAGGAAGAAAAGAAAATCGAAGAGGAAGAATTAGGCACCTTCACGCAATTCCCCATCAAGTTGGCCTGGGCCATCACTATCCACAAGAGCCAAGGACTCACGTTCAAACACGTCATTGTGGATTTCTCCGGCGGAGTATTCGCTGGAGGACAAGCCTACGTGGCACTCAGTCGCTGCACCTCTTTGGAAGGCATTCAACTGAAATGTCCCGTGCAACGGAGAGACATCTTTGTCAGACCCGAAATCATCCGCTTCTCCAAGGACTTCAACGACCAACAGCACATCGATACGGCATTAAAACAAGCTGAGGCGGACATACGATACAAAGAAGCGAACGACCGCTTTGACCAAGGCGACTTCGAGGGATGTCTGGACAGCTTCTTCAAGGCCATCCATCTTCGTTACGACATAGAGAAACCACTCATCCGCCGTTTCATCCAGCGGAAATTAGGCATAGTCAACAAACTGAAAGCGGAGAATCAACGCCTCTCCGAGGAAATGCACGACCTGCGCAAACAGCTGAAGAAGTACACCAAGGAATACCTTGTCATGGGAGATATGTGTATGTCGGAAGCGAACGACCCGCAAGCAGCTATCCGCAACTATGACAAGGCGTTGGAAATGGATCCGCTGAACATCGAGGCGATGGCACATAAAGGAGCCACCCTCTCTTCACTCGGGAAACTGACTGAAGCCGACAAGCTGTTGACAAAAGCCATCAACCTAAGTCCGAGGTGTTTCGAGGCGTACTTCGAACGTGGACGCAACAGCTTGAAAAGCCACCGCTATGAAGAAGCCGCCTCCGATTTTGACAAGGCGACCACTCTTGACCCACTTCATGCCGAGGCGCACCGACTCTTTGGTAATGCCCTGGACAAGACAGGGAACTCCGAGAATGCTGCCATCCAATGGGACTTGGCGGAAAAGCTTCGAAAGAAAAGGAAAAAACGAAAACGAATATAAAACACCATGCTGAAGAAATTATACGACAAGAACAACAACCCCAAGGACATGGAAGCTATCGCACATGCCCTCAAAGACGGAGAACTTATCATAGCTCCTACGGATACCATGTACGCTCTCTGCAGTGATGCATTAAAAGAAAGGGCTATCGAGAAAATATGCAAACTGAAGAAACTGGACTTGAAACGCAAAAGCCTCTCCATTATTTGCAGCGACCTAAGCCATATCAGCGAGTTCGCCAAGGTGGATAACGCCACGTTCAAAATCATGAAACGCAACTTACCAGGCCCCTTCACCTTCATCCTGCCCTCCAGCTCCAAGCTGCCGAAGATTTTCAAGAACCGCAAGGAGGTAGGTATCCGTATTCCCGACAACCACATCATGCGAGAAATATGCCACTACCTTGAAGACCCGTTGTTAGCCATCACTGTACCTTACGACCCGGAAGACGATGTGGAAGACCATACCAATCCCGAACTCATCGAAGAACGGCTGGGACATGAAGTGGCTTATGTGATAGACGGAGGCATAGGAGGAGATGAGCCAAGTACCATTGTGGACTGCATGGATGGTACCCACGAGATTATCCGACAGGGGAAAGGAATTCTCATCTCATAATATAAATGAACACGACTATTTAAAATCAAGGGATTTTATTCCCTACACACGGGGGTTGTCAGACTTCAAGAGGAAAGTCATACGATTCATTTCTCAATAACTAAAAACAAAAGACTTAGCTTATTAAACATCCCTATAATAAAAAAGACTGGCTCATAAGAGTCAGTCTCTTTGTATTGAATAGTCAAATGATCGTTTATTCTTCACTTACGACTTCAAACGGAACTTCCACGGAAACTTCCTTGTGCAGTTTAACCACTGCCTGGTAAGAACCGATTGTCTTCACGCTTTCCAGTGCGATGGCACGACGGTCAATGGTGAAGCCAAGTTTCTGCAATTCATCAGCGATTTGCAACGGAGTTACAGATCCATAGATGTTACCGGTCTTGCTTACCTTGGTAACAATCTTCACAGGAGCATTCTCCACCTTAGCCTTGATATCCGCAGCGAGCTGTTCAGCGTCCGCCTTGATTTTGGCCAGTTTATGAGCGCGTTGTTTCAAGTCCTCAGCCAAAGATTTCTTTGCAGAAGCAGTGGCGAGAATTGCCTTGCCATAAGGAAGCAAATAGTTGTTGGCGTAGCCTTTCTTTACGTCTACCACGTCATCCTTATAGCCTAATCCATGAATATCTTCTTTTAAAATGATTTCCATCTTGGTTTCCTCCTTTAATTATTTCATCAAATCGGTTACATAGGGAAGCAAAGCCAAATGGCGTGCTCTTTTCACGGCCTGAGCCACACGTTTCTGGTATTTCTGAGAAGTACCCGTGATACGACGCGGAAGGATTTTGCCCTGTTCGTTCAAGAATTTCTTCAGAAATTCAGGATCCTTGTAGTCGATATATTTGATACCGTTCTTTCTGAAACGGCAATATTTCTTCTTTCTTACGTCAACCGTAGGAGGAGTCAAATATCTGATTTCTGATTGCTGTTGTGCTGCCATGTCTTAGTTCTCCTTATTAGCTTTTTTGTTTCTTCTCTTCTCAGCGTATTCAGCTGCGAATTTTTCGTTTTTCACAATGAGGTGACGGATTACCTTTTCCTCACGACGGAAATTCACGTCCAATTTCTCGATAACAGAAGGTTCTGCCTTGAACTCGATGAGGTTGTAGAAGCCAGTGGACTTCTTCTCAATCGGATAAGCCAGTTTCTTCAAGCCCCAGTTCTCCACGTTGATGATTTCAGCGCCTTCATTGGTAAGGATACCCTTGAACTTTTCGACCGCTTCCTTCATCTGTTCGTCAGATAAAACGGGAGTCAAAATGAAAACGGTTTCGTATTGATTCATACTGTTTTAATTGATTTGTTTTGATACTTTTGCAAAAATGCGGTGCAAAGGTACACTTTTTATCTCTAACAGCCAAAGGTTTATGCTGTTAAAAAACAGAAAAACCGCAGGCAGCCTGTATCAGTCCGCCTGCGGTCTATGTCCACACAAATGTTTATTCGTTTTCCTCTTCGGGTACAATCAACTTATAACCCTTTCCGTGGATGTTAATAATCTCGATAGAGTCGTCCGCTTTCAAATGCTTACGCAATTTCGTGATATACACATCCATACTACGTGCGTTGAAATAGTTGTCGTCAATCCAGATGGTCTTCAACGCAAAGTCACGCTGCAGAATCTCGTTGGCATGCGCACAGAGCAGTCCTAACAGCTCAGACTCTTTGGTAGTCAATTTGGTAGGCACTCCATCGATGGTCAGCAACTGTTTCTGCGTGTCGAACGTAAAACGTCCGATCTTGTACATATTGCTTTCCTTGTTCTTCTTTCCACGTACACGACGCAGAATAGCCTCTATACGGAATGTCAGCTCCTCCATGGAGAAAGGCTTGGTGATGTAGTCATCAGCGCCAATTTTGAAACCCTCCAGAATATCCTCCTTCATGGTTTTAGCGGTCAGGAAGATAATAGGAATTTCCGAATTAGCCGCCCGAATCTCCTGCGCCAGCGTGAAGCCGTCTTTCTTCGGCATCATCACGTCAAGGACGCAAAGGTCGAACTTGTTTTTCAAGAATGTCTTATAGCCAATCTCTCCGTCTCCACACAGTTCGGCGGAATATCCTTTGGCTTGCAAATACTCCCGGAGGAGCATACCGAGGTTCTCGTCGTCCTCGCACAGTAAAATACGAAGTTTTTCTTCCATTATCTTAATCTTTTATGGTTGGTAATTTTATGATGAATTTTGTTCCTTTTCCGTATTCGCTCTCGGCGTATATCTCACCGCCATGGTCTGTGACAATCTTCTTCACATAGGCCAGTCCGAGCCCGAACCCTTTCACATCATGCACATTTCCCGTATGCACTCTATAGAACTTCTCGAATATCCTGTTCAGATTCTCGTTCTTGATGCCAATACCGTTGTCTTCAATCGCAATGTAAAGGAATTCCCCCTTGTTCCACGTGCTGACTTTCAGTTGCAAGTCAATGTCCGGGTTACGGTATTTCACGGCATTGTCCATCAAATTGAAAATGACATTCGTAAAATGAGTCTCGTCCGCCTCCACCATGGCGTTCTCCGCTTTCAAGTCTCCCGTCAACGCACCCCCGTATTTCTCCACCTTCAAGGCAAACGTGTTCACGACGGAAGTGATAAGTTGGTTAGCGTCAAGCGGCCGTTTCTTCAAGAACGCCTTCTGGCGGTCAAACAGCGACATCTGCAACACTTTCTCCACCTGAAAACGCAAACGCTTCGTCTCATCATTGATGACACCCGCCACATGATTGAACATAGCTGGCGATTTTCCCACGGAGGGGTCGTTCAGCATCTGCGCCGCCAACGAGATTGTGGATATGGGCGTCTTCAACTCATGCGTCATGTTATTGATGAAGTCATTCTTTATTTCAGATAATTTCTTCTGACGGTAAATGCTGTAAATCGTGAAACAGAAAGTCACGAGCAATACCAGCGTGAAGACCACCGAAGGAATCATAAACTTCACAGACTTATAAATGTAACTTTCCATACCCGGAAAGTGAACTTTCATAATACCCATCCTTGCAGGAGGGTCATTACGGAACAAGGTCTGTGAATAGGCGTTTTGTTCTCCCACCGCCTCATAGTCTGGACACGCATAGACGAGTTGCCCGTCATTGGTTGTCACCCGGAAATGATAAGGAATATCCACTCCATTATTCAACAATTCCTGACGAATGTCACGATCCAGCATCTTGAAATTAACTCTTTCTGAAAGAGGCTTGTCACTCGCCGTATAGAGAATGTCATAAATAACCTCGTCCATCAAGGTCTTCTGATAAAGATAACGACTCCGCACAATTTGCTGCAACGAACGGCTCATGTCCGAGATACTGTTCCGGGTCTTATTTCGCAATATCATGGCCTTGGGTATGGTACCGGGTTGTAATCCGGCCAATTTCCCCAAAGAGTCAGCGGCCTGTTTCCCTGTCGTATCCTTCGGAGCAGACAATGAGAATCCAGTTTTACCTGCCACGTCTTTTTCCAAATAGCGCAACGTTTCATTCAACTCCAAGTTACGAGCGGCTTGAAAAAGGGCACGGTTCACCGCCTCGTTGAGTTGCTGCCGGCGCATATGCACCATTTCTTCAATATAACTTACCTGCAAATACAGCAACGCCACGAAGGAAATACCCATGATAGCACCTATTATCCCAATCGTAGACTTTTTCATACCGCAAATGTACTATTTTATTAGGAGTAAGCTCATACAAGTTCCCTAAAAAAGTACGCTATTTTTGAATTATTAGTTAATTCAGCTATTATAATGAAGAAATACGACACTATAAATTCATTCCATAGTCCTCATTCAACTACAATCCAACCTCTTTTTCCTTATTTTTAAGAAGTAAATCCGTAAGAAAGTCGCTGATTATAACTTCTAACGCCTTTAAATTCCATCCTTTCTTAGAACTTATATGTTTTATAACATTGATTAAAGTCACTTCTCCACCTACGGACAAACAAAAATCTCCTTATCTTTGCCCGAAAACTCCACACCCAATATGGCAGGAATTTACATACATATTCCTTTCTGTGAAAGCCGCTGCATCTATTGCGGATTCTACTCCACTCTGCTCTCCGGGGAATGGAAGAGTCGCTATGTAGACGCTCTTCTGAAAGAGATGGAGAAGCGGAAAGACTATCTGAAAGGAGAGAAAATAGAAACTATCTACTTAGGCGGAGGAACTCCCTCTCAATTGTCTGTCCATCTGTTAGCAAAGATATTCGAATCACTGTACAGAGAATTCGACATTGCGACAGAACCCGAAATCACCTTGGAAGCGAACCCCGATGACCTGAGCGAGCAGTATGTGGCTTCACTCCGCACACTTCCCGTAAACCGTATCAGCATGGGCGTACAGACCTTCGATAACCACAAGTTGAGATTTCTCAGACGAAGGCACTCCGCACAAGAGGCAGAGGATGCCATTAACCGATGCAGGAAATTCGGTTTTCACAACCTAAGTATTGACCTTATATATGGTTTGCCTGATGAAACAGACGAAAGTTGGGACACCGACTTACGCAAAGCCCTGTCCCTGCGTGTCCCCCATCTTTCAGCCTACTGTCTGATGTACGAAGAAGGCACTCCGCTTTATAAACTGAAAGAGACTGGAAAGGTACAGGAAGACAGCGATACAGACAATCTCCAATTCTATACAATGCTTGTGGAAAGACTGAAAGCAGCGGGATATACACATTATGAAATATCCAATTTCTGTCTGCCAGGCTTCCGGGCAAAACACAACTCAAGCTACTGGAACGACACGCCTTATCTCGGACTTGGGGCAGCAGCCCATTCTTACAACGGACAATCCAGACAATGGAACATTGCTTCAGTGAAAGACTATGTAGAAGCAGTGGAGACCTCTCTATGGGAAGGATGTATCCCCGCAGAAAAGGAAGAACTTACACTTTACGACCATTACAATGACCTTATAACTACTGCCATGCGCACCTCCGAAGGCATTTCCTTATCCCATACAGAGAAGATGTTCGGCACTGAAATAAAAAACTATCTACTTCGTTGCGCCGACACCGCCCTAAAAGCCGGCAACCTGCAATTGAGTAACGGTAGACTACATCTTACAGAAAAGGGTGTATTCGTCAGCGATGAAGTACTGAGCGACCTTATCTGGGTGTAATTCAATCATAAAACAAGCAAACTTGTTGGATATTCCAGCCTTTTACTGTAACTTTACAACTTAAAACAAAAAAACGTATGAAATACCCGATAGGAATACAGACTTTTGAACAAATACGTGAGGACGGTTATGTCTACGTGGACAAGACCGACTTAATCTACTCACTTGCCAATGAGGGGAAAATCTACTTTTTAAGTCGCCCTCGAAGATTCGGGAAAAGCCTACTGATTTCCACCTTAGAGAACTACTTCCTCGGAAGGAAAGAACTATTCAAAGGACTGGCCATTGAGAAGTTAGAGAAAGAATGGAAGGAATATCCTGTGTTTCATATTGACTTCAATGGTGGTACTTTCACCAATTCCAACGAACTAACCATACATATAAACTATTTCCTGTCTTCATGGGAAAAGCAGTACGGATGCACGGAACAACAAGCGCTCAGTTTCGGACTTCGCTTCAAGAATATCATAGCCAAGGCAAGGCAAGTAACAGGAAAAAGAGTAGTCGTATTAATCGATGAATACGACAAACCCATTCTTGACGTGTTAGACCAGGACATTACCATCGACTTCCAAGGCAATAAGGTTAGTTTGGAAGACCGAAACCGGGATATACTCAAAGGATTCTATTCCACCTTCAAACTGGCAGACAAGGACTTGCAGTTTGTACTCCTCACGGGAGTCACCAAGTTCTCGCAAGTCAGCGTCTTCAGTGGGTTCAACCAGCCACAGGACATCAGCATGTCCGTAAAATATGACACTCTATGCGGCATCACACAGGAGGAATTACAGAACTATTTTCCACAGGCAATACAACAACTCACACAGGAGTACGAATGCGACACGGAGGAGGCCATGCGGCGGCTGAAAGCGCACTATGACGGGTATCATTTCAGCAAGAGACTGAAAGATGTCTACAATCCGTTCAGCCTGCTGAACGCTTTCCAGAACTCAGACCTCCAGGATTACTGGTTCAAGACAGGTACGCCCACCTATCTTGTCCGCCTACTCGGCCATTTCAAGGAAAACCTCAACGAGCTTACCGGAAAATACTACGCCTCCAAGGAGTTTGACGACTACAAGGCGGACGTGGAGCGGCCACTCCCCATGATATACCAAAGCGGATATCTCACCATCAAGGACTACGACAGGGACATGAACACCTTCATGCTCGACTTCCCAAACAACGAGGTAAAAGAAGGATTCGTGACTCTCGTCGCAAACAATTATTTCGGAGTGAGGGAATACACCGACAGCTGGGTGCGTTCGGCTGTAATCTCCCTGAGGAAAGGAGAGCTTGACACTTTCCGTGAGCAGCTCACCTCCTTCCTCGCCAGCATCCCCTACTCCATGCGACGGAAGGAGAGCGAAAGGGAGAAAGAGCGTTACTTCCATTACACCTTCTACCTACTGCTAAGGCTCATGAGCGTCTACACCGTATATACAGAGAAGCAGCAAAGCCACGGAAGGGTGGACTGTATCGTGGAGACAAAAGACTATGTGTACATCTTCGAGTTCAAGCTCGACGGAACGGCCGAAGAAGCATTGAGACAGATTGAGGACAAGGGATACGCAAAACCTTATATCACAGACAAACGGCCTGTATATAAAATAGGTGTAAGCTTCTCCTCAGAAACAGGCACTGTCAATGCTTGGGAAACGGCAGACTGTTGAAACAATGTGACCGAACAAGTTACAACCTAAAAACAATAAACTTATGAAATACCCGATAGGAATTCAGACTTTTGAACAAATACGAGAAGATGGATATGTCTACGTGGACAAGACCGACATGGTTTACTCCCTCGCCCACGAGGGGAAAATCTATTTTCTAAGCCGCCCCAGACGGTTCGGGAAAAGCCTGCTGATTTCCACCTTAGAGAACTACTTCCTCGGAAGGAAAGAACTATTCAAAGGGCTGGCCATTGAGAAGTTGGAGAAAGAATGGAAAGAATATTCCGTATTTCATATAGATTTCAATGGTTCTGATTTCAAGGAGGACGGGGTGTTGGAGAAGCGTTTAAAAAGTTATGTCGGCCGTTGGGAACGGGAGTATGGCATGACTTCAAACACCGATGACGACTTGGGTACAAGGTTTAGCCTCCTGCTTTCTGAGGTACATCGCCAAACAGGACTTCGTGCCGTGGTGCTGATTGACGAATATGACAAGCCCATTCTCGACGTGTTAGACCAGGACCTTACCATTGACTTCCAAGGAAACAAGGTTAGTTTGGAAGACCGAAACCGGGATATACTCAAAGGATTCTATTCCACCTTCAAACTGGCAGACAAGGACTTGCAGTTTGTACTCCTCACGGGAGTCACCAAGTTCTCGCAAGTCAGCGTCTTCAGTGGGTTCAACCAGCCACAGGACATCAGCATGTCCGTAAAATATGACACTCTATGCGGCATCACACAGGAGGAATTACAGAACTATTTTCCACAGGCAATACAACAACTCACACAGGAGTACGAATGCGACACGGAGGAGGCCATGCGGCGGCTGAAAGCGCACTATGACGGGTATCATTTCAGCAAGAGACTGAAAGATGTCTACAATCCGTTCAGCCTGCTGAACGCTTTCCAGAACTCAGACCTCCAGGATTACTGGTTCAAGACAGGTACGCCCACCTATCTTGTCCGCCTACTCGGCCATTTCAAGGAAAACCTCAACGAGCTTACCGGAAAATACTACGCCTCCAAGGAGTTTGACGACTACAAGGCGGACGTGGAGCGGCCACTCCCCATGATATACCAAAGCGGATATCTCACCATCAAGGACTACGACAGGGACATGAACACCTTCATGCTCGACTTCCCAAACAACGAGGTAAAAGAAGGATTCGTGACTCTCGTCGCAAACAATTATTTCGGAGTGAGGGAATACACCGACAGCTGGGTGCGTTCGGCTGTAATCTCCCTGAGGAAAGGAGAGCTTGACACTTTCCGTGAGCAGCTCACCTCCTTCCTCGCCAGCATCCCCTACTCCATGCGACGGAAGGAGAGCGAAAGGGAGAAAGAGCGTTACTTCCATTACACCTTCTACCTACTGCTAAGGCTCATGAGCGTCTACACCGTATATACAGAGAAGCAGCAAAGCCACGGAAGGGTGGACTGTATCGTGGAGACAAAAGACTATGTGTACATCTTCGAGTTCAAGCTCGACGGAACGGCCGAAGAAGCATTGAGACAGATTGAGGACAAGGGATACGCAAAACCTTATATCACAGACAAACGGCCTGTATATAAAATAGGTGTAAGCTTCTCCTCAGAAACAGGCACTGTCAATGATTGGAAGACAACAAATCATTGAAATGATATAAATAGAATAAAAAAACATCCGCTTTTTAGGTTCTTCCAAAAGCGGATGTTTTATATTTCTTCAAGTCAATATTCTTCCCCCATCTATGATATGCAACAGGATGGAAATGCCTGTTGCTACTATTTATCAACTACCGTATCAGAAGATTCGGAAGCAGCCGGCACTGTGGAAGAAGTTGTATCCATGACCACGGAATCCACTACAGGAGCCACTCCCGTAGCGGGCTTTTCTTTCTTGCAAGAAGTAATTACAAGAGAACACATCGCCAAAGCGACGCACATACATATTGTCTTTTTCATCGTCTTTTATACTTTGTCAAGGGTGATCTGTCTGTGGAATAGAATTGGAAAGAGAAGAGGTATCTATCTTTTGCGCATTTATCTCCGTACTGTCCACCATAGAAGAGTCAATTTTCACCGGCCCTGTATCCACAGGCGAATCATCCACATAAGAAGTATCCACTTTCACCGTATCCCCCAAATCAGCATCATGATTCTTTCCCCCACAGGAAGACAAGGCAAGGCATACCATCCCCACAAAACTTATTATATCGAATCTCATGTACCTATACAAAAAAAGGAGGCATCTCCCGATGTCTCCCATTTTTCTCAATCTTTTCGTAGATACTCTACACTGATTATTTTGCCTGAGCAGCAGAATCAGCAGGAGCAGCAGCGCTATCAGCAGAAGCAGAATCTGTAGAAGCAGAATCAGTTGCAGCAGAATCAACTACAGAAGAATCAGTAGCTGTAGAATCAGCAGAAGCAGCTGCGTTCTGTTTGTTACCACAAGATGCCAAAGAGATAGCTGCGAAAGCTACGAACAAAAATACTAATTTTTTCATTTTCCTTTTGCTTTTAAAACTGTAAAACAATCATTTGCTTATTAATTCGCTTGCAAAGATAGGTACTTTTCCAATACCGCGTATAACTTTTCCCGTTTTTTTTTCGTCAAAAACACACTTTTCTTAGATTTCGCCTATAACACACTGAATATCTTTCAATTATACACAGTTAAAAATACACGTTTTTTCTATTCCCCACGAATAAGAAACACCAGAAAGGCAAAACAACCTCGACCATTGAACACCTATAGGGCAAAAAAGCCATCCTCCTTATACATACACCGTAGGAATTTCAGCTCCATGACCACAGAACCTAAAAAAGGGCAGACTTTCGCCTACCCTCTTTATTATAGAGAAGATATATATCAGAACTTGAAATAGTTCTTTGCGTTGTTGTAGCAAATATCTTCCACCATCTGACCGATGAAGTCCAACTCAGAAGCTGGCAATTCACCGTTCTCCACATCATTACCCAACAAATTACAAAGGGTACGGCGGAAATACTCATGACGAGGATAAGAGACAAAGCTACGAGAGTCTGTCAACATACCCACGAAACGGCTCAACAATCCCAAGAGAGACAAAGCGTTCATCTGCTTGGTCATGCCGTCCTTCTGATCCAAGAACCACCAGCCAGAACCATACTGTATCTTGCCAGGGTAAGAACCATCCTGGAAGTTGCCCAGCATCGTGGCGATTACTTCGTTGGCGGCAGGATTCAAGTTGTAAAGGATAGTACGAGTCAATTTACCCTCACTGTTCAAACGATCCAAGAACTTAGACATAGGCTTGGCGGTATTAAACTCACCGATGGAATCGAAGCCTGTATCCGGGCCAAGTTTCTTGAACATGATGGAGTTGTTGTCGCGGATAGCTCCGTAGTGGTACTGCTGTGCCCAGTCAGACTCATAGTCCATCACGCCAAAGATGTAAAGCATGGCGGTCTTGAACTTCTTCATTTCCTCGTTCGTAATAGTCTTACCCGCACGAGCTTTTTCGAAGATAGCTTCTATCTCCGCATCCGTATAGTCCTCGGCATAGAATTCCTCCACACCGTGGTCAGCCAAGCGGCATCCGTGTTCCTCAAAGAACTTGTGACGTTTTCCGATAGCGTCAATATAGTCATTGAAGTTATGTACAGCCTGTCCTGCCGCTTTCTCCATAGCCTCCACATAAGCGGGGAACTTGTCCGTCTTCTCTGGAGACATCGCCATATCCGGACGCCAAGCAGGAATTACTTTCACACCGAAAGGATGAGCGGCAATTTGCTCATGATAGCGCAAATCGTCTATCGGATCATCCGTCGTGCAGACAGTTTCCACATTGTAATGTTTCATCAATCCCTGCGCAAAGAACTCCGGCTGTTTCAATTTCTCGTTACACTCATCAAAAATCTCACGAGCCGTCTTCGGATTCAATACCTTGTCTATGCCGAAAGCGGTTTTCAGCTCCAAGTGCGTCCAATGATACAACGGGTTGCGCATCGTGTAAGGCACTGTCTCCGCCCATTTCTCGAATTTCTCCCAATCAGAAGCGTCGCCTGTAATATAGTGTTCGTCCACTCCGTTGGTACGCATGGCACGCCATTTGTAATGGTCTCCACCCAGCCACAGTTCCGTAATGGACTTAAACTGATAGTTGTCGGCTACCATCTGAGGTATCAAATGACAGTGGAAATCGATAATCGGCATCTTCGCCGCATGGTTGTGATACAAATCCTGCGCTGTCTTGGTCTGCAACAGGAAATTCTCATCCATAAATTGTTTCATGATCTATTTTTGTTTTAAGTCTATTCTTTTGCAAAGTTACTAATTATAATGTCACCCCTGACTTGAATATGGCAAAATCACGGTAGCCATTTCGTTCATTATTGGTGAGTTTTCCTTCAGCCACTTGCTTCAAGTAGTGAATGAAGTCAGGAAGCAAGTCTTCCAAGGTGCGATTTTCCACCAATACCCCCGCATTGAAGTCTATCCAATTCGGTTTTCGCCGATAAATGTCGCTGTTAGAAGAAACCTTCACCGTGGGAACAGGAGAGCCAAACGGTGTACCTCTTCCTGTGGTAAACAGAATCAGCTGACATCCGGCAGCCGCCAACGCTGTACTGGCCACCAAGTCATTACCTGGCGCACTCAGCAGGTTCAGTCCTTTTGACTTTAAACGGTCACCATACTTAAGAACATCGCATACCGTGGATTTACCTGATTTCTGCACACAGCCCAATGACTTGTCTTCCAATGTGGAAATACCACCCGCTTTGTTTCCCGGAGAAGGATTCTCATACACCGGCTGCTTGTTTTGGAGAAAATATTCCTTGAAGTCGTTGATAAGATGCACCGTCTTGTCGAAGGTCTCTTTATCCTTGCAACGATTCATCAAAATGGTCTCCGCACCAAACATTTCCGGCACTTCCGTCAAAATAGTTGTACCTCCATGCTTTGCCATATAGTCGGACAAGCGTCCCAAAAGCGGATTGGCCGTTATACCAGAGAAGCCATCAGACCCACCACATTTCAAACCGATTCTCAATTCAGAAAACGGAATGTCGGTGCGCTGGTCTTTGGAAGCAATGGCGTACAATTCACGCAACTGCTCCATACCATACTCAAATTCATCAGCCACTTTCTGCGTCTCCATGAAACGGATACGCTCGGAGTCGTACTCTCCTACAAACTCTTTAAAAGCACTGACCTGGTTGTTCTCACAACCCAATCCTACCACCAATACAGCTCCCGCATTGGGATGCAGTACCAAGTCCCGTAAGATTTTGCGTGTATTCTCATGGTCGCCTCCTAATTGAGAGCAACCGTAGTTGTGCTGGAAAGGCACGATGGCATCCACAGAAGAAGCCTCTCCACGAGTCTCTTCTTTCAGTCTTTCAGCCAGCTGGCGTACCGTACCGTTCACACATCCCACTGTAGGGATAATCCACAATTGGTTTCTCGTGCCGACCTCTCCATTCTTCCGGCGGAAGCCTTTGAAAGTAAGGGTTTCTTCCTCATGAGGTATCTCCACCTTTTGCGGATGAAACTCATAACTCAACACCCCACTCAAGTTGGTACGGATGCGATGTTCATTCACCCAGCCTCCTCTCGGGATCTCCACTTCCGCATGACCGATAGGGAAACCATATTTTACCACGTTGTCTCCCACTTGGAAATCTTTCAAGGCCACTTTGTGTCCAGCCGGAATGTCTTCCGCCAGCGTCAAGTCTTGTCCGTCCGGCAACTGCCAAGTATCTCCCTTGTGGCCGCCTTGCACAGCGACCACCACATTGTCTTCGGGATTTATTTGAATATAATCTCGCATAGATGTATCAAAGTATTTCTTCCAGCGTTTTCACCATTCCATTCTCTTGAATAGCGTAGAGATAGCCAGCCAATTTGTCTGTCAGTCCCGGAATCGCATTCAAGTTCTCGTTCCATATGGAAGTAGCAGCCAACACACCTTCTGCCACACGATGTACATCACCTGTCTTCCACAGATTTTGCACCAAAGCGATGTTCTCCGCAGAATCCTGTGGCTGAGAAACCGTTCCGTCCGCACGGGTATATCCTTTATAATAGGTAATAATAGCGGCCAATCCCAGTACAAGTCCGTCAGGCAACACACCCTTACGCTTCAAGAAGGTCTTCAAGCCGGGAAGATCACGAGTCTCGTATTTCGGCAAGGAGTTCAGCATGATGGACGTAACCGCATGGTCAATGAACGGGTTCTTGAAACGGTCCAGCACATCGTTGGCGAATTTCTCCAGCTCTTCTTGAGGCAAATCCAATGTCGGCAACAACTCTTCGAACATTACCTTATGCACGAATTTTCCCACAACGGCATCCTTGCAAGCGTCTCTTACAATATCTATGCCAGAGAGCCAAGCCACAGGAGCCAATACGGTGTGAGGACCGTTCAGCAATGTCACCTTGCGTGCATGATAAGGAGCCTCAGAAGGCACGAACTTCACATTCAAGCCTGCCTTGTCCGCAGGGAATTCAGCAGAAAGTGACTCTGGAGCCTCGATTACCCATAAATGGAAGTTCTCACCCTGTGCCACCAAGTTGTCATCATATCCCAGACGTTCCTTGATGCTGTCAATCTCCTTGCGAGGGAAGCCCGGCACGATTCTATCCACCAAGGTCGAATACACCGGACAAGCCGTCTCGAACCAGCTTTTGAAGTCTTCTCCCAAGTTCCACAGCTGGATGTATTTTTCAATACAGTCTTTCAACACCTCACCGTTATGGAATATCAACTCACACGGCATGATGATGAATCCTTTCTTGACATCTCCCTTGAACGTCTTGAAACGACGGTAAAGCAGCTGCACCAACTTACCGGGATAAGAAGACGCAGGCTTGTCCTCGAACTTGCAAGAAAGGTCAAATACGATACCCGCCTCCGTCGTGTTAGACACGATGAAGCGCATCTCCGGCTGTTCAGCCAATTTCAAATATGCGTCAAACTCTGTGTAAGGATGCAACGCCCGGCTTACCACGTCTATCAATTCCAGCTCATTGACAGGCTTCCCATTTTCCAAGCCCATGAGGTTCACATGATACAGACAGTCCTGCTTCTTGAACCCGTCCAGCTTATATCTGGGAAGAGGCTGCAAGATCACCACGCTGCCGTTAAAGTCTGTCTTATCGTCCATCCGTTTTACAATCCAGTCTACGAAAGTACGCAGAAAATTACCTTCTCCAAACTGGATGATACGTTCAGGAAACGACCGCTTCACGGCGGTCTCCGCTGTTAATTTTCTCATGATTGTATGTTCTTTATCGTTCTTGTCTTCTTACCGTAATCGGGTAATTGATTTTGCTACAAAATTAAGGTTTTACAGTCTTTCCTACAAACCCAGACCTCCTTTTTTCCCTACAATAATATACGAAAGAATATAATTTCGTACACTTGACCTACGTCAAGACCAAAAAATTTCCTTATCTTTGCCTACAACCAAATAAATAATATATCATGGGACAGCATATCTGTTTCCGCCGCAACACTCGCTTACGCACCATCAATCCTTACTGGCGCGGCAACCCGACATGGCATGGTAAGTTCTTCAATCGTGAACACCGCTGGAGACCTGGCATGAAGAGTTTCCTGAAATGGCGTTTCTCCAAGAATCCGCAGGCATTGGAGAAAAAGACGGAAAACTGGAATCCCCCCGTCAAGTTCATTCAGTCTTTAGACGGTATCACAGGAAACGTGCTGATTTGGCTCGGCCATAATTCCTTCTTCTTGCAGTTAGGAGGCAAACGAATCATGTTCGACCCTGTGTTTGGCAACATCCCCATGATGAAACGGAAAAGCAGGTTTCCAGCCAACCCGAGTGCCTTCACTCACATAGACTACCTCCTTATCAGCCATGACCACTATGACCACCTCGACAAGAAAAGTGTGGAGCTGTTGGCCAAGAACAATCCCGGCTTGAAACTGTTCTGTGGATTGGGCACAGGCGAACTTATCAGCCGCTGGTGTCCCGACATGGAAGTATGCGAGGCCGGATGGTATCAGCAATTAGAGGACGACGGACTCATCCTCACGTTCCTTCCAGCGCAACACTGGAGCAAACGTTTCCTGAACGACGGAGGGAAACGACTGTGGGGTGCTTTCATGCTGCAAGCGGACGGACTCTCCTTATATTATAGCGGAGACACAGGATATTCCCGCCATTTCTCCGAGATTCCTTCCTTGATGGGCAAGGTGGACTATTTTTTAGTGGGCATCGGCGCCTATAAGCCCAAATGGTTCATGCGTCCCAACCATATATCTCCTCAAGATGCCATCCAGGCCGCCATAGACATTCACGCCTCCGTCTCCATTCCCATGCACTACGGCACCTTCGACCTCTCTTCCGAGCCTTTGCACGACCCTCCACAAGTCTTTGCGGAAGAGGCAAGAAAACGGAAGGTGAAGATTCGCATCCCCGAGTTAGGAGAGGTTGTGAGGCTCTGGAAGCCCAAAAGATAAACACCGCTCACCAAACCGCAAAGCGTCAAGATAGGTATTTTCTATACAGTCTATAAGTGTGCCGTGGACAAGGGATAATACATTTCCAACGGCATTAAAGATTTCTATTAAACATAAGAGATGGCAAAAGACACATTCCTCATGTGCCTCTACCTCCGTGTTGTCTCTTTACATAAGCCAACATTCTGTATCTCTACGTAAGAGATACAGAAATCGGTTGCAAATATATTAAAAATATCGCACATACAGTGAGTTGGGACGAAAAAAATAACTCACATTGTCTTCCAAAATCTATCGCTATTTACTTTCTTTTACGATTTGCGAGTCCCTTAATCATACATTATCAATGAATTACGCGGAATTCTGTATCTCTTACGTAGAGACGCGGAAGAAACCGGGAAACATAACCCGATATGGCTTTCAAAAAAGCAGAGCGTATGACACACAATTTGCTACTCACGGGCTTGTCCGCATCATGCATGCGGAAAGCTGAAAGACATAAAAGTATTGAAGATTAGTGGAAGTCAGTCTATTGGTTTTTCAATGCTGTGACACATCTCACACCCATGTAACTTGGAAAAGACGCTCTTTTCCGGGGAAGCCGGGATGTATTCTTCGCACAGCGCATTTTTCAAGTCGTTAACTTTATGTGGTTCGTCGTCAAGACTGAGGTTTTCACCGAGCGGCGTTCGATAGACACCCTGCGTGAGAAATTCAAGGACACCATAGCCGACGTCTATTTTCCTTTAAGAAAGAAGGTCTGTAAGAATGACCAAGGGGAAGAGAAAGCGCGTTTTGTGCCTGTCGTGCAAGGACTGTTCTTCATCAGAGCCCAGAATGAAAAGCGTTTAAGCTGGATTCTTTCCCCATACGGGTATTTCATCTACAAAGGCGTTGACTACACGGGAGGCACGGAAACAGAACGCACCTTCTTTACCCAAGCGCATCTTCTCTGCACCGACAGCAAGTCATTGACTTTGGGTGAAATCATAAAACAGGCGAAAATCCCCGATGAGGAAATGGAACGCTTCATCTATTTCAATGATAAAATCGGTGAGGACATAGAGGGCTTAAGTATTGTGGACAAACGATACAGCGACCTCATACAGGTAAATGACACCATACGCATTCTCAGCGGACCATTGACGGGTTGGGTCGGCGTAATCAAGCAAATCAAACACAAGGGCAGGAAAGACCGTCATCTTCTGGTACGTTTCGGAAACAACCACTGTCTTAAAATCTCCAATATCCGCCAGTACGACATGCGGATAGAGCACGAGGCGACGAAGGGCGCAAAGTCCGAGGAGGTGGGCGTATGGCGCGCCATAGACCAGATGACAGGCTATTTGCAAGCCAAGAATCCCGTTGGCAATGCGGCGGACACGTTGCGGAACCTTTTCAAAGACTATCAAAAGAAAATTGCGGTCTACCGCAACCGCCGTATGTCAGACATCGCGTACAGCGACAAAACAGCCAAAATGAAAGCCGCCCGGCGGAAAGAGATTCTTGGACATATTGACGATTCCATGCGGAATAACTTCCATATACTTGCCAATTATTTCAAGGTGGACGGTGAGACCGTCGACCAGGGATTAAAGGAACTTATCCCCGACGTGGCGCTGCGTCCCTTCCTCACCCCCACTTCAGGAGTATGCATACCCCAAGGACAAGAGTATGCGGTCCTGCGTCATAATGGAATCACAGAGCTTATCCTACGCTGCAACCTCCGTGATTTTTTCCGGGGCGAAGAATACGACGCAGGGAAGTACACCCCCGTCTTTGAGGAAGACTACGAGTATTACGCCCACTTCGCACTTTTGAAAACAGAGGAGGGCAAACTTAAGATTATCTGCTCATGGGGAGGTTTCTATGATTATTACGCCTCACAGAACAAGGAAGAGCGGACGAAATTCATCGATGACTTAGAAGCGAAAAAATACCCCCGTCTGCATTACCTGCTGACGGAAAGCCCCTATAAGTTCGAAAATACGAATGGTATAGGCGGCTTTTCCCTGGAAACAGACACAGACTACACAACCGATCCAGAGGAATTAGGCAGAAAAGCCAATGAATTCCTCACTCATAATACTTCACTCCTCACCCAGCTCACAGCCGCTGCCGTGGAAGTGTGGCAAGGAGCGCGCCTGCTGGTTTGGCGAAAGTTGCTCCAGCGTTATGTCCTGCTCCATAAGGTGCCGGTCACAGACCAACCTTCCGTCATCTCTCACGACGCTAAACTGGAAGAGGTGTTTGTGAAGGCGGACGGCAAACTCGACATGACGAAGGTGGCCGAAACCCTGACAGCAAGTAAAGGAGTCATTGAGGAACATTTGGAAAACAAAGAGGTGGCGGAAGCCGTTTTAAAGTTTCTTTCCACCTCCTTAGTATATGCCACCCATTTTGCAGAAGACGAGCTGTACAACTATGTCAGTGACACGTTCAACCCCGACAGAACCCTGTCCGGGTTGTTCAATCGCATTGTCGAACAGTGCGGGGAGGAATCCAATAGCCGTTCCATCGTCAGGCATCTGCACAAAGGCATGGCCGAGTTGCAGGAGCTGGACTCTTGGAGATATTTCAAGTTCCCCTCATTTCTCAAGCAAACGAGAAATACGGACAAAGTGTTCAAAAAGAAGTGACAGACAGGAGGGGCTTGATGACGCACTTATCACCAAGCCCATAAAAATTACAACTCCTCTATCCACCCAAACAAAGCGTGGGCATCCAGACAGGGACAAGCCTTTGGCATAGTGCCGAGCAAGTCGCGGTGTCCCACAATCTTCGCTTTCGGGAACAGCTTGTGAAGAATTATCAGCAACTCTGTAATTCGTTCCTTTTGTCTGGCCGTCAGCGTGTCGCCAGGCTCACCCTTTTCGTTCAGACCACCCTCATAGCAGATGCCGACGGAGCATCTATTATAAGGTACACAATGAGCGCCGACCTCCAGAAGCATCCGATGCTGCGTCCTTGATCCGTCCTTGCGGATATAGAAGTGATACCCGATATCACGGAAGCCACGTGCCAGATGGTCTTTACGCAGCATCTCCACGGTGTAGTCACGGTCGCACCTCGTTGCCGAACAATGCAGAACCAAGTACTTCACCTCGTCAGCCGACATGTATTGACTTCGTTTTGTCATGGCGACAGACACGTTATAGATGAGTGATGGCATTGGCACACGAGCTTACGCCCAGTGCGGTGAGCGCAGCGATAATCGCCTGCACCACGGCATTCAAGACAGACACCCAAGAGATTTTCTTGGAACCATTACCGGGATTTTCAGTCAAATTACGCATAATTCTTTGATTTAAAAAGTGAAACATCAGTCAGTGGGATTAAATCTCGCCGTCAGGGTCTGTTGGGGTGGTATTACCCTCACCCGAAGGTTCTTTCGTGTCAGTCTCTGAAGAAGAACTGTTGTTCTTTTTCTTTGCGGCCTCCAGATCCACCGTCTTGGCCCCAGTCTTCTCAGCCTTCAAGGTCGCGGCCTGGGCCGCGCGGCTTGCCACTGGCGCAAATTCCGCCCTGCCGATGAGATTCTCAAAATCAGATCCCGGAGAGAAGATGATGTTTACGCTCTTGATTTTGTCGGTTGTGAAGACTTCGCAATTCTCGGCGCCCTCACAGGAGAAGGATATCCAGAAGCTTCCCAAGTCATCGAGCGACACCTTCTTGCCTTCCAAGAGCATCTCCACCAGGCACTCGCACATATCAGACAGCACCCCCTTCACCTTGCCACGCGTATACCCGCCATGGTCGGCGATGTGCCGGATGAAGTGGCGGAACGACATCACCTCTTTCGCCTGTGGCTTGGCGTAAGCCTTGGGAGCCACCTCCGGTTTCAGAGGGTTTGGCGCCATGTACACACTATAGTTTATCATTGTCAACGCCCATCGTCGGTATGGGACTTGGAGCATACGCAAGCAGTCATTGCGCCCGACTATATATAAGTTATCCAGATGAGCGGTCCCGCTTTCCCTGAACTGCAATGCAAAGATACCGCCTCGGAGAAGCGAAAGCAAGGAAGAAAGTGGACGGCAAGCTTCTTCTTTCTTTCATATTGTAATTCAACAAGATACGACTATTAAAAGAAACTACAATGGACATACATATAACCGGCAATCCGGGTACAGGCAACACGTACCAAGAGATACATATAGGTGAGGTGCAGAACTACAATCCCAACGCCACTACCGTCATCAACCACAACTATGCGGAGAAGACGAAGGCCGCGCCAACCACCGACAAAGCACCGCAAGACGCGGAGCGTACACAGCGCAAGGCTGAGATTTTGGAATATGTGGCAAGACTGAAGCCGTATGTGGCAAAGGACTGGAAGAACCGCTATGACACGCTGTGGACCAAGACACTTTCCGTTTCAGAGGTGGACGAGGCGGTCTATGAGCCTGGCAAACAGAAGAACGCCACCTTCAACCGCAACCTCATCGCCAACATTATATATATAATGTGTAAAAGGAAGGTCATTTCCGAGGACAACGCCGTGAAATTGACCGAAGCGTTGGAGGGCGACAAGGACCATTCAGTGCGGGCACAGCTCCGCACATATCCAGCCAACCGGGAGATAACCAGCGAGGTGGAGAAGTTGATTGATGCCTGACACCTTGCCTGTTCCTTAAACACGCATATACATTGAATATTGATATTAAAGGCGACCCGGGCGATGACAACAGCTACAGCGATGTGCGAATGTCGAATGTGGGCAGCTACACCCCCAACGCCACCCAGGTCAACAACCACTTTCATCCAGCACAATCCGACACTCGTCTTGCCAGTTGGTTTCGCAAACTCAGAGACGAGTTCGACCAAGACATCAAACTCCAGAAAAAGCTCGAAGACATCAGGCGGTACCGTACAAAACTGCCTCATACCATAGGCTTGGAAAGAAAGCTTGCGGACGGAGGGTTCGGAAAGCCCTTCATTGACAAGGCGTGCCGTAAGAAACAACATTATGCCAAGAAAGCGACCAGGTACCAGTATTATGAGTCGGCGCAACGCATCGACAGCTATCTCTTCGCCATCGTATGCAACCGCTTTGACAATTACGTACTGCCCTTGATAGAGGACGGACGGCCACTCAGAGAAATCAACCGCACGGTGTACGAAAAAGTCGTGCTGCCTGTCATGCAGGAGCTGAATATCCACGGAACGGAAGACACTTGCCTCTGCTACAACGAGGACGACATCTTTGGCATGTTATATTATCTCACCGGAAACTGTCACATCAACTGGACTCTCTACGATGTATAATCCGGCATTCGACCCGTTCAACGGCATCTACCGTATGCTTTACATCCTGAGTGACTTCGAGGAAGAGGACTTTGTGGAGGTGGACCGTCTGCGCATCTATGACTTCTACCTGCTCTTCCCCTACAAGGCATATAAAATAAGACTGAAAACCACGGAGACGGATTTCAAGCAAGAGCTTGGGAAATATATAGACAAAAAGCCCAATTCCTATAATGAGACTACGCACGACCGCCGCCTTTTCGAGCGGCTACGTCCTTACCAGATGATAGCTCTCAGCCATATGGCCAGCCATGGTCTGATAGCCCCGCGTCTCCTGCTGGAGCAAAAAGTGAGGGTCGTCAACCGGGAAAAGATGCGGCAAGTGATGTCCGGACTCGACGCAATGCCGGCTAAGGAGCGGAACGTCATCTCCTGGCTCAACTATTGTTTCCGTACCACTCCGCTTGCGGGGACATACGGACTGAAATACCGTACACAACTATTGGAATATAAATACGATGGCTGTTAATCTCTTCGTCAACCGTCTGTATGTGCTTACCACCGAGGGCAAGGTGGCGTATGACGAGACGTTCCACCATGGAGTCAACATTATACGGGGCGCCAACAGCAGTGGCAAGTCCACCATAACGCATCTGTTGTTTTATGGCCTGGGGGGTGATTACACCCGTTTTGTACCCGAGGTGCGTCGATGCTCGAAAGTGATGGTGGAGGTGGAAACCGACGGCGCCACACTCACACTTTCACGTCTCTTGGAAAAAGACGACAACGGCAGGATGCTGGGACAACGGGGGATGACCATCTATTGGGGAACGCTCGACGAGGCTCTTTCCCATAATTGCGAGTCAAGTACTTACGGTTATAAAGCCTCTGACAACAGGCGCAGTTTTTCCAACGTGCTTTTCGAGGTGATGGGAATGCCCGTCGTGCAGGGAGACAGCAATATCACCCTGCACCAGTTGCTTCGTCTGCTCTATGTAGACCAGGAGTCGCCCACCTCTTCGTTGTTCCTGTATGAGCCGTTTGACAGCCAGACCACCCGTGAGACCGTGGCGGATTTGCTTCTGGGTATTTTCGATGAGGAACTCTATGCCGCAAAGATGCGGCGGAAAGAGCTGGAGTCCTCCCTGTCCGATACGAAAACAGACATCCGTTCTTTAGAGACCACACTCTCTCCGCGGCAACGTTCCTCGGCAGACATCCAAGGACTCATTTCCGCCAAAAGACGGGAGATGGCTCAAATCGATGACCACATCCGTCATTTGCGTTGTGGAGAAACAGACGGCAAGGCCAAGAAGTCCCAAACGGAGACGCTGAAGGCGGAAGTCAGAACGCTGAATGAGCAATGTGACGAGACGGAAGATCTAATCGATCTCTTGGGGCATGACATCGAGGACACGCGGATGTTCATTGCGGAGCTGGAACGGAAGCAGGTTTCCCTGCGTCATTCCGTCAGCACCCGTGAGCTGTTGGGAAACCTCCGTCTGGCATACTGTCCGGAGTGTCTGTCCCCATTGCCCAAAGAAGCACCCGAAGGTGTTTGTCCCCTCTGCAAGCGGGAAGTGGACAACAAATCCGGCGTCACCCAGGCCAAGCGTCTCATCTCCGAGTTCAGCTTTCAGAAGCAGGAGTCGGAATCCATCCTTCGTCACGACGAGAAGGAACTGCTCGAGGCCAAGGCGAAGTTGCGCGGCTTGAAAGCCAAACGCAAGACCGCGCGCCGGAACTTGGACGAACTGCTGGGAAACGTCCGTAGCAGTCAGGAGGAGGCCATCGAAGACCAGATGTACAGGAAGGGGCTGTTGAACGGTGAGATACTGCAATACTACACGATGCTCGAGTTGGCGGAGAAATACGAGATGCTGGTTGAGAAGCAGGAACAGCTGGAGGCGCAGTTGGAGTCCAACAGGCAATTCATCCAAGCCAAGCTGTCACGGCAAGACCAGCATCGCTCCGTAGTCATGAAGAAGATACAGGCGTATGGAGTCTATTTCCTTCATAACGACAAGAAAAGCCAGCGGGCGTTCTCTGACGCCAATCCATCCGACTTCATAGTTGATTTTTCCAACAATCTGGTCTATCTCCACGACCGCAACAACAAATACAGTGCCTCGTCCTCCTTCTTTCTGAAACTGGTAGCACGTTTCTCCCTCTTCTTCGCCTCCCTCGACATCGACTGGATGCGCTATCCCCGCTTCATCTTCGCCGACAACATGGAGGACAAGGGTATCGAGATAGAGCGTGCGCAGAAATTCCAGACCACCTTGATAGAGAAATTGAAAGAATATGACACGGACTCTTACCAGGTCATCTATACCACCTCGTACATCACCGAGGAGCTGGACCATAGCGAGTATGTGGTGGGCGATCATTACACGATGGGAAACAAGAGCCTGAGGAATGTATGACGCAAGGGAAACCCGTCTAAAAACGCAAAAGGCTTCGATGGCCGACGAAGCCTTATGCGATGGGCAACGCATATACCTTCGATGGGCAACGAAGGTATATGCGTTTTTCCGACGGATTTATCCAGTAAAGAAGCACAGTCCGTACATTCGCAAATAAGTCTAACTCCAATAACAATTTATCATCAAAACATTTGGCTGATTAAATTTTATACCTTTACAGCAAACATGAAAATTTGAATGATATGGAAACTGTAAATAAAGAATTCTGGGAAAAACGGAATGCCGCAATGAAACGTTTTATGGAAGCAAAAGCAGGGAAGAAACAGCGTATGGAAGAGTTGGAGCAAATGCTCCGTCATGATTATAAGAAACGTACAAGCGAAGACCCTAAGTTCGTGAATGTAAGGAAAAAGCGGAAGAATGCTGGAAGTATATAAAACAAATGTTCTGACAGCTTCCAAAATTAGATTGACTAATAATCAAAATTTTAAAAATGTCAATTCAATCCTCAGATAACAACAAACGAATAGCGAAGAACACACTACTTCTTTACTTCCGAATGCTCTTTATGATGGCAGTGTCTCTGTACACGAGTCGTGTCATATTGAACGCACTGGGAGTACAAGATTTTGGACTCTACAATGTGATTGGTGGTGTCGTGTTCATGTTCACAGTTATTTCCGGCTCATTGTCTGCGGCAATAAGTCGATTTATCACCTATGAATTAGGTAAAGGTGGAAGTGTGAAGAGGCTGAACCAAATCTTTTCCTCTTCAGTAACGATTCAACTACTTATATCGTTGATTATCGTGGTACTTGTAGAATCTGTTGGTGTCTGGTTCCTTAACACAAAGATGACTATACCTGCGGACAGGCTTTTCGCCGCCAATTGGGTGCTGCAATTCTCCATTATTACATTTGTAATTAATCTTGTAAGTGTTCCATACAACGCTTCCATTATAGCCCATGAGCGTATGTCCGCATTTGCTTATATAAGCATATTGGAGGTTTCGGGGAAGTTGGCCATCGCATTTTTAATTCTATGGTCTCCAATAGACAAACTGATATACTATGCGATTCTTATGTGTTTGGTTGCCGTGATTGTCCGTTATACATACGGCCATTACTGCAAAAAGCATTTTGAGGAATGCACCTATCATTTTTGTTGGGACAAGGACTTGTTGAAAAAGATGTTCGGATTTGCAGGTTGGAATTTCATCGGTGCCGCCTCGGGCGTATTACGTGATCAGGGAGGTAATATCGTCATAAATCTTTTTTGCGGTCCCGCTGTCAATGCCGCAAGAGGTGTGGCTTTTCAGGTGAACAATGCAATCAATGGCTTTGTGATCAACTTCATGATGGCTATTAATCCGCAGATAACCAAGTCATACGCATCGGGAAACAGGGATTATATGATGACGCTAATATTCCAAGGTGCGAGACTGTCATTTTATATGTTGTTGCTGTTGTCATTGCCTATATTGGTAAATACACATTATATTTTAACACTTTGGCTGAAGATTGTTCCGGAACATGCCGTGCTGTTTGTCCAATTGGTATTGATTTTCGCAATGAGCGAATCAGTGTCTCAGCCGCTTATCACGGCGATGCTTGCCACGGGAAAGATAAAGAATTATCAAATCATTGTAGGAGGATTACAGATACTTAACTTGCCTGTCTCGTACGTATTGTTGAGAATGAGCTGTATTCCAGAGACGGTGCTGATTGTGGCTATCTGTATTTCTCAATGCTGTCTGGCCGCACGTCTTTATCTTTTAAGGGGATTAATAGGACTCTCCTCAAGAAAATATTTGCGACACGTATATGCAAATGTCATTATGGTGACATGCACAGCATCGTTAATACCTATTTGGACATCAAAAGTACTAAATGAGACATTTATGTCTTTCCTATTAATAACAATAATATCATTGCTCTGTACGGTTTTAGCCGAATTTTTCATAGGATGTAACCGAACGGAACGAAAATTTGTGATAGGGAAGATAAAGCAGATAAAAAATAAAATATCAAATAAATGATAGACATTAAGAATCCGGCTGATTGTTGTGGATGTACCGCATGTGCCAGTATATGCGCTCATGACGCTATCACAATGAAGCCAGATGCACTTGGCTTCCTTTATCCTGAAGTGAACAGGGACAAGTGTGTCAATTGCGGATTGTGTGAGAAAGTATGTGCTTTTAATGACCATTACGATATTTCATCCAATCTTAAAAAGCCAAGAGTTTATGCGGTTCGTCATAAAAACATACATGAGATTGAGACAAGTCGTAGTGGAGCGGCCTTCATTGCCATATCAGACTACATATTGGAAAATGGTGGTGTAGTTTATGGAGCTGGGTACACTGATCATTTCCGTGTGGTACATAAAAGAGCTGTGACAAAGGAGGAGCGAAACGAATTTAAAGGAAGTAAGTATGTGCAAAGCGACATGAATACTGTATTCCGTCAAGTAAAAAAAGACTTACGTGATGGATTAACTGTACTTTTTTCTGGGACACCTTGTCAAACCGCAGGATTAAACTCCTATGTAGGAAAGAGATTAAGGGGAAATTTAATCTTAGTGGATATAGTATGCCACGGTGTTCCAAGTCCATACATATGGAGGGATTACATTTTGTGGCTCGAGAAAAAACATGGGAGAAAAATCATTACAGTAAATTTCAGGGATAAGTCTCGTATTGGTTGGGCTGGACATATTGAGTCATATGTATTCTCTAACGGAAAGAAAATAGAAGCCACAAAATACAAAGACTTGTTCTTTATGAACATTATGCTAAGATCAAGTTGTAGTGTTTGCAAATTCTCAAATACAAGGAGACCTTCAGATTTCACAATAGGTGACTTTTGGGGATTGTATAAATTTAATTCAGACTTCAATAAGGACAATAAAGGTGTTTCTTTGCTTCTTGTGAATACGGAGAAAGCTATCACTATATTTCAAAAAGTGACGAGAAATATAAATTTCTTACAATTTGAATTGCAACAATGTATGCAACCCAATTTGATCAAACCTTCCATATTTAGTCCATTGAGTGATAGTTTTGCTGTAGAGTACGAGAACAAGGGATTTGAAGTTGTTCGTAAGAGATATATTGGATGGCGATACGAATATAGAAAAAGAATGATAGCCGGTATTCGTTCTGCAAAAAATACAGTAAAAAAGTGGTTGAAAATATGGTAAGTACATTGAAAAAAGTCATACCTTTAACAGTTCTTGTGCTGTTTTTCCTCACTTTTTTTGGTGTAGTAAATATCACAAACACACTGCTTTTAACTTTTATATTACCTTTTGTTGTTATTGGTATAAAACGTAAATATCTCTTTAAAAAGGTCATTATATGGCTGTTGGTGGGATTAATTATGAGTATGATTTCAAGTTTTGTTTTTCGGGGACAAGATTTTCTTTCATCTTTTAAAGCAAGTCCGGTCATACTGATGATACTATTCTATTTTTTAATATGTTATATTCGTCCCACTATACAAAATACAGAGAAGAGCATTGTTTATTTAGTTGTAACTTTTGACTTGATTTACATAGTGCAATTCTTACTTTATCAAAAAGGAATAGTATTCCTCCCTATGAATGAAGACATAATGAGGTCTGAAGGAGAAGATGTCAGATTCAGGATGATTGGCAGTGGATTAGCGACATTAGGTATATTTCTTGGGGCGACAAAGTATTTGGCGTTGAAGGAGAGGAAATGGCTGGTAATAATGTGTCTGTCATTACTCGTCGTACTTCTTATGGCTTTTAGAACGATGATTGCATTCTCCGTGTTATTCTTGTTTTTCCTGGTTTTAAAGATAAAAGGTATTAAGAGAGAGACGTTGTTCATATTTGCGGGAGCTGTAATTGTCGCTCTGTTATTGTTGCAGATTCCAGTTATTTCCGATAAAGTGGAATATATGTGGGAAAAACAATTCGGAGACAATGCGGAAACGCTATCAAACAAAGATTATATACGCAATGTAACCTTGTACTACTACCTGTTTGATTATTTCAAATCACCTGTGGAATATTTTTTCGGCACAGGATTGTCCATACCAGGAACAAGCCTGTATAAGACTTTTGAATATCTTGGAAGCATGGGAATCTTTTATATGGACTGGGGATTGTTGGGGTTGAGCTGGATGATTGGAATCATACCAGTACTGTGTATGATTATTTACAGCATAAAAAGTTTTCGGCTGAAAGTCAATCCGCAATATTATTATGTCGGATTTTGGTTCATATACCTTGTTGTCTCATCAATAACGACAGCGGAATTCTTCAGAGAGGGAAATTTTATAGTGCAGGCTGTATGCCTGTATATGGTAGAAACAGCGCATAAACAATATAAGCATGAAAATAGGAATACTTACATTTCATAGAGCTCTGAACTATGGAGCCGTGTTGCAAGCCTATGCTTTACAAGAGTATCTTTGTAAGCAAGGGGCAGACGCAAGGATTATAGACTATAGGCAACCTTTTATAGAGAGCCAGTATGATTGTTTTTCCATTCGCAGATGTCTGTCCAAGAATCCTGTGAGATGTTTCTATCGTATTATACGGGAAATACTAAATATCAACAATCGGATTGGCAAAAAGAAACTTTTTAGAGAGTTCATAAGAAAATATTTAAGAGTTACCTCGAAGGTTTGTCATGAAGAGGATATCCCCAAAGATATGGATGTGTATTTGCATGGAAGTGATCAGATATGGAATTCAAAGTTGACTGGTGGATATGATTTGATTTATTTCGGTAAATATCAAACAAATCATGGATTAAAGGCAAGCTATGCCGCAAGTATGGAGAACAGGGAATACATCGGATCTGAGGGAAAGACAATTTCAGAGGGTCTGGCTTGTCTTGACAGCATATCCGTCCGAGAAAAAGGATTGATAAAATTATTGGAACCGTATACAGGGAAACAAATTGTTCAAGTTGTAGACCCTACATTGTTAACAAATAGGACTACTTGGGATGCTATCGTTTCACCCATCAAAGAAGAAGAGGAATATCTCTTTATGTATGTCGTTGGAATACAAAATATCCAGAAAGTGAAATCTGTCACCTCTGAAGTCGCTCATAGATTAGGTGTGAAAACAATTATTGATTGCAAGGGAAAAAAATTGTCACCAGATGGATTCGTATCTTACGTAAAAAATGCAAAATTCGTCATTACAGACTCTTTTCATGCTACAGTATTTTCCGTTCTATACCATCGTGATTTTTATACCATAGCTTCTAATTCAGGGAGCGATTTGCGTTTCACCTCCTTATTGGAGTCAATAGGATTAGAGAACAGGGTGGTATATGATGATGTGCATACCGTTAAGAATATAGATTATGGAAAATTGAGGATAGATGAGAAACTGTCTCAGTATACATCAGCTTCCAAACAATTCCTTCAAAACTTATTGAATAAATGAAAATAGCGAAGTTAATTGATTTGTGTGGTAATTTTCGTAAAGACCGCAAATCTTTCGGGCTGACAATCGCCATGTTTTCTTTTGGTGCATTCTTTGCGCAAAGAATCAGATGTGGATTGAGCGATTTGTTATTACGTGAAAGAGACAAGCTCATATTGGCCTATTTAAGGCAAAAATATTCCGATGTAATAAAGAAAATGAATGCCAGTGTGGATAATGGTGTTAACAGCCCCAATAATAAGATAATATGGGGCTGCTGGTGGCAGGGAAAAGAAAACATGGACGCATTGACCAAATCATGTCTAGATTCTATCGCTAAGCATTCTAACGGAGCGAGGATAATAATGATAACAAAAGATAACTATCAAGAATATACGAAAATTCCTGAATACATTGTTTCAAAACTGAACAAGGGAATAATCACTTTTACTCATTTTTCTGATATTCTGAGATTTAATCTTTTATATCTGCATGGAGGTCTATGGCTAGATGTCACGGTCTTTTTAACTGCTGATATACCAGATACAATCTTTAACAATCTGTTGTTTTCAAGAAAAGGGGAAAAATATGGTTTTTATGTATCAGACTGTAAATGGGCGGGATTTATGATTGGAGGACAACAACATGGTGTTCTTTTCCGATTCATGTGCGAAATGTTCAATGAATATTGGAAAAAGGAAAACCGTTTGATAGATTACTATCTGATTGATTATCTTGTTAAGTTGGGTTATATGGAATTGAGTTCAGTTCATAGTCTTATTGATGCTATACCATATAACAACCCTCAATTGCACAATCTGGAAAGGCTGATGAATACACCTTATAATAAAAGTGAATTTCACCGTATCACAAAAGACACGAGTTTTCACAAGTTGTCCAGAAAGGCGAAACACCATGAGACAATGGACGGAAAGCCCACATTTTATGCGTATTTGCTTAAAGGAAAACTGTCTTAATAGCTATGATCACACCATTAGTATCGATTATTATTCCCGTATATAATGCGGAACGCTTCGTATCCCGCTGTATAGAAAGCGTATTATCACAAAAAAATACCAATTTTGAACTCTTGCTTATTGATGATGGGAGTACTGATAAATCCAAATTCATCTGTGACGATTATGCTCGAAGAGACGATCGTATTCATGTAATACATAAACAAAATGGAGGAGTAAGTTCAGCGCGTAACACTGGATTATCTTTAGCAAAGGGTGAATGGGTGTCGTTTGTAGATGCCGATGATTATCTCAGTAATGATTTTCTCAATATAGAATCAAATCATATGGATTGTGATGTGATACAGAAGTCGTATAATATAATAGATAATGGGTCAATATCTCATAATAACAAGATAAGGGAATCGAAAATAATAAGTGGCCAACATCATGTCATTAGTTTCTTTATAAATGAAAGAAATAATGAATTATGGAATAAGCTCATCAAATTAGATGTGATAAAAGACCGTAAATTTGATGAGAATACGAAAATAGGAGAAGATATGCTTTTCTTTGCTATGCTCTTGAAAGATATATCCTTATATGCGCTGTCAAGTTTAGGTCACTATAATTATGTGTTACATGATAGTTCGGCAATGAGGAAACTAAAAAATAATAAAGCCGAGAGATTTAAAATCCTAAAACAAAACATTCAAAAGATTAGAACTGTGTGTAATGATGATATTATTGCGAACTGCATAATGTATAAATCGTATCTTTTGAATCTATTAGACAATTCCACTACTTCTCAAGATAAAGAATTTACAGAGAATCTTTTTAATTCAATAAGAAAAAGTCCATTGAATTATCTTTCCTATCTGACTATTGCGAAGATATATTTTAAGTACATTCTTTACAAGAAAATAAAATGAAAAATATTTCCCTTATCCACAACTGTTTCGGTTGTGGAATATGTTCCATATCCTGTCCGAAGCATATCGTAAAGATGCGTTTAAATGCGGACGGTTTCTATGAACCTTATATCACTGACGAAAGCAAGTGCATCAATTGCAGTCTGTGCTTGAAGAATTGCTCGTTCTACAACACAAAGGATGAATTTGATAATGCGGGTGTTAAAGGTTTTGCATCGTGGAGTAAGAATGCTGATGTGAGGAAGACATCATCTTCTGGAGGTACAGGCTATGAGATAGCCAAGCACCTTGTGGGACAAGGTTATATTTTCTGTGGCGTGAAATACGATGCGGAGAAAGGGCTTGCAATACATTATCTCACGGAAGATTTGGAAGAGCTGAAACAAAGTGCCGGTTCAAAATACATACAAAGCGACACAACGGAGGCTTTCTCAAATATCGATTTCAAGAAGAAGTATGTGGTGGTCGGCACCCCCTGTCAGATAGCCTCACTGCGCAGAATCATAAAGCGTAAACGGGCGGAGAAAAACTTTTTCCTTGTGGATTTCTTCTGCCATGGCGTTCCGTCAATGCTCTTGTGGGACAAGTACAAGGAATATGCGGAGAAGAAAGTCGGACCGATAGGCTATGCTTCCTGGAGAAACAAGGCCACTGGCTGGCATGACTCATGGGCGATGAAAGTAGCCTCTAAAGAAGCCTGTGAGAAAGTAGACTGGCACGACTCTTACAATATGTTAATAAGGGAAAAAAAAGGATTCTTCTATTCCCGATGGACCAAAGGCGACTTGTTTTACAGATATTTTCTCGGACACCAGTGTATGGGTAGGCAGTGCACAAAATCATGCCGCTTCAAGATGACCAACTCGTATGCGGATATCCGTATTGGCGACTTGTGGGGTGACACATACAAGAACGAGGACAAGGGTGTGACAGGCGTTCTCGCATTAACAGAAAGAGGGAGAGCTCTGCTTGGCGAATTAAGTTCCGTTCATCTTATACCTGAAGATGTGGCGACAGTTTGTGAGGGGCAAATGGCAAGTAATGCACACGCACATCCTCTGCGCCCGTTCATGTTTAGTCTTTTGAAAAGCGGTATGCCACTTGAAAGGATTGATAAAATAATGCGTGCTACTGAATTTCCATTGAAAGCAATGCGGAAACTGCGCCTAATAAAATATTGAGAGCATGAATAAAATAGGAGTATTGACAATTTATTCCGTTCCTAATTTTGGTTCTGTACTGCAGGCATACGCCACTCAAGTGCTGGTTGAAAAGCTTGGGCATCAATGCGTATTCATTGATTACAGGAGGGAAAACGACTGGTATTATGCTCATGGTGCATACAAGCTGAATACAAAAGACAAAATCCTTCTTCAACTTGGGCTGTTTGCAAGGCACAGGAAAGCGAAGCGCTTGGAAAGCTTCAGAAAACAATTCCTTCATTTGTCAAGACCTTATTGGTCTCTTGAAGAATTGGAAAAGGAGGACTGGTCATCATTTGATGAATTCATGGTCGGTAGCGACCAGGTGTGGAACACACGTTTCTCATACGGAGACTCTGTTTATCTTTTGTCATTTGTTCCAGATGAAAAGGGGAAAATATCTTTCTCGTCAAGTTTTGCGCTGAAAGAATTGCCCAATGAATACACTGAAAAATTCAAGAAATACTTGACACGGTTCTCCGCACTTTCCGTAAGGGAACAGCACGGTGTGGAAATCATTCGGGAACAATTGGGCATTAATACCAATGTCGAACTGACTGCCGATCCGACCTTGACGCTTTCGGCTTCTGACTGGCTGAGCGCATTGCCTCGATCGTCTTTCAAAAAGAAAGAACCCTACATACTCTTATATATGTTGGATTACGCTTTCAAACCACAGCCCTACATCTATGAGGTCGCCAAATTTTTTCAACGGAAATACGGATATATCGTCTATGTGCTTGATGGTAAAGCATCTGAAGTACGTGAATATGGATTACAATGCAAGTCGGTGATAGATTCCGACATTCCATCATTCATAGACTATTTCCACAATGCGGACATTGTGATTACCTCGTCTTTTCACGGTACGGCTTTCGCTCTTAATTTCGGACGACCTTTAATATCCATTGTTCCTGATGGAGGGGATGACAGGCAAAGCTCTTTGCTTAAATCTGTGTCCTTGCCACAGTTGGCAGTTAAGATGAAT
This sequence comes from Prevotella sp. P5-108, assembly GCA_963608705.1. Taxonomy (GTDB): domain Bacteria; phylum Bacteroidota; class Bacteroidia; order Bacteroidales; family Bacteroidaceae; genus CAVDHB01. Next base: position 73,259 of record CAVDHB010000075.1, read on the forward strand.
ACGGCTTTGAGCACCTTAAATCCTTTCTACGACATGGATAAGGAACAAAAGAGTTTGCAAGAGTATAGGAGTAAAACGATAGAATGGATTAGGTCTGTTCTTTAATAAAATAATCATGCCAAATAATCACAGAAACATCAAGCGGTTGAGCCACCGAATACTGGAAGAAATCGATGCTACACGTAAGATAGCGAAAATCACCTCATGGAGTGATGCCATCACCACCTTTATAGCCAAGGTGGACATACAGATTATGAACCATAACGGATATAAGGAATATCCGCTCTTCAAGCGACACCTGCTGAAGAAACACGAGGTGATGCTGAATTATCTGGAGAACTGCTACAAGGATTTTGTGGCGACATACAATTTTGATAATGCACAGTTGGATTCTGATTCAAGATACAGTGATGTAATCTGGGTGTGCTGGTGGCAAGGGGAGAATCAGGCTCCGGATATTGTGAAAAGATGTATCGCCACCATTCGTGCAAATGCTCCCGGACATAAGGTAATCATCATTACGGAAGACAATTACCATGACTTTGTGACATTTCCTGAATGGGTGGAGCGTAAACGCAAAGCCGGTATTATGTCACGAACCCACTATTCCGACTTGCTGCGCTTGTCGCTTTTGTCCAAATACGGAGGCATGTGGGTGGACTCCACCTTCTTCTGTACTGGAGACATCAGCCAGTATTTCTCTTGGCCATTGTGGTCAATCAAACGACCTGATTATTTCCACGCATCTGTGGCTTCGGGGTATTTTGCAAATTATTCATTGGGTTGTGATTTTGCCCACAGGAAAGTATTTGCCATTATCCGAGATTTTACTTTTGAATATTGGAGGAAATACGACACGTTGATAGATTACTTGTTCTTGGATTATTTGATAGTTTTGGCTCAACGACATAGTGAATACTTACGCAAATCCTTTGCAGACATTCGTCCGAATAATCCTCAGTGTGATGAGCTTTACAAGGTGTTGGGTGAACCATACGATGAGCGGCAATGGCGGGACATGAAACATGACACGAACATGTTCAAGCTGACATGGAAGCGGGAGTACCCTCTGGAGAAAGCCGGAAAGCCCACTTTTTATGGGATGTTGTTGGATGGAAAATTGAAATAAGGAGATATGGAAAAGCCTAAAGTAAGTATAATAGTCCCTATCTACAACGTGGAGAAATACCTCGACCGTTGTATGGAGTCTCTTTTGGGCCAGACATTGAAGGAAATAGAAATCATCATGGTAGATGACGGTTCGCCAGACCGTTGCCCTCAGATGTGCGATGAGTACGCAAAGAAAGACAACCGCATTAAGGTGGTGCATAAGAAGAATGGAGGACTTGGATATGCACGCAATTCTGGTTTGGATATGGCTACAGGTGAATATGTGGCTTTTGTGGATTCGGATGACTATGTGTCGCCGGATATGTATGAGAACCTTTATAAGGCTATTAAAAAGTGGAACACACAGATGGTTGTTTGCGGTTATAATCAAGTCATCGGTGAAAAATCTGTGAAAGGCGTGATAACCAATATGCCTTCAGTCCCCAAGGTAATAGATGCGCAGTCTGACTATTTGACGAATATAATAGGACAACTTCCAGAAACTGATAAAGAGCTGTATTACTGCTATTGTGTCTGGAACGTGCTGTATGTGAATGAAGTCATACAGAGAGAACACATCCGTTTTGAATCGGAACGAATATATGTGTCTGAGGATATCCTTTTCCAAGTGGAATATGCTTCACGTGTCTCAAAAGTGTTGCTGTTGCCGACACCCTATTACAACTATTGCTATAATTCCGGTTCGTTGACGGCAAAATATGATGAGGACAGATTTGAAAAAACGATATCACTATACAACAAAATACGTGACAGGTTGAAACACTTAAATACGGACATTGACAACTTCGAGTTACGTACACAGAGGTTTTTGTTGGCGAAAGCGTTATATACGGTCTGTGATGCTATAAAAAGCTTGCCACAAAAAGATGCTGGTAAGGAAATAAAGAAGATAGGGAAGAATAAGAAACTGCAAAAGTTACTTGCGGATTATCCAATAAACAGGATGCCGCTGAAAAAAAGGTTATTTTACTATTCACTAAAAAGAGGATGGAGTATTCCTATAATTTATTTGTATAAGCTATCACATTGACTTTTTAAGCATGAAATGGATTAAATATATAATTGTATGGACGTTTGCTCTTATTGTATTCAATTCAAGTTTGTACGCACAGGAATACCTGAACAATCCTGTTTCAGGCTTTACTACATACGACATAAATATTAAGAGCAAAATCGCTATAGCAAAGCAGTCATGGAAAGTGGCCTCCGACTTCAAATATATATACATGAGTGATATATTGAATGATGAGTGCTTTACATCCAATGGCAGAATAGATAAAAGACAATTATATAAAAATATCAAAGAATATTTCGATAGACACATAAACTATCAAGATAACAAGAGATACAATATACGTATATTCCCGGAATATAATGGGAATGAAGCATGTAAACAAGCTGTCATTCTTCTACGTGCAAATACGGACGACAAAAAGTTGCTAATTAATTATCCTAAGAAATTATATAAGATAGTGTCTCGCCAGAAATATCCACCATTTGTCATCAAGGCGATATTTCCGAAGAAGTTCAGTCAGACAAAAAACATCGCCCTGCTGGATATGCGGAATGTAACCGTACAGAAATTGCATGATGCCATGTTTGAAACCTTCGCACGCTACTTGGAAGAAAAAGTAAAAGCCCCGCATCTTGCCTCATCTACTACGGCAAAGGATTCTTGCCGTAAGGGGGATTTCATAGCACGTATAGAAATGGGCTATGTAGGTCCATGGGGAGAAGGCATGACCAAATATTACGGTTCTAATGTAGATGCCACATCTTATATAAAGATTGCGGAAATGTATAAGAAACATTTCAAAGATTATACGCTGGTGGCTCCCAGTTTCGGCATGAGGACAGGCACTACCACGAATAAAAGCTTGCATACCTTTGAATATTATCTGCTCACGACAACATACGGAACACTCAAAAAGAGAAATGGCCAGTTGATGGGTAGCAAGGAATTCGGTTTGTTCATAGACCATTTGGGAAGTTATGACAGGGGGGATTTCTCACTCTCTTATAATGGACAGAAATTTATGCTGATGGCCTTACAAAAATACAGAAAAGCCCCCGTCATAGGCGAAAATAATGGCCGTTTAGTTTCAGACAGTCTCATGTTTAATGATATTCGGCGATGGGGTATTTCTTTTTGCAGTGTATGGTCTTTGACGGATGTGTCTTCCATTCCCTACACTGATCTCAACAGATGGCGAAAAGCTACTTTATATCTCGGCTACCGTTTCCACATCTCCACTTCTCACACCTCCATAAAAGATAACGGTCTACATGTGTATTTCCACCTCGGCAACCGCAGTTATTCTCCCTTGTACGATGACTTCTGGCTTCCTCAGATAGTCATTCGTGATCGCAATGACAGCATATTGCAGGTAATTGACGCAGACAAGTTCATCAACTTGAAGTCTGTCCCATGTTTAAAGGAGAGCTTCAAGTATGAGGTGATGGTGAATAAAACGATTCCTTTGAAGATTGTATTGCAAAAGGGTGCGAAAGTGTATTTTCGGGTAATAGACAAATGCCATATCAACGAGAATATGTTTCTCGATAATGAGGGACGGACGAAGCATGGAGAATATTTGTTATCAAGCAATAATTGATTATGAAAGTCCTTTTAATCGACGTATATAACTATAACAAAGGTGGTGCGGAGACTGTTTGTTTCAATACCGGCAGGATGCTGGAGGAAAACGGTCACCAGTTAGTGTACTTCACGCTGAAATGGGAGGAGAACAATCCTTCACCTTACGCTAAGTATTTTCCAGAGTCTAAAGAGACGAGGAAAGGGATGTTTAGACAAGTGGAAAATGTAGTGAACTATTTCTACCATTTCGAGGCGGCACGGAAGATGGAGGAGCTGATTGAGGCGGAAAAGCCAGACATAGCCCATATTCATCTGATGTGGGGGCAGATAACGCCTTCGATATTCCCAGTACTGAAGCGGCATCATATCCCCATTCTGTTCACCGTGCATGACTACCGTATCGTCTGCCCTGCGTACACGTTTCGTGACGGAAACGGACGGATTTGTGAGGATTGCAAGGGGAGGTACTTTTACAAATGCTTCACGCATACCTGCTGCAAAGGGAGCAAAGTGATGAGTGTGGTGATGGCGGCAGAAATGTATTTCCGTAATGCCTTCTTCAATCCGGCAAAATACATAGACGGTTTCTTCTATGTGAGCAACTTCGCACGGGAGATTCAAGAGAAGTATATGCCAGCGTTGAAAAGCAAGCCCAATATCACGCTTTACAATTTCTCGACTTCCATTGTGGATGAACCGAAAGAAATGCTAAAGGAAAGGTATTATCTGTTCTTCGGTCGTTTGTCGTACGAGAAAGGTGTCAAGACCCTTTTGAAAGCGTTTCAAACGATGCCCGAATATCGTTTGAAGGTTGTCGGAACAGGACCAAAGGAAGAGGAACTAAAGACTTTTGTCTCAGAGAACAAGATGAAGAACGTAGAGTTTCTTGGCTACAAGCGTGGCAAGGAACTGACAGGCTTAGTAGCTGGGGCATATTTCGTGATAGTTCCATCGGAATGGTATGAGAACAACCCGATGACCATTATCGAGTCTTATTCTGTCGGAACACCTGTGATTGGGGCGAGAATCGGAGGAATACCTGAGATTATTATCGAAGGTAAGACTGGATACCAGTTTAAGAGCGGTGATGCTTCTGACCTTGGGAACGTCATAAAGAGAGCAGACAGCATGAGCGAAGTGGAATATATAGCTATGAGTGAGAGCACGCTGGATTTCGCCCATGCAAATTTCAGCAAGGAGAGTTATTTCCCCAAGCTTGTGGCATTTTACTGCCAATTTCTACCTGATGTGTCTGCCAGTGATGAGCAGCCACAGCGCAGAGAGGCATGACAGGATGATGATGCCGAGGTATTGGAGTCGTTCTTCCATGTTCAATGTGGTCGTTATTTATATGCAAAGGTAATATTTTCTGTTTTAATTTTTGATTTAATACGGAAAAAGTGTATATTTGCATACGTATCAGAAATTTGTGATGAATGGAAACGATAAGGCTGACAGACTACCACAAGGCGGAAAACGAGAAGAAACTCCGTTCCGTGGCTTATTGGATGAAGCATCCGATGTCGCACGCAGAGTGCTTGAGTCAATTCAGGCGGTTGCGGGAACAACGGCTTGCAAGGGAGTCCAAATACATGAACTCGAAAAGTTTGCAATAGATAAGGGCTGTCTCATTAATAGGATTGAGGACTACGGCTCATTTGCCGACAGAGGGTCGGAGAATGAAGTCTATACCTCTTTTGACAGCAACTGCGTATTTAAGCTGAATGACTTCCGTTATTCAGATGATAATCTTGAGTCTTTCTTTGAGCGCATATTCGTACACAATATGTTGTTTCCTGATTGTGCTTATGAATGTGTGGGGTTTGCATACAATCAAGATAATAAATTCTGCGCGGTCTTACGACAGCCTTTTATCCATGCGGAACGTGAGGCTACGGAAGAGGAAATAGCATGTGAGCTTACAAAACTCGGCTTCACATCTCAACTTGACGGCGAGTATTTCAGCAACGGGCAATATGATATTTTTGATGCGCTTCCCAACAATGTGCTGAAAGGCTCTGATGGTAATTTGTATTTCATAGATACCATTATTTATAAGGCAGACCATCAAAATCTGACAACGTACAGGAGCCTTTCTCCAAGATACTCGAAAAAGTAAAAACAAATTCAATAGCAATACCAATGGATAGAATATACTATTCATTGGATTTTATATAATCGGCGGCACTGCTTTATAGTCGTCTGATTGTCATATCATTAATATTCCACTTTATGAAAATAGTCGTAACCGGCACCCGTGGCATACCGAATGTGATGGGTGGCGTGGAGACGCATTGCGAGGAGCTGTTTCCACGGATAGCACAGCGAGGGTTTGACGTGACGGTCATCCGTCGTTCCAACTATGTGAATGACGGTCTGAAGGAATGGCACGGCGTGAAGCTCGCGGACATCCCGTCACCGAAAAAGAAGTCGTTCGAGGCAATTATCCATACGTTCCGTGCCATAAACGAGGCAAAACGTCTCGGTGCGGACATCGTTCACATACATGCAATCGGACCTGCGCTGCTCATTCCGTATGCGAAGACGCTCGGCATGAAGGTGGTGTTCACCCACCACGGACCAGACTACGACCGTGACAAGTGGGGCTTTGCAGCCAAGACGATACTGAAGCTCGGTGAACGCATGGGGTGCATGTTCGCTGACGACGTGATAGTCATTTCCCATGTCATACAAAAGCTTATACAGCAAAAGTATGGACGGACGAAGAACGTACACCTTATATATAACGGTGTGTCGAAGCCAGAGATTTGCGAATATCCTGAATACTTTGAGGATTTGGGCATAGAGAAAGGAAAGTACATCCTTGGCATGTGCCGCTTCGTTCCGGAGAAGAACCTGCACCATCTTGTGGAAGCGTTTGTGAAAGTGAAGAATCGGTTTGACATGAAGCTGGTCTTGGCTGGCGATACTGATTTTGAGGATGACTATTCACGCTCGTTGAAAAAGCTGGCACGTGAGAACGGTGTAGTACTTACTGGCTTCGTGAAAGGGCGCAAGCTGCATTCTTTGCTCACCAACTGCCGCTGCTATTGTCTGCCCTCATCACATGAAGGTCTGCCGATAGCCTTGTTGGAAGCCATGAGCTACGGAGTGAAAGTGGTGGTGAGCGACATTCCTGCCAATATGGAAGTAGGTTTACCTAAAGATGATTATTTCCATTGTGGCAATATTGACGAACTTGCCAGCAAACTGCATGATATTGTAAAAACTCCGTTTCAACACATTGACTATGACATGTCTAAATACGACTGGGAGAAGATAACTGACCAAGTTGCAGATGTCTATCATAGTCTTCTTAACAAATGAACTTATTATAATTATGAAAGGAATCGTGTTAGCAGGTGGTAGCGGTACCCGGTTGTACCCTATCACCAAGGGGTGAGCAAGCAGCTCATTCCCATCTTTGACAAGCCGATGATCTATTATCCTATCTCGGTGTTGATGTTGGCAGGGATAAAGGAGATTCTTGTTATCTCCACTCCGTATGACTTGCCTGGTTTCAAGCGTCTGCTTGGGGATGGAAGCCAGTTCGGTGTGAGGTTCGAGTATGCAGAGCAGCCGTCACCTGACGGGCTTGCGCAGGCGTTCATCATCGGCGAGAAGTTCATCGGAAAGGATGACGTGTGCCTTGTGTTAGGTGATAACATCTTCTATGGCTCCGGCTTCACGGGCCTGCTTCGTGAAACGGTTAGGCAGACCGAGGAAGACGGTAAGGCATCGGTGTTTGGATATCAGGTGAGTGACCCTGAACGCTACGGTATGGCTGAGTTTGACAAGGACGGTAACTGCCTTAGCATCGAGGAAAAACCTGCAAAACCTAAGAGCAACTACGCCGTGGTGGGCTTGTATTTCTACCCGAATTCGGTGGTGGAGATAGCCAAGCATATCAAGCCGTCGGCTCGTGGCGAGCTGGAGATTACGACCGTCAATCAGGAGTATCTGAAGCAGGGTAACCTGAAGGTACAGACGTTGCAGCGTGGCTTCGCATGGCTTGACACTGGTACGCACGACTCGCTGTCCGAGGCTTCCACCTTCATCGAGGTAATAGAGAAGCGCCAGGGACTGAAAGTGGCGTGTCTTGAAGCCATCGCCTACGAGCAGGGATGGATAACAAAGGAAAAGCTCATTGAGGTGGCGAAGCCGATGGCGAAGAACGACTATGGGAAATTCCTGTTGTCAATGTGTGGTGATTAGTGTTTAATGTTTAGTTGAATGGCTATTTGAGCGTTACATACGAATTAAGCACTAAACATTGATAATTAAACATTAACAGCAATGAACATATTAGTTACAGGTGCCAACGGACAGCTCGGCAATGAGATGCGTATCGTTAGCAAGAATACGGATGACCATTATATCTTTACGGATGTCAATCAGATGGAGGGGCTTGAAACCACCTACCTTGACATCACGGACATGGATGCCATACGCAAAATGGTCAGGGAGAATGACGTGAAGGCGATAGTCAACTGTGCGGCGTGGACCAACGTGGACGCTTGCAAGACAGACCCGAAGCTGGCGGCTTTGGCGGAGAAGCTGAACGCCGATGCCCCGAAGAAGCTTGCGAAAGCGATGGAAGAGGTGGACGGTGTGCTGATACAGATTTCCACGGACTATGTTTTTGGTAAGGAACCTTATAACGTGCCTTGCAATCCAGACCAGAAGGGAACGCCAACAGGTGTGTACGGAACGACCAAGCTGCACGGTGAGCGGAAAATAAAGGCTTCGGGGTGCAAGTACGTCATCATCCGCACGGCATGGCTGTACTCCGAGTTCGGCAAGAACTTCTGCAAGACTATGCTGAACCTCACTGCCACAAAGCCGCAGCTGAAGGTTGTGTTCGACCAGTGCGGCACGCCGACTTACGCACTCGACCTCGCCAACGCCATCGTGGCCATACTCGATAAGGTGAAGGCGTCTTCTGATAGAAACGATTACGAAGGTGTCTATCATTTCTCGAACGAGGGCGTGTGCTCATGGTACGATTTCACGCAGATGATAGCGCGCATCGCAGGGCATACGGACTGTGACATACAGCCCTGCTACAGCTCTGAGTATCCCTCACCCGTGAAGCGTTCCGCATACTCCGTGCTTGACAAGCGGACAATCAAGGAGAAGTTCGGGGTGAAGGTGCCCTACTGGGTGGACTCGCTGGAGAAATGTATCAAAAACCTCCAGTAGAGACGCGATTCATCGCGTCTGCATTCGCACGCGACTAAAGAGGGGAGATGCGATAAATCGCGTCTCTACGTTACACATTAAACATTACACATAATGAAGAATATTATCATCACAGGCGGTGCGGGCTTCATCGGCTCACACGTGGTACGCCTGTTCATCAACAAATACCCTGATTACCATATCATCAACCTCGACAAACTGACATATGCCGGGAACTTAGCTAATCTCAAAGACATCGAGGACAAGCCCAACTACACCTTCGTGAAGGGTGACATCTGCGACTATCCATTGATGCAGAAGCTGATGAAGGAATACAAAGTTGACGGCATCATCCACTTGTCTGCAGAGAGCCATGTTGACCGTTCCATCAAAGACCCGTTTACATTTGCCCATACCAATGTGATAGGCACGCTGACCTTGCTTCAGGCAGCTAAAGAATACTGGGAGAGCCTGCCCGAGAAGTACGACGACAAGCGTTTCTACCATATCTCCACCGACGAGGTGTACGGTGCGTTGAAGCTGACACACCCTGAGGGCGTTCCCGCTCCTTTCACCACCAAGGCTTCAAGCGGAAAGAACCACGAGGCGTACGGTGAGGAGTTCTTCACCGAGGAGACGAAGTACACCCCCCATTCACCATACTCTGCCTCGAAGGCAAGCAGCGACCACTTCGTCCGTGCCTTCCATGACACATACGGGATGCCGACCATCGTTACCAACTGCTCGAACAACTACGGTCCATACCAGTTCCCCGAAAAGCTGATACCGCTATTCATCAACAACATCCGCCACCGCAATCCGCTGCCCGTTTATGGCGAGGGCTTGAACGTAAGGGACTGGCTGTATGTGGAAGACCATGCGAGAGCCATCGACCTTATCTTCCATAAGGGCAGGATAGCTGACACCTATAATATAGGCGGCTTCAACGAATGGAAGAACATCGATATAATAAAGGTGGTCATCAAGACTGTGGACCGTCTGTTGGGTCGTAAGGAGAATGAGGACCTGAACCTCATCACTCACGTGACCGATCGCAAGGGGCATGACATGCGCTACGCCATCGACTCTCGAAAGTTGCAGCGTGAACTCGGTTGGGAGCCAAGCCTACAGTTCGAGGAGGGCATAGAGAATACGGTGAAATGGTATCTGGACAACCAGGAGTGGATGGACAACGTGACATCCGGCGACTACCAGAAGTATTATGACAACATGTACAAGGACAGATAAGGATGGAAGTGATAAAGACAGACATAGAGGGCGTGCTCATCATCGAGCCGCGCCTTTTCAGGGATGCCCGGGGCTATTTCTTCGAGAGTTTCAGCGAGCGTGAGTTTGACGAAAGGGTCACTCCGATATTGGGTCACAAGGTGCATTTCTGCCAGGACAACGAGAGCATGAGTGGCTACGGCGTGATGCGCGGCCTGCATTTCCAGCGTCCTCCATTCACCCAGACCAAACTGGTGCGCTGCGTGAAAGGACGGGTGCTTGACGTGGCGGTCGACATCCGCAAAGACTCACCCACCTACGGCAAGCATGTGGCAGTGGAGCTTACGGAGGACAACCACAAGCAGTTCTTCATTCCACGTGGCTTCGCTCATGGTTTCTCTGTATTGAGTGAGACGGCGGTTTTCCAGTACAAGTGCGACGAGTTCTACCATCCCGAGGCTGACGGAGGCATCTCAATCCTTGATGACAGTCTCGGTATAGACTGGAGGATTCCCACGGAACACGCCAACCTTTCGGAGAAAGATACCAGGCATGACATGCTGAAAGACTTCGACAGTCCGTTTGACATCAACGTGAGTTTGTACGAATAATCACTTTTCGGGTGAGCGGAGCATAATCCTGTCATGGCAGGGGATTATGAGCCGTTCACCCATTTTTTTATCTGTCCAACTTGATGTCTGGACGGTTGTGAAATACGGTATGCCCGAAATTGTCTGGGAGCATACCACAATTTTTCATTTTGATGGAAGTGGTCCATCTCTTTGATTACCAGATAGACATGAAGTCACGGATTGAGGAGGCGTTCAAGTCTCACCAGTCCGTGATGGCGCAGATGCCGACAGGTACGGGGAAGACCTACCTGTTGACGGCAGTCATGGACTCTTTTGTGAAAGACAATCCGAAGGTGAAAGTGTGGATTGTCGCTCATCGCAGGGAGCTTGTCGGACAGATTGAGGAAACCTTGTCTCGCTATGGCATCTCTCCTATGGACAAGCGTATAAAAGCTTTGTCTGTGCAATGGCTATCAAGACATTATGATGAGATTGAGGATGAGCCGAGACTGATAGTGGTTGACGAGGCACACCATGCGCTCGCCAAAACTTATAAGGAAATGTGGAAGCAATTTCCGAAGGCAAAGTTCTTGGGATTGACGGCCACGCCTTGTCGGTTGAGTGGAAAAGGGTTTACGGATTTGTTTGACGTATTGGTGCGGTCGTGGGATATTCCTGAGTTTATCCGCAAGGGACGGCTGTCGGTTTACGACTTCGTGAGCATCAGGACTGATTCCGTGACGCAGGGGCTGATTGACTCGCTGAAGAAGCGTGGAGCGGATGGTGATTACCAAGCCAAGGAAATGGATGCGGTGCTGAATAAACAACCTTCCATCGAGAGACTTTATCAGAGTTTCCGTGAGTTTGCCAAAGACAAGAAGGGCATCGTGTATGCTATTAATATTAGCCATGCACGGAGTATTGCTCGGTATTATCAAGCGCAAGGTATTAATGCCGTGGCCATAGACTCGAAAACTCCTTCCGAGGAGAGGAGACGGCTGATAGAGAGATTCAAGAATACTTCCGCAAATGATATTCAGGTGTTGGTGAATGTGGATATCTTCTCGGAAGGGTTCGACTGCCCGGACGTGGAGTTTGTACAATTAGCGAGACCGACACTGTCGCTTGCCAAGTATTTGCAGATGGTGGGAAGAGGATTGCGTGTCGCCAAAGGAAAGAAGAGTTGCGTGATGATTGACAATGTGGGACTGTACCGTGTGTTCGGACTCCCGTCACAGTCATGGAACTGGGAGGCTATGTTTGAAGGTGGCTGGAAAAAGAGTCGGAAAAAGCAGACTGAGAGAGACAACGAGTTCTTCCTGATGAATGCAAAAGAAGACACACTGACCGTCGAACAAGATACGGAAATGAGACTGGTGATGAGCCATGACGAACTGATGCAATCACTACAATATAGCAAGTTCGTGGACAGTAAAGGCGATTTCGCCATCGTCAAGTTGACGGACGGGAAAATGACCGTGGTGAACAGAACGGGGGAGCAAATCATCAAGCCACGTCACTATAACGACATGAGATTGCTGGAAGGCGGTATCCTGTTCCACAGGCCGAAGAGAAAGACCGTGTGTTACATTGACCTGTTGGCGAAATCGAAAATATATGAAGGAGAGAACACTACAGACCTTCCCATGGTCGTGACGTTGAAAAACTGGGAATTCATTGAATATGACGGTATCTTTATGTCTCGCACAAAAGAAGAATTCTCCCTGCCCTATCGTCCGTCTATATACGATTTATTCAATTGCGGTTATTGTCTCATTTACAAGATAAGTCGCACGACGCAAAGCCATTGCCAGGTTTGGGATTATAAAGAAGGGGATGACGGAATGTCTTTGGGGAATTATAATAGTGAAAAGGTCTGCTTCCTAAGGGATGACCATGAACATGTCTTTTGGCTGTGTACCACACTGAATAGTGACAATATTGTGGTGATGGACAGCAAGGAGGACTATTATCTGGTGGATTCAAATTTGAGGAAGACCTATATAGGCAGCAATTATCCAAAGAACGAAAAGGAGGACATGGCATTCGTGATGCCCAAGCTCGGCAAGCAATTCCGAAATGAGGATATACGGAGTATGAGTGTGGTAAATAAAAAATGTAAGCCGAAGCCGGATACCATCCATGTGGAATTGTATCAGGCCGGGAAGAAATGGGGAGTAAAGGTGAACGGCAAGATTGTGGTGCCACCTGTCTATTCTAAGATTGGCAAGCCTGTGGGTGCCTATTGCACCTTTGAGAAACTTCCAAGGCATTGGGGGGTTATGACCTTGAAAGGCAAGGTGCTGGTGGATGCTAAATATGAGAAAGTGGAGATTAAGGCGAACCATACGGCCTTGGTCACCACGGTTACGGGAAAGACACAAGAGATACGGTTGAGGTGAGCTTTCAGGAGAAATTTACAAGCTATTTGCGCTGACTAACCCGCACCACCCATATACTGATTTCATAAAGTACATAAATGGGAAGAGAAACGGCCAACAGTGTGAATATATCGGAAGTAGGCGTAATCACTGCCGCCACAATCAAGATACCCACCACGGCGTAACGCCTTGAACGCTGAAGCATGGAATCCTTCAATACCCCCATCCGTGCCAACATCCACGCCAACAAGGGCAATTCAAAGACTACTCCCATGGCCAAGGACAACATCATGAACGTATCCAGATAAGACTCCAGCGTAATCATTGGCATCACTTCCACACTGACCACATACCCAGCCAAGAACCGCAAGGTCAAAGGAAACAGCAGGAAATAATCCAGCAACACGCCGAGAAGAAACAGCACGTAACCACTACACACGATGGCCACCGTATAAGTCCTTTCACGCAAATACAACGCCGGAGAGACAAAACGGTACAACTCATATATTATATAAGGAGAAGAGAAAAGAAGTCCTGCATAAAGCGACACATTGATATGCGCCATGAATTGGGAAGTCAATTGGGTGGTCACAAGCCGAATATGCACTGGAGAAGGAATCATGGACGGTATATTCCATTCTCTTCCCCAACGGGCAAGCGCATTGTAAAGACAGAAATCAGGGGACTTTGGCGTCAGTACCACCCCGAACAACTCCTCTTTGAACATAAAAGAGAGTATGACAAAACACACCATCACGCACACTATGCGCCACAGTGTCCCCCTCAATATATCCAAATGTTCCCAGAATGAAAGTTCCCCGTCTTTTCCCATCTTACAATAAAAGGCACATCATTGATGATGTGCCTTTATTTTTTCCTTTATAAAACTGCTTATTTAGCTTCTTTGTTAGCAGCGGGTTTCTCCACTCTTTCCTTGATACGCGCAGCCTTACCTGTCAAATTACGCAAGTAATACAATTTAGCACGACGTACTTTACCTCTCTTCTCCACAGTCACGCTGTCGATGTGCGGAGAGTTCATCGGGAAGATACGCTCCACGCCTACAGTTCCAGACATCTTACGTACAGTAAAACGTTTGTTCACACCCTCACCAGAGATGCGGATTACCACACCACGGTAGTTCTGAACACGTTCCTTGTTACCCTCGATGATTTTGTAAGCTACGTTAATCGTGTCACCTGCACGAAAATCGGGGAGTTCTTTTCCTGCTGCGAATGCTTCCTCAGCAACTTTAATCAAATCCATTGTCTTATCTTTGAACTTTTAGTTGTTTGTCTTCCCTGCGCAACATAACAGGCCACTCGTATTTTCCTGCCAGCGATTACGTGGAAATCGGTTGCAAAGGTACGCATTTTTTCTGACATACAAGCTAATACGGCAGACTTTTTCTTATTTCAATTTGGCCACCGCCTCTTTGATACGTCTCAATGCCTCACGGATGTTGTCATCGCTGGTGGCATAGCTCATACGGAAGCATTCAGGAGAGCCGAACGCATCACCGCCCACCGTAGCCACATGAGCCACTTCCAAGAGATACAACGCAAAGTCCGTGGAAGTCTTGATGGTGTATTGGCCATTGCTCTTTCCAAAGAAAGAACTGCATTTCGGGAAAAGATAGAAAGCCCCCTTCGGTTCGTTCACCTCAAAACCCGGAATCTCCTTCGCCAACTTCACGATGAGGTCACGACGACGCTCAAATGCCTTGCGCATCTCTTCCACTGGCTCCTGAGTGCCACGATAAGCCTCTTCGGCAGCCTTCTGGGAAATAGAGCAAGGTCCACTGGTGTACTGTCCCTGCAACTTGTTGCATCCTTTGATAATCCAGTCGGGAGCAGCGATGAAGCCAATACGCCATCCTGTCATGGCATACGCCTTGGATACCCCGTTGATGACAGCCACACGGTCACGTACCTCCGCAAACTGGGCGATGCTCTCATGATGTCCCACGTAATTGATATGCTCGTAGATTTCGTCTGCGATGGTAATCACGTTCTCGTGTTTAGCCAACACATCCGCCAAACCCTTCAGTTCCTCTTTGGAATAAACAGAACCCGTAGGATTAGAAGGCGAACAAAGAATGAACACACGAGTCTTCGGTGTGATAGCAGCCTCCAGTTGTGCGGGCGTAATCTTGAAATCCTGCTCAATGCCAGCCTCGATAAAGACAGGCTTTCCACCTGCCAAGAGAGCCATCTGCGGATAACTCACCCAGTAAGGCGCAGGAATAATCACCTCATCTCCTGGATTAACCAAGGACATCACCGCATTGCAGACACACTGCTTCGCACCGTTGGATACGGAAATCTGCGCAGGAGTAAACTCCAGATTGTTTTCATTCTTCAGTTTTGCCACAATAGCCTCTCGCAAAGAGGGATAACCTGCCACAGGAGTATAACGAGAATAGTTCTCGTCTATCGCCTTCTTGGCTGCTTCCTTGATATGGTCGGGCGTGTTGAAGTCGGGTTCGCCCACGCTCATATTGATAATATCGATACCTTGCGCTTTCAATTCACCACTCTTTTGCGACATGGCCAGTGTGGCTGAAGGAGAAAGACGGTTCAGACGTGCGGATAATTCGTTCATACTTACTTATTTTATACGATTAATTATTACGATTTCCAAAGATTCTCAACAAATAGAGGAAGAGATTCACAAAGTCAAGATACAAACTCAAGGCTCCCAATAAAGCCATGCGTTGTGTAAGGTCATTGACTTCCAATGCGTTCTCCTGAATATTCTTCTTGATTTGCCATGTGTCATAAGCTGTCAATCCCACGAATATCAACACACCCGCATAGGAAAGAATCAGCATCAATCCGCTGCTTTGCACGAACATATTGACCACTGTGGCAATAATCAAACCGATAAGAGCCATGAAACAAATACTCCCCACCTTCGACAAGTCATTCTTCGTAAGCAAACCATACAAAGACATCACTCCAAAGGTGCCTGCGGTGATAAAGAACACATTCGCAATGGACTCTTGTGTGTACACCAATAAAATGGGGGAAAGAGTAGCTCCGTTCAATACAGAGTAAATGATGAACAACATCGTGGCAGTCGGTGCGGACATACGGTTAATCGCTCCCGCAATTCCCCATACAAGTCCTACTTCCGCAATAAGCAGTATCCACATCATCGGCACCACTTTGCTCAGCAACGCCGGAGAAGAGGCCACGATGTAAGAAGTGAAGCCCGTTATGGCCAAAGCCAGTGTCATCCATAAATACACATTACGCATCAAGGTGGCCTGAGCCGCTTTCACCGCCTGCACAGGACGACCTGTCAGCTCTTCCACATTGGAATAAGAATTATTCCGATAATTATTCTCCATGATTAATTCCTCCTAAAGTTATGTTTTATTGTAATAGCAAAACCATTTTACTGGTCATGAATCAGTGTTTCTTCAAGTGCAACGTATGCCCCATGCGCTCTTTCTTCGTGCGCAAGTAGAACTCGTCATATTCATTTGGCTCGACTTCGATGGGCACATTCTCCACAATCTCCAAACCGTAAGCCTCCAACCCTACTCTCTTCACAGGATTGTTAGTCATAAGCCTTAACTTACGAACTCCCATCAAGCGGAGAATCTGCGCTCCCACTCCATAGTCTCGCTCATCCGCATCAAAGCCTAAATGCAAGTTGGCATCCACGGTGTCCATACCTTCCTCCTGCAGTTTATAAGCGCGTATCTTGTTCATCAGTCCGATGCCTCGTCCTTCTTGATTCAGATAGACAATCACGCCTTTTCCCTCTTTCTCTACCATCTGCATGGCCTTGTGCAACTGTTCGCCGCAATCGCAACGACGACTCCCGAAGATGTCACCCGTCACACAAGATGAATGCACTCTTACCAACACCGGCTCATCAGGTTCCCAATGTCCTTTGAACAAGACAGCGTGTTCCAGCCCGTTGCTGGTCTGACGGAAAGGAATGAAACGGAAATCTCCGTATTCAGTAGGCAGATGCACCTCCTCACCTTTCTCCACCAACGACTCCGTGCGCAAGCGATAGGCTATCAAATCCTTGATGGAAATAAGTTTGAAGCCATGTTTGTCCGCAAAGACTCTTAATTGAGGCAGACGCGCCATTGTACCGTCCGCATTCATAATCTCCATCAACGCTCCCGCCGGATAAAGCCCGGACATCCGCGCCAAGTCCACCGCAGCCTCTGTATGCCCCGCACGACGCAGCACGCCATTATCTTGCGCATAAAGAGGATTGATGTGTCCCGGACGACCAAACATCTCAGGAGTCGCATCAGGGTCAGCCAACGCCAAAATAGTAGCCGCACGGTCATGAGCGGACACCCCCGTGGTACACCCTTCCAACTTGTCCACCGTGATAGTGAAAGGAGTCCCCAACATGGAAGTGTTCTCTTCCACCTGATGTGGCAACTGTAACTCCGCACAGCGGGAAATCGTCAAGGGAGCGCATAACACCCCGCGGGCGTTCTCCAGCATGAAGTTTATTTTTTCGGGAGTTACTTTTTCCGCAGCTATAATAAGGTCGCCTTCATTCTCACGGTCTTCATCGTCTACCACTACTACGAATTTGCCGTCATGAAAATCTTTCAACGCCTCATCGACAGTGTCCAATTTGATAGTACTCATTTAATATAGTTCTTTGTATGGTTTGCTAATCTTACCTTAATGATTCTTTGCGTCCACCACTTTCGCCCTGGCGACGATAATACGCCGGATACGCTCGTCGTTCTCTATAATATTCCGTAAATCACGATATAAACGCAGACGGAACCTCCAGATGCGAAGATACAAAATTAATCCCAACGGGAAAAACAATCCTGCCAAAATATTCATTGTGCGACGCTCGAAAGGCTTTGTGTGCGCATGCACCCACAACACAGGATATTCATTCAACACCAACAATATCCGCCTATTACGGGAATTGTTCAGTGTCTCCACCAAGTATTCCATAGAAGCATTAATCCGCTCCACCTCCTTGTCTCTTCCCTCTTTAGCGAAAAAGACCTTGAAATAAGAAGGCAAGCGTCTCAAACGCCGCTTCTTCATACAAGAGGCACACATTCCCGAAAGCTCGCCCAACCGTCTCTCACAGTCCGCATAATCCGGGTCATGGATAATCACATCTTTCATGAACACATGCCGTTTGCTCCGCAAGCCAAACAAGCGGCGGAAGAAAGCCGTGTACATTTCCATGTTGAATACCACGGAATCGTTATTAGCCTTGTAGGTAAGAAAAGCTCCCAAAGGCGCTAACACAAAGGTACTAATCCACATTCCGAACCAAGGAGTCCAGGTACCATCCCTTCCCATCTTATTTCCTGTCGTATCCAAGATATAATAGACAATAAAGATGATAACAGACACAATCACAGGCAATCCCAATCCACCTTTACGGATGATGGCACCCAACGGTGCGCCTATGAAGAAAAACACCACACAGGCAAGCGACAACGTGATTTTACGCCACCACTCTATCTGATGACGGCGAATCTGCTTCTGGTTGTCAGCCAACACATAGCCGCTGAACTGCAAATTGCTTTGCGACATTGATGACTGTGAAGAGGCCGACTGTAGCAACCGCTGTTGGTCAGCAGGAGAAAGACGGTTAAAATCAGTCTCAAAGTCAGCCGATTTTGCTTCTCTCCGCTTTGGTTTGGAAGTTTGCCGAGCAGCGACAGGAGCTGTGAAATAAGAAGATTTTGCCTGACGATAATAATAATGCCCCACACTGTCACACTGATGCCGCAGTGAGTCAATACCTTTGGTCAGCGCAGTCATGTTCTTGGCCTTCGCATCCTGTCCCACATACGAACCGTCCATCATGTTCAAGTTCGCATTGAAGTCTATCAACATGGACTTTCTCACAAAAGTTTCTCTTCTATAAGGTATAGAGGCGGAAGACATGCTCAAATCATCGCCCGAAGAAAGATTCTCGAACTGCTCTCCTCCGTACATTTGCAGCAAGAGGTGGGTTTTATCTGCTGTCATGTCCAACTTGGCAGAGTCGGACAACACCACTACCGCATTGTCAAATCCCTTGGAGAAATTATAAATCATCACATTACGCAGCATTCCCGACTTTCGGTCTTTCTCCTGCACATACACATTATATCCGGGAATCTGCGAATAGAACACACCTTCAGGTATATCCAACTCTGGCGATTTCTGCTGTATGGAGAAAAGAAGCGTGTAAAGTTTGATAGTGGACTCAGGCCCCACCACATTCTGAAAGTAGAAAGAGACACCGCCCAACATGGCCATAAACACAGCCAGCGGCATCAATATTCTTTTCAAGGAAACCCCGGCCGCCTTGATGGCCGTAAGCTCAAAACGCTCCCCCAAATTACCGAAGCCAATCAAAGACGCTAACAACACAGCCAGTGGCAGCGAAGTAGGTATAAGCATCAAGGCAGAATAATAGAAGAACTTTCCCATTGTCATCAAGTCCAGTCCCTTGCCAATCAGTGAATCCACCTTTTGAAAGAGGAACGCCATCAAGAAGACGAACAGACAGATGAAGAAAGTACCGGCGAAAAGCCACACTAACTCCTTGAAGATGAATACATCCAGTCGTTTTATACCGATTTTGGAATAGAGATGCACGTTTACAGTCTTGTTTCTTGTCCTGTTATTAATTTCCTATATTATACCCCGCAGGCACGTTTGAGTGAATCCACCTCGGAATCCCAAAGTTCGATTTGCTCTTCCTTTTCTTGAGGGGAAGCAAAATCCACCACGGTAAGCACACGGTCTCCCGTCATTTCATTGTAGCCAATCTTCAATTCGAAATACGTGCGTTCGTTTTTCTCGTCTATCCAACGGAAGCGTACAGAAATCCCTGTACGTATCCCTGTCAACTCAGCCTGTCGGGTTTCCTCGCCTCCA
This sequence comes from Prevotella sp. P5-108, assembly GCA_963608705.1. Classification (GTDB taxonomy): domain Bacteria; phylum Bacteroidota; class Bacteroidia; order Bacteroidales; family Bacteroidaceae; genus CAVDHB01. Next base: position 93,243 of record CAVDHB010000075.1, read on the forward strand.
CCCCATTCAAAGGTATAGAGTTTGCCGTCAGCCTTTACTCCGTCGGCGAACCAGCGTTCCAATCCGGCAGTAGTACTTATGTTTGTCCAAAGCAGTTCCTCTGAGGCGGAGCCAAGCATATACTCCTCTTGAAACTTTTCTTTTTTCATTTTCGTATTATTATTCTTTTTACCACCGCAAAGATACATTCTTTAGCCGTGTTCATCCGCGAAAGTAGACTTTTTTTCTGAGGATGTGAAGAAAATGTGCTTATTTTTTTGGAGTTTTCAAAAAAAGCCGTACCTTTGCACCCGCAAATCGGAAACAACTGTTTCGCAATTGTGATGGCGGGATAGCTCAGCTGGTTAGAGCGCAGGATTCATAATCCTGAGGTCGAGAGTTCAAGTCTCTCCCCCGCTACATTGAAAGGTCAATAAATCTCAAGTTTATTGACCTTTTTTCATGACTATCCGCAAACATACCACCATCCTATCTTGTATGCAATATAACGACTGGATTCGTAGAGACGCGATGAATCGCATCTCTACCTACACAATGTTGATTGGTGGTACAATTGCGGATAATCATCAAAAACAAAATGTGTCAGTATGACACATGTGCAAATAAATGCGGATAATACTCAGATATTCGTGCGAATTTATGTATCTTTGTGGCGTATATTCGTACAAATAAATGTATTCCCAGTTCAATACTTATAGATTATGAAAAGAAACGTGCTGAAAAAATTGATTGATTGGAAAAACAATCCAAATCGTAAACCATTGATTGTCAATGGAGCAAGGCAGGTTGGCAAGACTTATATACTTAAGGAATTTGGCAAGTTGTATTATTCGAATACCGCATACGTAAACTGTGACAGCAACGAACTGGTGGCACAAATATTCTCCCAAGACTATGACACGAACCGCATACTGCTGTCCTTGTCAGCCTTGCTGCATACTCAGATTAAACCAGAGGAAACTTTGATTATCTTTGATGAGGTGCAGGAAAATCCAAGAATTCTCAGCGCATTGAAATATTTTTGTGAGAATGCCCCGCAATACCATGTAGCGGTAGCAGGCTCACTGCTTGGTATATCCCTGCATGGTGGAACGTCTTTCCCAGTTGGCAAAGTCGATATGATAAAAATGTATCCTATGACATTCGATGAATTTTTGTTGGCTAATGGAGAAGAACAGCTCCTTGAAATACTTCAAAGTCAGAATTATTCGGTTATCACGCCAATGTCATTACGTTTCATCAACTACTTACGACAATACTACTTTGTGGGAGGTATGCCCGCAGCCGTAAAAGAATTCACGACAAGTAAAAACCTTGAAGCCGTCAGAGCCATACAGAAACAAATACTTTTCGATTATCGTCGTGACTTCTCAAAACACGCCCCATCTAATGAAATACCAAGAATCAACCTTGTGTGGGACTCAATACCCGCCCAACTGGCCAAGGAGAACAAGAAGTTCATATTCGGAGCTTTGAAGAAAGGAGCGAGGGCTTCAGAGTTTGAAATGGCGATACAGTGGCTTATTGACGCAGGACTGATATACAAAGTCAACAGAGCCTCCGCCCCCACCATGCCATTGAAGTTCTACGAGGAGATGGCGGTATTCAAACTTTTCATACTTGACATCGGACTTATGGGAGCCATGTCGGATGTACCTGCGGAAAGCATCTTAGTTACAGACTCGTTGATGCACGAATATAAAGGGGCTTTTACAGAGCTTTATGTATTGACCCAGCTTATCGTGAAGAATATACCTGTCTATTATTTCAGCTCAAATGATTCACGGGTGGAGATTGACTTTCTCGTTCAATGTGGCACAAGGGTAATCCCCATAGAAGTGAAAGCCGCTGAAAACGTACATTCCAAGTCACTGCGCACCTTCATTGACAAGCATCCCTCCCTGAAAGGTCTGCGCCTCTCACTCAAACCTTATCAAGTGCAAGATTGGATGGAGAATAAACCATTGTACGCTGTGAACTTCTGTCTTAATGGGTAATGATTATCCGCAATCATACCACCAAAGCCAAGGCTGTATGATTCTGCGTTCTCCTATCTACCACTATCCTCCTCATTACTTATTTTCGTATGTCATGAAAAAAGAAATAATTCACACTGCGCAGTCATGTCAAAGACGAATAAATAGAGTCTCTCGACAACCTGTGCATGACTATCTATGTACGCATAGATAATATCCTTGGCCAGCAAAGGGAAAAACATTCATTATAAAGTATCCTAAGATACTTGGCCAAGTATCTTAGGTGACATCGCAAAGTATCTTAAGATACTTGGTCAAATATCTTAGGTGACATTGGCATGTCACTTTGACTATGAACTCCACAGAGTTATTAAAAGAGAGCCGCATGGGGTAACTAACAAGTCAATTTTGGCATTTCCATGGAACTCGAAACACGAATTGAGAGTATAGATTATCGAAAACATACCACTCTCCTGTCTTGCACGTTGCAATATAACTACTAGTTCAGTGATGAATACCCGCCCAAGTGGCCAAGAAAAACAAGAAATTCATTTGTTGAATATTAGAGGAACCTTTTAAAATAATTCGGGCGGACAAGCTCCATCATTTATAAAAAGAATGGGAAGCTGTCCGCCCGAAAAGTTATTATTCGTACAGGCTCACGTTGATGTCAAACGGACTGTCGAAGTCTTTCAGCATGTCATGCCTGGTATCTTTCTCCGAAAGGTTGGCGTGTTCCGTGGGAATCCTCCAGTCTATGCCGAGACTGTCATCAAGGATGGAGATGCCTCCGTCAGCCTCAGGATGGTAGAACTCGTCGCACTTGTACTGGAAAACCGCCGTCTCACTCAGCACCGCGAAACCATGTGCGAAGCCCCGTGGAATAAAGAACTGCCTGTGGTTGTCCTCCGTCAGCTCCACCGACACGTGCTTGCCGTAAGTGGGTGAGCCTTTGCGGATGTCCACCGCCACGTCCAGTACCCGTCCCTTGACGCAACGCACCAGTTTGGTCTGGGTGAATGGAGGACACTGGAAATGCAGGCCGCGCATCACGCCGTAGCCGCTCATGCTCTCGTTGTCCTGGCAGAAATGCACCTTGTGACCCAATATCGGAGTGACCCTTTCGTCAAACTCACGCTCGCTGAAACTCTCGAAGAAATAGCCCCGGGCATCCCTGAAAAGGCGCGGCTCGATGATGAGCACGCCCTCTATGTCTGTCTTTATCACTTCCATCCTTATCTGTCCTTGTACATGTTGTCATAATACTTCTGGTAGTCGCCGGAGGTCACGTTGTCCATCCACTCCTGGTTGTCCAGATACCATTTCACGGTCTTCTCTATGCCTTCCTCGAACTGCAGGCTTGGCTCCCAGCCGAGTTCTCTCTGCAGCTTGCGTGAGTCGATGGCGTAGCGCATGTCATGTCCCTTGCGGTCGGTCACGTGGGTGATGAGGTCCAAGTCCTCGTTCTCCTTACGCCCCAACAGACGGTCCACTGTCTTGATGACCACCTTTATAATATCGATGTTCTTCCATTCGTTGAAGCCGCCTATATTATAAGTGTCGGCTATCCTGCCCTTGTGGAAGATAAGGTCGATGGCTCTCGCATGGTCTTCCACATACAGCCAGTCTCTCACGTTCAGTCCCTCGCCATACACAGGCAGCGGCTTGCGGTGGCGGATGTTGTTGATGAACAGTGGTATCAGCTTCTCAGGGAACTGGTAGGGACCGTAGTTGTTCGAGCAGTTGGTCACGATGGTCGGCATACCGTAGGTGTCATGGAAGGCACGGATGAAATGGTCAGAGCTTGCCTTTGAGGCCGAGTAGGGAGAATGGGGGTTGTACTTGGTCTCTTCCGTGAAGAACTCCTCACCGTACGCCTCGTGGTTCTTGCCGCTTGAAGCCTTGGTGGTGAAAGGAGCGGGAACACCCTCTGGGTGTGTCAGCTTCAACGCGCCGTACACCTCATCGGTGGAGATATGGTAGAAACGCTTGCCGTCGTACTTCTCCGGCAAACTCTCCCAGTACTCCTTCGCCGCCTGAAGCAAGGTCAGCGTGCCTATCACGTTGGTATGGGCAAATGTAAACGGGTCCTTGATGGAGCGGTCCACATGGCTCTCTGCAGCCAAGTGGATGATGCCGTCCACCTTGTATTCCCTCATCAGCCTCTGCATCAATGGATAATCGCAGATGTCGCCCTTCACGAAAGTGTAGTTGGGCTTGTCCTCGATGTCTTTGAGGTTGGCCAAATTCCCGGCATACGTCAGTTTGTCGAGGTTGATGATATGGTAATCAGGGTATTTGTTGACGAACAGGCGTACCACGTGTGAGCCGATGAAGCCCGCACCGCCTGTGATGATAATA
>CAVDHB010000076.1:0-19015 GCA_963608705.1 Prevotella sp. P5-108
TACGGTGAGTAATTTATTTTCTGCGGTGAGTTACAAGAGCTTATGCACCGTGCGGAAGATATGCTAAAAGAATACAATTCTGCAATTGCACCACTAATCAACATTGTTTAGGTAGAGACGCGATGAATCGCGTCTCTACTATTTTAGTTGTTATGGCCAGTTATCTGAAATACGCCACTCGCTTTCCGTGGTGGGTCACGATGAGAGAGTCCTGCGTGAGGTCTTTCATGTAGAGCGTGTCCATGCGGTTGAAGGCTTCCTTCTTTCCTGCGTCGCTCAGCGTGCGGAGCAAAAGGCGGTTTCCGTCCAGTTGCCATTGCGTATAGACAGCACTGTGTCCCTCGGATTTCGCTTTCCCGTCAGCCATGAGCAGCAGTCCACAATTGGCGGTTTTCCAGTGTCCCGCAAGCTGGGTGAGATTCACCGCCGTCTTCACGCTCTCCTTGTCTTTTTGCAAAGTCACTACGTAACGGTTGCCAATTATCACGTCCCCAATCACCGCACTGGGGTCTCTGTCGTCAGAGAGAAAGAGTTCCAGCGTGTCCCTTTGGGGAGTGATTAGTTCCAAGGTGTGCATGGCGCAGCCTTCTCCGGCCACTCCGTAAAAAAGTGGTTCGGTTTCCGTCCTCGTCAAGGCCGCCACAGTGTCGGTGACCGTCGAGTCCGAATCAGCGGTAGATTGAGTAGCTTCTCCGGTAGATTTTCCGTTGCGCGTCGTACACGAAAGGACGGCGCAGCCACACAGAAAAAGGAGCCATAATCCTTTGTACTTTCTCATAGCTTCTGAATTGTTTTTGGTTAGTGCGTTTGGGCAGCGGTCTGAGGAGAATGTCCTCCAACGTGTGCCCTTCCGCGAATTTGTTCAAGTCCACCGGGTGGTTCACCCCTTTGAAACGGGCGCGGTCTGTGTATTGCCACAGCGTGAATCCCTTTCCCACCGCAGGTACTCCTTTCTTATAATAGGCGATGAAGAACTTGTAGCCCGTAATCCGTCCTTTCAGCACGTAGCGGTAGAAACGGTACGAGCTGTAAATCATGGGGCGTTTCCCGTAATGGTTGGTCAGCAGTCGCAACAGCACCCGCAGCCGCTGGCGGCAGACAGAAGGCGAGGCGGTCCCTAAGGTCTCGATGTCCACCACGGGAAGCAAGTCCTGCTTGCTGCGGATGGCCGTGGAGATGAAATTGCGGTACTGGGCGTAGGGTGATACTCTCGGCACAAAGAAGTGGTAACTCCCCACAGGGACGTATTTGGCCCTCACGGCCTTGAGGTTCGCCGCATAGTGGCGGTCTTTGATGGTGGCACCCTCCGTGGCTTTCAGGTACACGAATCCGATGCGCGTGTCGTTCACCACATAGTCCCAGTTGATGTAGCCTTGGTAATGGGAGAGATCCACTCCGTGTGTCCCTTTTTCCACATCCTCCGGGATGACATGGCGCTGATAGCCGTGATACACCCTTTCTACTTTTTGCCGGAATGTCTTTTTTCTTCTTACCTTGCGCTTCGCATCCAGCGTTGCGAGCGGCACACACAGGCAGCACAGTAGCAGCAGCCACCTCCACTTACATACAGTTCTCATTTCCTTAACTTACTGAACACGCCCCTCCGTCGTTCGCAAGCGGCAGGACTTCCTTTTACGCGAATGTACTGATTTCCGCGGATGTCCATTCATTATTCCTGTTAAATTAGAATAAAGGGGGGGAGGGTCTTGTTTTATTGAGAAGAATGGCTTACATTTGCATTGGAAACGTTGCGGATTCACAACGAGAACAAACAACTTAATTATACAAACAAAAAATCAGACATCATGAAAAAGTACGTATGCGAAGTTTGCGGTTACATCTATGATCCGGCTGAGGGAGATCCCGAGGCAGGTATCGCTCCAGGCACAGCTTTCGAGGACATCCCCGATGACTGGGTTTGCCCGTTGTGCGGAGTAGGCAAAGAAGATTTTAAACCTGTGGAGGAATAAACCGCCAGACATTTTCAAGTAAGAAGCTGCGCTGTGACTGAGAGGTCACGGCGCAGTTTTTCTGTGCAGAAACGCTATCGGATGAATTTTTGTATATGCTATATAACCATCTGAATATTAATTTAATACACATACTGTAGTACCACAATGCAGGGGGAATGTATAATATTACCATGTATGAATGTACAAAAATCCATTGAAATGTATTGTTTTCTATGTGATAAGAAAGTAGTTATCCGTATGTTTGCAACTGTGATTCGGTAATTACCCTGTCGGCTGCTTTTTTGTGGCAAGAGACAGCGATACCGTTACTACTTACAATCGAAACGAACGTAAAATATTAAACTACTAAAGTATGTCTAAAAAGCTATCAAGACTAACGAAGGAAAGAAGGACAGCAGAGGTTTGCAGACTACCCTTGTGTCTGATGTTTTTCTCCTCTTTCTATTTCTCCTCGGTTCTTGCGAATGCGGAAAACGCGGCACCCTCTCCGGTGATTCAGCAAGCCCAGCAAGGAACTATCATTTCCGGTACTGTGACCGACGGCAAGGGAGAGCCCATCATCGGCGCCAGTGTGCGTGTGCCGGGTTCCAAACAAGGTACTATTACTGATTTTGACGGTAAGTTTAAAATCAAGGTAGCAGCCGGTACAAAATTAAGTGTATCTTACATCGGCTTCAATGCGAAGACCGTGGAAGCCAAAGACGGCATGACCGTGACATTGGAGGACAATGCCACCATGCTGAGCGATGTGCAAGTCGTGGCTTACGGTGTGCAGAAGAAAGTGACGGTGACGGGTGCTATCTCTGGTATGAAAGGAGACGAGTTGATGAAAACGCCGGTGGCTTCCGTGACGAATATGTTGTCAGGACAGATTTCCGGTGTGTCTTCTATCCAGGCTTCTGGTGAGCCGGGATCCGATGCGGCTACCTTGTTCGTGCGTGGACGTGGAACCTTCGACAGTTCCTCTCCGTTGATTCAGGTGGACGGTGTGACACGTGACGCCAGCATCTTCAATACCATGGATCCGAACGAAATCGAAAGCATCTCCGTATTGAAGGATGCGTCCGCTACAGCTGTGTTCGGTGTGGAAGGTGCCAACGGTGTGATCTTGATTACCACCAAACGTGGTAAGGAAGGCAAGGCGAGAATCTCGTTCTCTTCTACGGAGAGTATCGTGATGCCGACCAAACCGATTGAGACGGTGAACTCCTATCAGTATGCCACTTTCCACAACCAGATGCGCAAGAACGACGGATTGGAGCCGCAGTTCTCGGATTATGTGTTGCAGAAATTCAAAGACCATTCTTCTCCTATTTTCTATCCTGACCTTGATTGGATGGATTTGATATTGAAGAAAACCACTTTCCAGTCACAGAATAATGTGAACATCAGTGGTGGTACGAAGAATGTGCGTTACTTCGTGTCGGCGGGAATGATGACCCAGGGCGGTATGTTCAAGCAATTCTCCTTGCCTTACGACATGACCTATCAGTATAAACGGTATAACTACCGTGCAAACCTTGACTTGGACCTGACCAAGACTACGACCCTCTCCGCCAGCATTGCCGGTAAGGTGGATAACTCCAATAAACCTTATACAGGACAGGGTGCCAGTGGTGTGTTCAAGCAGTTGTACTATTCTTCTCCTTTCTCCAGTCCGGGCTTTGTGGATGGTAAGTTAGTATATACTTCCACCAACCAATCCGATTATCCCGAAGGTGAGATGCTGCCTTTCACGGGTACTAGCCCCATCGGTGCTTATTTCGGAAAAGGTTTCATGAGTACCAGCCGTAATACCTTGTCCATTGACGTGAATTTAAAGCAGAAGTTGGATTTCGTCACCAAGGGTTTGGCTTTCCATATAAAAGGAGCTTATAACAGCGACTTTACAGTGAGTAAAAGTGCCTCGGCTTCCATCGCTACCTACCAACCGGTGTATAGAGACGGAGTCATCAAGTATCGTAAGAGTGGAGAAAATACGGATTTGACCTATGATGCAGAAGGCAACTCAAAAGGACGTAACTGGTACATGGAGGCCGGATTCAACTACGACCGTGACTTCGGCAACCATCATGTGGGTGGTCTTGTGTTGTATAACCAGCGCCGTGTGTATTATCCCAGCCAGTATTCAGACATTCCTCGTGGATTGGTCGGATTGGTAGGACGTGTGACTTACGACTGGAAGAGCCGTTATATGGCGGAGTTCAATGTCGGATACAATGGTTCTGAGAACTTCCCGGAGAACAAGCGTTTCGGTTTCTTCCCTGCGGGTTCTGCCGGATGGGTTGTCAGTGAGGAGTCTTTCTGGAAACCGTTGAAAAAGGTGGTGAGCTTCTTGAAGCTGCGTGCTTCTTGGGGACTTGTGGGTAAGGACAACGTGGGAGACCGTTTCTTATACACTCCCGATCCCTATAGCATCAATGAAAGTGGTCAGCCTAACCGTGGCGGATGGGGATATATCTTCGGTCTGACTGGAAGTACTACCAGTTTGGGTGCGAGAGAGACGGCGCGTCACAATCCCGATGTGGGTTGGGAAAAGGCGTTCAAGCAAGACTACGGTGTGGATGTCCGCTTCTTGGGCGACCGTCTGAGTGCCACTTTCGATTATTACAAAGAGCATCGTACAGACATCTTGCTGCGTGACGCTACTGCACCGGTATTCCTCGGATTCTCTGTGCCTTACGCCAACTTGGGTGTGATGAACAGCTGGGGATGGGAAGTCTCTCTGAAATGGGATGACAAGATTGGCAAGGATTTCCGTTACTGGGTAGCCGCCAACCTTTCCTACAACCAGAATGAGGTGGTGGACCGTAAGGAGGAACCACAACAATACGCTTACCAGATGCAAAAGGGACACCGCTATGGCGCACGTTCTTTGTATAAGTTCTACAAGTTCTATTACGATGGAATTGAGAAGGATTACGAGAAGGAGTTCGGACAGCCGTTCCCCACACAGTTCCTTCCCACCAAGGCAAATGCGGCTGAAGGACAGGAATACCTGAAACCGGGTGACGCAGTGTATGTGGACTTGAACGGAGACGGTAAAATCGACAACCTCGATACCAGCCGTGAACTGGGTACTTACACGGATGACCCGGAATACATCTTAGGTCTCAATATGGGCTTTAGCTGGAAGCACTGGGAATTGACCATGCAGTGGACGGGTGCGTTCAATGTGACACGTCAGATTTCCGGTACCTTCAACACGCCTTTCAAGTTGAATAGCGGGGGTAATACAGAGGGAGGTCTCTTGAAATACCTCTATGATTATTCATGGTCTGAGGAGAATCCCTCACAAGATGCTTTGTATCCTCGTCCGTCCTGGAGTCACGCCTCACAAAACTTGGTGGCGTCTACCTTGTACAATCACAACGCAGCGTATGTGCGTCTGAAGAGTTTGCAGATAGCCTATAATTTCAACTTCCCGTTCATGCGGAAAATCAAGCTGAACCAGTTGCAGTTGGCTTTCAGCGGTTACAACCTCTTCACGATTACAAGCTATAAATTCGGAGACCCGGAGGGACAGGCGGTAGAAGCACCGAACTATCCATTGACGAGAAACTTTGCGGTTAGTTTAAAACTCGCATTCTAAAATCAGAACGATTATGAAACTAAGATATTTAGGAATAATTACTTTTGCGGCTGGACTGGGTATGAGTACAGTGTCCTGCGTGGACACCATCCAGTTTGGTAACGCTTTCTTGGGAAAAGCGCCCGGTGGAACGGTCACCAAGGACACCGTGTTCAACAATCCCGAATACGCACGCCAGTTTGTGACTTCCATCTACCGTCTGCAATACTACGGACTGCCTTTTTACAACGGGAACAGCTTTCCTTATCCCCGCGACCCGTATGTAGGACAGTATGAGTCGCTGACCGATTGTTGGCAGACACATTTCTCAGATGCGGCCATGAACGCTTATTATAAGGGTACCTTGAATTCAGGTTACGGCCGCCGTGGTAGTTTGTTTGAATATGATTGCTCTAATGTGTGGGAGGCGGTACACGCCTGCTGGTTGTTCTTGGAGAATGTGGAGAAAGTGCCGGATATGGATGAGTCGGAGAAAGCTCGTCTGACGGCGGAAGTGAAGTGTCTGATGGCCTCTCGCTATTTCGATATGTTCAAGCATTACGGTGGACTGCCCATTGTGGACAAGGTGTATAGCGGTACAGATGCTTCTTACGAGGCACCCAGAGCCACGGTGGAACAGACGGTGGACTTTATGGTGAATCTGTTGGATGAAGCTATTAATTCCAACGCTTTGTCTTGGAAATTTGAGAACGGTGACTTGGATGTGAACAACGCCTTCGGACGCTGGACAAAGGCTGGTGCGATGGCCTTGAAGTGCAAGATTCTCCAGTTTGCCGCTTCGCCCTTGTTCAATAGTGACAAGCCTTATTCCACTGCTACCAACGCTACTGCCGAACAGCAGCTTGCTTGGTGGTACGGAAATTACAAGAAAGAACGTTGGGAGCGTTGCCTGAAAGCTTGCGAGGAGTTCTTCACAGCCTTGAAGAATAATGGCAATTACTCGTTAGTGCAAGCGAACGGCACTGATAACGGATCCTACCGTCTGGCCTTCCGTACTGCTTATTTCAACTTGGACAGTCCAGAGATTCTCCACTCCGTAAGGGTGATGGGAGGCGGAGACGCTTTTAAATCAGGCTATTATGCATGGCACCAGTATGCGCCCAGTGCGCCGGGGGTCACTTCGACGGGCAATGGCCGTATGATCAGTCCTACCTGGGAATATGTGAAGATGTTCCCTTGGAGCGACGGAAAGCCTTTTGACTACAGCAAACTGACTACCAATGCGGAGAAGGACAAGATGTTCTTCACGGGTAAGTTTGACGGGAAAAGTAAGTATACCCCGACACGTGACCCGCGTTTATACGAGTCTGTGTTGGTCAACGGACTGCCCACTTCCCTTTCCTGGTCAACCGGGGAAATGACGGGGAAGACCTTGGAGCTGTGGGTAGGAGGTACGGATGCCTCGCAGAATCCGATCTCGCAAAATGCGGGCTACGCCACGGGATTCGGCAATAACAAGTATGTGTTGTTGCAAGATGCCTTGCGTAAACCCACCCAATGGGTCACCTTGCGTCTGTCTGACCTGTATCTGACGTATGCAGAGGCTTTGTTGCAAGCGAAGGGCGATTTCACTGGTGCATTGAAGAATGTGGACATCGTGCGCGCAAGAGTCGGTTTGAAGGGATTGGCTGAATGCAATCCTTCTTTGAATCTGACTTCTAACAAGGAGAACTTGCTCAACGAAATACTCCGCGAACGTGCATGTGAGTTAGGTATGGAGGATAACCGCTGGGTAGACCTCCAGCGTTATAAACGTGCCGACATCCTCTCCAAACAGCTGCATGGATTGCGGATGTACCGCCTGAAAGACGGGAAACGCTATGATAAGCCTTGGCGTAACGGAGACAAGACATCCCCACAGCCTACTGAGTTTGAATACGAGGTCTTTGAGATTTCCAATCAAGCCAGGGTGTTCTGGTCAGGCTTTGATTCCAAATGGTATTTGGAACCTTTCCCCAATGGTGAAGTGCTGAAGGGATATGGTTTGGTTCAGAACCCGGGATGGTAATTAGGTATTAACGAGTCATTGAAACAAGAATCTTATGAAACGAAAGAATATATTAGCGTTGGCCTTGTTCGCTGGAATGAGCGTGCAGGGAATGGCGCAGACTAAAAATATCACTGGCTTCGTGAAGGATGCCCAAGGCAATCCTGTCACGGGTGCCATGGTCACGGTGGAGGGCAATCCGGAACGGTTTGCCACCACTGCCAAGGACGGAAGCTTTACGTTAGTGGCAGACAAGGCGGAGAACATCGTTGTTACCACAGCGTCGGAGAGCCAGAAAACTGTCACTGCCAGTGTGGGAGCACCAGTGACCATTGTCATGGACAAATGGACGAAACCTATTACGGTGGATTATGACAAGATTATTACCTTGGGCGAGACTTCAGCCTCAGTGTCTACCGTCGATGGAGCGACTTTGGCCAAAAGAGCCGGAAGAGACATCACCACGTCCATGTACGGCTATCTGCCAGGAATGATTTCCTTACAAACAGCCGGTACGTACGCCAATCGTTCCACCAAGTTTTATGTGCGTGGACTGCATTCGCTGACCACCAACTCTCCTTTGGTGATGGTAGACGGTGTGGAACGTGATGCATCTTACATCACTCCAGAAGAAGTGGAGTCTGTCAATGTGCTGAAAGATGCGGCCGCAGTGGCTCTCTATGGCTATCGTGGGGTGGACGGTGTGATTAACATCGTGACCAAACGTGGTAAGTACAACTCACGTGAAATCAATTTCAAGTACGACCACATCATCAACTTCCAGTCTCGCAAGCCTAAATTCGTGGATGCCTTCACCTACGCCAATGCCTATAACGAGGCGTTGAAGAACGAGGGAGTGGCTACGCCTAAGTACAACGCCAACGAGCTGAACGCCTTCCGCACGGGCAAATACCCTTATCTCTATCCGAATGTGAACTGGATGGACGAGGTGTTCAAGAACACGGCGGCTACGAACCTTTATACCATTGATTTCCGTGGAGGTGGTAACAAGTTCCGTTACTATACTTTGGTGGATTTGCAGGTGGACAAGGGTTTTGTGAAAAACGCCAATATGAACGAGGGATACTCCACCAACAACAAGTATTCTCGCGGAACCTTGCGTACGAACTTGGATATCGACTTGACGAACAACACGAAATTGGCCGTCAACCTTTCAGGTTCTTTGTCCGAGTCCAGTAAGCCGGGTAACTCCGCCAACCTGTGGAACATGATTTACACACTGCCTTCCGCAGCCATTCCTGTGAAATTGGAGGATGGTACTTGGGCGGGTAACTCCACCTGGGCTGGTACAAGCAACCCTGTGGCACAAGCACAGGGAGCGGGTTATACGAAGCAGCACATTCGCGCCTTGTATGCCGATATGACCTTGAAGCAGGACTTCTCTTCTATCCTTCCGGGACTGAGCGGAAGTTTGCGTTTGGCATACGATAACTTGGCCGCTTATCTGGAGAATCACTCCAAAACCTATGTGTATAATGCCTATCAGGTGACGGGATGGAATGAAAATGGAGAACCCAATTACTCACTGCTGAACCAGCAAGGAAGTGATTCCGAATTGGGTACAAGCTCTTCGTTGAGCACGTTCCGTCGTAATTTCAACTTTGCGGGTACAGTGGGTTATGACCAGACTTTTGGCGACCACAGCCTCTACACGCAGTTGCGTTGGGACTACCAGTACACGAACAGCAAAGGCAATGGTAATACCTACTATCGCCAGAATGTGTCGTGGTTCGCTCACTATGGTTTCAAACAGCGTTATTACTTGGACTTGAACATGGTAGGTTCCGCATCCTCTCACGTGGCTCCGGGACATAAATGGGCGTTCTCACCCACGGTTTCCGCCGCATGGCTTATCAATAAGGAAAGTTTCCTGAAAGACGTACAGGCCATCGACTTGTTGAAACTCCGCGCTTCTGCCGGTATCATTAATTCTGACTATATTCCGGGTGACGACTATTGGGAACAGAAATACCAGGCCGGAGGCTATTACAGCTTTGGTTCCGACTATACGACCAATGACCAGGGTGGTTTTGAGTTAGGTGCATTGATTCCCTCAAACATCACCCATGAGAAAGCCTACAAATACAATGTGGGAGTAGATTTGGGCTTGTTCAAAAGTTTGAACGTTTCTTTGGAAGGCTGGTATGAGCGTCGTTCCGACATGTGGGTGGACGCTTCGGGAAAATACACCGCAGTAGTAGGACAGGATGCCCCCCACGAAAACGCGGGTATCATGAACAGCTGGGGACTTGACTTGGGCGTGGATTACACCAAACAGGTGGGAGAAGTGACATTGAACGCAGGTGTTTCTTTCTCTTGGCAACGTAATAAAGTAGTAGAAAAACTGGAAGCGCCTACACCTTATCCCAACATGGTGACTACGGGAGAGGCGTACGGACAATGGAGAGGACTGAAGGCCATCGGTTTGTTTAAAGACCAGGCTGACATCGATGCCAGTCCGAAACAGAGCTTCGGAACCGTTTATCCGGGAGATATTAAATACGAGGATGTGAACAATGACGGCAAAATAGATGCGAACGACGAGATATCTATGGGATATAACACCACTTGCCCCGAGATTTACTATTCATTCCATCTCGGTGCGGAATGGAGAGGACTCGGTATTGACGCCATGTTCCAGGGAGCCGCTAAGTACACAGGTACACTGACCACTTCGGCTATGTATCGTCCGCTGCTGGCTTCTACCTCTTTGTCGCAGTATTACTACGACAACCGTTGGACAGAGAGCAATCCGAATGCGAAATTCCCTCGTTTGGCTTCTCAGGCAAGTACCAACAACTATCGTAACAGCACCTTGTGGATGCAAGACCGTAGCTTCTTGAAGTTGCGTAATGTGGAGGTGTACTACAAATTCCCGAAGAGCTTGTTGAAGCACTTGAAAATTATGAACTCCGCCAAACTGTATGTCAGAGGTGTGGATTTGTTCAGCTTCGACAAGATGGATGGGGTGGCCGATCCTGAATCTTACGGAATTTCAGAACCGATCATGAAGAGTGTAATCGCTGGCTTGCAAATCGGTTTTTAAGTTGTAACGCAGTAAAAGTAAGAAACAATGAGAAACAAAATATTAGCAGGCGGATTGTTGTGTGTGGCGGCAGCCTTGATGGCTGGATGCTCGGACGAGATGAACTACTACGAGTACAACAAGAACAACAATTACGACTATGTGACGAGAAACTTTGATAATGTCAATCGTTTCGTGACCCGTCTTTATGCGGAAATCGGTGATGACAAGGGAAACTATGGCGGAGCCTTCTTAGGTTCAGCTACTGATGAGTCGGAATATGCCACTCCCGGAACTTCTATCGAGACGTTCTACAACGGTGGCTGGAGTCCCGCTTCTCCTCAGTCTTCAACTTGGACGGGAATGTATGCGGCTATCTCCGACGCCAATGTGTATTTGGCTCGCTTTGCCTACGGTTTGACGTTCCCGGAGTTGGAATTGGACATGAACTATGACCAAAAGATGTACCGTTATCACAAAGCGCCTTTTGAGGTGAGATGGCTGAGAGCATGGTACTATTTTAACTTGGTGCGTCAGTACAAGGATGTACCGTTCTATACGGACGATTTGTCTGCGGAAGACATCAACAAGTTGTCACGCACTGCGTCGAACGACATCTTTGATTTTATCATCAAAGAATGCGATGCCATTAAAGACAGCATACCTGTGAATTGGGAAACAGACAGGAATATGCCGGAGGCAGAGCCGGGACGTATCAACCGTCCGCAGGTGTTGGCGCTCAAAGCGCGTGCTGCCCTGTACAAAGCCAGCCCCTTGTTCAATGCAGATAACAAGGACTTGTGGAAGGCGGCGGCTTTGGCCAACAAGGCGGTGATAGACAGCTGTCTGCAATGGGGATACTCATTGCAGAACGTACCCTATACCCAAAATTGGGCGAAGGATAATCACATGATGGTTAGCAAAAAGACAGAGGTGATTATGGTTTACCGTCAAGGTCAAATCAACACGCTGGAGTCTCGTAACTTCCCCTTTGGCGTGGAAGGCGGAAACGGTGGAAACTGTCCGACTCAGACGTTGGTGGACGCTTACGAGGTGAAGGAAAACGGTACGAGCCGCGCCTTTGACTGGAACAATCCGAATGATGCCGCCAATCCCTGCGCCACAGCTAATCGTGATCCTCGTTTCGGGATGACGGTGGCAGTGAATGGAGACAAGAAGTGGCCAACCTATAATACAACAGCTTTGGAAACTTTCTACGGAGGTACGAACGGAGAGCCTCTGGCGGGTGCTACGCCCACAGGCTATTATCTGAAAAAACTGTTGAACGGGTCTACGGACTTGCGCCCGGGAAAGGGTAGCAAATATGTACATAACGAGGTTATCTTCCGTTTGGCTGAGTTCTATTTGAACTATGCGGAGGCCGTGTTCAAATACTTGGGTTCCGCAGACGCTACTTCTGCTGAATTCCCAATGTCCGCTCGTGATGCGGTGAACGTGGTTCGCAGCCGTGTAGGCGTGAATATGCCTCCATTGCCCGCAGGACTTTCCAAAGATAATTTCTGGAAGCGTTACGAGAACGAGCGTTTCGTGGAGTTGGCTTTTGAGGGACACCGTTTCTGGGATCTCCGCCGTTGGAAAGAGGGCAAGAAACTGGAGAATATCAAAGAACTGAAAATCACGAAGAACAATGACGGTACGTTCACTTACACTCCGCAAGTGAAGAAGCGTATGACTTGGGATGACAAGATGTATCTCTTCCCCATTCCACTGTCTGAAATACAGAAGAACCCGAATTTGAAACAGAATCCGGGTTGGTGATACTAATAGGTAAGATAAATTAAATAGTTGGCGGGAAGGATAACCATTCACTAGTATTCTTCCCGTCTTTTTCATTCCCCGTCTGAAAGAATGACGGTATGGACAAATACAGAATCAACTTATAAAACTACACATATCATGAACCAAAACACAATTACCCTATGGGGTCTCCACAAGAGACGAATCGTGAAAACAATCTTTTTTGCTTCCTTGTTAGTAGGTGCTGGAAGCGTGAGCCTTTCCAGTTGCAAGGATGAAGTCACTGTACAAGAACTGGGATTGGCGCAGAATCAAGTGGAATTACAAGAAGGCGACTCTACCGTGTTAGCCGTGCAATCGGGAAACGGTGACTATCTTGTGTCCCAATCCGTTGAAGGAGTGGTGTCGTCTAAATTCACAGAAGAAGGGCTTCTCTTAAAAGCGTTAAAGATAGGAACTACGAAACTGTGGATTACGGACAATGCGGGAAAGAGCTTTTACGTGGATGTAAAGGTGTCCGTTTCCACCAAACCACGCCCTGTGTACACGGGAGACAGGGCGATGATTGTCACATACGATCCTACGGCAAATGCTACGAGAGGACAGACCTCCGGCTACACGCAGCCGTTGGTGAGCTGGCGTTTATTGGGGACCGACCCGAAAGACATCGCTTTCGATGTATATAAAAAGGAAGGAAGCAAGGCGGAGGTGAAGTTGAATGAAAACCCTATCACTGACGCATCCAGCTTTCAAGACAACACGACTTTTGACCCGAATGTGACCAACACTTACCGAGTGGCACAGGCCGGCACGGACAAGACACTTTGTACGTATGACTTGACTCCGGCCTTGGCGAAGAATTTCTTCCGTGCCATCAAACTGAATACCAATGTGCCAGACCCTGCACTTACTTACCAAGCGAACGATGCGCAAGTAGGAGACTTGGACGGGGACGGACAAATGGAAATCGTACTGAAACGTCAGCCTTACGACGGAGCGAATCAAGGTGGGTGGCATGACGGCACGACCCTGCTGGAGGCGTATAAGCTGGACGGCACCTTCCTTTGGCAAATCGACATGGGGGTGAATATACGCTCTGGCTCTCACTACACTTCTTTTGTGGTGTATGACTTTGACGGTGACGGAAAGGCGGAAGTCGCTATCCGCACTTCGGAGGGTACCAAGTTCGGTGACGGAAAACTTATCACAGGTAAGGACGGAAAGGTGACGGACTACCGTTGGAACCAGGGTGGTGGCGGATGGTATTCTGGCAAATCCATCAATTCGATCAACGGTATTATCTTCGACAGTCCTGAGTATATTTCTATTTGTAACGGTGCGACAGGAGGTGAACTCGCCCGTACGGAGAACATCCCTCGTGGCGGCACAGGTTCGGATTATGAAAGAGCCAAATACTGGAATACTTACTGGGGAGATGATTACGGAAACCGTATGGATCGTTTCTTCATCGGGGTGGCCTATCTGGACGGTGTGCCGAAGGATGGAATACGTACCACAAATCCTCAATTGATCATTACCCGTGGCGTTTACTTGAACTGGCAGGTGGAAGCACTGGATTATAAAGGTGGCAAGCTGTCTAAACGTTGGGTGTTTGACACAAAAGATAATCCCAAGTTCGGCTATGCCGCAGGAGGACTTTGCTCGCATAGCTTCCGTGTGGCGGATTTGAACGGAGATGGTTTCGATGAGATTCTTTACGGCTCCACAGCGCTCAGTCATACGGGACAAGGACTCTGGTGTAGCGGAAACGGACACGGTGACGCATTGCATGTGGGAAAATTCTCTCAGACACACAGCGGTTTGCAAATCGTGGCTTCCTTTGAGGAACCGGGAACCTATAATAAAACAGGACACGGCTATGGATGCCAGCTGCTGGATGCGGCCACTGGAAAACTGATAGCTGGTATCGGTGCGGGAAGTACTGTGGACGTGGGTCGTTGTCTGGTGGCCGATGTGGATAAGAACAGTCCCGGACAGGAATTCTGGTGCTCTTTAGGAGGAGGTATTTACAGTACGGAAAGCGGTGCGAAGGTGAACGCTAAGATGCCGACCTACAAGGGGGGTGGCACAAGCTATAACAACGCTATCTTCTGGACGGGCGACTTGACACGACAGATGCTGGACGATACCATCATTCAGGGTTTTGGTCCTACCAAACCGTGGTGTGATAAGCGGGGGATGAGCACATGGGAACGTGTGTTAGGCTTGGGGTATTACGGACTGCCGGACGGAGGCAGTGCCGCTTCCAACAATTCTACGAAGGCGAACCCTTGCTATTACGGTGATTTCCTGGGTGACTACCGTGAGGAGGTGATTATGCGGAGCAAGAACAACAACTACCTTTACATCTTCTCCACGAACCATCCTACTACGCACCGTTTCGTTCACTTCATGGAGGATCACAACTACGATATGTCGCAGGCCATGCAGAACATGGGATATAACCAGCCTACACACTTGGGATACTATGTGGGGGCGGATATGAAATAACACCGCAATAGTTACTATTTTAATTAAATAAAACGAATGAGAAACATAAGACTTACAGTTTTCCTATGGTGCTGTGCGTCGGTCGCCATGGCCAAAGATTATTATGTGGCCACTAATGGCTCTGACAACAATGACGGAAGTATTGATAAACCTTTTGCCACACTGGCCAAGGCGTATCAGACTGCGGGATTGGAGGGGGATGCCATCTACTTGAGAGGTGGTACGTACAAAATCACCGAGGGTCAAATCATGAACAATAAAGACAAGTTGAACGCCAGGGTGTTCTACTTTGACAAGAAACCAGCTTCTGCCAGCAAGACACTGACTATATCCGGCTATCAGCGGGAGAAAGTGGTGTTCGACTTGTCTCAGGTGAAACCGAAGAACAAACGAGTGCAGGTGTTCTATCTGGTGGGGAGATTCCATCACTTGAAGAATTTTGAGGTTACAGGGGTGCAAGTGACTATTAAAGACCATACCCAGTCAGAGAATTTCCGTATTGACGGCGGAAACTACAACACGGTGGAGAATGTGGCCATGCACGATGGTATGGGACTTGGTGTGTATATCTCCAAGGGGGTAGGCAATACCATTCTCAATTGCGATGCCTATAACTTGGACGATCCTGTGTCTGAAGGTGGAAAGAATGAGAACACGGATGGTTTTGGCGGACATCCGGGATCCGCGGGAAGCAAGAACAATAAATTTATCGGATGCAGGGCATGGAACTGTGGCGATGACGGTTTTGACCTTATCAATGCATTTACTTCTGTAACCATAGAGAATTGCTGGGCGTTCAACAACGGTTATCGTAAGGACGGAAGTAATTCTGGCGGTAACGGAAATGGGTTCAAGGCGGGTGGTTACGGTATGTCAGAAAACCCGAAAGTGCCCTCACCTGTACCGACTCACTACGTGGTGAATTGTATCGCTTACAAAAACAAAGCGCACGGATTCTATGCCAATCATCATTTGAACGGTGTGGTGTTTCTGAACAACTCGGCGTACCAAAATGGCACGAACTATTCAGGTTTGAACCGCAAGTCTCCGGCAGTGGTGGAGGACGTGGATGGATACAACCATGTATTCTGGAACAATGTGTCTTTGTCTCCACGGTCGAAAGGAAACGACTTTATCAAGGCTGACGAGGAAAAATGCGTGATTGCCAACAACACTTTCTTGTCAAACGAGATAGAAGAGGTAAAGGAGAACGATTTCGAGAGCGTAGACTATAAGCAGCTCATGGCTCCACGTAAAGCAGACGGCTCATTGCCTGACTTGACGTTCCTGAAGCCGAAAGCAGGTACCGCTATCGCTGTGAACGGCATGGGCTATACGAACAAAAACAAGATAGACTATGATTATTTGCATTTGCAGGATGCCTTGATCGTGGTAAAAGATGACAAGGCTCTTTTGGAAGGTCCGGGCGTGGCGAAATATACAAAATTCTACGTGAACGGCAAGGAGACGGCTTTGAAAGACGGAGTGGCTGACTTGAGTGCTTTCTCTGGAGAACTGGAACTGAAGGCAACTGCGGTAGACGGCAGCTTTACAACCATTAAAGTAACAAAATAAGAACTATGAGAAAGTTTATTTCAATATTCACCCTATGTGTGATGACTATCGCCGGATTCTTGGCTTGTGAGGACAAGGTGGATATACAGAACTTGACATTGGGAGCGGAATCGGCTGAAGTGGCGATAGATGACTCCATTGTCGTTCCTGTTGTAAGTGGGAACGGAGACTACTTGATTTCCTATTCCGTGGAGAATGTGGTGGAGGCGAAAATTGTCCCAGAGGGCCTTCAACTGAAAGGTTTGAAAGTGGGAAGTACCAAACTTTGGATTACTGATGCTCGTGGCAAGGATATTTACCTGAATGTGAAGGTGAATATGAAAGGCGTGGATATGTCCAAGGCGCAATTTAACTTGAACGGAGATATGAAGGAGTTAAACGTGGCGGGTGGTTACGCCTTGACTTATTCCCCATATAAGGCCACAGTGGCAAGTCCGGACGGAAAGGAAAGCTATATGCTTACCTGGAAGGGTGGTTTGACAGACGGCTCAAAGACAAATGCTGTGTTGAAAATAGTGAGGAACGGTGTCATGACTGAAAAAGTCGTGTTATCTAATTTGGTTATCTCTACAGCAGACAAAGGAACGTCCCTGACTTTCAGTGGGGGAGACTATAATGGTTTTTTAGTTGTGAATCAATGATATAGCTGTGAAACATATCGGTGGCTTGTTTAAGAGTGAAAGAGTCACCATCAGCAGGCAATCCCCTTCTCAGACGCATGATCGGAGAAGGGGATATTTAAAGCACAGAATACTAACGATGTAGATTTAGACGAAAAAGTTTCTATCTTGGATTCTTTCCCAATCTTTTTGTACGACTATTTGAAGTAATATGGAGGATATATATAAGAAAGACTAAAATGTCTGTGTAATATATGAATTTCCTTTTGTAATCTGTTCTGTCAGATGTATAATCTGTTTGGATATTTCTATAATCAAAATTTTATGTGTATCTTCGTTGTGTAAATCATTAAGTGCAACTTTCATGTCTGAATCATTTATCACAGAATCGTTGGATGTACCCTTGCTTCCCCGGACGTTTACGGAAATAGAAGTGTGGCATCGCTCAGAGAGAGGTGCCGCTGTGTTGTACAGGGCACAGCGGATGGGGAAGTGGTGGATGCTGAAAGGACTCAAAGAGGAATACAGTGGTAACCCGCTGTATGAGGGGTTATTGCGGAAGGAGTTTGATATCTGTTCTCATCTGATGTGTGTGGGCGTGGCGCAAGTGGTCAGTCTTGAACCGGTGCCGGGGCTTGGGACTTGCATTGTCATGGAATATGTGGAAGGAATGACTTTGCGGGAAGCGATGGAGAAAGGGACGATGAGTACGGCCTCTTTTCGAGCCGTCTTCTTGCAACTCTGTGACACACTGGCATATATTCATAGCCAACAAATCGTTCACAGGGATTTGAAACCCGAGAACATACTGCTTATGCGCAATGGAGGTTATGTGAAACTGATTGATTTTGGTTTTTCGGATGCGGATGATTATGCGATATTGAAACAGCCGGCAGGTACTCGGCGTTATGCGGCTCCTGAGTTATTAGAGGGGCAGCACGTGGATTGCAGGGCGGACCTGTATTCTTTGGGGGTGATGATAGAGGAATGGATGGGTGATGCCTCTCTTACTCCATGGAATAAATGGAAGTGGCGGAGGGTGGCGAAACGCTGTACGGAGAAAAATCCTTCTCTTCGTTATTCCTCGGTGGAGGAGATGAAACAGGCTTTCTTACAGGCGGAAAAAAGACCTCTTGTATGGCATTGGACATTGAGGCTTGTGCTTTGTGGTTTGGCGGTGGCGGGAATCTACACTATATGGTTCTTTCCGCATAAACAGGAAGACCCTGATATTCAACTCGCTCCTGTGGAAAACATAAAGAGAGTAGAGAGAACTGTTCCTGTACGAAGTGTGCCTTTAGCATCGGATTCTTCTACAGCAGGTTCTGTTCCTTCAATCAGGACAACGTCTTCTTCCCCTTCTTCCGGCAATGAGGTGGAAGGATTGAGCAAAGAAATAGATAGGAAGACGCTGGCGTTCATGCATTCTCTTTACGCCATGATGGCGGACAGCACTCTCTCGGTGGAGAAACGGCAGAAAGCGTACGATGACTCTTACCAAGAGGCGGAACAGATGGTAAGACAAGAAGTGGAGAAGGTGATACCTGTCGGTACTCAGGGATATACGGAGTGCTACACGATGATGCATCAGGTCATGCAAGAACGTTTCAAACAATATAACTTGTCCCACCAACAGGAAATACTCCGTTTGCTAGGAAAAATGAACGAGCAAAGAGAGAGGTGAATCAAACTGCATGTTCGGAAGAACAGCGCATCACAATTCCTTGCGCATCCGCTCTACTTCGTCCACTGAAAGCCCTGTGACTTTTGCCACATCTTGGTTCGATAATCCTATTTGGAGCATATTACGAGCCGCTTTCATCATGCTTTCTTTCATTCCTTTTTCCCTTCCTTCTTTTAAACCTTCTTTCATACCTTGCTTCCAACCTTTTCTTCTTCCTTCTTCCATCCCAGTTTCCACCGCATAGTCATACGTGGCTCGGTTGTCGCGGT
>CAVDHB010000077.1:0-16948 GCA_963608705.1 Prevotella sp. P5-108
AGTGTACCTTTAGTGTAGGCTTAGTGTAGGTAATATTCCTATTTTTATCATATTATAAACTGATAACCAATTACTTAAAAACATTCAGTGTAGGCGTGTAGGCAAATTCACGAAAAAACGTTTGGCTGGAAGGGGATATTATGTTTAATAAGAAAAGTCGTATGTCTGTATTTTCTAAAATGATTATCCCAAACATACCACCGTCCTATCTTGGTAATGGTTCTGACTCTCATGGTCGTTTTTTTACGGTGAATAATAAAATTTCTGCGGTGAGTTACGAATACAATGATTATCCGCAATCGTACCACTAATCAACATTGTTTAGGTAGAGATGCGATTTATCGCATCTCCATTAGTTTAGTCGTTATATTGCAATGTGCAAACCAGGAGAGTAGTATGTTTGCGGATAATCATTTATCTTATTTTGACTGCTATTAAGGGATTCTTATAAGCTAACCTTCAGCATGAACCCTTTCTTTTTCAGCGATACGATGGAGAGTGTGTCGTCGTGTGAAATGGCTCGGCGAAGATGGCTGATTTGTACGTTCACGGCCAGCGAGTTGGCATAGCTGACATGACCCCATACCGTTTCTTGTATCGTTTCCTTCGATACCACTGTGTTTAAGTGGCGAGCTAAAAGCCGCAGGATGTCCGCCTGTCTGCTTGTGACAAGCACCTTGCTCGAACGGGTGCATAGTTCGTTGGCTGAATAGCGGAAGGTTGTCTGTCCGATGCGGTAGGTTTCTTCTTCCTCCTTGTCTGTTCCTTGCGTTCGGAAACGCTCTTCTATCCTTGCGAGAAGCTCTTCCGGGTAGAACGGTTTGGCCAGGTAGTCGTTAGCCTGAAGGCGGAAGCCTGTCAGACGGTCGGTTTTCTCCGTGCGGTCAGTCAAGAAGAACAGCAGCACCTTTGAGTCGGTCTCCCGTATTTTTGGGGCCACTTCAAAGCCGTTAAGTATGGGCATATTGATGTCTAACAGTACAAGGTCGGGCTTCATACGCATGAATTCGTCCAAGGCGATGCGTCCGTTTCCTGCGTAAGCTACCTCGTATCCGTGGCTTTCGAGATACGATTTCAACAGCACCGAGTACTTCAAGTCGTCATCGGCCAGCAATATCTTTATCTTCTTCGTCATTTCTCCTCCTTGTTAAAAGCGTTCTGCGGAATTATCAGCGTGACCGTCGTTCCCTCCATAGGCTTGCTTTTCAATGTCACCTTTCCCCCGTGAGCCGTCACCACCATACGTACATAGCTCAGTCCAAGCCCCATTCCAGGCTGCATGAGGTTGTGGGTGTTCGTGGCGCGGTAGAACTTTCTGAATATCAGACGCTGCTCTTTCACAGGGATGCCGATACCGTTGTCGGTCACGGACAGCATAATAGCGGAACCTTCATCTCTGCATCCTATTGTAATGGAGACTTCCTCGCCTGAATACTTCACTGCGTTTTCCAATAAGTTACGTACCACGTTATTCACCTGCATACGGTCGCCAAACATACTGTCTGACAGTCGTTCATACTTCAACACTACGTGTACGGTCTTGTCTGCGGTATCCTTTTCAAAGTGGCGGGCTTCGTTTTCCAGCATCGCACGCACGTTAAACTGCTCCACATTCACGGGTAAATGCTCCTCCACCCTTATCACGTCACGCAGTTTCCCGATGTACTCCGTAAAGTTGTCCGTCTCTTCAACCGCCATTCTACCTAAACAATGTTGATTAGTGGTACAATTGTGGATAATTATATCTTGTGATATATTTAAAATCTATCTTTCCGTAAGAATAATAATATGAAAGAAAAGTAATTGTGAGAGTATGGAACCATTTGATTTTAGTTAAAAACGGTTCTCTGTTACTGTTTATTTCCCATAAACCTCGTTCCAATGATATTTTTGTAGTAACTTTGGAGCAATTATTATTTATAAAACTTATAATTATGGTTAGAAAGAAGTTTAGATTGTATTTGTTTGCCGGCATGTTGGGGCTGAGTTGTATGGCCTGTGAAAGTCCGGTAGGGGATGAGGTGGAGCAACAGAAGGAGCTGAAGATGGCGGAAGAAGGAAATGTTCGATTCAAAATCAATGTGTATGAACAAATTGCTTTTGGCAGGGGAACAGAGAAGAAAACACGCACACAGTCTGTGGAAGAGGTGTGCAGTCGTATCACGTTGGCGGTGTTTAAGGGGGATGAAAAGGTGAAGACTGTATCACAGTCATCTGATAAAGAAGGATTTGGTGATTTGTCTGTGAATCTTTCTTCCGGAACGTATAAAGTGCTGGTGGTGGCGCATAATGGGGAAGGGACACCTACTATTACGAAGTTGGATGAGATAAAGTTCAAGGATAATAAGGTGACAGACACCTTTTGTTATTACGGAGATATACAGGTGGGGGAGAATGCTCAGGAATATAATTTGTTGTTGAAGCGAGTGGTAGGTATGTTTCGGTTGGTGGTGGAAGATGTCACACCGAAAAAAGTGACGCAAATGAAGTTCTATTATACAGGCGGCAGTAGTACATTGGACGGCACAACTGGTTTTGGTGCCGTAAATTCCCGGCAAACAGAGGTGAGAAATGTGTCAAGTACAGCTTATTCGGGAGGGACTGTGTATGAAATTTACACAATTCCGCATAATCCGGAGAAGAAATTGAAGATTGTAGTGACTGGATTGGACAACCTTGGAGACGTGCTTTATGAACGTACTTTTGAGGATGTGCCGCTTAGTGTGAACAAGATTACACAGTATTCAGGCTCTTTTTTCTCGGAGGAAATTGGAGGACTTGACAAGAAGTTGATACTAAAGGTGAATACTGAATGGGAAAAGGAAGATAGAAGATACTGATTCTTATTGCGTATATGGCTTTCGCCTGATGAGTTTTCTTTATGCTTGAATAATGATGGCTTTTATGATTATCTGCAAACATACCACTATCCTGTCTTGCACGTTGTAACAAGTAGAGACGCGATTCATCGCGTCTCTACCTAAACAATGAAGTGATTTAAACTTTTCTACAACTTTATTCGTGAGATGCTTTATGTGAATAAATGATGCAAAAACGCAAAAGGCTTCGATGGCCAATGAAGCCTTATGCGATGGCTAACGAAGAAGGCTTCGATAGCGAATGAAGCCTATTGTATGCACAAACGAATGTTTTCGGGTGGAGAACTGTTCACAGACTATATGCTAAACGATGGCTTTATTTCCGCCTCTTACTTCTGAAGAAAATTTGAAAGGAAGTAAAAGCTTAAACCACTTCATGATTAGTGCTACAATTGCGGATGATCATTATGGTTTTTCTATTTGTGTTTTTGTTTGAGTCAGGACGCTAAGAAGAAAAGGCTTCTTGCCCTATTCGGGAGAAGTTTGTATCTTCGCGTAGGGAATCAGAAGATTCCTTAGAAGGTTTTAAACAACGAACGGATATGAAGCTATATGTCGTGACCGGACAGCTGCCGGTCGAGGCGGTTCCAAGGAATCAAGAGTATATATTTAGACCTGATTTCAGCTATGCGTGGCAGGAATGCGTGCGGAAAGGAGAAGGTTTTGAGCGGGTTATATGGACGGGTTGGCCGAAATGCTTTCTGGAAGAGAATGCGCGGTCAGCCGTGATTGGACAGCTGGACGCATTGGACTGTGTGCCGGTTTTCCTCTCTAAGGAAGTGTATGAACTGGGATACCGGGATTACGGAGCGAAGACGCTTTGGCCATTGTGCCTGTACGAGGAACTGAAGTGGGAGACTGGCTATGGGGCACGCTGGAATGCGTATGAGCAGCTGAATCAGTTGTATGCTGATACGTTGGCGGTCGAAGTAAGTTCGGACGACTGGGTGTGGGTGCAAGACCCAAGGCTGATGTTGCTTCCTTCCATGCTTCGAGAACGAGTGCCGAAACTCCATATTGCCTATTTTCACCATCTTCCTTTTCCTTCTTATGAATTGTTCCGGGAGCTTCCTGAACGGGATAAACTTCTGCAAGGTGTATTGGGGGCGGATTATGTGGGTTTCCAGACTCATAATTATATGCGGCATTTTATCAGTACGGTGGAGAGAGTGTGTCACTTGAATTTCAACTTTGATGAGGTGAACAGCAGGGGGCATTTAGTACGCGTGGATGCGCTTTCCGTGGGGGTGGATTATGATAAGTTTCACCACTGTGTGGAAAATGAAGGCGTGCAGCAGGAAATAGAGAGATGTCGTCTTTTTACGGGGAATCATCGTCTACTGCTCTCTGTGGACAGCCTTTCGTACAGTCGTGGCATACGTCGCAGACTGAGGGCTTATGAAGAGTTCCTTGTTCACTATCCGCAGGAGAGAGAGAAGGTGGTGTTGGCGCAGATTTTCTATCCTTCGCCGGAGGAGGATACACATTTAAAAGAGGAGGTTGACCGTTGGACTGAAGAACTGAATAATCGTTTTGGTACGGAACGGTGGAGACCTGTGTGTAATTATTACCATCGTTTCACTTTCGAAGAGTTGGCGGCGTTCTTGTTTGTGGCGGACGTATTTCTCGCCACGCCCTTGCGGTGTGGTATGGACTTGGTGGCCAAGGAGTATGCGGCTTGTAAGCAGGAGAACGGCGGCGTGTTGATTCTGAGTGAGTTCGCTGGTGCGTCTGTGGAACTTCCCGATGCGCTGTTGGTGAATCCTTATGACACGGAGTCTATGATGTCGGCTATCCGCAAGGCTATGGATATGTCGCTTGACGAACAGCGTTTAAGGCTGGGCAGGATGCAGGTGCATTTGGCCAAGTTTGATGCCAAGGGATGGTTCCATGCTTTCAAGGACGAATGGGAAGATGCTTATACCAAGAGCCGTTATTATAAGGAGAAGGAAATTACTCCCTCTTTGACAAGGCAAATCAGCACTTCCTACGCACAGTCGCACAACCGTCTGATTATGTTGGACTACGAGGGGACGTTGGTGGATTATCCTTCGCCTGACTACGATGGCACGCCAGGTTCGGAAGTACGGGACATCCTGCGCCGTTATTGCGAGGAAAAGGACAATCATGTGCTGCTTACCAGCGATTTGAGGGCGGTAGACTTGGAACGATGGTTCGGCGATTTGCCGATGTCCATTGTGGCTGAGCAGGGTGCCTGTTTCAAGGGAGAGTATGGCGGGTGGCAGCGTAGCCAGCCGGCACAACCTTGGAGCGAGGGATTGTTATCTGTCTTGAAGATGTTCGTGGAGAAGACACCCCATGCTTACCTTGAGAGACAAGACACAGTGCTGATTTGGCATTACGAGCAGACGGACACTTGGCTGGGTGACTTGAGAGCTGGACAACTTATTCGCACACTCTATCTGATCTGCCAGCAGCAACGGCTGCAAATCATGCAGGGAAACCGTGCGTTGGAAATCAAACCTGTGGGATTTACTAACGGAGCCGAGGTGAAGCAGATGGTGTATGGCAATGACTATGATTTTATTCTCTCGCTCAGCAATGAGAAAACGGATGACGAGTTGTTCTGCTCACTCCCGGAGGATGCCGTGACAGTGAAAGTAGGGGAGACTTCCGAATATGCGCGGTTTAATATTCCGATTCGCAGGGATACCATTTCTTTCTTGGAAGAGGTACTGGAGCAAAGCAAGCGGACTTTCCATGTGGGGCGTTTCAGCAAGATGTTCCATGCGTTAAGGGGTAAATAAAAAACAGTGTGACCATGGCAGAGAACGGAATAAACGACATAGAAAGAGACAAGGAGGCGGCGTATTTCCTGAACCTGATACGTCATTCCCGAAGGGGTAAGTTCAAGATTTACATCGGTATGATTGCCGGTGTGGGAAAGACTTATCGGATGCTGACTGAGGCGCATGAGTTGCTGAAGAACGGTATCGACGTGCAGATTGGCTATGTGGAGACGCACGGTCGTCCTGGCACGGTGGCGCAACTGGAGGGGCTTCCTGTGATTCCACGGAAGAAAATCTTCTATAAAGGGAAGGAGCTGGAGGAGATGGACTTGGAGTTGATTCTCAAGATTCATCCGGAGCTTGT
The DNA here is from genome assembly GCA_963608705.1 of Prevotella sp. P5-108. GTDB lineage: Bacteria > Bacteroidota > Bacteroidia > Bacteroidales > Bacteroidaceae > CAVDHB01. Next base: position 5,994 of record CAVDHB010000077.1, read on the forward strand.
CGTGGTGGACGAGTTGGCGCATACTAACGTGGAGGGATGCCGTAACTCGAAGCGTTGGCAGGATGTGATGGACATTCTTGACGCAGGCATCAATGTGATTTCAGCGTTGAATATCCAGCATATCGAGAGTTTAGGAGACGAGGTGCAGGAAATCACGGGTATCAACGTGAAAGAAAGGGTGCCGGACAGGGTGTTGCAGGAGGCGGACGAGGTGGTAAATATCGACCTCACGGCCAACGAGCTGATAGAACGTCTGAAGGCGGGCAACATCTATCGGAAAGACAAGGTGCCAATGGCACTGAATCACTTCTTCAAGACGGAGAATATCCTGCAACTCAGGGAGCTGGCTTTGAAAGAAGTGGCTTTCCGGGTAGAGCGGAAAGTGGAGAACGAGGTGTTGCCTGGTGGAGCGGCTCCTCGTCGGGAGCGGATTCTTGCCTGTATCAGCAGTGCGGAGTTCACTCCGAAACTGGTCATCCGTAAGGCGTATAGGCTGGCCACCCGTTATAACACTACTTTCGTGGCCTTGTATGTGCAAAGACCTGGTGAAGATCCGATGCAGATACCGTTGTCCACACAGCGTCATCTGTTAGATCATTTCAAGTTGGTGGCGCAGCTTGGCGGGCAGGTGGAGAAAGTGGCTTCAAAAGATATGTTGGACTCGGTGATAGAGGCTTGCCGGAAGTTTAATGTCACCACACTTTGCATGGGACAGCCGGCGTTCAAGATGCCGGGGGCGTTGTTTCAGATTAACGCTTATCGACGATTCTTGAAGGCGTTGAAAGACATGAAGATAGATTTACTTATCGTGGCGTAAGCCTGAATGACAGATAATCATAAGAACAATGGGAAAGAATTTGAATATAAAGAGTAAACTGACATTCTCTTTGGGAGTTTTGTCGAGTCTTATATTGCTATTAACAGCGGTTTCGTTAATCTTCCTGGAATTGCTGACCAATGCGGAGCCTGACAGCCACCTGGCGGATGTAGGGCTTAGGTATGCGGTTATCATTGTGGCTGGTACGGGAGCAGTGGCGGTGGCCATTAGCGCTTATATGTTGTGGAAGGTGCCGCACACGGTGAATGAGCCGGTGGAGAAGCTGATTAACGGTATAAAGGAGATTGCGAACCATAATTATGACGTGGAGATTGCCTTGTCGGGGGACGATGGGGCGGACGAGGTGTCTCGTAATTTCAACCGTATGGCCAAGCGGCTGAGGGAATATCACAGTAGCACATGGACGGAACTGAGGTCTTCAAAGAGATACATGGAGACCATCATCAACGCCATCAGCGAGCCTATCATCGGACTGGATAACGAATCCAAGATTCTTTTTATCAGTGATGATGCGTTGGAGGTGTTGAACTTGAAGAAAGAGAATGTACTGAACAAGTCGGCAAAAGAAGTGGCGCTGACCAATGATTTGCTCCGCAGGTTGCTGGTGGGGCTGATGCACCGTCCCGGTATGAATGGAGACACAAAGCGCAAGGAGGAACCCTTGAAGATATATGCGAACCAGAAGGAAAGTTATTTCCAAGTGCGCTATGAGAGTATCTTCATGAAATCTGAAGATGGAGAAGAGACGATTAAGACAGGAGATGTGATTATCCTGAAAAACGTGACAGAGTTCCAAGAACTGGACACGGCGAAGACTACCTTCATCTCTACCATCTCCCATGAGCTGAAAACACCTATTTCAGCTATTCTTATGAGTCTGCAACTTTTGGAGAACAAGAAGGTGGGTGAGTTGAATCCCGAACAGAAACAGCTTTCGGATAGTATCAAAGATAACAGTCAGCGGTTGTTGAGTATCACGGGAGAACTGCTGAATGTGACGCAGGTGGAAAGCGGAAAGTTGCAGTTGAAGCCTAAAATCACGAAGCCCATCGAGCTGATAGACTATGCCATCAAGGCGAACCGTGTACAGGCGGAGCGTTTCGGCATCAATGTGGAGGTGAGCTATCCATCTGAAGGAGAGATAAAGAAACTCTTTGTGGACAGTGAGAAGATTGCCTGGGTATTGACGAATCTGCTGAGCAATGCCATCCGTTATTCGCCTGCGAACAGCCGTGTGGTTATCGGAGCGAGACAAGCGGACGATACACATATTGAACTCTTTGTGAAAGACAACGGAAAAGGAATAGACCCTCGCTATCATGAAAGCATCTTCGAGCATTATTTCCGGGTGCCGGGTACAAAGGTGCAGGGAAGTGGACTGGGATTGTCCATCTCCCGTGATTTCGTGGAGGCGCATAAGGGAACGCTTACCGTGCAGAGCGAAGTGGGAAAGGGTAGTACGTTCGTGATTCGCCTGCATTGCTGACTCAGGCCAGCAGGTGCTGTTTGATGATGGCGTTTACTAATTTGTCTTTGTGGTCTTGGATGCGGAGGATGCGTTCTTCGAGCGTGTCCTCCGACACAAAGCGGTAAACCATCACGGGATGTTGCTGTCCCATACGGTGTGCCCTGCTGACCGCCTGTGCTTCCGCCGCCGTGTTCCACCACGGATCCAGCAGGAACACATAGTCTGCCTGGGTGAGATTCAGTCCTACTCCTCCTGCTTTCAACGAAACCAAGAAGAAGGGGCGGTCGGTTTCCGTGAAATCGGTAATGGCTTTCTCTTTGTCTTTCGTGTCTCCTGTAAGTAGGGAGTATTTCCATTGACGGCGGCGCATTTCCTCGGCCACAAGGTCAAGCAGTCCCACATAATCGGAGAAAATAAGCGCGCGGTGTCCCGTACCGATAAGATTTTCCAAATGGGTGAACAGTTGCACTAATTTTCCTGACCGTTCAATGGCTCTTTCTCCTCCGTCCAACAAAGCAGGATGGTTCGCTATCTGCCGTATGTGTACCAGTCCTTGCAGTACAAGGGCAGTGTTTTTATTTTTCTCAGTTTCTTCTTCCAGCAGTATATTGCGGAATTTCGATACTTCTTCCTCGTAACGTGTCTTCTGCTCGGCGGTCATGCGGCAGATGATAATCTCTTGTTGCAAGGGGGGAAGGTCTTTCAACACTTCTTCTTTCGTGCGTCGGAGGATATACGGTGCCACCATTTGTTTCAGCGTGTCCTTGCGGATGTCCGCAAGGTTCTTCGACAACGGACGTTCATATTCTTTCAGAAATGAAGAATAAGAGCCGAGCAATCCGGGATTGAGCACGTCCATCAACGTCCAGAGGTCGGAAAGTGCGTTCTCTATGGGCGTTCCTGTCAGTGCCATCTTGAAGTTGGCCGTGAGCGAGGAGATACATTTATAGAGTTGTGAGTCTCTGTTCTTGAACAGTTGCGCCTCGTCCATGACAATGACGCTGAACGGACGGGAAGAGAAGAACATGATGTCATTGCGCAACAGTTGGTAGCTGGTGAGTATGACGTTGTATTCTGCCACTTTTTTTTGTTTGTTCCGGCGGGTAGTCTCTATACCTTTATATACAAGCACCGAGAAACTGGGGGCGAACTTCTGTAATTCGTTGTGCCAGTTGTGCACCAAGGCGGCAGGTGTTATGATTAGGATGGGGGGCGTGTCTGCCGTCTCTTCCCTCTGTGTGAGTAGGAAGGAGATGGTCTCCACGGTTTTGCCCAGTCCCATGTCGTCAGCCAAACAGGCACCGCATTGGTTGCGGTAGAGATTGTATAGCCATTGGAAACCCTTCTTTTGATAAGGGCGTAGTGTGGCGTGTAGTTCGGTAGACGGCTCTGGTTGTGTGGCCGGTTGAGCCTGTGTGGCGGGCAAGTCGGGAATAAGTCCTTTGGCTTGTTTGGCCTGGAGCAGGAGATGCTTGGACGGTGTTTTGCGTCCGAAGAAGAGAAGTCCGCTGTAACGGGCGAACATTTCATCGGGAATGAGGAAGACTTTCCCGTCGGGAAGTCTGTACTCCCTTTCGCCAGAGAGCAGGTTGTCTCTGAGGGCTAACAAAGGAATAGTCATTCCATTGTCCAGATGCAGCTCGATGCGCAGGTCGAACCAGTCATGGTCTTCTGTGCAGGCTTGATCCACGTTCCATTTCCCTGTATAGAATGGTCTCTCCATTCCTTGTTGTGAAAGGATGATTCCTTTGTCGTAAAGTGCCTTTTTATGCGTGGTGAACCATTGGATTACTTGCCCCCACGTGCTCGAGGGCGTGTCCGCTGTGCCTTCGAGGGTGAAATGGACATTGTCTTCCGACTGTAGTCCTTCTTTCCTTATTTCCGTTAGCAGGGCGGTTTCTTCTTCCTGTTTCCTGAACACTTTCACGAAGTAGAACTGGTCTTCTTTTTCCTTGAAGAGAATACGGCTCTGTTCCGTGTCGTCCGCTTCGAACGTATTCCGTCCGTACAGGAAAGACAGGGTGAACACAGGATGTCCTTCCTCATCTTTGCCCAGGTCAAGTTTGGCCGAGGCGTCTTGGTAAAGGGTGCGAATCTTAAAACCGGCAATGTCCAAACGTCCGAATTCCAAGCTTTTGGAGATGAATCGCTTGAAGTATTCCCGTTCGTGGGCCTGCGGTATCTGGATTTTCTCTTTGGTGAGAAAAGGTGTGAGTCTTCTGGCACTGAAACCTTCTGGCAATCTGTAGACCGTGTTCCCTTGAAGGATGAAGCCGGGTTGAAAGGAGAGAATGTCGAATTGCTGGTTAGATAGCGGAAAGTCCTTGCCCCTTGCCCCGTTGGACAGCCGCAGGGTATATTCGGTGAAGTTCTCTTTCCGGTAGAAACCGATGTGTGGAATAAGGTTTTTCTTTTCGTAAACGAGATAGTTCTCCACTTTTATCTCATCTTTCCGTTTCCTTCGTACATAGAGGGGAATCCGCGCTTTTTTTACTAAGGAAAGCAATGTGGACAGTGTCTGGTCATGGAACTGGCTGATTTCTTCTTTAGTCTCTGCGGAGACTTTATCCTTGAAGCTTTCTATGTGCTTGTACTTGTTGCCGAACCGCTGGAAGATGGATTCAGGGCTGAGCGCGTCACCTAATGTCTTGATGCGTTCAAGTACGGAGTCTTTTTCAAGGGAAACGGGGGTGCCCTTGAGCGTATAATAGTCTGCGTCGGCTTCTGCGCAATAGGTCTGTGCCGTCCATCCCCATTCGGAAGGAGACAGAATCTCAATGATTATATCCATAGGTGTTGAGATATAAGCCGAGCTGCCGCTTCCAGGCCGTCTCGGTCGGTGGATGTGAAATCGTCTGGACGCAGACTGTCAATGTCCAACACGCCTTTTACTTCTTCTTGTGTGTCGAAAAGCGGAACCACTATTTCCGAGGCAGAACGGGAACTACAGGCTATATGGCCGGGAAACTGGTGTACATCGGGGACAATGAGGGTGCGTTTTTCTTTCCACGCCGTGCCGCATACCCCTTTTCCATATTCTATTTGGTAACAAGCCACCTCGCCTTGAAAAGGGCCTAAGACGAGTGCGTCCTTTCCTTGCCTCTCCCGGACAAGATAGAAGCCTGTCCAGAAATAGTCCAGCTCTTCTTTCAAGAGTGCGGAGATATTGGCCAGGACGGCTGTAATATCATGTTCTCCCTCAACGAGTGCGGCTAACTTTGAGTATAATGTTCGATAACTTTCCGCTGTGCGCGTCATATTGTATTCCGTTTGGTCGTAGTAGTTTTATTTGAAAGTGCGAAGTTACGGAAAAGTATTCATATCTGCCAACTTTTCGCACAGAATAAAGTTTTTGGAAGGAAAGCGTGTGTGCGGAAATGGGGGATGGTCAGAAAATCGGGTTACTTTTTGGCTGCTCCAAAGTAAAACCTTACCTTCGCGATATGTGTGGATTCCCCTGTGTGGGTAATCTTTAGCGAGAAATGAACATATTAGGAACGAAAACTAATGGAGCATACATACAAGGCTACGGACAGAATGAGCATGCTCATCTGTAACGACTATAAAATATTGCAGGTTATGAGCCGTTTTGGCATTTCTTTGGGTACGGGAGACAAGACCGTGGAGGAAGTCTGCGGCCATTGCGGAGTGGACTGCGCCACATTTTTGAAGGTGGCTAATTTTATCTGCGGCAATCCTGACCGGATTGAGGACTGTTTTGACGATTTCTCTTTGCCTGCGTTGATGGACTACTTGCGCCGTTCCCATTCGTATTTCTTGGACTTTCAGCTTCCCTTTCTGCGTCAGAAACTGGCGGAGGCTGTCAAGGGTGACGGGGAGGAAATGACGGGAGAAGTAGCCGTGGCCATCCTGCGGTACTATGACGAGTACACTGCCGAGGTGAGGAAGCACATGGAGTATGAGGACAGGACGGTGTTCAAATACGTGGACGCTCTTCTCAAAGGGAAAAAACCGCAGTACAACATCACGGTGTACTGCCGCAAGCATACGCCCATTGACGTGAAACTGGCTGAGTTGAAGAATATTATCATCAAATATTATCCTGCCCGACCGGACAATTATCTGTTGAACTCCGCCTTGTACGACATTTTCAGTTGCGAGGAGGATTTGATTTCACACATGCACGTGGAGAATTATCTTTTCACGCCGGCTGTGAAAGCGTTGGAAGAGGGAGGCTTGGCTTATGTCAAATAATGCGGAAGGAATTGTGGCCGCTGTCGTGGAGACGGCTCCGATTATACGCCACGGTCTGGTGGCTTTGCTGAAAAAGCAGGCAAATCCGAGACTGACCCCTGTGGAGGTCGTTTCCATTCCTGCCTTGGAGCATTGTATAGAGACTCTTCATCCAGAGTTGGTTTTTGTGAATCCTCTTTTCGGGGGCTGGTTCGATGTGGATACGTACAAGGCTAAGTACCCGCAGGTGTTGTTCGTGGCTTTGCTGAGCAACATGACGGCGGCGGAAAAGCTGAAATCCTATGATGCGGAAATCACTATTTTCGAGGATGCCGAATCTATAGGTGAGAAGATTGTAGGCTTGCGTAAGCCTGAACCTGTCATGGCGTTTCCTGGAGGCACTGAGAGTCTCAGCCAGCGTGAGAAAGAGATTCTCATTTGTCTGGTGAAGGGCATGAGCAACAAGGAAATAGCGGAGCATCTCTATCTGTCCGTGAACACCATCACCACTCACCGAAGGAATATAAACCGCAAGCTGGACATCCACACGGTGGCCGGTCTGACGATTTACGCTATCATGAACAAGTTGGTGGATTTGAAGGACGTGGATTTGTAGGCGGAAAGAGTAGCCTGTTTGTCCACTTTGAGGCCAGTTTGGCAAAAAACTGGACAAATAGTCCATTTGTAGGTCTTTGGAAGCGTTGGCACGTTCTTTGCTGATAGTAAGGCGAATCGCAAACCCGCAAGGGTGGCGATGGAAAGGCGGTCGTAAGACCACCCGGATGAAAAAAGAACTAATAAATTAAACTCAAAGGAGATTTAAATTATGATGTTACCTGTAATGAGAAACGCTGAAGATTGGATGCCGACAATGTTTGATGACATATTTGATGACAAATGGATGCGCCACATGAATGCGACAGCTCCCGCTATCAACGTGAAGGAAAACGAGAACGCTTACGATGTGGAGGTCGCTGCTCCGGGTATGACAAAAGACGACTTCCAAATCTCTGTGGACAAGGACAACAACTTGACCATCAAGATGGAGAAGAAGAACGAACACAAAGAGGAGGACAAGAAAGCTCATTATTTGCGCCGGGAGTTCAATTACAGCAAATTCTGTCAGACATTGCAATTGCCTGAGGATTGCGAGCAAGACAAGATTTCGGCCAAAGTGGAGAACGGTGTGGTAAGGATTAACATTCCGAAATGCCACAAGAAAGAGGAGGTAGAGTGCCGGAAGATTGAAGTGAAATAATAATTTCATCCCATCCATATCCAAAAAGGAAGCGGGAGTCTCGAAAGAGGCTTCCGCTTTTTTATTCCACCACCCAGTCGGAGATATTGTGGGTGGTCACATCGAAATTGATACCTACTTTCACGATGGGAAGTCCACACAAGGCGAATCGTTCTGGATATTGCCGCAAGTCTATCTGGTTTATCGCTGTCTGTGCGCTCTTGTTGAGTTTCAACTCGAAGAGGTAAAGATGGGTAGCTGTACGCAACACCATGTCTACACGGCCTCTTGGCGTGTGAACTTCTACATCCACATAATTGTCCAAGATGGAGAATATCACATACATCATTTGCTGATAATGCCCTTCGGAGTCGGTATGGTCACAGTAAGGAACAGTCCCCAGATAGGTCTGGAGCATCCTTAAAGCGTCCTCTATCTGATTGCGGCGGATAGCCGCCGACATTTTGGCTATGGTGGTTGTACCTTTCAGTGTATTGGCGCCTATATAATAAGGTAGGAGACAGCGGTACAAACCGACCCGTATTTCTTTGTTGGGAATATCCAGTGTGTAGAGGTCGGTGTCGGCGTCATAATGCTTGATGGTCACATAGCCGCTCTGGTAGAGCAGGGGCGTGATAGAGGTCATCTTCTCTGTCGGTGCGTCAAATTCAGCCTTGTCTGCCTCGGAACCTCCAATTTCAGAAGGCATCACATGGTATTTATTGAGCATTTCTATGAGGTAAGTGGGAGTACCGGATGCAAACCAATAGTAATCCAATTCACCATTAACCATTGCGTTTAGCAAACTATAAGGATTGAAAATATCCGGAGAAACGGATGCAAAATGATAGCCGTCATAATACTCCTTCAGAGCTATGATGGTCTCTTCACGAGTTTTTCCTATTTTTCGGGCTAACTCGTCAATGTCGTCTGACATTTGGGTCAGCATTTCTTCCTTGGTGATGCCACAGATACCTGCATATTCATCATCCATGCTGATATTCAATATATTGTTCAATTCGCTGAAGATGCTCATCTGCGAGAATTTGGTGATTCCCGTCAAGAATACAAAACGTAGATAAGGTTCACAATCCTTTAACGGACTGTAGAAATTACGCATGACATTCCGCAGGACAGTCAAATGCTCGTCTTGATGTACTACATCCAGCAACGGTGCGTCATATTCGTCAATAAGTACGACCACTTGTTTGCCAGTCCGCTGATAAGCGGTCTTGATTAAGTCTATCAAACGATTGTTGGCGCCTCTCGCTGGATTATCTATTCCCCAGTTCCTTTCTTCATCCCGCAGACGGTAGCCCAAATACTCTTCCAACTGTTCCTTCTCTATGTGTTTTCCTCCAGCCATGCTGAAATGTAACACGGGATATTCATTCCATTCCTGTTCTAACTTCTCAATGGCAAGTCCTTTGAAAAGTTCTTTTTTTCCCTCGAAGTAACTCTTCAAGGTAGAGACGAGCAATGATTTGCCGAAACGACGGGGACGGTTCAAGAAGAAATATTTGCCGCTTCCATGCGTCATGCGGTACACATATTCAGTCTTGTCCACATAGAGGAGATTTCTGCGGGCGATTTCTTCAAAGGTTTGTATGCCGATAGGGTATAATCTGAGTGCCATGAGCTTCTGTCCTTATGATTTTGTTACAAATATAGTCGAATTCCGTGAGACTGCCGAATCTCCTTTCGTTTTTATGAATTATTCAGAGGGGAAATGAGGGGAAGAAAGCGTAAGTTTGAGTTATCCCAAATTCAGGTTAATAACATGAAAAAGAATAGCTGATAATAGATTAGGTTCTCTCTTTTTCGTATCTTTGAAAGACATTAAGATGATTGGTTATGAAAAAGTTACCGTTTGTGTTGCTTGCATGGATTGTGATAAGTGGGCTTTCCGCTCAAAATAACGACCGCTTACAAGAGCAACGGGAGAAAGAAAGCCGTTTGGACAATGTTTGGCGTGCGGAAAATAGTTGGAGCTTAGGAGTACTGGATATGTCTCGGAAACCAATCAAAGACGTGTCAGCCATAGAGCAACCCCGATGGGCGAAATGGGATTATGACTTGGAAAAGTACTTCACATCCCAGATGGTTTATCCCGAAGCACTGTTGAAGAAAAACCAGGCCGGATATTCCGTAGCCATGTTCTCACTCGACACCTTGGGTTTGCCACATGACATTCAAATCCTGGCTACCACGCATAAAGAATTCGATAAAGAGGTTGTCAGGCTGATAAAGGAATTACCACATTGTCTGCCGTGCCGGGATAAGGATGGGAAGCGGATGGAATGTGTCTATACGGTGTACGTCCCTTTCCTTCCCCAACATTATAGGGACAGAGTGAAAGCGGACAGTATCACAGAAGAAAAATTGAAACACAGCTTCGTTGAATGGGAGTCTATTGCCTACTTTCAAGAAGAAGCAGATTCGAAGTCTGCGCAAGATTATATCACCCAACGTCTGGTGTACGACCCTGCGCTGATAGGAGACAAGCAGCGGATGAGAGGTATTTATACCATGAAGATTAACTCGTATGGAGAAGTGTATGAGGTGAAAGTGATACGAAGTTGTGGCATAGCTGATTGGGACAACCAAGTATTGAAAATCATCCGAAGTATGCCCCGCTGGACACCTGCTATCAATAATTACGGAAAAGGAGAGTACCGGAAATCCACATATGTGGTACCTATAATTTTCAGAAGTTCTGCCTGGACATCTGATGAAAGGCGACAAGAGACAAGATAAGCTATGATTGGCAACCAATTATCATGAAGTAATCTCCCAAATTATAAGGGTAATGCGCATGACAACTTGGCGAAAAGTAATCTACTGATTGATGGGCATTTAGGACGTGTCTTGTTATGTGGTGAGTCTATATTAAGCAACGTACAAGACAGAAGAGTAGCAAGTTTATTAAGGCTTATCTCACATTGAAACTCACCGTATAATGCCTCGAAACTCACCGTGCAATTTTCGCCAAGCGGTGAGTAATGACTCCTTATTCACCGTAACACAACACCCCCTTCCCCTGTCTTATAAATGGAAAATTACTGCGCATTGTAAATCTTTTTCTTTTTGTGTACTTTATGAAGGAAAATGAACGAAAAAGTGAAGGACTATGGTACAATGTAAGCCCATTTCCAGTGATTTTAGGTTGTTTAGTGTAGGCTAGTGTAGGCTTAGTGTAGGCAATATTCCTGTTTTTT
>CAVDHB010000078.1:0-84058 GCA_963608705.1 Prevotella sp. P5-108
TTGCGTAATCTTCTTGAGGAAAATTAAAAAGAGAACAAAAGTTTAAATCACTTCATTTAACAATATATGCCGTAGGTTGCTCATAATCTACAATATCTTTGAGTTTACATATAGTCCATCCATCAGGCAACTGCGGATAATGCCCGATACGTCCTCTTATATTATTACCGTATTCATTATAAATCAATGTAATATGGTAACAGAATTCAGAAATCATTTGGCAAAGACTAATCTTGCCAAGAACACCATCACCTCGTATGTGTGGACGGTGCAGTATTTCCTCAGTCATTATGGGGAAGTGAACAAAAAGAACCTCTTGGCATACAAGGGATATCTGGTAGAGAACTTCAAGCCGCAGACAGTCAATCTTCGCTTGCAGGGTATCAACAAGTACTTAGAATTTGTAAGACAGGACAAACTGAAGGTGAAGTTTGTTAAGGTACAACAGAAGAACTTCTTGGAGAATGTAATCAGCGATGCCGACTACAAGTTTCTTAAAACCAAACTCAAAGCTGATGGTTATGATGAATGGTATTTCATCGTATGGTTTATGGCTGCTACGGGAGCGCGTGTCAGTGAATTGCTCCACATCAAAGCGGAGCATATCAAAGTGGGCTATCTTGACTTGTATAGTAAGGGCGGAAAGATTCGACGGCTATACATCCCCAAGAACCTACGGACGGAAGCTGAGAAATGGTTGAAGAATCAAGGTTTAACATCCGGCTATATCTTCTTGAACCGTTTCGGACAGCGCATTACTACTCGTGGAATTGCTTCTCAGCTCAAACATTTTGCTGAAAAATATGGAATGAATAAAGAAGTCGTTTATCCTCATTCATTCCGTCATCGTTTTGCCAAGAACTTCCTTGATCGCTTTAATGACCTCGCTCTACTTGCTGACCTTATGGGGCATGAGAGTATTGAAACCACTCGTATCTATCTTCGACGTACAGCCAGCGAACAACAGAAGATAGTAGACAAGGTAGTGAACTGGTAAAATTACATCCATCCTTAGAAGTGTATTTGATTACACTTCTAAGGATTTTTGAATATTATCAAGAATGGAGAAAAGTTCTTCTATCTTTTGAACTATGCGTTGTTGTTCGGTAAGGGGAGGAAGAGGAATTTCTGTATTTATAATTATTTCTTTTGAAATATTAGGTTGTGCTCCACCACCTCCTTTTGAAATAAACACTATTCTTTGCGACAAAAGAAAATAGAAGAGAAACAATTGGGTTACGCCATGAAATTCTATACAAGCACAACACGCTTGATTTGTAGTAGCAGGTAAGGTAAGTATTCCTAATTTGCCAATCGTTGCACCATACATCGCAATTAATACACTTCCAATTGGATTAAGTTTAGCAGAAGAGTTTTTAACAGCCTGTTCTGTTATACTTTCTGGAATATCTGAAATCAATCCATCATTTAAATCCCCTGTTTTTAACCAAGGTATATTTCCACCATAATACTCCTTATTTGAACGACTTGGGGTACCACCTGATTGCCAAACTCCAATCGTTCCTAAATCGGTCAAGCACCACCCTTGTGGCAACTTCTCACTATGCCCGTTATCACAAGGTGTGAAGTCGGGATTTATGCGTTTCAGCAGTTCGATGGCAGGCTCGTCGTTTGGGTCTTGCGGCACGAGTTTACCATGAATGGCAAGGTCAAGGATTTTGCTTTTAGTTCGTTTGATTGTCGTTTGCAAATCCTCTTTCTCTATTTCAATAGTTTCAATAAGAGAGAACCACCTTTTTATTTCTGAAATTATTCGTTGTTGTTCCCTTAATGGAGGCAATGGTATTCTCATATTTTGAGATTGTGTCAATGATATATTAACTTGTCCAGCCGATCCACGAGTTGCAATAGAGTTAATCTCTGACATTTCTTCTAAATATGATTTTAAGTATAAAACCAAGTCTTTCTTATACTTATATGGGCGTATCAGAACTGCCGCTTGATTGAAATTTGCTTGTGGTAATGTCATAGGGATTATAGCCAGTTTACCCAAAGGAGGACCAACTATGTTCATAATTAAATCACCAACTTCTGTACGTGAACGTTTAAGTTTTGTATTATGTATTTCTTCTGTTATATATTGAGGATGATAATCAAAATCTATTTCTTGATTCCTAAGATTATACATCTTTATATATGGAATGCCATTTTTGACAAAACAACTTTTATTAGGTGTGCTTCCAGATGCGACATAAGCTATGTCTTCCAGTCGACACCACACCCATGAACTCGGCACCTCAAATGGCACGTTCCCATAATGGGGCATATCAGAAGTCAAAAAGAAATATTCCCTTTAGACTTTATTATTGGCCAATAGCTTACAACCTATCTACATCATTCGCCAAAACATTCCACCAAGTCCTGACAGACACTTTGTTTTCTTGCCCCATATTCCCACACATCGTCTTTTTGTTACTCCTGTTACCCGAACCAAATCGGGTAACAAGATAGTAACAAAAAGTAACTTATTTACCGCATATCCACAGCATATAAGGCGATATTGTTGTTTGCCGGGGAAATTTCTAACTCACTGATATACTTGCGTTAGTATTCTATGATGCGCAAAGCAATCTGCCCCTATTTCCCCACGCAAAAATGCTTGAATATATTTCCAAGCACCTCATCATTCGTAATCGTCTGCCCCGTAATCTCCCCTAAATACTCTAAGCATTGACGGAGGTCTTCGGCTATCAAGTCGCCGGAAAGACCTGTGTCAAGTCCTTCTTGTACACGATGAAGACTCTCACGGGCTTTGAGAAGGGCGGAGACATGACGCACATTCGTAATAACCACCTCGCCTTCAGCCAAGTCTGGAATGTCAGCGGAAGAAACTAACAACTCTTGCAAACGGTCGATGCCTTTCTTGTTTTTGGCGGATATGGGGAGAATCTTCTCTACCTGTAGATGATCCACAGACAGGTTCTCTGGGGTTAGCCGACTTTCGGGCAGGTCGGTTTTGTTCAACAAAATATAGACCTTCTTTCCGGCGCAGTGAGGGGCTATTTCAGTCTTCACCTTTTCCCAATGGGCATCGGTGGAGGTGCTGTCTACCATCCATAGCACGAATTCGGCTTGACTGAGCTTGTGGAAAGTCTTCTCAATGCCCAACTGCTCTATCTTGTCAGCAGACTGGCGCACACCGGCGGTGTCTATGAAGCGGAACTCCAAGCCTCCTATGTTCACGGTGTCTTCTATCACATCGCGGGTGGTACCGTGAATGTCACTCACAATGGCTTTTTCCTCGTGTACAAGGTCGTTCAGCAAGGTACTTTTACCTGCGTTGGTCTCGCCTATTATGGCTACGGGGATACCGTTCTTCACGGCATTGCCCACCTTGAAGGAGACTAACAGCCGTTCCAATACGGTGTCTATCTCACAAGTAAGCGTATAAAGCTCGTCCTTGTTGGCAAAGGTCACATCCTCTTCGCTGAAGTCCAGCTCCAGTTCTAAAAGAGAGGTCATCTTCAAGAGTTTCTTTCGCAGTGTCCCCAACTCATCGCTAATGCCTCCACGAAGCTGGTTCATGGCGGAACGATGGCTGGCGGCTGTGCGGGAGGCAATCAAGTCGGCTACGGCTTCTGCCTGGCTCAAATCCATCTTGCCGTGTAGGAAGGCACGCTTGGTGAACTCGCCTGGCGCGGCTTGACGACAACCGGCTTCCACTAACCGTTCCAACACTTTCTGAAGGATGTAACGGGAGCCGTGGCAGGAAATCTCCACGGAGTTCTCCCCGGTATAGGAATGAGGAGTGCGGAAAAGTGAGACCAGTACCTCGTCGATACTGTTCCCTTTCTTGTCTAAGATATTCCCGTAAGTCAGCGTGTGCGTTTTCTTCCCGGCAAGTGGCTTGTCGAAGATGCTTTCTACTATCTCTATGGCTTTTTCTCCTGACACACGGATGACACCTATCGCCCCACCTGTGGCGGTGGCGACGGCGCAAATGGTATCGTCTAATGCTTCCATATAATGTTTAATTAGTAATGTTTAATGATGAATGTTTAATGTTTAATTGGTGCCGATAGCCTGCTTAATTACACATTAAACACTAACAATTAAACACTAAAACTCAAATTCTGTCCAACACCATCTGTACTAAGGAAGGCATAGTGCCCTTATAGCCCGTGTCAGCTTTCCCCGCCAGACGGTTGGCAATCACCATGCAGCAGGTCATCGCCTTGTGTCCTAACAAGCGGGACATTCCGGCCACAGCGGAACTTTCCATCTCGTAGTTGGTAATTTTATACCCACTGTATTCGAAGCTCTCCACTTTCTCATTTTGGGAAGGGTCTGCCAAGGGGATACGCACTTCCCTACCCTGCGGTCCGAAGAAGCCTCCGCAAGAGATGGTGACACCGCGCACCATTTCCTTTCCGGCGATACGGTCTAACAACTCGCTGTCAGCGTCAATCACGTAGGGAGCGCACAGTAGCGGATTCCAATTCATGTGACGTTTAAAAGCCTCCTCAAACTTCAGATCACAAACATTGTTCCGTCCGGCATAGAAGTTGAGCAAACCGTCAAAGCCGATGGACTTCACGGAGGCTATGAAGGAGCCTTCGGGAGTGTTGGGTTGCAGACCGCCGCAGGTACCTACCCGCACAATGGTCAGCGAACGCAATTTGTCCTTCACCTCACGGGTATGGAAATCAATGTTCGCCAAGGCATCCAGTTCGGTCAGCACAATATCGATATTGTCGCAGCCGATACCCGTGGACACAACGGAAATACGTTTACCCTTGTAAGTACCTGTGATGGTATGAAATTCCCGGCTCTGCACCTCACACTCTTTCGAGTCGAAGAAGTCGCCCACCATATTCACTCGTCCTGGGTCACCCACCAGAATCACCTTGTCGGCCAATTCCTCGGGTTTTACATGAAGATGAAAGATAGAGCCATCTTCGTTTATCAATAGTTCTGAAGGTAAGAATTTCTTTTTTGTCATAGATGAATGTGATTGTTCTTCGGGGCAAATTTACTAAGAATTTTCCAATTCCGCTCTTGCAAAGCAGTAAATAACATCAATTCGTTGAAGTAAATTCAGGCATAATCATACAACAATCGTCCCTCATCCAAGACACTGAACGGCACGTTCATACACGTCTTCCAGTTTGGCACGTTGATTCAGTCCTTCCACATAATAGGACGGGATGGCGGAGAAACCGTACTTCGCTCCGGCTACGGCACAAGCCACGGCTGCGTTTGTGTCCGCATCGCCACCAAGATTTACCACGGCCAACAACACATCCTTGAAACTATGGCAATGCCACAGACTCCACAAA
Source organism: Prevotella sp. P5-108 (assembly GCA_963608705.1). Lineage (GTDB taxonomy): Bacteria > Bacteroidota > Bacteroidia > Bacteroidales > Bacteroidaceae > CAVDHB01. The sequence goes on from CAVDHB010000078.1 coordinate 5,301, forward strand.
GCCACGGCCATCGTCTTCAACGTATAGCCAGACGCTTTATCGTCCACCGTCAAGGCTGCCGCATCGTCTACCTTGGCCAGTTCCACATAGTCCTTGATACGCTCATCGTATGTTTCCCCTATTTTCAGCAACTCTTCAGCGGTCAGTTCCTTATCATGAAAGATGAGCGACTGTATCAGCTTCACCATCATCACACACGAACCCACACAACGAGGGTCGTAATGCGTCAAGCGACACACATTTTCCACTTCTTTTTCATCCACCACGGGAGAAGTACCCAGAATGGAAGTACGCATCAAAGCACCATTGGCCGCCGCATTACAGTCGGAGAGTATCCAACACATCTTGGCTGCCTTCACAGGGCTTTCCACGTAATCTTTCTGAGACAACACATTGCGGGTAGAGTACCCTATACTCACAGGCCCACTCTCAAGCCACTGTTTAAAACGAACTGCCGTTTCATGCAAGTTGAAATGGTTTGTGTCCTCCCTTGAATCGGCGATACACAACATCATGTCCGTGTCGTCTGTCCATTCGCCCTGCAAGGACTGATTCACAATCTGGTCATAGCGGGTCAATCTTTCGGGATAAAACTGCTTAACCTGCGCTGTAGTCAAGAACTCCGTACCGGTTCCCAAGGCATCGCCCACAGCTTGCCCGAAGATACACCCTTTGATTTTGTCTTTTACTGACGCTGATAATGTACTCATATGGGAATCAGAAGAATAAATAACACAGGAAGATGGCCGCAATGCTTCCGGCGAAATCTGCTATCAAGCCGCAAGGTAACGCATGGCGGGTCTTGCGAATGCCCACGCTGCCGAAGTAGACTGCCAAGATGTAGAACGTAGTGTCCGTAGACCCCTGCATGATACAGCACAGACGACCCACAAAGGAATCGGCTCCGTAGTGTGTCATGGCATCAATCATCAGTCCTCTCGAACCGCTTCCGCTCAATGGTTTCATCAAGGCGGTAGGAATCGCTCCCACAAAGTCGGAGTTCCATCCACACATCTCCACAAGACTCTTCACACCGTTGGTCACGGCATCCATCGCCCCGGAAGCCCGGAACACACCGATGGCCACCAACATGGCCACCAGGTAAGGAATGATTCTCACGGCAGTCTGGAAACCCTCTTTCGCACCCTCCACGAAGCAGTCGTACACATTCAGCTTCTTGCGGAATCCCATGACGAGGAACGTCACGATGATGGAGAAAAGGAGGATATTGGCGATAGAGGTACTCCACACATTCATCTGGTCTTTTGTCATGTGGCTGAAAGCGAACATCAATCCGCCCAGAAAGAGGCATATACCGCCCAGTGTCTTCAGAATCACCTTGTTGAACAAGTTTATCTTCTGGTAGAGAGACACCGTGATGATACCTATCAACGTGGCTACGAACGTAGTTATCAACACTGGTATGAACACATCCGTGGGCTGATGCGCCCCCAGTTGCGCCCGGTAGACCATGATACTCACCGGAATCAAGACCAAGCCGGAAGTATTAATGACCAAGAACATAATCATGGGATTGCTTGCCGTGTCCTTTTTCGGGTTGAGCGCCTGCAATCCTTCCATGGCTTTCAGCCCGAGCGGAGTGGCCGCATTGTCCAGTCCCAGCATATTGGCCGCCATGTTCATAAAGATAGCGCCCGTGACAGGATGTCCTTTGGGAATGTCCGGGAAGAGCTTGCTGAACAGCGGGCTGAGCTTCTTGGCGATAATGTCAATCATCCCGGCTTTCTCTCCTATCTTCATGAATCCCAGCCAAAAGGCAAGTACGCCTGTCAGTCCCAAGGAGACTTCGAACGCCGTCTTGGCAGAATCGAAAATAGAGTTCATGATGGCGGGGAATATCGCTACATCACCCATGAATATCAACCGGCAGGCCGCAATGACAAAGGCCACCAGAAAAAAAGCAATCCAAATATAATTTAGTACCATTCCTGTATAGTAGTTTCTATCTGAATGCAAAGTTACACAGAATTTAGCGATATATCGCGTTTAATGCGAGGAAAATCCCCGCAAGCCCTACTGTTTTCTCCAAATAAATCCGTAACTTTGCACCTTGAACTAAAAGGATTTATCAAGAGCTCATGTCTTCTATCATCATAAAGAAAGTCGCAAACCGCAAAGAACTGCGCACGTTCATTCGTTTCAATTACGAATTGTACAAGGACAATCCTTATTCCGTACCTGACCTTTACAGTGACATGGTACACACATTCTCGGAGAAAAACGCCGCTTCTGAGTTTTGCGAGGCGGCTTACTTCCTTGCTTACAAAGACGGTAAGCTTGCGGGACGTGTGGCGGCGATCATTAACCGCCGTGCCAACGAGATATGGCACAAGAAGTCAGTACGTTTCGGATGGATTGACTTTGTGGACGACTCTGAAGTCAGCGCTGTTTTATTGAAGACGGTAGAAGACTGGGGCAAAGCACGGGGAATGGACACCATCGAAGGGCCGCTCGGTTTCACGGACATGGATGCGGAAGGAATGTTGGTGGAAGGTTTCGACCAGCTGTCCACTATGGCCACCATCTACAACTATCCCTACTATCCCAAGCACTTAGAGGCGTTAGGCTTCGAAAAGGCCACGGACTGGGTGGAGTTCAAGATGGAAGTGCCGGACGAAGTGCCACGGAAGATTCACCGTATAGCCGACATTGTACGACAGAAATACGGTCTTCACGTCAAGAAGCTGAAGAACATGAAGGAAATCCGGGAGAAGAACTACGGACAAAAGATATTCGACCTCATCAATGAGGCGTATGCGCCGCTCTTCGGCTATTCCCAAATGACGCAAGGACAGATAGACCAGTACGTGAACATGTACCTGCCCATCATAGACTTGCGGATGGTCACGCTGATAGAAGACGCGCAAAACGAGCTGATAGGCGTAGGCATCTCCATGCCTTCCCTTTCCCGTGCGCTGCAAAAGGCACACGGCAAGTATTTCCCCTTCGGATGGTTTCATCTGTTGAAAGCGTTGTTCATAAAACGTCCCAAGATACTGGATTTACTCCTGGTGGCCATCAAGCCGGAATACCAGAGCAAGGGCGTGAACGCCTTACTGTTTGACGATTTGATTCCCATTTACATAAAACTGGGCTTCAAATACGGCGAAAGCAACCCCGAACTGGAGGAGAACAGCAAGGTGCAGAACCAATGGCAGTACTTCCACACGGAGCAACACAAACGCCGTCGGTGCTTCATCAAAAAAATAGGATAACCATGGCAGAGGAATCAATCAATACCGCTTACACGGATGATAACATTCGGCACTTGGACGACATGGAGCATATCCGTGTGCGTCCCGGTATGTATATCGGCAAGTTAGGAGACGGTTCGCATCCCGAAGACGGAATCTATGTCCTCCTGAAAGAGGTCATAGACAACAGTATCGACGAGTTCCGCATGAACGTCGGAAAGAAGATTGAAGTTCATATAGAGGACAATCTTCGGGTGTCCGTGCGGGATTACGGACGCGGCATTCCGCAAAAGAAGCTCATCGAAGTAGTCAGCCAACTGAACACCGGCGCAAAGTACGACAGCAAAGCGTTCAAGAAGAGCGTGGGATTGAACGGAGTGGGTATCAAAGCAGTCAATGCCTTGTCTTCCCATTTCACGGTACGCAGCTACCGGGACGGGAAAATGCGGGAAGCGTCTTTTGAGAAGGGAATATTGAAAAACGACCATACGGAAGACACGGAGGAAGCCAACGGCACCTTCATCTATTTCGAGCCGGACAACACTTTGTTCAAGAACTACTCCTTCAGGGAAGAGTTCGTGGCCACCATGCTGAAAAACTACACCTACTTGAACACAGGGTTGAGCATCGTGTTCAACGGAGAACGTATCGTCTCCCGTAACGGACTGGCGGACTTGTTGACAGACAACATGTCGGCAGAACCGCTCTATCCCATCGTCCATTTGAAAGGCGAGGACATAGAAATCGCCTTCACTCATACAAATCAGTACGGAGAGGAATACTACTCCTTTGTGAACGGACAGCACACCATCCAGGGAGGTACTCACCAGGCAGCGTTCAAGGAACACATTGCCCGGACAATTAAAGAGTTCTCTGGCAAGAACTTCGAGTTTCCCGACATCCGCAACGGTATGGTAGCGGCTATCGCCATCAATGTGGAGGAGCCGCTGTTCGAGAGCCAGACGAAAATCAAGCTCGGCTCGCAGACTATCAGCCCTGATGGCATCTCTGTGAACAAGTTCGTGGGCGATTTCATCAAGGAAAACGTAGACAACTACCTCCACAAACATCCCGACACATCGGAAGTCCTCTTGCAAAAGATACAGGAATCAGAGAAAGAACGGAAAGCGATGGCCGGTGTGGCGAAACTCGCCAGAGAACGGGCGAAGAAAGCCAACCTGCACAACCGCAAACTCCGAGACTGCAAGATACATCTCAATGACACGAAAGGAGAGCTCAAAGAGGAAAGCAGCATCTTCATCACTGAGGGTGACTCCGCCAGCGGAAGTATTACCAAAAGCCGGGACGTGAACACACAAGCTGTCTTCTCCCTGAGAGGGAAACCGCTGAACTGTTTCGGACTCTCCAAGGAAATCGTTTATAAGAACGAGGAGTTCAATCTGCTGCAAGCGGCTTTGAACATTGAGGACGGACTGGACGGATTGCGGTACAATAAGGTGATTGTGGCCACCGATGCCGATGTGGACGGTATGCACATCCGTCTGCTCATCATCACCTTCTTCCTGCAATTCTTCCCCGAACTGATTCGGAAAGGACACGTCTATATCTTGCAAACGCCCTTGTTCCGTGTGCGAAACCGGGACAAGAAGAACCGCAGCAAGTTCATCACCCGCTACTGCTACACAGACGAAGAGCGGGTGCAAGCCATCGAGGAGCTAAGTCCCGACCCGGAAATCACCCGTTTCAAAGGACTGGGCGAAATCTCTCCCGACGAGTTCAAGCACTTCATCGGGTCGGAGATGAGACTGGAGCCTGTCACCTTGCAAAAGTCCGACCATGTGCAAGAACTCCTTTCTTATTATATGGGTAAGAACACCATGGAGCGGCAGACTTTCATCATAGACAACCTCGTGGTGGAGGAAGACCGACCAGAAGACGTGCTGGCGGACAGAGTGACGGAAGAGAACCTGCTGATAAAATAGAAAGCCATGCACACGAAAGCGTTATTTCCCGGCAGCTTCGACCCCTTTACCAAAGGACACGACGACATTGTGCGGCGTGCCTTAAAGGTGGTGGACACACTGGTCATCGGCATCGGGATGAACACGAACAAGCACACCCTCTTCACCCCTGAGGAACGGTTGCGCATGATTCAAGACTTGTACAAGGACAATCCACGCATTGAAGTGAAGACCTACGGGAATCTCACCGTGGACTTTGCCCGCGAGATTGGAGCGGACTGCATGATTCGCAGTCTCCGTTCGGTGAAGGACTATGAATACGAGCTGTCCATTGCGGACATCAACCGTCGGCTTTCGGGCATAGAGACCGTCATTCTCTTCACTGACCCTTCGCTAAGCTATTTCAGCAGCAGCGTGGTAAGGGAATTGCTCTCTTTCGGGAAAGACATCACCGAGTTCCTCCCCGAAGGGATGCGTTTGATAAAGAAGTAAAACAAATTATCGATACATAAATGAAGAAACTTTCGTTCTTCGTGCTGCTCACCCTGCTTGTGGCAGGTGTCTGGGCACAGACTATCCGTCTGGGGAAAGATTCCCCCTTGCGGAAACTACAGATAGCGGAATACGCCATCAACACCTTCTATGTGGATACCGTCAATGAAAGCAAGTTGGTGGAAGACGGCATCCGGGGAATGCTCAACAGCCTTGACCCTCATTCCTCTTACTCTACCCCTGAAGAAGTGAAAGCCATGAATGAGCCGTTAGAGGGAAACTTCGACGGTATCGGCGTGCAGTTCAACATGGTAGATGATACCCTGCTGGTCATACAGACTGTGAAGAAAGGCCCTTCAGAGAAAGTGGGTATTCTGGCGGGAGACCGTATTGTAAGAGTCAACGACTCTCTTATCGCCGGGGTGAAGATGGACCGCAACAAAATCATGAAGAAACTCCGTGGGCCGAAAGGCACACAGGTGAAATTAGGCATTGTACGCCGGGGAGTGCCCGAAGAGATGGTCTTCCACGTCGTGCGTGACAAGATTCCCGTAAACACCTTGCAGGCTTCCTACATGATTGCGCCGGGCATCGGCTATATCGCCTTTGACAGTTTCGGAGCTACCACACACGAGGAAGTGGTGAAAGCGCTGAAAGAGCTGCAAGACAAGGGGATGAAAAAGCTCATCATCGACTTGCAGGACAATGGAGGAGGCTACTTGCAGGCCGCTGTGAACATTACCAATGAGTTCTTGCAAAGGGGACAGGAGATAGTCTATACGAAAGGACGCATCGCACCTCGTCAAGACGAGAAAGCCAAAGGGAACGGAATGTTCAAGGAAGGGCAAATCGCAGTGTTGGTGAATGAATACACGGCTTCTGCCGCTGAAATCGTGTCAGGTGCCTTGCAGGACTGGGACAGAGCGACCATCATCGGACGACGTACGTTTGGCAAAGGACTGGTACAACGTCCCTTCGACTTGCCTGACGGCTCCATGATTCGCCTTACCATCGCCCATTACTACACTCCCAGCGGACGTTGCATCCAGAAGCCTTATAAGAAAGGAGACAAAGAGGGCTACGAGAAAGACATCTGGAACCGTTACCTCCATGGCGAGTTCACTAACTTGGACAGCATCCACTTGGACAAGTCATTGAAATACAAGACACTGGTGAAGGGCCGCACCGTCTATGGCGGAGGAGGCATCATGCCCGATGTGTTCATTCCCTTGGACACGTTGCGCTATACCAAACTACACCGTGCCATCATCAGCCGTAACTATCTGTTAGAAAACACCATCCGTTATACGGATGACCATCGCAAACAGCTGAAAACCGAATACAAGACCTTCAACGACTTCAACAAGAAGTACACTGTGCCGCAAGCTTTGCTGGACACCATCTTCAACCAAGCCCGCAAGGCGAAGGTGAAATTCACCGAGGAAGAATACAAGAAAACCATCCCCACAATCTCTTTGCAGATTAAGGCGCTGGTGGCCCGTGACATCTGGGATATGAACGAATACTACACCATTATGAATACCGTGAACCCCGCTGTGGAAAAAGCGTTAGAGGTTCTGGGCGGAAAGAAATAAAGAATGAAGAAACTGTTGATAGAAACCTACGGCTGCCAAATGAACGTGGCCGACAGCGAACTGGTGGCCTCTGTCATGAAGATGGCAGGCTACGAGGTCTGCGAGAACGTGGACGAAGCAGACGCTGTCTTTCTGAATACTTGCTCCATCCGTGACAATGCCGAACAGAAGATTTACCATAAGCTGGACGAATTGCACGCCCTGCGCAAGAAAGGACGCAAACTGCACATCGGTGTGATTGGCTGTATGGCCGAACGGGTGAAGGACGAACTCATCCACAACCACCACGTGGACTTGGTGGCCGGGCCGGACGCTTACCTGGAACTGCCCGACCTCATCGCACAAGTGGAGGCTGGCGAGAAAGCCATCAACATCGAGCTTTCCACTACGGAGACGTACAAGGACATCATCCCGGAACGCATCTGCGGAAACCATGTGAGCGGCTTTGTAAGCATCATGCGCGGTTGCAACAATTTCTGCCACTACTGCATTGTGCCTTACACCAGAGGAAGAGAGCGCAGCCGTAGCATCGAGAGTATATTGAAAGAAGTGAAAGACCTCGAGAGCCGTCACTTCAAGGAAGTCACCCTGTTAGGGCAGAACGTGGACTCTTACCACTATATAGATAAGGAGAAGGGCGAGGATATTACCTTCCCTCTCTTGTTGAGAAAGGTGGCGGAGGCTGTGCCGGGCATGAGAGTGCGTTTCACCACGCCTCATCCCAAAGACATGAGCGATGACACACTTCGTGTGATAGCGGAGATGCCCAACGTATGCCGTCATGTGCATCTGCCGGTACAGTCGGGAAGTAACCGTATCCTGAAACTGATGAACCGCCGCTATACCCGTGAATGGTATATGGACAGGGTGCGTGCCATCCGGGAGATTATCCCCGATTGCGGTCTCTCCACCGACATCTTCTGCGGCTACCACTCCGAAACGGAGGAAGACCACCAGGAGACGATGGACTTGATGCGCTGGTGTCACTATGATTCCGCCTTCCTGTTCAAGTACAGCGAACGCCCAGGCACCTATGCCAGCAAACATTTGCCAGACGATGTGCCGGAGAATGTGAAGATACACCGTCTGGAAGAACTCATCAGCTTGCAGAACAAGCTCTCCGAGGAAAGCAACGCACGCTGTGTGGGCAAGACTTACGAGGTATTGGTGGAAGGAGTCAGCAAGCGTTCCCGTGAACAACTCTTCGGACGTACAGAACAGAACAAGGTGGTCGTATTCGACCGGGCAGGCGCGCATGTGGGCGACTTCGTGAAAGTGAAAATCAACGCTTCCACCAGTGCCACACTCTTGGGAGAACGCATTGACATCAAATAACAACGAAAACATAATTAGCCATGGAAAATAAAGAAAACAACGTAGACCGCAGTAAGCTGGCCTTTGACAAGATGAACTTCATCCTCTTGGGCGCAGGCATGCTGGTAGTGATTTTAGGGTTTATCCTCATGAGCGGTTCAGGTTCGGCAGAAGGCACGTTCGACCCTGAGATTTTCAGCGCGCGCCGTATCAAGGTGGCACCTGTTGTGTGCCTTGCCGGTTTCCTGTTCATGATTTACGCCGTAATCCGCAAACCCAAAGACCACACATCCTCTAATAAAGAAGCATAAGACTTATGGACTTGATTCAAACTATCATCATCGCTATTGTGGAGGGACTGACTGAGTTCCTGCCTGTTTCTTCTACTGGACACATGATTATTACCCAGGCTCTGTTAGGAGTAGAAAGTACCGAATTTGTGAAAGCCTTTACTGTCATTATCCAGTTCGGAGCCATCCTCTCCGTTATCTGTCTGTATTGGAAACGCTTTTTCTATCCTTCGGAAGCCGCAAAGGGAGATACTTCCTATTGGAAGGCTATGTTCAATTTTTACGCCCGCTTAGTGGTCGGAGTCATTCCGGCTGTGGTGTTGGGATTGGTGTTTAATGATTTCATCGAGTCCAATCTCGGTAATGTGCATTTGGTAGCGTGGATGCTGATTATCGGTGGAGTGTTCATGCTGTTCTGCGACCGAATCTTCAACAAGGGCAGCGAGTCGACCCGTCTCACATACAAGCGGGCTTTCGTCATCGGACTGGTACAGTGCATCTCCATGATTCCGGGGGTGTCCCGTTCCATGGCCACGATAGTAGGCGGTATGTCCCAGCGGCTTACCCGCAAGGCGGCAGCGGAGTTCTCATTCTTCCTTGCCGTGCCCACGATGTTCGGCGCCACTTGTCTGGAGACCTATAAACTAGTGAAAGCCGACGGCGGTTCCCTGCTGACACAGGGCGACCACCTCTCTACCTTATTAATAGGCTCCTTAGTGGCTTTCATTGTGGCCATCCTCGCCATCAAGTTTTTCATCAACTATGTCACGAAGTACGGTTTTGCCGCTTTCGGATGGTACCGCATTATCGTGGGACTGATTATCATCATCTGCTCGCTGTGCGGAGTGGAGTTGAAAATGGTGGACTGACACGTTAAGCCACAAGCTATGAACTTCCAAAAAGGAGAAGTACTCTATTTCGACAAGCCCTATCACTGGACTTCCTTCGGGCTGGTGGGACGCATCCGCTGGACTTTGTGCCAGAAACTCGGCATACCCAAGCTGAAAGTCGGTCATGCGGGCACATTAGACCCCTTGGCCACAGGCGTGCTTATCGTCTGCACGGGAAAGCGCACCAAGACTATCGACCAGTTGCAAGGACAGACCAAGGAATATGTGGCCACATTGAAATTGGGGGAGACCACCGCTTCCTACGACATGGAACATCCGGTGAACGCCACCTTTCCCACCGAGCATATCACAGAAGAGCTGATGCGGGAGACACTGAAAAAGTTCCTCGGACGTATCGAGCAAATCCCCCCAGAATACTCCGCCTGCAAGGTGGACGGGAAACCCGCCTACATCATGGCACGCAAGGGAAAGGAAGTGAAGCTGAAGCCGAAGACGCTAGTCATCGACGAGATCGAGCTGTTAGACTTCCACTTGCCCGAAGCGAAGATACGGGTGGTGTGCAGCAAAGGCACCTACATCCGCGCCCTGGCCAGGGACATCGGCGAGGCATTGCACAGCGGAGCTTACTTGACGGCTCTGAGACGCACCCGCATCGGAGACATAAGGGTGGAAGACTGCCTTGACCCCACACACTTTGAAGAATGGCTGAACAACCAGGAGATAGAAACAGAGGATATTGACCGGCAATCCTCCCAAGAGAAGAAAGCCAGTCACTAACCACTAACCACTTTATAGACATGAAATTATCAGACTTTCGTTTTAAACTGACAGAAGACAATATCGCACTTTATCCGGGCAACCATCGTGACGCCAGCCCAGAGGCGAGGGAGAAACCCGATTACATTCCGAACCACAGGGACGAATGCCGCTTGATGGTGTTGCACAAGTCCACGGGCGACATTGAGCATAAACTGTTCAAAGACATCATTGATTACTTCGACGATGGAGATGTCTTCGTGATGAACGATACCAAGGTGTTCCCGGCACGTCTGTACGGCAACAAGGAAAAGACCGGAGCCTGCATCGAGGTATTCCTCCTGCGGGAACTGGATGCGGAGCAGCATTTCTGGGATGTGTTGGTAGACCCGGCACGGAAGATACGTATCGGCAACAAGCTCTATTTCGGAGAAGACGACTCCATGGTGGCCGAGGTGATAGACAACACCACCTCCAGGGGACGTACCCTGCGCTTCCTGTACGACGGCCCGCACGACGAGTTCAAGAAAGCCCTCTACGCTTTGGGGGAAGCTCCCATCCCTTACGCCATCAAGGACAAGAGGGGTTGCCTGCCGGAAGACCTCGAATGGTTCCAGACCATCTACGCCAAGCATGAGGGAGCAGTCACGGCACCCGTGTCAGGAATTCATTTCTCCCGTGAGCTGATGAAGCGGATGGAAATAAAAGGCATTGACACCGCCTTCCTCACGCTCCATGCCGGACTGGGCAACTTCCGTCCCATCGACGTGGAAGACCTCAGCAAGCACAAGACCGACAGCGAGGAAATGTTCATCACCAAAGAATGCTGTGACAAAGTGAACAAAGCCAAAGACGCCGAACACAAGATTTGCGTTGTCGGCACCACCTCCATGCGTGCCGTGGAGACGGCTCTCGGCACGGACAACCGACTGAAGGAGTTCGAGGGATGGACAAGCAAGTTCATCTTCCCACCTTACACCTTCGGACTGGCCGACGCCATGGTGGCCAACTTCCAAGCGCCCATGTCCACCTTGTTAATGATGATAGCCGCTTTCGGTGGATACGAGAATGTCATGCACGCCTACAACGTGGCCTTGAAAGAGGGCTACCTCTTCGGCGCATACGGAGACGCCATGCTTATCGTGGACTGAAAAATGAATAAAGTGTACCTTGGCTTAGGCTCCAACCTGGAAGACAGGGAGGGAAAGCTGACACAAGCCATCCGAGAGATACAGGAGAAGATCGGGGACGTGGTTTCCCGGTCTTCTTTTTATGACACCGCCCCGTGGGGATTCGTGTCTTCCCATCGCTTTCTGAACGCCGTCATCGAGGTAGACACCTCGCTTGCCCCACAAGCGTTGCTTGCCGCCACACAGGCGATTGAACGGGAACTGGGACGAAAGACCAAGACCACGGAAGGCTACGAAGACCGTCCCATCGACATAGACATCCTTTATTATAACCAATCCGTCTTGAAAGAAGAGGACTTGATTATCCCGCATCCGTTACTTCAAGAACGAGACTTCGTACTACGTCCTCTCTTGGAGATAGCCCCCTTGTGGGAACATCCCCTGTTACACAAAACCACGCAAACATTATGGAAAGAATGGCAAGAGAGAAACCACTAAGCAGAATCCTCTTCGTGCTGCTGGCGTTCTGCTGCCTCACATCCGCCGCACTGGCCAAAAGCCGCACTGCCCTGTCCATGGAACGACAAGGATTGGTCAATGTGCAGCGGATAGACCCTTCGCTGAAAGTGAACCTGATGTATGCCCGCAAGGACAACTTCACAGGACGAGTGCTCTACGCCGACCTGCGAGAAGCCTACTTGCTGCCCGCAGCCGCCAAAGCCTTGCGAAGAGCGCAACGGCTACTGAAGAAACGCCATCCCTCCTACAGCCTGTACATCCACGACGCAGCCCGTCCCATGTCCATCCAGCAGAAGATGTGGAACGTGGTACGCCACACCCGCAAGCAAATCTACGTCAGCAATCCCGCCCACGGAGGCGGCTTGCACAACTACGGCATGGCTGTGGACATCAGTATTGTGGATGGCCGTGGCAGACAGCTCGACATGGGTACGCCCGTAGACTACATGGGACGGAAAGCCCACGTAAAAGGAGAAGCCGCCATGGTGCGTCAAGGCATCCTCTCAAGAATCGCTCTGCGCAACCGCCGTCTCCTGCGGAGTGTCATGACTCAAGCCGGTTTCCATGTCCTGCCCACGGAATGGTGGCACTTCAACTTCAAGACCCGCCGCCAGCTAAGAGCAGGACATTACAAAGTAATAAGGTAAAATTACCCCCTCAATCAGTAGAGACGCGATTCATCGCGTCTCCATCATTCATCAGTGATGAATTGTATGCGTCCTCACGCCTTCATATCCCGTCTGAAACGGAGATAATAGAGCAACGCCGCCACATACAAGCCTACGGGGAAGGCGAACCATAGACCCGGAGAGCCCATTTTCCATACGAAAGCGAACAGATAGCCCACGGGCAATGATATGACGAAATAAGACAGAAAGGCTATCCATGTCAAAGGGCGCACGTCTTCCAGACCTCTGAGGGCGTTGGAAAGGATGATTTGCGCACCGTCTCCGTACTGGTAAAGCATGAAAGGAATCACCAAGGCCACTACCATCTCCGCCACTACGGTGTCATCCGTGAACAAAGTGGGGAACGCATAACGGCAAGTGTACATGGCTATGGAGATAATCACGCCGATAGTCCATACCATCCCGATACCCGCAAAAGCCGCACGTTTGATGTTTACTTGGTCTCCTTGTCCGTGGAAGTGCGCAATACGGATGGCCACGGCTGAACCGATGCCATAATATAATTGGAAGCCGATAGTGCTGACGTTCAGCATAATCTGATGAGAGGCCAGCGCATCCGCACCCAACCATCCCATCATGACGGCGGTCAAGGAGAAAGCGGCGGTCTCCATGGTCAGCTGCAATGAAATCGGAACACCCATCTTGTTGAGTTTCAAGTAGAGCTTCCAGTCCGTTTTCATACGGAATCCTTTGCGATAAGCCGCATAGCGTTTAGTACCGAAGAACAGATAGCAGAATATCAACAGGATAATCCCTCTTGAAATGGTAGTGGAAATACCTGCGCCAAGCAGCCCCATCTCAGGAAAAGGCCCGATTCCGTAAATAAGCAGGAAATTACTTCCCACATTGAACACATTCGCTCCCAACAATAGCCACATGGAGACCTTCGTGTCGCCAATACCATCGGCGAATTGCTTGAAGCCGTCAAAGAGCATTTGGAAGGGAAGTCCTGCCAGCAGGAGCAGGAAATACGGACGAATCAAGGGAAGCAACTCCTCCGGCTGCCCCAGCCTGCTCAGATTGGCATAGAGAACCAGCATCGCTCCCACCACGGGAAAAGCGAGGAAGAAGTTTGTCCAAAGGCCGCTCTTCAAAGCTCGTCCCACCTTGTCATACTCTCCTTTGGCATGGAACACTCCCACCACAGGGGTAAGCGCAAAGGCGAACCCTGTGACGAACACCAAGGCCAGCACCATCACATTGTTCACAAACCCCGCCGCCGAGAGTGCCGAGGTGGTGTAATGCCCCACCATCACGGTGTTCAACACCCCTTGGATGATAATGCCGAACTGTCCTATCATGATAGGCACTCCCAACGAGGCAAGAGCCTTGACATGAGAGCGATAAGATGAGGCGGTGGTAGTATGAGCTATGTGCATGATTGTAGTTTCATGGTTAGTATCAGTTGCAAATGTACGAAAGAATATGTAAAGTCCCCATTGTTTTTAGCAAATAGTAATTTCTTAGTTGACTTAGGTCAATAAAAGAGCAAGAAAGGGAAAGAAAAGGATGGAAATATTGGTACGTTTAGGAAACCGGCGTATCTTTGCAGTGTCAAAAAGAAAAAGTTTTCTAGGTAATTAAATAAAGGTAAGATTATGAACAAGGTAATTAGAGTAATTGAGAATTTGTTGGAAGCATGTGAATTGTCAGCTTATTGCGCTATGGGCAACACCACAGTGAAATCTGCTCGCTAAACAGAATCTTTCAACAAAGATGAAAAGAGGGACAGCTGGGAAAGCTGCCTTTTTTTATATCCACTATTGCACCACAGGTAGAGAGTGAAATGCGTATCAGAATCTAACATTATATTGCCAGGTGCAGTATCGGAAAGTCCCTTCCTTGTGCGTCTCTTTCATCCCGGCTTATCACTTTGAACCCTTTGGCGAGATAGAACCTCAGTGCGGACGGGTTTTGCTCGTTCACATCCACCTTGCGGATGCCTTTCTCACGCAGGGCGAAGTTTACCAAAGCCGACCCAAAGCCATAACCTTGCTCTTCGGGAAGCACGAACAGCATTTCAATGAGTTCGTCGCTCAGTCCTGTAAAGGCGACAATCTTTCCCTCCCGTTGAATCATGTAGACTGATACGGCGGGAAGATATTCCTTCAGAATCAAAGGCTTGTAAAAAGCGATGTCTTCCTCTGTGAGGAAAGTATGGGAACTCCGTACAGACGATTCCCATACTTCCAGTATTTCTTTGAAACGGCTTGGAGGGCAAGCCTCTATTTGATATGGTTGCATCATATAATAGATGTGTCAGCAACCCATGGCCTCCCGGTAGAAGTCGAGCATGGCGAACACTTCTTCTTTGGTAGCCTCTTGGTTGATGTGAATGTCTCCGATATTGCCGAGCAACGTGAAGTTCACGATACCGTTGGTGTTCTTCTTGTCATGGGTCATGATTTCATAGAGCAGGTCATAGTCCTTGCAATCAAACGTGAAGACACCGAAGTACTCCTTTATATATTGGATGGTCTGCTGGAGCTTGTCGGAAGGGAAGCCCAGACGCACCTTGCTTAAGTACAGCTCGCACACCAGTCCGTAAGCCACCGCATAGCCGTGAAGAATGGGACGTTGCTGGCGCAGGGACAGACTCTCGAGGGCATGCCCTGCCGTATGTCCGAAGTTCAAGGCTTTGCGGATACCTTGTTCAAAGGGGTCTTCCGCCACGATGCGTTCTTTTACCTTGATGCTGTCGGCCACCATGGCTTGCAGATGCTTGAAATCCACATTGTTCAGGTCGAAACGTGACAATTCCGCCCAGTGTTTCTCATCGCTGATGAGACCGTGTTTCAACATCTCGCCGTAGCCACTACAGATGTTCTGATAGTCCAGTGTCTTCAAGAACTCCGTGTCGATAAGTACGCTGGCCGCATTATTGAACACGCCAATCTCATTCTTGAACCCATTGAAGTTGATACCTGTTTTTCCGCCCACGGAAGCGTCCACCATGGAGAGCAGCGTGGTAGGGATATTGATGTATTGAATGCCCCGTTTGAAAGTAGAGGCCGCGAATCCACCTAAGTCTGTCACCATACCTCCGCCGAGATTTATCATGAGTGAGTGGCGTGAACCTTTTCCGTCGCTCAGGGCTCTCCATACAGAAGCCAGTGTCTCCAGTGTCTTGTGGGTGTCCGTGGCACCGATGCAGATATACTGTGCGTCTTTCAGACAAGGCAGTTGCTGGATGATTGGCAGGCATTTCTCCCGTGTCACTGTGTCGGTGAGGAGGAAGAGCTTGTCGTGGGGACATTCCTTCACGGCTTCTTCCACGGTGTGCCGCAGTTCTTTTGATATGACAATCTTTTGTTTCTCCATACTGTTGTAATGTGATTCTGTCCGCAAATGTACGAAAAATAAGGAGAAGTGTTTATAGGTACACATTCCTTTTTTGTCGATAAAACGAGGGCAGTTGTCCATTACGCCCTGAAAGTGTTTCTTCGACTCCTTTATTTTCCCTAACTTTGCACTCGGAAACGAAAAAGAGTAATATGATGAAAAGACTAATCTTTATGTGCATGGGACTGCTAATGGCTGTAGTTGCATCCGCCCAAAGCTATACTGTCACGGGAAAGGTGACAGAGGCGGACGGTACGACTCCCGTGGAGCTGGCCAATGTACAGTTGCTTTCTTTGCCGGACAGCTCGATGCAGAGCGGGGTGCTGACAAAGGAACGCACAGGGGCATTCTCCTTGACTGCCCGTAGACCGGGACGATATGCCTTGAAGGTTTCTTACATAGGATATACTCCTCATGTGGAGCCCGTCTCTATCACAGCCGGGAAAACGAACTACAACCTTGGCGTGGTGAAATTGGCAGATGACGGCTTCATGTTGAAAGACATGGTAGTCACGGGACGTGCGTCGAAAGTAGAGATGAAAGCCGATACCATGGTGTATAACAGCTCGGCTTACCGTATTCCCGAAGGGTCTACCTTGGAGGAGTTGGTAAGACAGCTTCCGGGTGCTGAAGTGGATGACAACGGCAAGATTACCATTAATGGAAAAGAGGTGAAGAAAATCCTCTTGAATGGCAAGGAGTTCTTCGGAAGCGACATTAACACGGCCATGAAGAACCTGCCGGTGAACATTGTGGAGAAGATTAAGTCATACGATAAGAAGTCTGACTTGGCGAAAGCCACGGGTATTGACGACGGAGAGGATGAAACTGTCATCGACCTCGGCGTGAAAAAGGAGAACATGAACTCCTGGTTCGGAAACGTGGACGCTTCCTACGGTACGAAAGACCGTTATTCGGAGAGATTCATGTTCTCCCAGTTCAACGACAAGCAAAAGTTCATGCTGTTGGGAAGTCTGAACAATGTGGGAGACCGAAACTTCCCTGGCGGAGGAGGCGGTTTCCGTGGCGGACAGAACAACGGAGAGAACACCTCGAGAATGCTGATGGGAAACTATTCCTTGCAGACGAATAAGGTGGATGCTGACTTCAATGCGGCCTTCAGCCATAGCGACGCAAATATCTTAAGCAAGGGAAACAGCCAAAATTTCACTACCAACCAGTATGGATATAGCAATAGTAAGCAGCGGAACCACAACCTGAACTTCAACTTGTGGGGTAGAGTGGAATGGACTCCCGACTCGTTGACAAAGGTATTTGTGCGTCCCACGGTTTCCTATGGCAAGACACGATCGGATTCCAAGAGTTATTCTACTACTTCCAATGACGATTGGGGCAGTGAGGTGGACGATCCTTACGGACTGATGGTAGAGAACGCAGAGAAGAATGAATTCTGGAAAAACAAAGAGAATATTGATTTGGTGAACTTCACCAAACGTAACTCCGCTTCCAACGGCAACAGTTTCTCCGCAGGACTGGACGGTATGTACAATCGCCGTTTGAGCAGCAATGGACGCAACTTCACCGTGCGTGCGCAATACCAGTACTCCAAGAACAACAGCTATTCTTATTCCTATAATAATACGCTGTATGCGGACGACATCGACACTAAAGAGGGACAGGAGAACTTGATTCGCCGTTATACAACGACTCCCGTGAAGTCGTACACTTACGGAGGAGGAGCGATGTGGAGTGAGCCGCTGACATTCGTAAAGGGCTTGTTCTTCATTTTGAACTATCGTTTCACTTATCGTTACAACCAGAGTGACCGTAGTATGTATGATATGAATACTTTGAATGCAGATGGAAATCTGTTGGCCGGTAATGATCTTGCATGGAATATGAACGGTTTCACCTTCCCTTCCAACTGGAGCAGCAATCAGACAGACTATTTGGACAAAGATCAGAGTACCTATGCGACTTATAAGTATTTTAACCATAACGCCAGGGTACAGCTCCGTTTCGTGAGCAAGAAGATTAACGTAAACGTGGGTGCTTCATTCCAACCTCAGCGCACGGTGCTTTCCTACATGAAAGGCACGTTCGCCACTGACACGACACGCAATGTGTTCAATGTATCTCCTACATTGGATTTCCGTTACAAGATAAATAACACAAGTCAGCTTCGAATCCGTTACCGGGGAACTTCCAACCAAGCCAGTATGACGGACTTGCTGAACGTGGTGGATAACTCAGACCCGATGAACATTTCTGCTGGTAATCCTGGCTTGCGTCCTTCGTTCACAAATTCGTTAAACGTGTTCTTCAATACCTATAATCCTCAGTTGCAGCAGGGCTTTTTCAGTATGTTCGACTACAGCAACACGCTGAATGCTTTCAGCACACGCCGTATTACAGATAAGAAGACGGGTAACTCTGTGTCACGCCCTGAGAATATCAGCGGAAACTGGAGCGCAAGAGGTGTCTTCGTGTTCAACACGGCCATCGGTTCTGCCAAGAAGTTCAATATCAGCTCCTTTACCAATGGAAGTTTCGAGAATGCGGTAGCTTACACCAGTACAGTAAAGGATGGTTCTTCCATTAATGGGAATATCTCCTCGATGGAAGATGTGAACAAGTTATTTAACAATAGTGTGGATAATCAAAAGTCCACCACCAAAAACACTAGAATCCGTGAGAAGTTGACATTAAGCTACCGTACGGATTACTGGGAATTGGGTGTGAACGGAAGTTTGGAATACTATCACTCCACCAATGACATGCAGAAGCAGGGCAACATGAATACATGGACTTATGCTTACGGCCCCCGCTTGACTTTGAACCTGCCGTGGGGAACTTCTCTTTCCACAGATGCCAGCTACAACGCCCGCCGTGGTTACAGCTCCGCATCAATGAATACCAATGAATGGCTGTGGAACTTGCAAGTGTCACAGAGTTTCCTCCGCAAGAAGAACTTGATTCTGTCCGTGCAGTTCTACGACCTGCTGCACCAGCAGAGCAACGTAAGTCGTGCTGTGACCGCTTTCCAGCGTTCCGACACATGGTATAACGCAGTCAACAGTTACATGATGGTACACGTGATATACCGTTTCAACAGTGCCAAGGGCAACAAGGGACCGCAAGACCGTGGCCCTGGCGGACGTGGTGGATTCGGTCGTCCGATGGGTCCTCCTCCCGGAGGTTTCGGTGGACCAAGATTCTAAGGAATTTCTAATTCACTTCATTCATATATAAGTTTTCACAATCAATCTAAATGTGAGGCAGGAGGGCGACGTGAGTCGGTCTCCTGCCGTTTTTATTACATGACGTTTCCAGCTTAATCTTTAAGACAAGAAGAGTCTTAGGGTAAGCCTCCTATAATCATGTCTGATTCTATGAAGCTTACTCGTATATTCAGAATAAATCAGGGTTGTTTACAATAACAACATCGAATCTTCTTTCGGGACTTAACAGGTTATGATTATCCGCTATCGCACCACCAATAAACATTGTTTAGGTAGAGACGCGATTTATCGCGTCTCCGCTTTTCAGAGTGTTTTAATATCTTACCAATCACAGATACAAGTCATCACTGATGAATGTGGAGACGCGATGAATCGCGTCTCTACTAAGTTAGTCATTATATTGCAATGTACAAGATAGGACGGTGGTACGATTGCGGATAATCATTGTATTTATTCAGACCCGAACCACAGGAACAACATTCCCAACAACACCAAGAGCAAATCCACTACTTTACTCTTCAAGTTCTTCTCCCGGAACATCCACGCTCCGAAGAAGAAGCTAACCAATACACTGCCTCGACGCACCATGGAGACAATACTGATCATGGCACCTTGCAGACTCAAGGCGTAAAAGTACACAAAATCGGCTACCGCTAAAAAGACAGATATTAGAATGATGCACCAGTCCCATCGGAAAGGGGTGGTCTTGCGACGGGTGGGATACCATACGATTAGCAATATCACAGCCATCATGAGGAATTGATACATATTGTACCAACCCTGTACGACCATCGGATTCATGCCGATTCCTCCATCAGCCACAGGAGTCATCAAGTATTTGTCGTACAAAGCACTGACGGCACCTAACAGGTTGGAAAGTACCAAGAAATAAATCCATTTATCATGTTTGAAGTCTATCCCCTCTTTCTTCCCGCTACGACTGAGCATGATGAAAGAAACCGCAGAAAAAGCCACTCCTACCCATTGCCACAGGTTCAACCGTTCGCCAAACACGCACATAGCACCCAATAGCGTCAGTACAGGACGAGTGGCATTAATAGGGCCGGTGATGGTCAAAGGTATCTGCTTGATGCCATAATAGCCTAATATCCATGAGGAAAGCACAATGACCGATTTCAAGATGATATACTTGTGTACCCCCCACTCTACCATCGGCATATAGAAAATAGTGTCTTTCATCCATTCCGGCCTTTGAGCCGAAAGAATGACAAACGGGATGAAGATGAGAGAAGAAAACAAGGTGTTCAGGCATAAGACAGGGATGACGGCATTGCCGTTCAGCGAATGCTTCTTGAACACATCATAGAACCCCAGCAACGCTGCGGAGAGAAATGCGAATGCTAACCACATAGTGTGTTTTATTTATTGTCTGTGAAAATTGTTTCAGGATAAGTGATGTCCTCCAAAAAAAGTGCGTGTCCTGGCACAGAGCTGCCTGCCATACAACGGTCTTTCCCTTCCACCACACGCTTGAAGCCTTCCAAGTCCACCTTGCCATAGCCCACATCAAACAATGTGCCGACTACCGCCCGCACCATATTCCGCAAAAAGCGGTTGGCTGTGATGGTGAATTCCCACTGATAAGGGGAGGTTTGTTTCCATGCAGCGTAAGTCACATCGCAAAAGTTTGTCTTCGCATCGGTGTGGAGCTTGCTGAAACTG
This sequence comes from Prevotella sp. P5-108, assembly GCA_963608705.1. GTDB lineage: Bacteria > Bacteroidota > Bacteroidia > Bacteroidales > Bacteroidaceae > CAVDHB01. Next base: position 26,302 of record CAVDHB010000078.1, read on the forward strand.
GTAAAATCCTTATATTCTTTCAACATAGCCGCAGCCTTGTTCATCTGCTCAAAATCTGGCAAGGCACGTCCCGCCAAGTACAAACTGAACTGACGGTCGAACGGAGACTTACGGGTATGCACATAATATTTGTATGTACGAGAAAGTGCGTCAAAACGGGCGTGTGCGTCCGGCTTCACTGGACGAACCGAATAGATGGATATATCCCACGGCAGGATGCGGTTCAACTTATAAGCGAACCATTGCGTGTCCAACTCAGACTCCGTATCGAAATGCGCAACCATCAAACGGGCGTGTACTCCCGCATCGGTTCTTCCCGCACCCGTCACCTGCACTTTGTCCTTACGCAACAGTACTGCCACAGCCTTGGCCAACGTTTCCTGTACACTGCTGCCGTTGGGCTGTACCTGCCACCCGTGGTAGGCGGTGCCATCGTAGGCGAAAAAGATAAAATACCTTCGCATCTGGGTCATCGAGTTGTAATGTGGAAACATCCTTGGTTCACTTCGTACTTGATATAGCAAATACTATCGGCACGCAAATCTCGCAACACCTCAGAGAGCACCCATTTCAACGTATCGTTACGCACAGGTTTCACTTGCGGCCCACGAGGATCTTGTACCTGCACATAGCGGTTATAGCTCAAATCGAACGTGGTTCCATATTGGTGGCAACTGTTCTTTGTGGCGTTTCCATTGTGCGTACGAAGCTGGGTGACATCCTCTTTCGTGCGAAGCACAGAGGTAACAATCAGCATATTGTATTTTATTTTCTTCACCCGCAGGGAATCAAGAAAATTCACGGCAATCTTGGTCAGCAGGAAACTGGCTCTCGGCACCAAATACGGAATGGAACTCTTAATACGCTTGTCCAACGTGACTCCCGGAATACTTCCGATATACACCAACTTTCCGCCTTGACAGAGTTTCACGGCCTGTTCACGAGTGTCGACCGGCTGGATACCCCACCGAGCCGCCGCCTTCAGCTGCACATCGTTCAAGTCGTTAAACGTCCGCTCAAAACCCGGCACACTGTAGATGGGATGCTTTTCCGCAGGGGTGGCTATAAAAGGCAACGTATCGCTGGAAATGAACGCAAAGGAAGAGTCTATATGTTTCTCTTCCTTGCTCATTCTGTTTCGACAGCTGTAGCATCCTCTCATCAAAAGGATGAGTACAACCAGCCAAAAGATATACCGTAATTGCTGCGCTCTGCCCTTGTTCATTTATTTCTAATTTTCAGCGTGCAAAGTTACGCAAAACATTGCGATATACGACAGGATTTGCAGAATTTATGCGTGTGTGGGCCATAATTCAAACAACGGTGTTTGTATAATAAAAGAGTTGTATCCGCTCAACTCAATTTCTGTCCGAACGCCAAGTCACCCGCATCCCCCAAGCCAGGTACAATATAGGAATGCTCATTCAATTGCGGGTCGATGGCACCACACCAGATAGTGGTACGGTCAGCGGGAAGAGACTTGCGCACAAACTCCACCCCTTCCTCTGCGGCAATGACAGAAGCCACATGAATATGCGCAGGTGTCCCTTTCGTCAAGAAAGCTTGATAACCTAATTCCATGCTCTCTCCCGTGGCCAACATCGGATCTGCGATAATCAATGTTTTCCCTGTCAAGTCTGGTGCAGCGATGTATTCTATATGCACGTCCACCTGACGGCACTCCTTGTCTTTATAATACCGATAAGCGGACACGAACGCATTCTCCGCCTTGTCAAACACCTCTAAAAAGCCTTCGTGAAAGGGAAGTCCGGCACGAAATATAGTGCCTAACACAATGGAATCGGAAGGCACCTTCCCCGTGGCTTTTCCCAAAGGCGTAGTGACTATTTTATCCTCATAATAAAGACGTTTACTGATTTCATAAGCCATGCACATACCGATACGGCGCAAATTATTCCGAAACAGAAGTCTGTTCTGTTGATAGTCCACATCCCGAAGTTCCGTCATGAACTGGTTGACTATTGAGTTTTCTTTGGCGAAATTGACAATTTCTATCATGTGAAACGTGCTTTTAGAGAGCCGCAAGGGCTTAGTTATACATACTGCGGACAAAAATAAGAAATATATCTCAATGATTTGGCAACTCCGACTAACAAATTCGTTTTTTTAATTTAAAAGCAAAGGATATTTCAAGATATTTTTCACCGCTCACCTTTTTCATGATAGAATTAATTCGTACTTTTGTGGGCGCAAAAGGACAACGAAATTCATTATTCATATTAAACACTAAACAGTAAAATGGCAAAATTAGATTTGACCAAGTACGGTATTACCGGTACAACTGAAGTTTTGCACAACCCTTCTTATGAACTGTTGTTCAAGGAAGAGACTAAAGAAGGTCTTGAGGGTTACGAAAAAGGACAGATCTCTGAACTGGGAGCTGTGAACGTGATGACTGGTATCTACACCGGCCGTTCTCCTAAAGACAAATTCTTTGTGAAAGACGACACTACGAAAGATACTTTGTGGTGGGATTCCGAGGAATATCACAACGACAACCATCCGACTACTCCGGAGGTTTGGGACGTGTTGAAAAAACTCGCTATCAAAGAGTTGAGCAACAAGAAACTGTATGTTGTTGACGGTTATTGCGGTGCTAACGAAAATACTCGTTTGAAAGTTCGTTTCATCGTGGAGGTTGCATGGCAGGCTCACTTCGTAACGAACATGTTCCTCCGTCCTTCTACTTTGGAAGAGGCTGAGAACTTCGGCGAACCTGACTTCATCGTGTACAACGCTTCCAAAGCAAAAGTTGACAACTGGAAAGAACTCGGCTTGCACTCTGAAACTGCTGTAGTATTCAACTTGACTTCCAAAGAGCAGATCATCCTGAACACATGGTACGGTGGTGAGATGAAGAAAGGTATGTTCACTTGCATGAACTACTTCAACCCGTTGCGTGGCATCGCTTCCATGCACTCTTCTGCCAACACTGACCTCGAAGGCAAGAACACCGCTGTGTTCTTCGGTTTGTCCGGAACTGGTAAGACTACCTTGTCTACCGACCCGAAACGTCTGTTGATTGGTGATGACGAACACGGATGGGATGACGAAGGCGTGTTCAACTACGAAGGTGGTTGCTACGCTAAGGTTATCAACTTGGACAAGGACAGCGAGCCTGATATCTACGGTGCCATCACTCGTGACGCACTGTTGGAGAACGTAACAGTGGCTGAAGATGGCAAGATCGACTTCAAAGATGGTCACGTTACACAGAATACTCGTGTATCTTATCCTATCTACCACATCAACAAGATTGTTAAGCCGAAATCTAAGGGTCCTGCCGCTAAGCAAGTTATCATGCTGTCCGCAGACGCTTACGGAGTATTGCCTCCCGTATCTATCTTGACTCCGGATCAGGCTAAATACTACTACTTGAGCGGATTCACCGCTAAGATTCCTGGAACAGAGCGTGGTATCACTGAGCCGGTTCCGACATTCTCCGCTTGCTTCGGTGGCGCATTCTTGAGCTTGCACCCTGTAAAATATGCAGAGGAGTTGGTTAAGAAGATGCAGGCTAACGGCACGAAGGCATACTTGGTGAACACTGGTTGGAACGGTACTGGCAAACGTATCTCCATCCGTGATACACGTGGTATCATCGACCGTATCTTGGATCACGAAATCGACAAGGCTGAAACAAAGGTTATTCCTTTCTTCAACTTGACTATCCCGACGAAGTTGGAAGGCGTGAACACAGACGTGTTGGATCCTCGCCAGACTTATACGGACTATGCTAACGGCAACTCCGCAGAATGGGAGAAACGTGCGAAGACTTTGGCTAGCAAGTTCATCGAGAACTTCCACAAGTTCGAACACAACGAAATGGCTAAACCATTGGTTGCTGCCGGCCCGCAGTTGTAATTTAGCTTACAACACATTCATTATAGGCGGTTCTCTTTTTGGGAGAACCGCTTTTTATATTTTCTTTACCGTGCTGTCTCTGAAAATTTATGTACTTTTGCAATCAGAAAGAAATTTGACAATCAGATAGCTACATAATATCATGAGACATTTAAGCAAAGCGGAGCTTTGGGATGAGGTAAAAGACTATATCTTCATCACGCTTGGTATCGCCATTTATTCAGCAGGATGGACAACCTTTCTGCTTCCTTACAAATTGACAGGAGGAGGTGTAGCAGGTATTGGCGCCATCGTGTACTACGCCACAGGGCTTCCCATGCAATACACGTTTTTCGGCATCAACGCCGTCTTGTTGATTATCGCATTGAAAGTGTTAGGATTCAAGTTCATGTTGAAAACCATCTACGGTATTTTCGCCATGTCATTCATCTTGGGATTGTTCCAAGACATCATGCCGCATGACGCAAATGGACAGATAGTGCAACTGATGGGTCCCGGACAGGAATTCATGGGAGCTATACTGGGCGCTGTATTAGGCGGCATTGGTATTGGTGTGGTGTTCCAGCACAACGGAAGTACTGGAGGAACAGACATCGTGACCATGATTCTCAACAAATACCGGGACATCAGTCTGGGCCGAGCCACTCAAATCTGCGACTTCATCATCGTGTCATCCAGTTATTTTGTATTTGGCAACTGGGAAACATTGATTTTCGGCTATGTTATCCTATTCATAATGGGCTATGCTGTAGACTATTACATGAATGCATCCTTGCAATCCGTACAGTTTTTCATCATCTCGGAGAAATACGATGAGATAGCAAACTATATCAACCAAGAAGTTAACCGTGGCTGTACAGTGATTGAAGGCGAAGGATGGTATAGCAAACAACCTCGCAAGGTGCTTTTAGTCATAGCCAAGAAGCGGGAATCCGTTCCCATCTTCCGTTGTGTTCGTAACATAGACCCCAAAGCATTTATTTCCCAAAGCAACGTGGCGGGTGTGTTCGGTGAAGGATTTCGTCCATTGACTAAATAATCATCCTGTCCTAATCCCGCACGATGAAGTATCTCCATAAATTTTACTCCTTATTATATATAGTCGGTTGTCTGCTTTTGTGGAATGCCTGTTCCTCCACCAAGTATATTCCTTCTGGGAAATACCTGTTGGACAGGGTAAAGATTGTAACAAACAAGCATGATTCATTATCCACCGAAACCTACCGAAGACTTGTGACCCAAAATCCCAACGCCCGATGGTTCAGCCTCTTCAAAGTGCCGCTCGGAGTATATTGCTGGGCATCCCCAGACTCTACAGGATGGTGGAATAAACTGTGGCACAAACTGGGTGAGGCTCCAGTCATCTATAATGAGGAATCAGCGTTGAAGTCGGCGGAAGCAATGACCCGGCAAATGCAGAGTAACGGATACATGGCTGCCACTACGCAGGTGGAAACGAAGATGAAACGACACAAAGTCAGTGTACGTTATCGTCTTCGGCCAGGTACAAGATATCGCATCAAGTCATTCTCCATCGAAGCGGACAAAGAGACAGCTTCTTTTTTTAATACTGACACGTTGAAGGGGATTGTGCCGAAAGCAGGCGATGTCTTTGACCTTACGGTACTGGACGCATTGAGAGAGACCTTGGCCACCCAATACCGCAACAGAGGATATTACAAGTTTGAGCCTAATTATCTTTCCTACTTGGCCGACACGGTGGCAGGTACCGGCAAGGTAGATTTGACCCTGCGCATTGTGGTACCGTCTTCCGTGAATGTATCCCGGTACAAGATAGGGAAAATAAACTTTGTGCTGGATGCGAACTTGCAAAACATACAAGACCATGCGATGCGTACAAGACTTGACTCCATTCACTATAAAGACTTCACCATCTATTTTCACCGTAAGCTGCATTTCAGGCCGACATTTCTGAAGCACAATACACCATTAGCGACAGGCCAATGGTACAATGAGGAGAATGTGGCACAGACCCGTAATCGCTTCGGACGGATGAGAATATTCAATTATAACAATGTATTGTTCCAACCAGACAAAAACGACAGTACCCGTCTCTCCACCTATATCTTGCTAAACAGAGCGAAGGAGAAAGCGGTGTCCGCCGAGCTGGAAGGAACGAACACCGCAGGAGACCTCGGCGCCGCAGCGTCTGTCAGCTTTGAACACAAGAACCTGTTCAAAGGAGCGGAAGTGTTTTCTCTTAAATTGAGAGGAGCTTACGAAGCTATCACAGGACTGGAAGGATATGCGAACGAGAATTATACGGAATGGGGAGTGGAAGCGGCGTTGAAGTTCCCTTCATTTCTCTTCCCTTTCACGGGAAATGATTTCCGTCATCGCAGCAGAGCCTCCACGGAGCTTTCCCTGCAATATGACATGCAGAACCGACCGGAGTTCAAACGAAGGGTGGCCTCTGCCAATCTCAACTACCAATGGACTACCATGGAAGGGAGATTGCGACACAAAGTGGACGCTTTCAACCTGGACTATGTGTATATGCCCTGGATTTCACCCACGTTCCGGCATGAGTACCTGGACAGTATCGGCAACCAGAACGCCATTCTGAAGTATAACTACGAGAACTTGTTCATCGCTTCCATGCGTTATTCCATTAATTTCAATTCCAGAGGGGGAAGCATGATGACAGGTTCCACATACGGTACTAACGCCTACGCAATCCGAGCGTCCGTGGAAAGTGCCGGAAACATCCTTTATCCGCTTTTTCGACTGGCAGGTGCCAGACGGGTGGACGGTAAGTCATACGGATTGTTCCAAGTTCCCTTTGCACAATACGTGAAGACAGACTTCGACTTTGTGAAAAGTGTCAGCTTTGACCCCCGTAACTCCATGGCCTTCCACATCGGATTAGGAGTGGCGGTTCCTTACGGAAACGCCACCATGTTACCCTTCGAGAAACGGTATTTCTCAGGAGGTGCCAACAGTGTGCGTGGATGGAACGTCCGTACCTTGGGACCTGGTTCTTTCAAAAGTCAAGGTGGAAAGATTGACTTTATCAACCAGTCAGGCGACATACGCCTTGACTTGAACATGGAATACCGCACCTTCCTCTTCTGGAAGCTGCACGGGGCAGTCTTTGTAGACGCAGGAAATATCTGGACGATACGTTCGTATAGTGACCAACCCGGCGGTGCGTTTCAATTCTCCACTTTCTATAAAGAGATTGCGGTGGCTTATGGTATCGGCATACGTTTCAATTTCGACTATTTCATCCTGCGTTTTGACGGAGGCATGAAAGCGGTAAACCCCGCCTATACCACAAACCGAGATCATTTCCCACTTCTCCATCCAAACTTCAAACGGGATTTTGCATTCCATTTTGCCGTGGGATTACCTTTCTAAGGTCCAATCTGTCTGTCTCTATGTAAGAAAGCCCGTTGGTTATGGCAGACGACCTGCCATTTAGTCACCCGTTATTCTTTGGCACAGCATTTGCCTTTTCATTGGCGAATTAATTGTTGAATAATAAAAAACTAAAGAATATCATGGGAAAGATTATTGGAATTGACTTGGGAACAACCAACAGTTGTGTGGCTGTGTTCGAAGGTAATGAACCTCAAGTTATCGCTAACAGCGAGGGCAAGAGAACCACTCCTTCTATCGTCGCTTTCGTAGATGGTGGCGAGCGTAAGATTGGCGACCCGGCTAAACGTCAGGCTGTGACGAACCCGAAACGTACAATCTACTCTATCAAACGTTTCATGGGTGAGACTTACGACCAAGTTTCAAAAGAAATCGCACGTGTCCCCTACGAAGTAGTACGTGGAGCTAACAACACTCCTCGTGTGAAAGTGGACGACCGTGAATATACACCGCAGGAAATCTCCGCTATGATTCTTCAGAAGATGAAGAAAACCGCAGAAGATTACCTCGGACAAGAGGTGACAGACGCAGTGATTACTGTACCGGCTTACTTCTCTGACGGCCAGCGTCAAGCTACGAAAGAAGCAGGTGAAATCGCCGGCTTGAATGTACGCCGTATCGTGAACGAGCCGACTGCAGCCGCACTGGCTTACGGTTTGGACAAGGCCGACAAGGATATGAAAATCGCCGTGTTCGACTTAGGTGGTGGTACGTTCGATATTTCCATCTTGGAATTCGGTGGAGGTGTCTTTGAAGTGTTGGCTACCAACGGTAACACGCACCTTGGCGGTGATGACTTCGACCATGTAATTATCAACTGGTTGGTAGAAGAATTCAAGAAAGAGAACGACGGTGCCGACTTGACACAGGATCCGATGGCTATGCAGCGTTTGAAAGAGGCTGCCGAGAAAGCTAAGATTGAGTTGTCTTCTTCTACTTCTACCGAAATCAACTTGCCGTACATCATGCCAGTAGGCGGTGTGCCTAAACACTTGGTAAAGACCTTGACCCGTGCACAGTTCGAGGCTCTGGCTCACGATTTGATTCAGGCTTGCTTGGAACCCTGCCAGAACGCTATACGTGACGCTAAGTTGAATGTGTCAGATATTGATCAGGTTATCCTTGTGGGTGGTTCAAGCCGTATCCCCGCCGTACAGACGCTGGTACAGAACTACTTCGGCAAGACTCCTTCCAAGGGTGTGAACCCTGACGAGGTGGTAGCCGCAGGTGCCGCTATTCAAGGTGCTATCTTGAACAAGGAAAGCGGTGCAGGAAACGTGGTGTTGCTGGATGTCACTCCGTTGTCTTTGGGTATCGAGACCTTGGGTGGTGTGATGACAAAATTGATTGACGCTAACTCCACGATTCCTTGCAAGAAGACAGAGACATTCTCCACTGCCGCAGATAACCAGACAGAAGTAACAATTCACGTATTACAGGGTGAACGTCCGATGGCCGCACAGAACAAGTCCATTGGTCAGTTCAACTTGACAGGTATCGCTCCCGCACGCCGTGGTATTCCTCAGATTGAAGTAACTTTCGATATTGACGCCAACGGTATCTTGAACGTATCCGCTAAAGATAAGGCCACTGGCAAAGAGCAGGCCATCCGTATCGAGGCATCCTCTGGTTTGAGCAAAGACGAAGTAGAGCGTATGAAAGCCGAAGCTAAGTCTAACGAGGAAGCCGACAAAAAAGAGCGTGAGAAGATAGACAAGATGAATCAAGCTGACTCTATGGTATTCCAGACAGAAAACCAGTTGAAAGAGTTGGGCGACAAGATTCCAGCAGACAAGAAAGGTGCTATCGAAGCTGCTTTACAGAAACTGAAAGACGCTCACAAGAGTGCAGATGTAGCTGCTATTGACAGTGCGATTGCCGAATTGAACAGCGCATGGCAAGCTGCCAGTGCACAGATGTACCAAGGTGCTGGTGCACAACCGGGTGCAGGTGCAGGCTTTAATGGTACTGGTGCTCAAGGTGGTGCTTCCGCTAATAACGGTGGCAGTACATCTTCCAACAAGAGCGGTGATGACAATATTTCTGATGCCGACTTCGAGGAGGTGAAGTAAAGACCGATATACATCGATAAACAACGATAAGGAAAGGGGTGAAACTCAATGGGTTTCACCCCTTTCCTTCGTTTTTAACACAAACTTACAAGGGCAATTACTATACGAGATGTTATCCTAATGAAACCAAAACTTAATTACCATATACTTCAATGCTTGTTAATACGAGTCCTGCATCAGGGAAATAGATGCGCACGGTGGCTTCCCTGTCCATGGCTGACACGTGAGTGGTCTGCCTGTTGACATAACCTTGCAGCACGCCGGGACTCCACGACTTGGTCTCAGCCTCGGTCTTGATGCTGACAAACTGGGGCTTTTCACCGTCCACAGATATGGCATAGCGTAGGCTAAGACCCTCATAGAGGGGGAAAGTGGGCAGGCATCTCACCTCTATACGGTTGCTTCCCTTGCTAAACTTAACCTTATATTCAGCGTAAGGGGCTGATTTCACATCGGCATCGGTGTATGTCCGCATGTTGAGAGGCCACACTGTGAGAGCCTTGCCTGTGGTTCCAAGTCCCTTTATGAGCTTGAACTTGTGTCCTGCCGCATTGGTCTTCACGTACATACTGGCGGGAATGGTCAGACGATCCACCTGTTTCTCTTTCTTCACCGTAGGACTTACGTCCTTCATCTGTGCCACAGGATTCTCCCTGAGATGCCTTTCGTTCTGCGGAGTGTAGCTCATCATGCCGTCCCACTTGCCGTTAGCTATTCCTTTGTTATATTTCTCCGTAAGGTCTTTTATAGCCTGGAAGCCTTTGCGTGACAGCTCTGCGTTCTGCATGGCTTCGTCTTTCATGCCCATGCGTGCATACTCGAAGCTCATACGTGAGTGCATCACCTTCTGGTTCATAGCCTCGCTCGCCTTCACTGGGTAGGTGATGAGCTGATAGTAGGCATCTTGAAGGTCGGCAGGGATGTGTGCCTGCAAGCTGTCTACCGTTCTTGCCAACCGTGAGTAGGCTGCTAAGCGGTCGTTCATCTCACCGATGGTGAACGGAACACGGTTCACGTGCTCCGGCTTGCCCGATGATGCGAGGTGCAGATAGTCACGCTTGATGCGGTATATGGCATCGGCAAACTGCTCTCCAAATATCTCCGCACCCCACTTGCGCCCATACTGGTCGGCATCGTCCATGTCTATCGAGTTCACATTCCATGCGAAATCGAGGGCGTACTGCGTCTCATACTCTATCGGCTTTATGTCGCCCACGTTGAACACCCACACGTCACGGCAGTTCATCACGTATGCCTTCATCATCTCATACACGGTCAGGGCTGGCGGAGTGCTGCCAAGCCACAGGTAGTTCTGAGGTATGCCCCAGTAAGAGAAGTGATAATACACTCCGCCACCACCCTTTCGCTTTTGCTCTTCGGGGTTTGACAACTGGCGGATGTATCCGAAGTTGTCATCTGCCCACAGCAGTGTCACGTCATCGGGCAGGTCTATGCCCTGTCGGTAGAGCTTCAACGCCTCCTTATACGGACAGAATACCTGCGGAACGTCAGCCTCGCTGCGGCCAAGGTCACGGCTGAGCATCTGCCGCTGCTGCTTGATGATGTCTTTCAGCACGTTTGCACGCTCTTTGTCCGAACTATAGCCCGGCAGACCACGGCTATGCCGAATGTCTCCCACATTCCCTTTACCTTTTTCACGTCAATCTTGCCCACCGAAGCGAGCTTGTCTATCAGTGAAGACTTACCCAACGTGCCGAACACAACAGGTAAGCTGCCGCTATTGATGTCTCTTGCCTTACTAACGTAAGGCTTAGCATCAGTTACAAGCATTACATCCTTACTAAAAAGATTTGCTGACAAGCCCACAACCTCGGCATCAGCATCGTCCACATATATGGTACACGCCTTGCTATCAGCAACTATTGGGAACACACCTCCCTTCATTTTGTTCACCACCCTTATGGGTGATGAGAAGGCAACCACGGAGATAAATACGATTGCCAATACCGCAAAGGGTCTTTTATTTTTCATCTTTATCGTTATTTGTCATTCAAAATAGAATTCGATAGCCATACCAAAGTACAATTTTTACACCAAGGTAGTTTTTTACCTGTCGTAAAGTTGTACTTTACGACAAGTAAACCCTACCTACAGGTGTACTTAACTAACTTAACATATCCTTTTATAAAACTATAGCCTAACAACTGTCTTCTTACCTTTATAACTAACAGTTTTCAAGGATGTCATTGGCTGGTCACCCACGCCCGACTTCACTCCTACCAACACGACACGGAACTTTCGCTTGCCGAGCATTCCCTTGAACTTTCCCTGACGGTCGGCAATGGTGAGAGTGCGGTTGCGGTCGTTCCATGTAAACTGTATCGTAGAGCGGCTGCCTTTTTCGTAGTTATAGTTGTCGTTCTCGTCTTCATAGAGGGTGAACGTGCCGTTGGCTCCGGGATAGATGCGGATTTCGAGGTCGTCCCATTTCTTCTCGGTAGAGTACTGCACATCGGGACCGAAAGGCAATATGCTGCCTGCACGGACGTACAGGGGCAGCTGGTTCTTTGGGGCTGCACAATTAACGTCCTGTCCGCCTTTCATGTTCTCGTTGGTCCAGAAGTTCCACCATGAAGTGCCTTTCGGCAGGTAGACGTTCCATGATGTTGCCTTGTATTTGGTGACAGGGGCTACGAGCAGCGCACGGCCAAACATGTACTGGCTGCCTATGTCATACACATTCTTGTCGTCAGTGAAGTCCATGAACAAGGGGCGCATGAACGTGCCGTCATGTGCAGACACCTCGTATGACGTGCTATATATATAAGGTAACAGCCGATAGCGTAAGCGTATCATGCGCTCGATGGCATCGAACGCCCATGTACCACGGTCGCCAAACTGCCATATCTCACGTGGAAGATCTGCTCCGTGTGAACGCATCATGGGGCAGAACGTGCCGAACTGCATCCACCTCACGTACAGCTCTTGGAACTCAGGGTTCTTCGTGCCTCCACCTTTGCCCCAGCGTCCAGCGAAGAAGCCGCCTATGTCGCTGTTCCAGTTCGGTATGCCCATCATCGTGTAGTTCAGGGCTGCGGGTATATGCTTGCGGAGCACGTCCCATGTCGACTGTACGTCGCCGCTCCAAGTGTTCGACCCATAGCGTTGCTGTCCGATGAAGCCTGAACGGGTCAGGATGACCACACGCTTGTTCTTCTCCTGGGCTTTCTGATGGGTGGCTATGCCCATGTTGTGCATCAGCGAGTAAGCGTTCTTCACGCTGCGGTATGAGCCGATGCTGGTCGGGTTATCATAGTCCTTGTCCTTGCGGTTGATATGGTCTGGCTCGGTAGAGTCAAGCCACCACCCGTCATTGCCGATGTAGCTGAAGATTCCACGGTTGAGGTAACGCCAGTATATGTCGCGCGCCTCAGGGTTGAACGGGTCGTATGGACGTGCGCCACTGCGTGGTGGCCATGTGTCAAAGTTGATGATCATCTTCTTCGAGTCGAACTCTTTGCGCTGCTCAGTCTTAGGTCCGAAGCCCGGCCACGACACAATCATCAGCTTGACGTTGAGCTTGTGTACATCGTCGGTCCACTGCTGTGGATTGGGGAAGCGCTCCTTGTCGAAGCTCATCGAGTTCCATGCGCTGTCGGTCTTGTTGTATTCTGGCCAGTAACGCCAGTCTTGTATGAGACAGTCGAGTGGCACGCCAAGCTTGCGGTAGCGTTTCACCACGCCCAAGCCCTCATCGGCAGTATGATAGCGTTCCTTGCTCTGGAAGAAGCCGTATGCCCAAAGCGGCAACATGGGCGCATGACCAGTGAGGTTGCGCACCTCGGCAATGATACCATCGGGCGTTCCGCCATACATGAAATAGTAGTCGGCACAGCGTCCGAGACTTTGGAAAGCAAGCTCCTGTGGCGAATCGTAGAAGTCGGATATGGAGTAATTGTCCCAATAGACGGCATAGCCTTTAGATGGAGACATGAAATAGGGCGAATAGGTGTACATGTTCTCGTTCTGCATGTGGTACATCGAGTTGCGACGGCTGAACTTTCCGTCCATCACCTGTCCCACACCATATATAGGCTCATCGCTTTCGAGCAGGAAAGCGTTGCGCACCTGATAGGAAGGCTTGCCAGCGTCGCTCTTAGGGGTGAACGACGTGCCGTAGTCCTTGTCCTTCAGCAGAAGGTTTCCATAGTTGTCAAGGAATGAGATGCCGCCTGTCTCGGTGTTGACCATGACGCTCAGCTTCTGAGAGGTGAGCCTCACGAGGTTGCCATTGCCTGAGCGTTTTACGCCGGCATTGCCCTTGTCCATCACCACCACAAGACTGTGCTTGTCTAACTGTGTGCCTTGGGGAACCTTGGACACTCTGACGATTGACGGGGAATAGAACTCTACCCTGACGTTCATTTGCTGTGACGTGAATGCGACACCACCGCTGATGTCGGTCACGCCTTGTGCGGAGATGCCGCACGATGCCATTACCACGAATAATATGAGTAAGGCAGTTTTCCGATTAATATGCATGACTCTGTTAATTGGTTATTTTCACGGCTGCAAAGATAACCTGACAGAGAGCGAAACCACTAACAATGGCGTTGAAAAGGATGGTAACTATGTTGAAAACACCTGTTGCATAGTCACAAAATAAATAAAGCAAAATAACGCAATAGGCTTCGATGGCAGATGAAGCCTATTGCGATGGCTAATGAAACAGGCTTCGATGGCGGATGAAACCTATTGCATTTAATAAGTTAATGTCATGGACTGACTATGCCTTACGGTGCTTATCGACGTACTCGGAAGGGCGGCATCCATACTCTTCCTGAAAACACTTACTGAAATAACTTGGCGAGCTGAAGCCCGTCATGGTGGATATGTCAGCCACAGTCTTATCGGTATTGACGAGCATATCTGCGGCTTTCCTCAGCCGGACGCTGCGTATGAACATGCTTGGTGACTGGTCGAGCAGCGCACTTAGCTTCTTGTACAGGCCTGTACGCTCCATGCAAAGGTCACGGCTGAGCTGTTCGACACCATAGGAAGAGCCGACGTTGTCTTCGACCAATGCGATGGCTTTCTTCACGAATGCGTTGTCGTCTGTCGAAAGGGTGTCACCGCCATCTTCCGCCTCCATCGCCTCATACTGGTTACACCGCTTTATAAGCTCTTGCACACGCTGCATGAGCTTGCGCTCCTTGTCATTGCGCTCTTTCCATGTCTTTCTTATGGATAGCAGACCGATGATTACGATTATAAATAATACGGCATATATGATATACGCCCACCATGTAAGCCACCACGGTGTGGCGATGGTGAAATGGATTTGTGTGGCTTTGGCATTCTTGAAATGTCCGTCGACGGATGCCATCACCTGCAACAGATAGTCTCCATGCCGCATGTCAGAGAACGAGATGGTCACGGTGCCACGTTTAGAGACATCGCCATTGCGTGTGGACTGTAACGGTGATGTCCACTGGCTCACAGCCTTGCCATTGCGGAACAGACGGTATCTGAACACGGTATGTGTGGGCAGGGCATAGTTAAGGGCAGAGAAAGTGAACGAAAGATTGTCCTGGCTGCTGCCAAAGTTGAGATTACTCACGTATGGAATAGACTCTTTCAACAGCTTAGTTCCATCTCCAGATGACAGGGTCAAAGGATTACCGTTGACAGACAGCCCCACAAGCAACGGCTTCAGCACAAGCCGTGACGCATCAACCTTAGTACTTGCGTCATCGTTCCTCAGACTATTGGCATACAAGAGCCCCTTATCATACGTGCCGAGCCACCATCCACCCTGCCTGTCACGGAACACGGTGTTCACCTGTGGCACCACTTGACCGCCTTCCGCCATCATAAGGGCAGGCTGATAAAGAGCCTTGCCTGTCGTCAAGTCGATGTTCCAAAGCCCTTTGCCGCATGATATGCACAGGCTGGTCCGTGAGTTGAGTATGATTGTATGTAACGTGTATGGCACTTCGAGCAGCTTCTTCCACTGCCGGGTGTGCGTATTGAACGACAGACAGACGCTCTTGTCCCCACCACGCTTTTGGTAGAAGCACCCATCATGCCCCCTCACGGTCAGGGAAAAGCCTTTATAGACACTGCTCTCTGCTTTAGGATATGCCGCACTGACATATATCAGCCTGCCATCCTTCAGGCTATGGCATCGCACCTCGCCCGTACTGAAGAAGAGATAGGCGTTATCGCCATATACGTCTACGTCTTGCAGCACGCCGTAGTCAGCCCGTAAAGGAATGGCGAGTCGGCGGCTGACGTTGACGACCTTGTCACCTGCCACTGCCCATACGCCCCGTTCGGAATCGAGGAATACGTCATGGACAGTCTCTTTTATGCCCAACTGGCGTAGATAGCTTACAGGGTCAGAAATGTACCGTTCATGCCTAAGGTCTAATAACAGCAAGGAATACCAGTTCTTAATCCATAATATGTCATTCTTACCTATATATACATGGTATGCGCCACGATAGTATGAAAGGTGATACTCTGTGGCTCTCTTGCGTGGATAGTGATGATAGGACATTCCGTCATAGATGTTCACACCGTCATCAGACGTGAACACCATTCGGTCATCATCCAACTGGAGGATATGCACTATGCTGTTGCCACTAAGCCCGTTATAGGTGTCGAGGTGGTAAAAGCCTGCCGGAAACTGTGCATGGATACCGCACAGGCTCGAAAGGCACAGCAAAAGCCCCATACAAAGCCTACTACACGACATAATCCGTAATGTATGGTCGTATAAATTCAATTCTTCAATATCTTAAGATTCAAAACAACTGTATGCACCAGTGTCCAGTGCGAATTACAAATTTAAATAAAAGTGGGCAAATCACAAAACATTCCATGGAAATTTTCATTATCAAAATTTTGGGGACTGACTTTTGTAGAGTTTCACTGCAATTTAAACTTTTGCTTTCCTTCAGATTTTCTGTAGAGGCAAAACGAGAAACGAATACATCACTCAAGACATAGACCGCAAACGGCTCCTTGTCCCAAACTGTTTCCACAAACATTAGCTAATTAACGCAATTAGCTTCATGCCTTATCGAAGCCTTCTTCATCAGCCATCGCAAAAGGCTTCGTTGGCCATCGAAGCCTTTTGCGTTTTTGTGCGTCATTTATCCACATAAAGCATCTACCGAACAAAATCGAAGAAAAGTTTAAACAACTTCTATAAAAACACCTGCATACAAGATTCCTTTTAAAAGCGGAAACATACTTTTTTATTTCCCCATCCTGTAAATTTCAGTTCCAGCCAATAGAAAAGCACCTGGGCCGTATACCTCTGTCATATCCTTAGTCACTTTTTTAGGGTCTGCGCCAATAGGCTGCACATAGCCTAATTTTCCGTCTTTCCCCACCGCCTTCAACAAAGCAGACCAACCTTTCAGTACAACCGGCAAGTATTTCTCACGAGGCAAGATACCTTCATTCACTCCGTAGGCCAACGCATAAACAATGAAGCCCGTAGCACTGGTCTCAGGCGAAGGATACGATGCCGGATCCAATAAGCTGGCTCTCCAGTAACCGTCCTTGCCTTGCAGAGAAGCAATGCGTTCACACATCTCTTTATACAATTGAAGATAAAAAGCACGGTCCTTAAAATTCGCAGGACGATTCCGCCACATCTCCGTCAATCCTCCGAGCACCCAGCCATTACCTCTTCCCCAAAACACTTTTGCTCCATTCGCCTCTTTCTGATTCAGATAACGACGGTCTCTAAAGAAAAGATGCTCTCTTTTGTCGTATAGATTCTGATAAGTCAACTGAAACTCACGATTCATGAAATCATAAAATCGCTTATCGCCCGTCTCCTTATACAGACGAAGATACACACAAGGAGCCATGAAAAGTGCGTCACACCATGTCCAATGACTAAGCGTAGTAGTGTCCTTGTAGTCCAACTCGAAAGATCCCTTGGGCGGATTGGCCAGTACTTGTTCAGCCCTGAGTTTGACCGGGGCAATCATTTCAGGATTCTTGTACTTGTCATAAAGCGAAAGCCAGGTTTGCCCGATGCAAATATCATCGGCGTGATAAAAACGCTTAGCCACCCTCCAATGATTTTCTTCTCCTATATTCAGAAGCCATTGATAGTAAGAAGTGTTTCGGTCGGTTTGCTCCGCTATCTCGGCCCAACGAGTGAGTCCCAAATAAAAAGTGGCATTCACCCAGTTCAAAGCACCGTATTTTCGAGTGTCCAGATTCTTAATCTGCCAATCAGCCACCGCTTTCATTTCCTTCTTTGTCTGAGATTTTGCAGGTATGCGCTGAGCATACACTTGCGTACCCAGTATACACGTCAAGAGGAATAAAGTAATCAATTTTCTCATAATAGAATGTATTTCAAAAGCTTGCGTGTTCTTCTTCCTGAGAATAGGTATCCGCCTCCCTTTTCTTCTCTCCCGTGTAATTCCACTTCACACTGTCAGTATATTTCTTTCCCTTATATACCACCTCCGTGGTCAGCGTATTCTGTCCTTCTGCCAACTCCACAGGTGTGAAGAGATAGTGTACTTTCGTATACCCCCTCTTCCAGTCTTTCAATTCTTGACCGTTTAAGTACAGCTTTGGCACACCGATGTTGGAATAAACCGCCACGGTAGTCCGCTTCTTTTCCCGGTCCGTATTGCGACGCTGGGTGATGTATAATACCGGACTTTCACTCCAATTAGCCTTATACCAGAAATAGGAATCCTTCTTTATCTTCCTGTCAAAAGTCATCATCCCTTTCATGTTGCGGGCTGGCACCCCACCCCGGTAAGACTGAGGTACGGCAAAGTCAAACATATTCCACAAATAGGACGCCACAATATAAGGGTGTTTCGCTATGACACTCCATTGGTATTCATGCGTCTTTGTCTGAAATGTTTCCGGATAGAACGGTTTAGTCCAGTTCAAGGAGTTACCCAGATACTCCGTCTGATGTTTCAAGTTGGAGTCTGCGCCATATTCCGTCAGCATCAGTATATTGTCTGGATAGTCTTTTTCCAGTCCTTCCACCCAAGGTTCCATGTCCTGCAATTTCTTCTCATACCATCCAAAATAGCGGTTCATGCCCTGAATGTCAGCGTTCAAATTGACAGGATGCTGCATCACACCATATCCATTGACAGAAGCCGTATAGCGGTAAGGATCTTCCTGCTTGGCCAGTTCGTGCAGCGAACGGGTCAATGCGGCGGTATAAGCATGAGGACGATACACTTCATTGTGCAAGCCCCATACATAGATGGAAGGATGATTATAGTTCTGACGTATCAACTCACGTAATTGCTGATGGGCGTTGTCCCATTCCTGCCCACTGACTTGATTCACAAAAGGTATTTCCGCCCACACGATGAGTCCCAAGGAATCACATTTTGAATAAAAATATTCCGCCTGTTGATAGTGGGCGAGACGTATGGTCGTGGCTCCGATATCCATAATGTAAGATAAATCCTCGTCATGGTCTTTATAGGACAAGGCACTGCCTTTACCCCAGCGGTCTTGATGACGGGTCACTCCATACATCGGATATTTCTTCCCGTTCAAGTAAAAGCCCTTTCCAACCACGACTTCAAAACGCCGTATCCCCAACGGCTGCACTACTCGGTCCACCTCTTTACCGTCTTTCCACAAACAAGATTTCACTTTATACAAATACGGATCTTTTCTCCCCTGCCAAAGGTGAGGATTACGCAAGGTAAAGTCAGTCACCTGGTCTTGTATCCCCTGGGACGTTAACCGAATCTCTTTTGAGACGGAAGCTACTTGCTTCCCCTGCGCATCATAGATGGTATTGACCAATGTCAGAGGCACAGGATTTCCTGTATGATTATCCAGCTTCACCCTCACCTTTATATCCGCTTTCTTACTTGATACATTAGACTGGGAGATATACACCCCGGAAGAACCTGTATCAGACATTGTGATACTGCAAGGTTCCGTACTCACTAGCCATACCGGACGATATATGCCTCCGTACACACCAAACAGCACATGATTCACAGGGATGACATCCTTCCGGGCTGTATTGTCCGCTTTCACTACTATCAAATTATCCGCTCCATAGTTCAACCCGTCGGTCAATTCCACGGTAAATGCGGAATATGCTCCTTTATGAGTGCCGACTAATTGTCCATTCAGATATACCTCTGCACAACTGCCTACTCCTTCAAATTTCAGAAACACCCGCTTACCTTTCAATCCAGCCGGACACTGGAAAGACTTTCGATAATAGGCCGGTCCCTGATAGAAATGATCATACCGCACCTGCATATCCTGCGCATTCCATGTATGAGGAATGGACACCGTTTCCCATTTAGCATTCCATATTCCTTCTGCCCGAAGCAGATTGTCTGTGGGAAAAGGTCCTTTCTTAAACTCCCATCCTTGATTGAATGATTGCACCTCTCTCGCCACGGCGGGAAGAGAGAGCGTGAATAATAAGGTATAAAACAGCTTTTTTATCATTTTCATTACTAATTTAGGACATCATGAATTACAGGCAAGTGCAAATTTACGAAATCTGCTCATAAAAACACTCTTTGAATGTGTTGAACTTGCGCATCTTGTCAGAGAAGCCATACTCACCTTCTTTAAGTCAACGCATCACGGTATTGTCTCTTTTGATTTCCCTTATCCACTTGTAGACGTATGACAAACGGTTCGTCTGGTATTGGCCGAGGCATCGTGATATGATAGCTATGGCTTGCTGTTTCTATAACCTTCACCTCGGATGCCCCGCCCACTAAAGAAGCGGTAGAAATTCTCATTCCCTTGGGAAGTTGCACTTCGAGAAAACCAGTGTAAGGTTTGTTGAACACAACCATATATACGGTACTGCCTTTGGCGGTATAATATCCCCAATCCTGTTTCTTCAATCCAGCATAATCACATCCGTACACACACTGACCGTTCTTCCTCATCCAGGTGCCAATGACCTTGGCCATTTGTAATTCTTCCGGACGAAAGTTTCCTCTTGCATCCGGGCCAAAGTTCACCACCATATTTCCACCCATTGACACCGCATGAACAATACGGTCAAGTACTTCTATGGGAGTCTTCACATAACTGAGAGACCAGTCCTTATGATATCCCCATTGATTTTCAGGAATAGTCATACAGGCTTCCCAGTCATACTTTGTAACTTTCAAGTCTGTATAAGGATCCGGCAAGCGGCGTTCATAGCCAGATTCATAATCGCCCATCAAATGCCCATTACTGTCAAAGTGCCGCTTTCCATTTTCATCCGCACGCAGACGGCTGTTGACTGTTACTCCCGGTATCAGTTGTTTCAACATCTTTTCCAAGTCTGCCGTCCAACAACCATTTTTTTTCACACTGTTATCCCACGTACCGTCAAACCAGAAATCTTTCACGGTAGGATAACGAGTGGCTAATTCCCGCAATTGATTCTCTGTAAACCTCTTAAATCGTTCAAAAGCCACACTGTCTTCTTTCGACTTTATATCATATCTCCAGTCTGGATTACTCCAGTCCATTATAGAGAAATAGAAGTCCACATCAATACCCTCCGCCTGAAACGCCTTGACAATTTCTCCCAGAATATCCTTTTTATAAGGAGTATGAGCCACCGTATATTTGGAATACTTACTGGGCCACAAGCAGAAGCCTTCATGGTGTTTGGTAGTAATTTTAATATACTTCACTCCCATATTCTTCGCTATTTTAGCCCATTTCTCCGCATCAAAATCCATAGGATTCCACTGCGTCATCAGTTTCATCCAGTCTTTACTAGACACATTTGCCCACGACTTCAGCCACTCAGCCGCTCCGGGATAAACCTTTCCCTTCCACTCTCCTCCAGGAATAGCATACAGCCCCCAGTGGATAAACAGTCCCAAGCGATTATCCCGGAATTTTCTCATAGCCGCATCCTCACGTTTTCCCACATAAGTAGCTCCACAAGAAAGAGATAATTGTTTTTGGGTAGATGGGACAGACGACTGCTGTCCCCATACCCCCAAAGAAAAGCTGCTGATAATTCCTGTCAGCAGATAAGATAACATATTATGATTCATCAGTTATAACCATTATTTTGAGGAAAATCAGCCCCCGTATTCGAGTCTATAATATATTGAGGAATAGGCCACAAAGTGTGGTGTTCATCCATATCTTTGCTAAACGGGTTGTATTTCTTGACACGTTCCACCAATTTGCCGGTTCTGACAAGCGTGAAACGGCGCAGTTCTTCTCCGACCAGCTCACGAATACGCTCGTCCAAAAGAAAGTCCATCGTAGCTTGCGCTGCTGTGATTTCCGAAGCATGTGCCCTGCGACGAACGATATTAATCGCATCAGCAGCGTCTTGTGTCTTTCCCTGACGAATACAAGCCTCAGCCTTGAGCAAATACGTCTCTGCCAAACGGAACTTCACACGGTCTTTATTATTTCCCGTATAGTCATTGTCCCCACCCTTATCCACTGCACCATAGAAGAATTTCGTAGGCACTGGATATAAATAACCTTTACTCCATTCTACATCTGTAATTTGAGCCTTCTGACCATACAAGTCTGAAGAAGGATCATTATAATACCAGTTTCGCTTAATATTGTATTCAGAATTACGGATGTCAGACTTGTCATAGAAGTCTTTCCCTTCAATCCACCATTTCAAAGGAGATATTTGTCCTAAGCCACGTCCTCCCAAGGAGTCAGAAGAGGCCAAAATAAACCCTTTCACATTATAATAAGCCGGCACCCAAGCTCTTTTCGTCCAATCTTCCCAAGATCCTCCACCACCAGTCGTATTATATTCCAATTGCATCACCCAGATAGATTCCTGATTGCCGGACGTTCTATTCTGGTTATTCTCCAAAAACATATCAGAGAACACATCTCCCTTTTCATCTTTATGTACACCGAAACGGTTAGTCATCAGATGGAAATAGCCCGAATTTATCACATTGTCCGCCGCCTTTTCCGCCTCAGCATAGTTTCCCGCCATCAAGTAGACTTCACTCAACAAATGAAGAGCAGCCCATTTTGTAAGTTGCCCTGGGAGAACCTTGTCGGGATCTTCCGGCAGATTCTGAGAGGCAAAGGTCAGATCATCTATCATGTGTTTCAGCACCTCCGCTTTGGGGGTACGAGTGAAATCCGTGCGGTATTTATCCTCGATTTTCTCCACATACGGTACGTCTCCATACAAATAGACTAAATAGCGGTAAGCATAAGCCCGAAAGAAACGGGCGATAGCTTGATAATAAACCTTGTCCGTAGACGCATCCCAGTTCGTATTTATATCTGTATATTTCAGCATCTCATTAGCTGAAGCGATAAGACCGTATCCCCAATTCCAATAGGATACCACAAAGGTGGTGGAAGGGGTATAGGACAAGTTCTGAAACGGATCCAACGAACCGTCCATATGACCTTGCTGTACCAAATCTGTCGCCACTTGGAAAGCTTCGTAAGGACAAGCCTGACCTTGGGAAGTGGTACTACCACCCCAGGTATTAAATTCTGAGCGCGCCCAACCATAAAGCCCGTTGGCAGCTAATTCGAATCCATAGGAACTGGAGTAAGAGTCCGTACCTAATGTATTTTTCATTTCTTCATCCAGAAAGCCAGAACAGCTGGAGAAGCTAATGGTCAAAACAGTGGAGAGTAAGAATATTATTTTTCTCATAATGATGTATGTCTTGATTTAATAATCAGAATGTAATGTTAAGACCGAACATATAAGTCCGCGCCGTAGGATATCCGATGACAACGCCTTTTTCGTCATCATTTGTTTTCACATTGTCAAAATTCAACGCATTTTTGATGTTGCTGAAAGTGTACAGATTATTCACACTCACATCCATTCGCACAGCGGTCAAACCAAGTGTGTGAATCCACTTCCGGGGCAAATTGTATCCCAAGGTGATGTTCTTTATCTGTACATAACTCATCTTCTTATAGAAAGAGTGTTTATTGAAAGGCACATACGTCGGGGAAGTCATCTTGTTGGTAGGATTATCAGGTGTCCAATAATCCATTCCGCTCAAATAGTTGAAGTCACGCATCCAACGATCGAAATTTTGTTCGTGCATCTGTTTGTATTCTCCAAACAAACCATTCAAGAAGAATGAGAAATAAAAATCTTTGTAGGTAAACTGATTGGTCATAGACATCAGAAAACTTGGCAGTCTGGATCCTATCACAGTTTTATCATCTGCATTGATTACGCCGTCATGATTTACATCCTCCAACCGTGCAGATCCCGGTTTGGCACCAGCTTGTATTTCTTTGCCGTCTTCATTCAAGTATTTCTGCTGAGTAGCATCCCATAGCGGGTCATCCTGCTGCCAAACGCCCACTACCTTATAATCATAATAAACCCTTGTCGGTTTTCCGATAAACCATTTATTCGTTATATCGTCTTTTCCATCTCCTTTCAGTTCTATGATTTTATCCCTGTTAAGCGTAAAGTTCACCGTAGTGTTCCACTGAAAATCCTTCGTTTGGATGTTCACAGAGTTTACCACAATCTCCACACCTGTATTCCTTGTCTGTCCCACATTGTCCATGATACTTTTATATCCGTTCATATAGGGTACAGTACGGCTCATGAGCAAGTCTTTCGTATTGGAGACATAGAAATCCACACTTCCCGACAAACGTCCGCCCCAAAGGCTCCAGTCAACTCCGGCATTGAGTTTATAGGTCGTTTCCCATTTCAGATTGGGATTACCCACACCGTTAGTCAATAAATAAAGGCCGTTAACAGGTTCTCCTCCATCTCCAAATACGTATTGGGTCAACCCCAGACGGTCCAATGTCTGATAAGCGTTGATGGCTTGGTTCCCGTTGGCTCCATAAGACACACGTAATTTGAGCATATCTATCCAAGAACGACTTTCGGTCATGAAATCTTCCTCTGCCATATTCCAAGCCACGGCAGCAGAAGGGAAGAACGCATACTTATTATTCTTTCCAAAAGCTGAATAACCATCCGTACGTCCCGTCAAAGTCAGCAAATACTTACCTGCATAAGAATAATTCAAACGCAACATATATGATACTAATGCCGTATTCACCAAAGAGGAAGACAATTCTTTATTCTTCTCTCCACTTTCCATATTGTGGTATTCATCCGCATCACTTACAAAACTCTCTGCTGATTGACTGGATGACTCATTGGATGTCTGTTGCAAACTGAAAAGTCCCGTGGCATCTAACTTGTGCTTCTTAAATGTTTTATTCCAACGAATGACGTTTTCCCAGGTATAATCCCAATAATGACTGTTGCTAATAGAAGCCGATCCATTGACCGCTTTACCAGACAATGTATTTCTCCCATAGTAAGTTCCCGTGAAATTCGCACGATAGTTGTAGCCAAAATTCGTTCGATAGCTAAAACCTAACGGCAACGTTATTTCAGCGAAAGAAGATATGAACACATTCCGATTAGTCTTGTCCCTCGTAGCCGCCACGTCTGCCATCGGATTACCAAACAATGTATTTCGGCTCATGGGTTTATAGACTAAATTCCCATCCTTATCCTTGTAAGTACCATAAGGACTCATCTTGATACCGGCTTCTAATGAAGGAAGAATACCGCCAAACTCTTTCTGGATAGCTTGGATGTTGAAACCAATCTTCAACCAGTCTTTCAGATTTTGAGTGACATTCAAACTTACATT
Organism: Prevotella sp. P5-108; assembly: GCA_963608705.1. GTDB lineage: Bacteria > Bacteroidota > Bacteroidia > Bacteroidales > Bacteroidaceae > CAVDHB01. Next base: position 51,296 of record CAVDHB010000078.1, read on the forward strand.
GGTACGTTTCATTCCAGTGTTTTCCACCACACCGTCCTGTCTTAGTCTTCCGATGGAACCCATGTAAGTCGTATTCTTAGATCCACCTGAGATGCTAACCATATGACTTGTCACCAACGCCTTACGGAACAATATATCCTGCCAATCAATCTCTTTTCCTGCTTGATAATTCGCATACTCATCCGAACCAAGAACCGTCTCCGCTGTCAGCTGATCGTAAGGAGTATTATATAACATATGATTCAAATCCCGAAGATACTGAATATACTCAGGACCTTTCATCATGTTCAGCCGACGTTCAGGTTCCGCCATTCCCACTTGACCTTTATACGTGACAGAGACCCTTCCCTCTTTCCCTTGCTTGGTAGTGATAAGGATGACTCCATTGGCTCCTCGTGAACCGTAAATAGCCGCAGAGGAAGCATCTTTCAACACATTGATACTTTCTATAATATCGGGATTAATATCTCCCAAAGAGCCACTGTACGGAATACCATCCATGACAACCAATGGAGAAGTACTCGCTGTCAATGAGTTATTTCCTCTCACACGCAATGTCTGATCCGCTCCCGGCTGAGCGTCTCCCATGGTGATATTCAAACCGGGAACTTGTCCGGCTATTTTATCTAATACATTGTTTGTGCTGACATTATTTAGTTTATCCCCTCCGATAGTGGAAACCACTCCTGTAAGATCAGACTTCTTCTGTGTTCCGTATCCTACCACTACGACTTCATTCAGCGATTTGGATTTCTCATTCATCTGAATAATGACCGAAGCTGTGTGATTGCGAACTACATGAGCATCCTCATACCCTATGTATGATACTAATAACTCCGCATTCCCCGGCACATTTGAAAGATGAAACTCACCATTGATATTGGTGATAGCGTTTATTCTTGCACCTTTAACCCGAATACTCGCTCCAATAACAGGATCTCCTGTTTTAGCGTCTATCACTTTTCCACTCAATTGGCTGTTTTCATTGCTTTTAACTGATTGAGCGGTTTGTGCTACGGTACAGACAAGAGGTAGATTGCCTAATAATACCGAGGTTAATAAGATTTGTTTTACATCCATTGTGTATTTGTATTATTATTTCTCTTAAAATCTAAGCCTTTAATAAATTAACAGGATTCTTCATCCGGCATTAGCTGCCTAATTTTGAGTAGAACCTTGTCAGCTCTTTGCAAAGATAATAATAAGATGTATCTTTTACCCCCCCCGAAATACAAATTATGTTAATTCTTATCTGTATAAAGTTTGAAAGTATAATTTATCATTTTGCTTATGAAAGCAAACAGAAGCATTACATAATTCGTCCTAACCTATTAGCTTTACAAAAGAAAGCTCAACTGTTAAATAAGGGTGTAACTCAGGGAGTATCTTGATGTATGGAGAAAGCTCCTTTTTTATTAATGAAATATGCAAAGACACACAGCTTCTGCGTCCGCACGCAAAAGTGGATACCCCATTAATGGTTGCAATACTGATTACATTATAGAAAGTAAGGTTGTCAGACCCTAAAGTCTAACAACCTCAGAATATACTATATAATTAGTGCTGTAAAGCATACTCCTTAAAGCCTCACTGCTGCCTTCTCTGTACAAACTCGGCAGTTTGTATCTCAGAAAAAGCATAGCTACGCAAGGGAGTGAACACTTGAGATGGACGTGTCAACTTCAGTCCCCAGTTAGGTGTCACATCGTAGCAGAAGCTCTTCTTCGTGGCGGGTTCATAGATGTACACCTGCTTGTCTGAGCGAGACACAATTTGATTGTCAGCAGCGTAGTAAATCATCTTGCGGCGTTTCTTAAGCAAGTCCACACCGAATCCCTCATAATCATAGGAAGCATTCAGCAGACCAAGCACGGTAGGCATCACATCCACCTGTCCGCTCAATCCATCATACACACCGTTCTTCACTCCAGGTCCGAATACCATCAACGGAACGTGGTTATAAGACTGCGGCAATTCAGAGTCCGTCTTCCCTACCACTTGACCGTGGTCTCCCAGCAACACGAACACCGTGTTATTGTACCACGGTTTCCGCTTGGCCTTGCTCAAGAAATCACCTATACACCAGTCCGCATACTCCACCGCCCGTAGTCGCGGGTCAGAAGACTGAGACTTGAACTGTTCAGGAATGGCAAAAGGCGGATGATTGCTGATGGTAAGTATGGTGGCGAAAAAAGGTTTACGCTTGGAAGACTCTCTGTCCATCGTTTGCAAGGCATAGTCGAAAAGGAAATGGTCGGATACACCCCAACGATTCACCACCGCACTGGCCGGATAATCTTCCCGTGAGTAGAAATCCTCATAACCGTTTGTACGCATAAAGGCTTCCATGTTGTCATATTGCCCCTCATGCGCCAAGAAGAACATCGTATGCCATCCCTTGTCCTTCAACACCGTAGAGAGTCCCTGTCGATGGCGTGTAACTGCACCCTTCATCACAGAATGCGACATAATGGCCGGCAGGGAATAAAGAGTGCCACAAAGTCCCAAGTTTGTATGCGTGCCAGCGGAATAGAAATTCGGGAAAAAGAGCGAGGACTTGGCGAGATTGTCAAGTGCAGGGGTAATTCTCAACTTCTGTCCGAATGTCTGCATATAGTTGGCAGACATGGATTCCATCATGATAACCACTACATTATGACGACTCATGACAGTGTCAGACTTGACTGTTCTCAACAAAACACGCGCACTGTCTGCCCTGCCAGTGATGCCCAAACTACGACGTACATTCTCCACGGCCTCGGGATAAGGCATGAAATGCAACTCTCTGTTCGCCGCTTTCATGTCTTCAACCGCACTGGAAAGAAGACTGAATGCCGGATTTATACCCAACTGGTTCAACATAGCATCCGTACAATAATAAGCTTTACCTGTCTTGATTGGTGGCTTCTTGTACCAAAGTCCACCTCTGATACCTACGACACATAAGAATGCACACACGATAAACAGTGTGACACGCAAGAAAAGAGAACCTTTCTTCGAGGTCAATCCATCCTTCTCCACATTCTCGAGACATGCTATACGTCGGTCTATGTACCGTCTGAAGCGATGTAGGAAGAAAATGAACAAGGCTACCGACACAAGGAATAACACCATATACCCATAGTAAGAACGCTCTTCCAACACCATGCCTGCTGTAGTACCCGCATAGGAGAACCATTGAAAAATGGATGAATTGAGGGGTTTGAAGAAATAAGCGAAGTAAGGCACATTCGCCGCCGATGCCAAGAAAAGAAGGGAATAAGTCACACCGAACCACCATTCCGCCACCTGTCTCAGCCTGCGGGCATAGCAACCCATGCAAGCCGCTCCAAGCAGCACAACCAAAGGCAATGCCATCACATAGCAACCTACGACATTGTCGAAGAGAACTCCCCTCACAAACGCCGGCCAAACAGCGATAGACGGATCGGCAATCATACTATGTAATGCTGTGAACTGCACTACCCTGAAAAGGGTCAGCATAAAAAGCCCGGCAATATGTACGCCGAGCAAATAGAAAAGTACTTGTAAAAATCGTTTCATCTGTTTATATCATTCATGGGGCGAAACAGCTTATTTTCTCCCGAAATCCGCCGGAATCTCTCCCCACTCTTCCGTATTCCACTTATATATAGGTATAGTGAAAGGATGAGTTTCCAGCCACTGTTCCGCCCTTTCTATCATTTGGTAAAGTTTCTCTGTCTTCGATGTTCTGGCCAGCTTTGTCTTGCATTTCTTCTTCCGTATCCATCCCATAGCGTTGCGACTGTCGGAATAAATGCGCAAATGGGTTATTCCTTGCTGATGAGCCAAGGCCAACGCATGGACAATCGCCAAGAACTCGCCGATATTATTCGTGCCATGTACAGGGCCAAAATGAAAGATTTGCTTTCCTTCAGGCACCAACACACCTTGGTATTCCATCTTGCCCGGATTTCCGCTACAAGCCGCATCCACCGCCCATGTCAATCCACCCGGTTTGTCATACTCCGCATTGATAGGCTCGTCCCGTTTTCCTTGAGCGGCGTATGAAGCCACTCCTTCCGGTATTTTATGACCAGAAGAATGGTGTTCTTTTGTGGACGTCTTTCGGAACACATAATGAGAAGCATCATCGGAAAAGGCACTGTCAGCCTCATCTTTCGTCTTGAAAGATTTGTAGACAGCGCCCTTTACTCCGTGTACCTGAGCCTTGCAATCCTCCCACGTATCATAGACACCGGGCTGATTGCCGCTCCAAACTACATAATATTTTTTTTCCTTTGCCACTCTTTACATCCGTTCAGGCATCTCTATACCAAGCAGTCCCATGCCGTTCTTCACAATTTTCGCCACATTAGCGGACAAGACAAGACGGAAAAGCTTTTTCTTCTCGTCTTCTTCACGCAGAATGCTGAAATCATGGTAGAACTGGTTGTATGTTTTCACCAACTCATAGCAATAGTTTGCGATGGAAGAAGGACTGTAGTTGTCGCCAGCGTCTTTCACCACTGCCGGGAACTCCACTAATTTCTGAATCAGCTCCTGCTCACGGTCTGAAATCTCCAGGTTGTTGTCCAACACGTCCGGCAACTTCAAGCCTTCCGCTTCCGCCTTGCGCAATACGGAACGGATACGTGCGTAAGTATATTGGATGAATGGTCCCGTATTTCCGTTGAAATCAATAGATTCTGCCGGATTGAACAGCATGTTCTTGCGTGCGTCCACCTTCAAGAGGAAGTATTTCAAGGCACCCAGTCCTACGATACGAGCCACTTCATTGGCCTCATCCTCCGGCATATCCGTAAACTTGCCAGCATCTTGTGACACCTTCTTCGCAGTGGACACCATCTCGTCAATCAAGTCATCGGCATCAACCACCGTACCTTCACGGCTTTTCATCTTGCCGTTGGGCAGTTCCACCATACCATAAGAGAAATGTACCAGCTCTTTACCCCACTTGAAGCCGAGCTTGTCCAGCAAAATAGACAATACCTGGAAGTGATAGTTCTGCTCGTTGCCCACTACATAAATCATCTTGTCGATAGGATAGTCGCGGAAACGCAACTCAGCCGTGCCGATGTCCTGCGTCATGTAGACAGAAGTACCATCTGAACGAAGCAAAAGTTTCTCGTCCAGTCCCTCCGGCTTCAAGTCTGCCCACACAGAATTGTCCTCTCTGCGATAGAACATCCCTTTTTCCAGTCCTTTCTCTACTAATTCCTTTCCTACCAGATAAGTATCGGACTCATAATAAATCTTGTCGAAGCAAACACCCAACGCTTTGTAGGTCTCGTCGAACCCTGCATATACCCAATCATTCAGCTTTTTCCACAAGGCACGCACCTCCGGGTCTTTATTTTCCCATTTTACCAGCATCGCATGCGCCTCTTTAATCAAAGGAGCTTCCTGCTCTGCTTCCTCTTTGGGCATACCTTTCGCCTCAAGTTCCTTTATCTGCTCACGGTAATGCTTGTCAAAAGCCACGTAGTAGTCGCCAATCAAGTGATCACCTTTCTTGCCGGACGACTGCGGAGTCTCACCATTTCCATAGCGAAGCCAAGCCAGCATGGACTTGCAGATATGAATGCCACGGTCGTTCACGATATTCGTGCGTACAACCTTGCGGCCATTGGCAGCAGCAATGTTAGACAACGCCCATCCCAACAGGATATTACGCACATGCCCCAAGTGGAGCGGCTTGTTCGTATTGGGCGAAGCATATTCAATCATATACAAAGGCGCGTCCTTTTCCGCTTTCTTGAAGCCGAAAGTAGGATTACCCCAGACATTGTTCAAGGTATCTATCCATGAGCCTGTGGCCACTGTCAAGTTCAAGAATCCCTTAATCACATTATATTTAGAGATATGTGAGTCATGCGCCACCAGATACTCACCCAAATCTTTGGCCGTATCCTCGGGCTTTTTATGGGAAATACGCAAGAACGGGAACACCACTACCGTGAGGTTTCCCTCGAATTCCTTCTTCGTCTTTTGTAATTGTACGGTTTTGGGATCCGCTTCCTGTCCGTACAGTGCCTTGATACCCTCCAATACGGAAAGGGTAAGTTGCTGTTCTATCTGCATATAATTTTTATTTGTTCATCTGTTTAGAGGTGCAAAGTTACAAAAAAAGTCCGTCTTCCGACACGGGGTGTGTCAAAAAACGGACTTGAAGTCTTGCATTCTTGTTTTTACTGTACGGCGTCAGACAACTCTGCGCCAGCTTTGAATTTCACCACCTTCTTGGCAGGAATCTCAATAGCCTCTTTCGTATGGGGGTTGATGCCCGTTCTGGCGGCACGTTCAGAGAGGGAGAAGGTGCCAAAACCCACTAATGCGATCTTATCGCCTTTTTTCAAGGCACTGCTCACTGCAGATACGAACGCATCCAACGCTTTTTTGGAATCGGCCTTGTTCAAGCCTGCCTCCGATGCAATTGCATCAATCAATTCTGATTTATTCATATTCTTAAAATGATTAGTTCTACTCTTATCTTGTTATTAGATAGGTTTCTATATGCAAATATAAGAGAAGAAATTGGATTAGCAAACTTTTTTACGGGAAAAGAGAAGAAATAGGGTGAAAATACGAGGAAAACGTAGGCTGTCAGCGTGCCGAATGATTTTTCTTTGTATTTTTGCACACGTAAAACATCAAACAAATAAAACTATTATGGGATTCAAGACTCCACCCGTTACAAAGAACTTGATTATTATCAATGTGTTATTCTTCCTGGCCACATACGTCTTTTCCGGGAAAGGTATCGACTTGAACTATGACCTCGGGCTTCACTTCTTCCTCTCGCCCGATTTCCAACTATACCAACCACTGACTTATATGTTCCTCCACGGAGGATTCACCCATATACTCTTTAATATGTTCGCCGTATGGATGTTCGGACGCATCGTGGAATATGAATGGGGGAGCAAGCGTTTCCTGATTTACTATCTGATTTGTGGATTAGGAGCCGCGCTTACGCAAGAGCTGGTCACGGCAGCCCATTATTTCATGACCGTATCTTCCATGCCGCATGAGCTGGTGAACATCGTCATGGAACAAGGTGCGGATGCCATACGACAGAATATGAATTTCACAGACGAAACGATGGCTTCCTTAAATGAGACATTGAACGGTACTACCGTAGGTGCGTCTGGTGCCGTCTTCGGCATCTTGCTCGCTTTCGGCATGATGCACCCCAACGACCGCCTGTTTATATTCCCATTACCTGTTCCTATCAAAGCAAAATGGTTTGTAATTGGTTATGCGGCAGTGGAGCTTTTCTTAGGAATCAGTCAGCCAGGTTCCACTATCGCCCACTTTGCTCACCTTGGCGGAATGCTGGTTGGATTGGTTCTGATTCTTGTATGGCGTAAACAAGGCAGACGACAGAATCCATGGGGAAACGGCCCGAGTCCTTTTGGCGAAGACAACTGGTATGCCTCCACTACTGAATACACGGCCAAGCCTGTGAAGAAAAGCTTCTTTGCACGTTGGAAAGAGAAATTGCAACGAAGGACCAGCAAAAAGAACCGCTTCCACTACGGAGAACGGACTGAAGACTACACGTATAACGCCCAAAAGAAAGAACGACAAAAAGAGATTGACCGAATTCTGGAGAAAGTTTCCAAACACGGATATAACAGTTTGACAGATGAAGAAAAGAAAAAGCTCTTTGACGCAGGGAAATAACCCAGCCACTCTTTTAGCTAATGCAAAGGAGAGGGAAAAAGGGCATCCCAAAAGCAAAGGACTGAAAAGAAAGAGCATGAACGGACTGATGAAAATCACATGGATATTGAACATCATTGTGGCGGCGGGAATGGTGATGAGTGCCTATAGCACTTACATTAATCCCGCAGACCATGCCCTTATCTCCTTGGCTGGACTGTTCTTTCCCTTTTTCTTGTTAGCAAACGTCTTCTTCATTCTGTTATGGCTCTTCTTCTCCACACGCCATTCCCTGCTATCTTTTGCAGCCTGCCTCTGTTGTATCATGCCCATCCGCACTTATATCCCGTTCAATCCAGGCAGCGGGGCTGTACCAGACAAGGCGGCCAAACTTCTATCTTATAATGTCATGGGATTTGCCTCTGGAACAGATGAAAGCGACAGGAAAGCATTGCTCACTTATCTGCAAAAAAGCGAGTCAGATATTATCTGTCTCCAAGAAGCCTATGGTCTTACCCCGGAAGAAGAAAGCACCTATTTTAAAGATTATCCCTACAAGAAATTTACACCGATAGGCATGCACAGCCAAAACGCCTTAGCCTGTTTTTCTAAATGCAAGATTCTTTCCTGCCAGAAGCTGGACAACCAGACTGAAATAAACGGCAGCGTAGCCTATCAAATCAAGGTGGGTCCCGATACCATTCTGCTCATCAACAACCATCTTCAGTCTAACCGTCTTACAGTAGAAGACAAAAACAAGTATAAGGAGATGCTGAAAGAACCAAGCAAGCAGTCCATTTTCAGAGGTTTGGGATTACTTAAGGCAAAACTTCCCGCAGCCAACCGGCTTCGTGGGCCGCAAGCCGACACAGTGGCGCAATTAATCCGTCGTCAGTTAGGGCGGAATGTGTGGGTATGTGGCGACTTCAACGACTCGCCCATCTCCTATACTCACCGTGTGATTGCGGACAACCTGACAGACGCCTTCGTGGAATCCGGCTCAGGCATCGGCATCTCCTATAACCAGAAAGGCTTTCCCTTCCGTATAGACAATATACTCATAAGCCAAGACTGGCGCTCTTTCCGTTGTACTGTAGACCGTTCCATCCATATCTCCGACCACTACCCTATCTGGTGCTTTTTGAAACGGAACAGACCCTGACGGCGCATATTTCCCACATTTGGAATAAATTAGTAGACACTCCGCCCGTTCTTAGCTAAAAAAAGTGTATATTTGCGGGCTAAAAGAAATAAATAAAACAAGTATAACAAAAAGATGCAAAACAAAGGATTTGTAAAAGTATTTGCCGCAGCACTTACTCTCGTCTGTTTGTTCTATCTTTCTTTCTCTGCCGTAGTGCGTTACCAAACGAACAAAGCGGAGGAAATGGGACCTGTCGCAGGACAACAGTACCTCGACTCGCTGAACAACACGAAGTTCTGGCTGGGCAGCTACACACTGAAACAATGCCAGGAAATGGAAATCGGCCTGGGATTGGACTTGAAGGGTGGTATGAATGTCATCCTCGAAGTATCCGTGCCTGATGTCGTGAAGGCATTAGCAGACAACAGCACAGACCCCGCTTTCAACAAGGCCGTGGCGCAAGCAGCCAAGGAAGCTGAAGAAAGCCAAGACGACTTCCTTACTCTTTTCATCAAGGACTACAAGGCATTGAAACCCGGCGCACGTTTAGCCGAACTCTTTGCCACGCAGGAGATGAAAGGACAGATTACCAACAGTTCCTCCGACAAGGACGTGGAATCTGTATTGAGAAAAGAAATCAAATCAGCCGTAGAGGCTTCCTATAAGGTGCTTCGTACCCGTATCGACCGTTTCGGTGTGGTACAGCCTAACATCCAGATGTTGGAAGGCGGACGCAACGGACGTATCATGGTAGAAATGCCGGGTATCAAAGAGCCAGACCGTGTACGTAAACTTCTGCAAGGAAGTGCCAATCTGGAATTCTGGGAAACGTACAACAGCCAGGAAATCGCTCCTTTGCTCCAGCAGGCAGACGCAAAACTGAAAGCCGTATTGGCCACACAGGACTCCGCCAAGGCGAAGACCCAGCCAGCTGTAGCTAAGAAAGAGAACACTAAAGGAGGATTGGCCGCACAGTTCGCCAAGCAAAAAGGCGGCGCACAGGCTGCTGCCACACAGGCTGACGAAGCTGCCCGCAAAGAGCATCCGTTGGCTTCCATCCTACAGATTAGCGGCAACACAAGCTGCATCGTAGGTTATGCTAACTTCCGTGATACGGCACAGGTGAACCGCTTCCTCGCCATGAAGGAAGTGAAAGACGCACTGCCCACAGACCTTTCCTTGAAATGGGGTGTGAAGCCGGCTTCACAAGACCAATCCGGACAAATATTCGAACTCTACGCCATCAAAGTGAGCAGCCGCGATGGGAAAGCGCCTATGGAAGGTGATGTGGTGACACAGGCACAGGACGTGTTCGAGCAAAACGGTCGTCCGGCTGTAAGCATGCAGATGAACCAAGAGGGCGCACGTGAATGGGCGCAACTAACCAAGGCTAATATCGGCAAAGCCATCGCCATTGTGCTGGATGGCTATGTGTACAGTGCCCCGATGGTACAAAATGAAATTGACGGTGGACAGTCTTCTATTACAGGTAACTTCACCGTAGAGGACACAAAGGACTTAGCCAATGTGTTGAACACTGGTAAAATGCCGGCACCGTCTCATATCGTGCAAGAAGAAGTAATCGGTCCGACGCTCGGACAGGCTTCCATTAACCAAGGTATTACTTCCTGCGTGGTAGCTTTCGTCATTTTGATGACCTTCATGTGCGTGATGTACGGATTCATTCCGGGTATGATTGCCAACAGTGCGTTGGTACTCAACTTCTTCTTCACCTTGGGTATTCTGACGTCTTTCCAAGCCGCACTTACCATGTCAGGTATTGCCGGTATGGTGCTGTCCTTGGGTATCGCCGTCGATGCCAATGTGTTGATTTACGAGCGTACCAAGGAGGAGATGATGCACGGACTTGGCACACGTGCCGCCCTGCGTTCGGGTTATAAGAATGCGTTCTCGGCCATCTTCGACTCCAACTTGACTTCTGTCATCACGGCTATTATTTTGTATCTCTTCGGTACAGGTCCTATCCGCGGATTCGCCACTACCTTGATTATCGGTATCATGGCCTCCTTCTTCACCTCTGTGTGGATCACTCGCTTGATTTACACACACTTCATGGACAAGGAGAAACTTCTGCACTTGACCTTTACCACCGCATTGACAAAGAATCTTCTGCGCAACCCGCACGTGAACTTCATGAAGAAGCGCAAAACTTCCATCACGATATTCATCGTGTTGCTCTTGGTAGCCATTGGCTCACTTTGCACTCGTGGACTGAGCCGCAGCATCGACTTCACAGGTGGTCGTAATTATGTGGTACTGTTCGAGAAGCCTGTTGAGCCGGAAACCGTGCGCAACGTAGTAGAGAAAGAGTTCGGCCCTGACTGCACCGTCAGTGCGTTGGCTATCGGAACAGACGGAAAGACCATTCGTATTTCCACCAACTACCGCATCAATGAAAACAACGACGCAGTGGATTCCGAAGTGGAGAGCCATTTGTTCACGGCTTTGCAGAAAGGTAATCTCTTAGGCAAAAATGTGACGTTGGCCAAGTTCAAGGACAGCAGCGACCATCAAGGAGGTACGATAGTAAGCTCTCAGAAAGTAGGACCTTCCATTGCGGAAGATATTACCTACGGAGCTATCATCTCTGTCGTAGTAGCATTGGTAGCTATCTTCCTGTACATCCTCTTGCGGTTCCGCAACGTGGCCTACTCTCTTGGTGCGTTGGTGGCCTTGGCCATCGATACGATGTTGATTATCGGTGTCTACTCCTTGTGCTGGGGTTGGGTTCCTTTCTCATTGGAGGTTGACCAGACCTTTATCGGTGCCGTCCTCACGGCCATCGGTTACTCCATCAATGATAAGGTGGTGATTTTCGACCGTATCCGTGAGTTCTTCCATCGTTATCCAGACCACAAGATAGTGGAATTGTATAACGACTCGTTGAACACGACATTGAGCCGAACCATCAATACTTCTCTGGCTACGTTGGTAGTGCTGTTGTGTATCTTCTTCCTGGGTGGAGAAAGTATCCGCAGCTTCTCCTTCGCCATGATTTTAGGTATTGTCATCGGTACGCTGTCTTCCATCTTCATGGCCGCTCCCATCTCCTTCTTGGTGATGAACAAACAGGCCAAGAAAAGACAAGCGTTAGCAGCTTCCGCTACGGAAACGAAATAAACATCTATACTTTATAATTGTAAAAAGCGGGCGTTCCTCCGGGGATGTCCGCTTTTTTCATGCCCGTACTTGCTTCTTTCAAGAAAAAAACGTAAGTTTGCGGGTGCTAAAATGGCATTTTAAACAAGACAAAATAATGAAAAAACTATTTGCGAACGACTGGTTACTGCTTCATCCTTATACTCAGGCGGATGAAACAGACTTCTATTATACGAAGATTGCCAACAAAGTCTATGAGACCTTAATGTATTCCAAACTGGCTAACGCCTTCCCGACAGACGCTAATATGCGCTATACAAGTCTGTGTCTGACAGCATGGTTCGAGGATGTCATCTCACAGACAAATATCTGGCACACCTTCACTGCGGAATGCAAAAAGAACTATGGATACTACCTGCCTTTCTTTGAGCTGACCGAGGACAACTACGTGCCAGAGGAAATCAATGTGCAGGATGTACGTTATCTGCTGTGGCATCATGTACAATGGTTTCATCGGGCTGATACGGTGATGAATCCAGAGAATCCTGACTTTGAGACAGTAGCAGAGACGATTTATAAGATTTTCGACACTGAATATGAGCAGGCACCAGCCAACGACCGACTGAAGAAATTCCTTTACGCCCCAATGAAAGACACGGACTTCTCCCATTATCGTGACGTACTGGAATGGTTCCACTACAAGAGCTACTTCAACATTGAGAGTGAGGGAGCCTACTACATGGAAGCGCAGAAAATCCAGCAGGACAAGAATATCCAGCCGGGCTACAAACCTGCGGCTCTTTACGATGTGAGAGTGCAGCTGCTCTTAGTAGGACGTGGAGACCCTTTGTCATATACTACAATGGAATGGCTGTCGAAACTCTATGCGGACAAGCCCGAACTGCACTTGGCAAAGAACGCCTTTGTGGAAAAAGGACATTATTTTCTCTACATCGGCGAAGATGAAAAAGACCTGCAAGTAAAAGACATCTTTGGAGAAGACCCGAACCGGGAACTGACTATCCACAAAAAATCCATAGACGAGAAGAGTCTGAAGGGAAAGAAACCGGGACAGACACTACTTAGCTGTACGTTAATTCGTTTCGGCAGCGACTGCTATCAGTTTGGAATGTTAGTGGCGCAAGACTACACACCTGCCCTCCACGATCAAATCGCCGGACAGCAGAAAGTAGAAAAAGAGGCGAAAGCCTATTACCTGCGTCTCTTCCACAATTTCATGGAAGCCACGGGAGGTAAGTTCTTCCATTACTGCTTCAATAAAGAGGAAGCGAAAAAATTCGCGGATGAACAGATAAAGGTGGACAAAGACAAACAGCCAGAATTGCCAGAAATATTCGACAAAGGCTGTGTCATGATAGGCAGCCCGGAGACGGGAGTTGAGTTGCAACCTTATCTGCTGCCGTGTATGAAAGACGCAGACAACAAAGCGTATGACGAGAAAGTGGCCAAGGAAAACGCCGCGGCTTTCCTGCTGAATCCCCAGCTGGTTTCTTACGAGGCGGCCTGCTTGTTAGAGGATTTAGGCTTGCTGCCCGACGCCACGCTGCAAAGCCCTTTGGACGAAGCGCATAATAAAGCCTTTTTCGATAAGTACAAGCATTTCCTGACCGATTACTACTTCCACAGATTGCGGAGCAAAGACTTCCAAAACAAGGAAGTATTGGACTATCTGAAGAAAGAATAGACCCTTTCCATTCGTCTATTTCAATGATTTATCGTAACTTCGCGTCCGAATTCAGGTAATTATATCAGTATATATGCAAAACTTAAGAAACATCGCGATTATCGCGCACGTCGATCATGGAAAAACTACGTTGGTCGACAAGATGCTGAAAGCGGGAAATCTTTTCCGCGACAATCAACAAGTGGGTGAATTGTTGTTGGATGACAACCCTTTGGAGCGAGAAAGGGGTATTACGATTCTTTCTAAGAACGTTTCTATCAGATACAAAGATACAAAAATCAATATTATCGATACTCCGGGACACTCCGACTTCGGTGGAGAGGTGGAGCGTGTCTTGAATATGGCCGACGGTTGCCTTCTGTTGGTAGACGCCTTCGAGGGACCAATGCCTCAGACACGTTTTGTGCTGGAGAAAGCGCTGCAAATCGGTTTGAAACCGGTAGTGGTGGTAAACAAAGTGGACAAGCCTAACTGCCGTCCGGAAGAAGTGTACGAAATGGTTTTCGATTTGATGTGCGACCTGAATGCGACCGAAGACCAGCTTGACTTCCCCGTTGTCTATGGTTCTGCGAAGAACGGATGGATGGGACCGGACTGGAAGACGCCAACCACCGATGTAAATTACCTGTTGGATACCATTCTTAAATACATCCCGGCGCCGAAAGTCGTGGAAGGTACTCCACAGATGTTGATTACCTCTCTGGACTATTCCAACTTTACCGGACGTATCGCCATCGGTCGTATCCGCCGCGGTTTCCTGGAAGAGGGAATGCCTGTGACCATCGCACACCGTAACGGGGAAATGGAGAAGATTCGTATCAAAGACCTCCATACCTTCGAGGGAATGGGACGTAAGAAGGCAGACCACGTGGACTGCGGAGACATCTGCGCCATCGCCGGACTGAACGACTTCGAAATCGGTGACTCCATCTGCGACAGCGAGAATCCAGAGCCACTGCCTCCCGTGAAGATTGACGAGCCTACCATGAGTATGCTCTTCACCATCAACGACTCTCCTTTCTTCGGAAAAGAGGGTAAGTTCTGCACCAGCCGCCAGATTGGAGACCGTCTGAATAAAGAGATGGAAAAAGACGTGGCTTTACGTGTTCGTAAACTGGAAGACGCAGACAAGTGGGTGGTTTCCGGACGTGGTGTGCTTCACCTTTCCGTTTTGGTTGAAACCATGCGTCGTGAAGGTTACGAGTTGCAGATTGGACAGCCGCAGGTTATCTATAAAGAGATAGACGGAGTGAAGAACGAGCCTATCGAGGAGATGACCATCAATGTGCCGGAAGAATTCTCCAGCAAGATGATCGATATGGTAACCCGTCGTAAAGGCGAGATGGTGGCCATGAGCAACCAAGGCGACCGTGTGAACATTGAATTCAAGATTCCTTCTCGCGGTATCATCGGATTGCGTACCAATATCTTGACTGCCAGCCAGGGAGAGGCTATCATGTCTCACATGTTCTTGGACTACGAGCCGTACAAGGGAGAAATCGTACGTCGTACCAACGGTTCTATGGTAGCCATGGAAAGCGGTACATCCTTCGCCTACGCAATCGATAAACTGCAAGACCGGGGTAAGTTCTTCATCAGCCCGGGCGACGAAGTATATGCCGGTGAGGTAGTGGGAGAACACGTACACGACAATGACTTGGTGGTGAATGTGACGAAGGCCAAACAGCTCACCAATATGCGTGCCGCAGGTTCTGATGACAAGGCTCGTATCGTACCTCCAATCATCTTCTCACTGGAAGAGGCACTGGAATACATCAAAGAAGACGAGTACGTAGAAGTAACTCCGAAGAGCATGCGTATGCGTAAGATTCTCTTGGATCACAACGCTCGTAAACGCTCAAACAAGTAATTTCTATTTCATAATCATAAGAAGGCGTATCCTACGGGTACGCCTTTTTTAGTAGTTTTCCCCTTGAATAAGCGGATAAATCTGTATCTTTGCAAATAGGTTAATCAGAAAGAATGAGAATCATCGGCAAACATCCTATAACAGACGACAGGAAAACCTTCGACGAGTTGTTCAAGGCGCATTATTCCCGTCTTTATATGTATGCCCTGCATATCACGGGTGAAGAGGAGGACAGCCGTGACATCGTGAATGATGTGTTCACGTCCTTATGGAGAAACAGAAAGAGTCTTCAGCCGGAAAGCATCAAGGCATACCTTAATACAGGTGTCCGCAACCGATGCGTAGACTATTTGCGTAAGAATGTACTGAAAAAACAGTACACAGACGAATACATCCATACAGCAGATGAATTCTATTCAGATTATTCCAAGGAACTGGAGAAAGATAAATTAGTGGAGAAGATGATGGCACAACTTCCACCTCCCACGCAAGATATCCTACGAATGTGCTATTTAGAGCAGAAAAAATATGCAGAAGTAGCAGAGATATTGGGCATTAGTCCCAATACGGTAAAGAAACATGTGTCAAAAGGATTACGCATCTTAAGAGACTTTTATAAAGGGAAACAACCTTTCGAGTAACCATACCCGAAACTTTGTACCAATCGTATCTAAAATAAAAGAATATATGAAACTCGTCAACAAGGACATAGAACCAAAGCCTGAAAATTCCGAGGATTTCACGGAAGAGGAGGTAATGCTGCGCCATTACTTCCTGAAAAAAGAGACGGCCATGCCCGATGTGGAGGCCGAATTAAGACGGTTTCATGAAGAGAACCTATCAACTTCTGCTGTCAAAAAATCATACATTCTAAAAATAGGTATCTCTGTCATAGGCGTGGCTGCCATGCTTCTCTTGGTGTTCACACTGTGGCACAACACCCCCTCCTCCTCCACTCTTTCACAGGCAACCGACAAGGGAATGCTTTTTGTGGCAAAAAATAAACCTTCTTCTCAAATAACTCTTCGTTCGGGCAACGGACATACCGTAGTGATAAACCCGAACGGACAGACTTCCGCATTGACCACCATGCACGAAGCCGTGCAAAGTGAGGATGGACAATTAGTCTATTCATCCGCAGGAGAGTCCATTACCCCTCAAGACCAACAGATTACCATACCGAGGGGAAAGAGTTATAAACTGGTATTGGCCGACGGTACAGAAGTATGGTTAAACGCAGACAGCAAACTGACGTTTCCCAATCTGTTTACAGGAGACACTCGCGAGGTAACTTTGGAAGGAGAGGCGTATTTCCATGTGGCCAAAGACAAGGCACATCCCTTCATCGTACACACATCAAGCCTCAGCACTACGGTGACAGGTACAGAATTTAATGTGAGAGCATACGCCGGACATGAGACACATGTGACCTTGGTAAATGGCGGTGTGGATGTAATGTCAAAAAACGGTGAGAAGAAACATATCCAACCGGGAGAAGACGCTACCTTGGGTAAGCAAGGATCTATTTCCGTGAATATGGTGGATACTGACAACTTCACCATGTGGAAAGACGGCTTCTTCTATTTCGACAATGTTCCATTGGAGACTGTACTGAAAGAGATTGGACGTTGGTACAACGTCAATGTATCTTTCGAGAACACCACCAAATTACACACTAAAGTCCGTTATATCGGCAACCGGGAAGGCAGCCTGCAAGAAGCCATCGATTTGCTGAACAGTTTGAGAAAGGTGAACGCCGTATACAAAGGCAACACACTGTATGTACGATAAGCATACTTTGCCATTGTTTCTCAAAGGATTATCCACCATCGTACCACACCAATCTACACGGTTGGGTAGAGATGCGATTCTTCACTAATGGATATGGAGACGCAATGAATTGCGTCTCTACTTGATAATGACTCATCGTGGCATGTTTGCGGATAATCTTTTTAGAAAATACAGATACACAGCTTTTCTTATTAAACATAATACCCCCCTCCTCCCAAAAGTTTTTTCGTGAAATTACCTACACGCCTACACTACACATTTTTAGATTACTGATTATCAGACTCTAATGTGATAAAAAACAGGAATACAGCCTACACTAAAGATACACTAGCCTACACCAAACTACATAAAATCACTGGAAATGGGCCTACATTGTATCATGGCCCTGTACTTTTCCGTCCATTTTCCTTCATAAAGTACACACAGAGAAGAAAATTTACAATGCGCATAATTTTCCATTTATAAGACAGGAGAAGGGAGCGTTGTGTTACGGTGAATAAGGAGTCATTACTCACCGCTTGGCGAAAATTGCACGGTGAGTTTCGATGCATTATACGGTGAGTTTTGATGTGAGATAAGCTGTAAAATAATGATTGTCCGCATGACGAGACACTTCCTAAATACCCACAAATCAGTGGAGACGCAATGAATCGCATCTATATTGATTGGTAGTACGATAGCGGATACTCATTTAGAAAAACATCATTATACAATCCCGTCTTCGCAAGAAAACCCTTATATTTGCAGAAAATCCGCAAATAATGAGGTTAAGTCTATGATACTCGAATTTAATGTCAGCAATTACCTTTCCATAAAGGATAACTTGAAAATATCCTTTATCGGTACTAAGCTCAAAGAATCCCTCTCTGAGCCAAACAGCATGATACCGCTTCCCGAAACCGGCTTATCACTTCTTAGAAGTGCCGTAATCTACGGAGCAAATGCTTCCGGAAAGACAAATGTACTTAAAGCGATAGCGTTTTACAAACGATTCATTATGGAGTCTTTCAAAAACAGCCAAGCAGGTGAACGCATTGATGTGGAGAACTTCCGGCTGAACACCGTCTCAGCCAAGGAACCAACCACAATGGAGGCCACCTTTACAGACGGGACACATATATATCGCTACGGTTTTGAGGTTAACTATGATGCTGTACAAGCTGAATGGCTGTATCAACGCATAAACCGGAAAAGATCCAAGGAAATTGAAATTTTCTACCGTGAAGAAAAAGCGACAGCAATTCACACAAAAAGTGCACTTATACAAGAGATTGTAACTAAGAAGATGGTACGTAACAATGCACTTCTGCTCTCCACTGCCGCACAATTTAATGAAACAACGGCTATTAATATTCTAAAATGGCTCAATGACACGCAGATACTATTTTGCAGTGAGGATGACAAATTATGGGAACAGATCATCAGGCATCTTGATGATGAAAAACTGCGCAATCGTATCACGAGCTTTGCCAAATACGCTGATCTGGGGATAGAAAGCATAACCAAGATAGACAACCGCATAATAAGCAACCACCGCCAATTTGATGACGATGGTATGTCAACAAATGCCGTGGCATTCTCTTTCAACCGCAATGAATCGGAAGGCACAATCAAATATTTTTCATTGTCATATCCTATTATAGATGCTTTGGATCATGGGAAACGACTGTTCATTGATGAACTTGACTCAAAACTTCATCCATTATTGATTCAAAAAATCATCACACTCTTTAATTCGTCAGAAACTAATCCCAAAGGAGCGCAGCTGCTGTTCACTACCCATGATACTTTTTTACTCAGTGCCGGCTTGTTTCGCCGTGACCAAATATGGTTTACACAAAAAGACAACTTTGGTGCCACAGAGGCATATTCATTGGTTGAATATAAGGTACGGAGCAGTTCATCATTTGAGAAGGATTATTTGCAGGGGAAGTATGGCGCAACCCCTATTATAGGAGAAATGGAAAGAATTTTTCATACAGAGGGTTGACCATGAGAAGAATGAGACATTGTGACGGCAACCTCACACGCCGTCAGAGAGTAAGGAATATCAAGCAAACATTTCTCATTATATGCGAAGGAGTCCGCACGGAGCCAGACTATTTCAATGCCTTCCGTATGACAGCCGCTACCGTCAAGGCCGTGGGACAAGCCATGAATACCGTCAGCCTTGTAAAAAAGGCGATAGCCATCCGTGATGCAGACCTGAGGAAAGGCCGCAGGTACGACCAATGCTGGGTAGTTTTCGATAAGGATGATTTTCCCGCCAACGATTTCAATCAAGCCATAGCAACTGCCCGGAGAAGTGGATTCCAAGTCGCCTACAGCAACCAAGCATTTGAATACTGGTTTCTTCTGCACTTCAAGCCATACAAGGGGAAATTGCACCGTGACCGTTACGCAAACATACTGTCAAAGCTTACGGGAATACAGTATTCCAAAACTGAGGGTTTCGGGGCAATCATGTACAATAGGTTGTTTAACCTGCAAAAAAATGCCCTAAAGAACGCAACGGAGATTCTGTCAGAGATATCCCATGGAAATCCCGCAATAGAGGAATCATCCACTACTGTACATCTACTGGTGGAAGAATTGAACAAATATATTTAAACTAACAGGTAGGTCTATAAGAATAGCCTTTTCGAGTTATCTCACCTAAATCCAGAAGATAACCTCGATTTATGCAGAAAATTTACATAATTCGAGGTTAACTTCTATTTTACGCAAAGAAATATTTGGACACATGAACCGCATCTGGACAGTTCTTAGACGCAGTAAAGGTTACAAAAAGAACAAAATTCAGGAAATGCACATATAGACATCGCTTAAAGTACAAGCACTTTTTCTATAAAACGCTGTGTTTTTCCACTTTTATTTCAAGGGGACACAAAAGTTTAAATCACTTCAATTTACAACTATTCTAAGAAACAGCTTTAGAAAAGTCTTTTTCTAAAGAAACCTCTCTTTTTTCTATTAAACCCATACCCTTTTCTTTGTCTTAAGCGTATCTATAAGCAAAACAAAACTAACATTCCGCTTGACTAATGGTGGATAAGGGTTTAATAAAATAACAAAAATATGAGAAAGAAGAGATTTAAGGCATTACTACTGATTCTTCTGCTTTCATCTCCCAGCCTCTTATGGGCGCAAAATTTGGGGAGGCGGTTTAATCTGAACGTAAAGAACAAGCCTCTATCTACCGTATTAAAACAGATAGACAAAAAGTCGGGAGTGAAGATTCTGTTTGCATACGATGATGTAAATACGATCAAAGTCAGCTATTCCCGTACGAACGTATCTGCCGAGGAGGTATTACGTGCGCTGACTCAATCTTATCCTTTGACATACGAGATAAAAGCGGGAGGAAAGTTCATCAGTGTAAGTAGTAAATCAAGAAAATCTCGAGGAAACATCATCAATGGTGTCGTAAAAGGTACAGACGGAGAAACAATGATAGGAGCAACTATCACCATCAAATTTAACAACGGACGTACCCAACATATCACCACAGATAAAGAAGGTCGTTTTTTCTACCCTATGACGGGTAATGAAGTATCTATGACTGCCTCCACCATCGGTTATAACAGAGATATAAAAAAGATAAAAGCAGGAAAGACCCATTATATATTCGAGCTGGAGCCAGATGCACACAACCTAAACGAAGTTGTGGTCACAGGTATCTTCAATAAACCGAAAGCAAGTTTCACAGGTGCGGCTACTGTCATTACGAAAGAACAAATCCAACAACAGGGAAACCGAAACTTATTAAAGACCCTTACCAACATTGATCCATCATTCGATGTACAGTTAAACAATGATATGGGTTCCGACCCCAACAAACAATTATCCATCGAGATTCGTGGTAAATCCAGTTTAGCCGCTGATATCAGCGACATGAACAATGTGCAGGATGACATTCGTAACCAATACAATATGCCATTGTTCATCTTGGACGGCTTCGAAGTATCGTCAGAACGTGTGATGGATATGAACCAGTCCGATGTGGAGTCCGTAGTTATTCTGAAAGATGCAAGTGCTACAGCTATTTACGGTTCTCGTGGTGCGAATGGTGTGGTAGTCATCACCTCTACCCGTCCGCAAGAAGGCCGGGTTAGAGTAAGCTATAGTGTCGGTATGAACCTGGAATTACCGGATTTGTCCAGCTACAACTTGATGAACTCCTTTGAGAAACTTGAGGTAGAAAAAATAGCCGGAGTTTACAAAAGTGACAATCTTTCCACCCAACTCCAATTGGACGCTATTTATAATGAAAATCTAAAAGCGGCCAAAGAGGGAGTAAATACGGACTGGATACATAAACCACTACGGACGGGTATCGGCCAATATCATCGTTTATCATTATCAGGCGGTACAAATCAGTTTCGTTATAATTTGAACTTTTCTTACAACCAGTTAAAGGGTGTCATGAAGGGTTCTGGACGTGACAATATGAACGGCGGTGTACAAATCACATACATCTTAAAGAAGGTTCGTTTCACGAATGACTTGTCCGTTGGTATAAATAATTCAAATGAATCCACCTATGGACAGTTTTCAGACTATGTAGGTATGAATCCCTATTGGCGTCCGAAAGACGATGAAGGGCATACAATCAAGCAATACAATTTCCCAGGATATAACTACCCTATTTACAATCCCTTATATGACGGAGAACAGAGTAGTTTCATTAAAAGTGAATATATCAACCTACGTAATACAACCAATATCAACTGGGATATATGTGAAGGTTTACGAGCAGACCTTAGTTTGGGAATCACGCAACAACGCAATACAGGAGATTCCTTTTACTCCCCTCTTTCAACCATAGGAACCTCCACAAGAGGACGATATTCGAAAAATAGCTCAACATCCACCTCATGGCAAGTTTCTGGAACGTTGAGTTGGGCGAAAATCATCGGTATGCACACCTTCTACTTAGGTGGAAACTGGCAAATGATGCAAAATAATCTGAAAGGATTTGATTTCAGTGTAATTGGTTTCATGAACGACCAAATGACGGATTTGTCCATGGGAACCAATTACTATGGACAAAAACCTTCATCCACAGATGCTGTCACACGTTCCATTGGTTTTACAGGTACTTTTAACTATAACTTTGCCAGTCGTTATTTTGTAGATGCTTCTTATCGTGTGGATGGTGCATCTTCTTTTGGTGCGGAAAGTCGTTGGGCACCTTTTTGGTCTGTCGGAGCTGGATGGGAGTTCACAAAGGAGAGCTGGATGAAATTCATTGAGAAAGTGGTCAATTATGGAAAAATACGTTATTCTTACGGTGTGACCAGCTCCTTGAACTTTGCCCCTTACGACGCATTCACCACTTATCAGTATGATAATGAAAACCAATACAACGGTTTAATTGGAGCCTACATTTTAGGATACGGAAATCCAAACCTGAAATGGCAGAACACCCGTGAGCACAACTATGGAATGGATGTCAGTTTTTTCAATAGTTTCATTACATTATCTGCCAACATATATCGCAAGACAACGGACAATCTGTTAACGGATGCTTATTTACCAATTTCTCATGGATATACCACTTACAAATCCAATATGGGAACCATTCGCAATACAGGTTGGGATCTATCGTTGAACATCAATGTTCTCCGTTTACGAGAACAAGACATTACATGGGCATTACGTTTCGGTGCCTACTCCAATAAAAACATTCTTGTGAAACTATCTGATTCTATCAAAAAACTAATGGAATCAAACAGTAATGCGAGTAATAAAGCCTACTATCAATATCGAGAAGGGTATTCAATAGATGAATTATACGTGTTACGATCTGCCGGAGTCGACCCTATGACAGGTGAAAGACTTTACATTGGAGATGATGGCACTATATCAAATATTGCTACGAATTCCACACCTGTGCCAGTTGGAAACAGGCAACCAAAGTTAAACGGACGTTTAGGTACCAGTTTCCGTTGGAAAGGTTTGCTCTTAGATGTAGGATTCGGATTACGTTTAGGAGCCAAGGTTTTGAACCAAACCTTATTGGACAAAGTTGAGAATGGAAACATCAGAAGGAATAATGACAAACGTATCACTTCTTTACGATGGCAGAAACCAGGAGACATTGCAGCGTACAAGGCACTGGGTATAGATAACCCGACTTTTCCGAACGATGCATTTGTGTTTACAGAAAAAGCATTCACATGTAATAGTGTCAACTTGAGTTATCAATTTCCTCGTTCCGTTGTCCGCTATTTCAAAATGCAGCAACTTACTATCACAGGTTCCCTGTCTGACGTATTCTACATTTCCAACATAGAACGTGAACGTGGAACCAGCTATCCTTATACAATAAAACCAACGTTCTCTATATCTTGTACTTTCTAATTCAACAGAAAATGAAAATAAAACATCTCTCAATAAGTTTGGCTTTGATACTTTCAATGAGCCTTTCCAGTTGTAATGACTGGTTAACGGTACTTCCTAAAAATCAGTCTCCCTCAGATAAAATGTTTGAAAGTGAGTCTGGCTTTCAAATGTCACTTACTGGACTTTACCTTTTATTGAAGGTAAATTATAATCCAGAAAGTATGTTGATGGGAGGTCAGGGCATTGAATATATGGCCAACAACTACGCCATTCAAAACACTGCGAATACAAGTAGCTGGAGCTACCTTTTAAGTCACCATATTTATACAGACAATGACCTTGACAGAAGCTTAGGCTTTTTGTTTCAGAGTAATTATAAGACTATCACTAACGCCAATGTACTATTAGACGGTATACGACATCAGAAAAAGATTCTCCCTGAGAAGATGGCAAAACTGATGGAAGGGGAAGCTTTGGCTATACGAGCCTTTTGCCATTTTGATTTGCTGCGTTTATGGGGACCTGTACCATTACACCCTAATAAAAGCTCAAAATACCTCCCTTATGTAAAGGAAATGAATACTGAGCGATATCCTTACATTACTTATGATGAGTTTATAAAAGACCTGAAAGATGACCTCACACAGGCTTTGGCTCTATTAAAAGACGCTGATCCAATTTTGAGATATTCTAATTCTCAGTTGAATGCAGGATATGTAAGTATCAATGAATATTCCAGCATGTTCTGGTATTACCGTCAAAAACGCTTCAACTATTACAGTGTGGAGGCGTTATTGGCTCGTTTGGCCCTGTGGACAGGTGATAAAGCAAGCGCATATAAATACGCTAAAGATATTATAGACGCTAAAAATGAGGATGGTACATCCAAATTCCAATTAGGCGCCAAGGCGGATATATCTTCTAATGACTTCTCTTTTTATAAAGAACATCTCATGGGGCTTGACACACAAAATTATACCGACAGATATAATTCTTTTCGTACTACCTACGTAAATAAAGTAAGTGTAATAGAAAACACCCTATATCACAATGAACCAGACATTCGTTTAAATTTACTGCAACGTAATAACAATACAGCCACGTGGGGAGATGTCTACGGCACCCTAAAATACAGTAAACTGTCTTCGACTGACTATGGAATGCCCAAGTCTGTACCATTGATTCGCCTTGCGGAAATCTACCTAATTGCCATTGAGACGGCCCCTCTATCTGAAGCAAATACGTACTATAAGACCTTCTGTGAAAGTAGAAATGCTTCGTATGCCCCTTTGACAGCCGACAATTTACAGGATAAGATAATTGAGGAATATGTAAAAGAGTTTTTCGGCGAAGGACAGACCTTCTTTGCATACAAGCGACTAGGAAGTTCAAAGATGTTGTTGAATGATATGTCCGTTACAGAAGGAGAATATGTATTACCGATTCCTCAAGACGAAATTGGTTATTATAAATAAAATGAACATGAGAAAATTATATTTGTTGCTATTGACACTTCCCCTGTTCTTAGCTTGTGAACAGGAACAGATAACAGTGGATAATAATATTCCATACGTCAGTTTTTATGCGCCCAAGGGGTATTACATGAAAATGGTACAGGAATACGATTATAATTTCGTCTATACCAAAGATGATGTGAAAGAAGACACTATCTGGATTAAAATCATATCCAGAGCAGCTTTACCTTCCAGAAACTTAAAAGTAGCTCTAAGAGCCTTCAATGACACAACAGACAATCTGCTATCACTTCCCAATGCGGAATCAGGCATACATTTTAAGTCATTCAAAGAAATGGCTGATAAAATGATTCTGCATAAAGGCAGAATGTTGGATTCTATTCCCATCGTTGTCTTAAGAGATAAGTCGCTGAAAGAAAATGGACGAAGACTAACTCTTAGAGTTGCTGATTCTGAAGATATAAAGGCTGCTGATAAAAAGGCAGACGACAGTGGGGACAAAATATTCGTGGTAATTTATATCTCAGACGGATATTCAGAGCCTTCCAACTGGAGATGGTATATGACCCAATTCGGTCGTTACGGAAAGGTAAAACACGAATTCATGATAAAAGATTCTGGTCAGAAATGGGATGCAGCCTTTATTGAAAAATTGAGACAAGACTACTATGACCAAATCTATTATCTGTATAAATTCAGAAATGATTTGAAAGAATTAAACGCTCAACGAGCTATGGAAGGCAAAGGTCCGTTAGCAGAATCTGACGGTTCTCTGGTAACATTTTAACTACACTAAAATACGAAACTCATGAGAAAATCAATTATATCATGTTTATCTCTTTTGGCTTGCATGGCTATTGTAGCTTGTAGCGAAGGAAGAGATGATGTATACAACCCGTTGCCTGATATTGAGATAAAAGGATTACCCAATACGGTGCAAACGTTATATTATGGAGAGACTCTAACCATACAACCCCGTGTAGTGTATGGGAAAGACTCTGTGGCCGATAATTTTGAGTACTATTGGTATAAGACCAATGGAAATAACATGAAGTTACTTTCCACCGCTCCCACACTAACGCAAAAAATGGATAGTCTTGGACTATGGGGCATCTATTTAAAAGTAGTCAGCAAAAAGGACTCACTTTCCACCATTGATATGGTGAATGTAAATGTAACAAGCCACACAAGCCGGGGATGGTATGTTTTGAAAGAAAACAAAGAGGGAAACTCCGATGTAGATTTGTTCGTGGTGAACGACAAAGCACAAATTCTCCCTGTAAACGCGAATCTTTTCGCCCAACGACATACCACATTACAAGGAAAACCAGTGAATATGATTTTCACAAACAATTTTAGATGGAAATCACCAAATAGTAACTCTTTCACAGGAAATATTCCAGCGATTATCCCCGCATCCACCCAGGGCTTGGCTGCCATTGGTGTAAATGACACGTCCTTGTTGGCAAAGAATGACGGTATGTTCTTTGACAAGAATGATGGAACAGGTCTTCAAATTTCACAAACAGTGATATCGCCCAATCAAGCTATCTTGGCCAATAAACAGAAAGCCCACTTTATGCCTTTTGGAGCACAAGCTTATCTTCCCGCTCTAAAAGGGAGTTATGAATTGTCTCCTTATATGACCATCTCAAACGTAAGTAATTCTTATATTCTTGGATTTGACAACGCTCAGCAGTCCTTCCTGTTCTTTAAGAATTACAACGCTGATGTCCAATACTTTCCTGATAATTATTACACGGAAGGAACGAACCTAAAAATTAGCCCGAACCACATGAATGGCACATTATCATTCATGGAAAATACAGACTATGATTTGACGAATGACACGCTGACCTATAACCAAGGAGCATACGCTCTGTTTCATGAAAATGGCCGCAAAGACCGTAGTATCCTATTCGGATTAGATTTAGCTCAAATCGACCCAAGTGAGACCAATGTGGGAAATGCTAAATATAGCCCAATAATGAAGGCAGATACACTGTCTTATAAAGATTATCCAGAGATTGGAAACGCCACACTTTTCACCTTGCATAAAAGCTTTCCAATCTTGTATTTTGCCTATGGCCATAAAATAGGCAATTATACAATTAACAGCACTGGACAAAAATACAGAAAAGAGATCTTATCATTTCCTTCTAATGAACGAATCACCTATATACATTATATGGAATGTATATATGATGCGGCCTCTTACAATTTCAGCTACTTTGTAGTGGCCACGTATGATGAAAAGAAGGATTCATATAAAATTTACCGTTATGCCATAGAAGGTAATAGCTTTAAACAAATAGATTCCCCCATGGAAGGAAAAGGCAAAGTAAAATCTTTATTATATATCTGCCCTTCTTTCAGTGTGAATTATATGTATCGTTATTATTAATTTGTAAATTAAGTAGAATGAAAAAATTAATCGCAATTTTATCCCTTTGTATGGGATTAATGGGTGTAAAAGCGCAAGAAAATTACACCTTGACAGTAAAAGTAAACAACCTACCAACAGGTAACAAATTCTTTCTCTTTCATCAAACAGCCCCTGGAACCATCAAATTGGACTCGACCACCGTTGAAAACAATAATATCTTTGTAATGAAAGGAAGTACTGCTATGCCTCAACTGGCTTTTATGTACATTCAACCGGAAAACTCCAGCATGGGACGTAAGCCCATGACAATACCGGGGAGACCTGTTTATCTACAGCAAGGTAATATCATGGTAAATGTAGACAATGTGGACAGTCCCTATTGGAAAGTAGGAGGCACACGTCTCAATAACGATCTACAAAGTTACAACGAGTGTTTCACCAAGTTTCTTGATCAAGAAAATAAGCTGTATGCTCAAGGAAAAGCGGCTAAAGAAAGAGGCGATAATGCAGCTTTAGACCAAGTATCAAAATCGTTGGCTGAAATAGCCTCCGAGAAAGACAAGATACTCCATCTATTTTTTAACTCACATCTGGACTCAGAAGTTTCACTTCGTTGGTTGATGACCAATTTTAATCTCGTTCAGCAAAAGAATGAAGTTGTCAATTTGTTTGGTAAGATGAGTAAACGTATCCAAGAATCTCGTCAAGGGAAAAGATTGGCCGCTAAACTTCAAGAAACACAAGCTGTAGGAATTGGAAGCATTGCGCCAGATTTCAAAGGGAAAGACAATCTCGGAAAGGAATATGCCTTGAAAGATTTCAGAGGAAAATACGTCTTATTGGATTTCTGGGCTTCTTGGTGTGTACCTTGCCGCAGAGAGAATCCCAATGTACTGAGAGCTTACAATCAATTTAAAAATAAGAATTTCACTATAGTAGGATTCTCTTTAGACAATAATAAACTGTCATGGAATGGAGCAGTGAAACAAGACAAATTACCCTGGACACAGATTTCTGATTTGTTGGCGTGGAGAAGTCCTGTAGCTTCCCTTTATGGAGTACAAGCAATTCCAAGCAACTTTCTGATAGATCCATCCGGCAAAATTATCGCCATTAATTTAAGAGGCACAGCCCTAGAGAATAAACTTGCAGAAATTCTAAAATGAACACAGGAAAGATATTAAAATGGTTGTGTATGGGAGTAGTATGCTTAAGTACTACCCTTCATGCACAACAGAGATTCACATTTGAACTCGCAATGCCTTCTCCAAATCCTTTGCAGAAACTGTTTTTACAATACAAAGGAACAGACGGCAACAACAAACTGGACTCTGCCACTTATACCAATGGCAAGTTCAAGTTTGGGGGAGAAGTAAGTTATCCACAACGTGCTTTAATTCGTTTGGATTTTAGTAATCAACACGTGGATCATATTCATCCAGCTTTGGGAACACTCATATTTCTGGAAAAAGGAGCGATTCAAGCCGTAGCTGACAAGGATTTGCAAAATCTTCAAATAGCAGGAACGCCCACAAATAATGAGCTAAACGCATTAAATAAAGAGTTAACTTGGTACTCTAAATGGTTGCCGAACTATCAATCTCGATTTACACAGATGTATAGTCAGCGAAATCAAAAAGAACTTTCCTTACTATATAAGGAATATTATTCACAACAAGCCAAGAAAAAAAGTGTTGAATTAGCTTTCTTCAAGAAACATCCTGATTCATTTCTTTCCTTAGACTGGTTGATACAGAACTATTCACTTGCTAAAGAGCATAGTATTGCCGATTCCTTATTCAAAAAACTAAGCAAGCGTATAAGAGAGTCCATACCTGGCAAACAATATCATACACAATTGATAAAAACTATATCTGTAGAAAAAGGGCATACAGCTCCTGATTTTACAGCATACGACGCCAACGGAAAAGCCATATCTTTGCACTCATTCAAGGGTAAATACGTACTATTAGACTTTTGGGCTTCTTGGTGCGGCCCATGCAGAAAGGAGAATCCAAATGTCCTAAAAGCATATAACCAGTATAAAGATAAAGGATTTACAGTCTTGGGACTTTCTTTAGATTCTTCCAAAGAAGCTTGGCTGAAAGCCGTAAAACAAGACGGACTTCCATGGACACAAGTGAGTGGATTAGGTACTTCAAAGAAGATAGACATATTATATGATGTAAAAGCCATTCCTTCTAATTTCCTTATCAATCCGGAAGGAATTATTATTGAGCATAATTTACGAGGAGAGGCGTTACATCAAAAATTAGCTGAAATACTACACTAAACATGAAGAATCGTAGTGTAATTCCTATCATAATAGCTTGCGCCTTTGTTTCCTTATCAAAGGCGCAAGTCAAGCTTACGGTTACGGATATCATGGCCAAGCCGACCTATAAAGCATTCATCTGTTATCGATCTCAAGGAAAGTTTTATACAGACTCCGTAGGAATGGTCAATGGAAAATTTCACTTTAAGGAATCTCTACCCGAAACTAAACAAAGGGCATTCGTATATATCGCTCCGGAAAATAGTGGCTTCTTACATAAGCCGCTACCTAAAGAA
Organism: Prevotella sp. P5-108; assembly: GCA_963608705.1. Lineage (GTDB taxonomy): Bacteria > Bacteroidota > Bacteroidia > Bacteroidales > Bacteroidaceae > CAVDHB01. Next base: position 81,356 of record CAVDHB010000078.1, read on the forward strand.
GCCAATACGATTTATCTTGAGCAAGGAAATCTTACGATGTTTCTAGGACAATACAAAGGAGATACGAAGATTGGAGGTTCTCCGCTTAACGATGACTATCAATCTCTATTCCATGCCGTCACTCCTTTTAAAGAAAAGGAAGCTGCATTAGAGAACAGCTATCAAGAAGCACGAAAAGCCAATGACACGGATAAAATGGAGGAACTTAAACAACAGTTTTTATTGTTGGAAAAGGATAAGAGAAATGCGGAAAAGAACTTTGTGAAAAGTCATCCTGACTCCGAAATCAGTTTAGAATGGTTGATGCATACGATTGATGTTGCCAACAACAAAGAAGAAGCTGAGAAGTTATTTGCCATTTTAAGCAATCGTCTCAAATCTTCTAAAGAAGGACAGAACTATAAGGCACGTTTAGACAAGACTATCTCCTTATCCATCGGACAACAGGCTCCAAATTTCACCAGTACAACCCCAGATGGAGAGACATTCTCTTTAAAATCACTACGAGGTAAATATGTATTGATAGCCTTTTGGGCTTCATGGAATAAACCGTCCAGGGAAGACAATCCCTATTTAATGGAAGCTTACCATCAATTTAAGAACAAGAACTTTGAGATTGTGGGAGTATCGCTGGATATGCAACCTCAATCATGGACTGACGCTATTGCCAAAGATGAGTCGACGTGGTTACATGTCAGTGATTTAAAAGGCTGGAATAATCAAGTGGCGAGATTATATGCCGTCCGCCAACTGCCCTCTAATTTTCTGATTAATCCTGAAGGAAAGATTATCGCTAAAAACGTACCAAGCGAAACATTAAGTCAAAAACTAAGTGTACTATTAAAATGAAAACATTCATCATTGCTCTTTTAGGCATGATAGCTGGCAATTTTGTCACAGTCCATGCCTCATCGAATGTAGTATTTAAGAACTATATCCATTTTGAGAAAGATATTTATCAGAAGCTAATACAATCAGGAGACGTGTCTACCTTTACATCTATGAGACGTTTACAACAACAAGGACAAAGCGTAAAAGAAAATACACCAATATCGTTCAGTCCGCAAGGTAAAAAGAAAAAAAAGATGGAGGGAACGGAAATTGCTTCCGAACGCAGTAAAGGCACACTGGTTATTTGCCGATATAGCTCTAACCCGTTTAAATTACGAGAAAAAATTGTGGTGTGGGCTACCGCCATCGTCCTATCCTCCGATGGCATCTGCCTGACAAACTACCATGTGCTGCAACCTTTCATCAGTAAGACTTCCAAACTGGCCGCTAACGACAGTCTTTTCTTTGCGGCCACACAGGACAAGAAGTTGTATTCCATTGAGAAAATACTCTCTTACAACAAGGCGGCGGATATGGCGATTTTCAAAATAGACACGAAAGGAGACAAACTACCTGCCGTGCCATTGGGAGACGATTTGCCGGAAGGCGCACAGGTGCATACCTTGACACACCCCTACGAGCATATCTATTCTTATTCAAGAGGGGTAGTAGCCCGTAATCTTTGCACCGACCCAACCAATCCATTTACTAACCGCACTGAAATCACGGCTCCATACGCTAAAGGTTCCAGTGGAGGGGGTATCTATGACGACTGTGGAAACTTGATTGGAATGGTATCTACCACACAATCGATTTATTACACTGACCAGCCGCAACAAAACCTGCAAATGGTGGTGAAAACGATTATTCCAATCTCTTCCATCAAGAGATTGATAAAATAACCCCCTAAGGGGCTGTGTCGTAATGAAGTTTGGCGATACAGTCTCTTTATTTTAGATAATAAGGCTTGGATTGTTCTTTATTTAGAATCGATCTTTACCAAAAAGCGTATTATGGCAGTATTAAATTTAATGATTATCCGCAATCGTACCACCAAGTAATCCGCTTTAGTGTCCGAGCAACTACTGAAATCGTTATAGAATAGCCTGAAAAAGGTTTCCGTATATCGTTTATTTTCAGTATCTTTTCAGTGTAATCAGAAACAGATACGGACATGAATCTTTGGGACTTTTACAAGAACTACCCGGACGAGGAATCCTGCCGCAGGGCTTTCAAGGCGATGCGGGACAAGGAGGGCGTGAAGTGCCAGCACTGCGGGAGTACCGACGTGGTTTGGCTGGAGAGCAAGCGTCAGTACCAGTGCAGGCACTGCCGCCACCGCACCACGCTGCGCTCCGGGACGGTCATGCAGGGCTCGAAGCTGCCGTTCCGCTACTGGTTCATAGCCATGCACCTGCTCACGGCCACGAAGAAGTCCATCTCCGCCTTGGAGATGCAGCGTCAGATAGGCCACAAGAGATACCAGCCCATCTGGGAGATGATGCACAAGCTGCGCTCGGTGATGGGCATAAGGGAGGGGAAGTACACGCTGAAAGGCAACGTGGAGATAGACGAGGGCTTCTTCACCACCGAGATACCCGACGAGAAGAAGGGCGAGAAGCTGAAATCCGGGGCGGGAAGCCAGCGCAAGGCGAAAGTTCTCGTCATGGCCGAGAGCGAGGAGGTGGAGAACCCCAAGCCGGGGAAGAAGCCCAAGAGAGTGGGGTTCATAAAGATGGTGGTCATCCCGGACGGAAAGGCGGAGACGCTGGACGCCGCCGCGACAGCCTCCGTGGACGGGAACGCCGAGGTGGTCACGGACGACCACGGCTCCCACACGCACTTCAAAAGCCTTTTCAAGAGCCACGACTC
>CAVDHB010000079.1:0-52524 GCA_963608705.1 Prevotella sp. P5-108
ACCCAACGGTAATGCCCTTTTCTACCTTTTCTCTCGGCGAATATAATACTCTTGTAATCCCGACAAAACGAAATGTGGTGCTTTGACGAAACGAAACGTGTGCAGATTTTACAAGGACGGGGACAATCGTCAACTAAAATAATCTACTGTGGGAGGGCTAATGTCCAACTTTATTTCCTATTGAATATAATAAATAAAGGAATGCGGGATTGAGCAATACGTTCCCGCACTCCCCTTGTCAAAAAACACAGGTCATGGAGTCACAGCCTGTCAGCGGCGGCGTTGATCCGGGCCGCCATTTCTCTTAACGCTTCTCTCAGTTTGGCGCGGTCCATGTCTCCGAACTCGTCTTTCCCGCTGAACTTGTGATAGAGCCAGGAGCGGGATTTTCCGAGATAATTCTTCGCAAGACCTGCCCAGTTCACCTCCTCGTACACGCTGTCCAATACTTGACGGACGGATGTTTTTGTTTCTGATATTTCCATATTCTCATGTTTTACGCCTCATCATCCCTGGCGGAATGACGAGGCTTTGTTTTTTGACAATGCAAAGATACTCACCTTTTGGTGAATGCACAAGTATGCAGCGTTAAAAATCACCAAAAGATGAATTTACTAATAATCAATGATATGACATATACATCGGATAGAAGTCTTAGGATTCTACCTTGTGTCTATCACGCTTCTTTTTCGTGGCGTTTTTCAGGTCCCTCACAAGGGTGTCCCGCAGCACCTCGGCATACGCCTGCGTGGTCTCCACAGAGCGGTGGCCGAGGATGCTCTGGACGGTGGTCACGGGTACTCCTTGATGAAGCAGGTTCACGGCGCAGGAGTGTCTTGCGGTGTGGAAAGTTATTCGCTTGCCCATCTTCGATGTGATGGCGCGGAGGTGTCTGTTCACTTCGGAGTTCGTGCCTATCTTTGCCATCCTATTCAGTGAAGGGTATCGTGCTATGATGGTCAGTGCCTTTCCACCGAAAAGCAGGTGGAGTGGCAGCTTTACCTCTGTGTCGGTCTTCTTTGTCTTTATTGTTAACCACTGCTTGCCGTGCAGCCGTGTCAGGCTGTCGTCAGTGAGCCGTATGTAGTCGGAGTACCGCAACCCCGTGTAGCAGCAAAAGAGGAAAGCGTCAAGCACTCGACGTTCCTTTGCCTTGGCGGGCTTCATGGCTTCCATGCGACGCAGCTCATCGGGCGTGAGGTGCTCGTGGCTTCCTCGCACTTGCTTGATGCGGTATTTGCGGAAGGGGTAGTCGTCTGGATGGATGTGCCCGGCGTTGATTGCCTCGTTGGTGAGCATACGCAGCTGGCGCATGTGCTTGGCTATGGTGTTGGTGTGCAGCTTTCGCTCCCTCAAATGCTGTTCGAACGCCTTTAAAAAGCTATACGAGATGTCCTTGAACGTGACGCCCTTGCGGAATGAGTCGAGCACTGTGAGCGTGCTCCTGATGTTCTCCTTGGTGGACGGCTTCTTGCCAGCTTGCTCCACCGACTGCCTTGCGAACTGGACGAAAGTCATGTCTGCCTGTTCTTTTCTCTTTGCCGCCGCTTTCAGCATGGCGAGCGTCACCGTGACACCTCGTTTCCAGTAGCTCAGCTCAATGCCTTGCAGCCTGATAATCTCTTCAAACAGCATGGCGTTCAGCTCCGTGGCGTGCGGATGGCCGACCACTTCCGCTTTCTCCCTGTCCCAATGTCCCGGCTTCAGATAAATGTTGGTGGTCATGTAGATTTTCCTCCCGTCCAGTCTTGCCTCTATCTGCACCAGCGCCGTTCCCTGTCGTGTCAGCCTGTTCGTCCTGTTCCACACGAGGCGGTATCTTATCTTTTCCATTTTTTGTGTGAAGATAGGCGTTTTTTGCGGCATGGGCAAATATAGGCGTGGGGGGACTTGTGATAAAACCTGTACTACTGACGGCACTTTCAAAGATTGACGACCTCCGCTGGAACAACGTGCCGGCAGGCACTTACTATACGTTCTCTTCATCGTCAGATTGGGATGCGAACAAACATCCCTTCGCGAATGCGGGGGCTTTGTTCGTGTACAGATACGGTGGAAATTCGACTCTTGAAATCGTGATTGACGGCAATTCGGCGGTCTTCATCCGTACGTTCTTAGACAAATGGACGGCGTGGAAAAAGCTGTGATGATTCTTCGTTCTTCACTTTAAAAGGTAGAGACGCGATTAATCGCGTCTCTACTGGTATCCGTTGAAATTTTTGTCATTATCCCTGTGACACGGAAATCTGTTTCATGCCTGTCACATCTGCGGTCGCCTGCTTCTCGTTTGTCAGGCTCGTTCCTGCCGAGAAATGGAGAAAAACGTCTTGCCAGGGCGCCACCTTGACAAAATACTCCTTCTTCGTGCCGTTCAGCTTCCAGTAGAAAGTCACATTGTTGTTACCTCCGAGTGAGAGAACCCTGGCTTCCAAGTCCTCCGCATTGCCACGGTTGTTAATCTGGCCGAAATAAAGGGCGCAGACTGACCCGGAACTCTGATTAATAAGGAGGAAACAAGCGCCATACCCCTGTTTCTTTTCCAATGAGGCTATCTTGTAAAGTGCGGCGTCTTTATTCGTCGAGATGAACTTCTTTCCGTTCAGTCCCCCCACAACTGAAGCGAGTTGTTCGGCGGAGGTGAATCCCGGCGTGCCGTCGTTCTTCATGCCCACCACCCCGTTGGGGTTGGCGATTGCGTTGTTCTTAATGCCTTTCAGCGCCTCCGCGAGGCTTTTTGTCTGTATTGCCATAATTTTTTAGTTTAGAATGTTACTTGAATAAATTGTAAGTCACGCCCACGCCCACATACACATCCGGTTTCCCGTGCAGCAAGCCATAGCCGTAGCCAGCGTTTACACCAAAATTCCACCGTCTGTATTCAGGACGGTAGACAGTTTTTAACAGCGTGTTATTAAACACACGCAAAGAATCCAATGAAGGCTTGTAACCACTTACTACAGCATAGTATAGACTATCACTGTACGTGCGAGAAGTGATGGGCACCTCCACCGTCACGCTCTCCCCGCGAGTCACCACACGGGTCTTTTGAGAGAAAACCGTGTCCCTCGCCACCACAGGCAGCTCCACCGTCACATACCTCACCACCGTGTCCCGCACCGCCAGCGGCTTGATATAGACCACCGTGTCCCGCAAAGTGTCAAGCTCCGTCAAAGCGGGAGATTTCTCACGGAAACCCTCCCCGCACGACCTTACATGGATACTCACCAGGACAGCGCACACCAGCCCGAGTAAAGCGACAAACCACTTCATGACTTCCCAAAGTATCTGTCCGCCTCCCATCTCCGCCTTTCCGCCAACCCCGGCAGCCGCTTGCCTCTGGCATACACCCACCGGGAGAACTGGCGGCGTATCTCCGCCTCGTCAGCCCCCCGCCGGATTTTCATCAGCAGCGTGGAGTTGTCCAGCGCGTTGCACCCGAGGTTGAAGGCGAAGTCCGCCAGCGCGTCGAACTGCCCCTGCGTCCGGCATACCTCCAGGTCGTTCACGAAGCTCTCGAACCTCCTCAAATCGTTGCGGAGCAGCGTGTCCGCCGTCTTCTCCGTTATCCGCTGTCCGGGCTGCACGCCGCCGGTGTGGCCGTAGCCTATGGTCCACACGCCCGCCGGACAGAGGTACGCCCTCCGTCTCAGCCCCTCGAACCCCTTGAGGGCGCTTACCAGCGTCTCGCTTGATTTATACTTTTCCATCTTCTTTCCGTTTTTCGTCCAGCGTCTCCTCCAGGGCCTCGCCAAGGTCCCTGTCCTTCTTCTTCAGGAACCTGACGGCGAGTCCCCGGACGAACCGCCGTAATGAGAATTTCACACCCCTGTACTCCAGGTAGTTGGAGAAGCAGCTCTCCAGCTCGCACGCGATGGAGACCAGCACCACGCCGGTGGCTATCTCCGTGTCGCAGCCGTCGAAATACCCTCCCAGCACCCTGCCCAGCAGCCCGCCGAGCAGGAGCCAGCAGAAGTAGTCGCACAGCTTGTTCATGGTGCGCCTGACCGCCGTGCTCTTGCGGAACGGCCTGTCGTGCCTCAGCGCGTTCTGGACCCCGAACACGAAGTCCACCGCCACGAGGGCGAGGCACAGGGCCATGAGCCAGCGCAGCTCGTGCACCATCGCGGCCGTCTCCTGCCACATCGTGACGCTCCCCACGGCCACCGTCCCGCCCCTGGCTATCTCATGGCCCTGCATGCCTTATTTCTTAGCCAGCGCCCACAGGGCCTTGATAACGTCGTAGAAGCCGCACCCGCTCAGCCCGGCGCACAGGCCGTAAAGGGCGGACTGCCACCATCCGTACTCCGCCAGGGCGGGGCTTATCCCCAGCCCCCATGCCGCCAGGCACAGCGACACGCCGCTCAGGGCGGATATCCCTATCTTGCTCAAGGTGTTCTCCTTGACGGCCGGAACGGCCTTGAAGAACTGCGTCACGAGGGCGGACACCGCCGCCGTGATTCCCGTGAAAGAGCCGAGGCTGACGGTCACGGAGCCGTCGGACGCGCCGTCGCCCGTGGCGGCGTAAAGGGCCGCGCAGCTCAGGGCGGCCGTCACGCACAAAATTGTCTTTTTCATTTTTTCTCCTGTTTTTTGAAATAGTCCTTGATTGAGTCGCAGTACACGCCGGTCAGCTGGTCGGCCAGCTGGAGCAGGATGTCCCGCTCCCTGCCGTCCAGTTCCGTCCCGTCCTGCGAGGTGTAGATTTTCTCCGCCAGCACGTGCGCCGGGAGTCCGGGGACGCGCCGGTATACGAGGTCGGCCAGGCTCTCGGAGATGTCGGCCTCCACCGTCCGGTCCTTGCGGATCCCCGTGTAGACGGGGAACCGCCTGAAGTCGGCTTTCATAGCTCGCCCTCTCCTCCCTCGGAGGGTTTCTCCTCCTCTTCCCCGGGCTGTCCGGGCTCCTCGCCTTTCCACTCCTGCCATCTGATGGCCGTGCCGGTCAGGGCGCGGGTCACTCCCCCGGACCCGGCCTGCCGGGAGGTCTCGGGTATGAAGCGGACGCGCACGCCCCGGATGAGGTTGGCGGTCACGTCCTCCTCCCTGTCCACGCCCCTCTTGGAGGCGTTGGCGGTGTAGTAGAAGGTGCCCACGCCGTCGAGCTTGACGGTGAGCCCCTGCGCCATGAAGGAGCGCATCACGGGCGCCAGCCCTTTCAGCACGGCTGCCACGTCCGCCGGGCTGACGGTGCTCTCCGCCGCCAGGCGCTCCGCCACCTGGTCGGTGGTCACGTTGCCCACGGTGATACTGCGGGGATACCACTTGTTGTTCTGTTTCATCTGTGTCTTCTTGTAAAAAGCCATAGTCTTTCTGTTTTTTGGCGGAGCCTCGGACAGACGGCGTTCGTCCGGTCTTCAAACGGCGTTCGGCCGGCCTTCAGACGGCGTTCGTCCTCCGCTCCTGTTTCACTTTTCCCCTCCGCATTTTTCACGCTCCCCGGAGGGGGTTGGGGAGGTGTCCTTTTACCAGTCGTTGCCCGGATGGGACTCCCTGGCGTTCGTGATCCTCACGAACAGCCCGTTCACGAATACGAGCCACGTGTCGCTGTCGTCGATCCTGTACGCCCCGGTGAGACCCTCCCTCACGTTCCCGAGGTCGGACCTGGTGAAATTGTGCCCGCAGAACTGCACGTCGCCGTCGAGGAAAGCGGCGAACTTCCCGGTCGCGGGCGGATAGTTCCTGGCTCCCTCGGAGTCCGCCGTGCTTCCGTAAAAGGCGGCTCCGCCAAGTGAGTTGTTGACCGACACGACTCCCAGCGGGCTCCCGACCGCCGATGATGTCTTGTTCCACACGCTGACGACTCCCGGCTGGCACACGAAGTTCGAGCTGTTATACCCGATTCTCGCCGTGAAGTTCGCGAGGGTTGTCCCGTAGGCGGAGATCTTCTTGTCCCATTCGAGGTAGTCCAGCGTGGAAGTGCCGGAGTTGTCCCCTCCGTAGATTTTGAACCCGCCTATCTCCCCGCTCGTGGCGGTTATCTTCCCCGATATGTCCGCGTCCGAGGCGTACAGGTGTCCGTTCTCCGCCACCCGGTACGGCGCGCCGTCGGGCTTGTCGGCGCCCAGCCACAGGGGGTAGGGAACGTTGCCTGCGGCTATCCCGTCACCGAAATGCCCCACGGTCGCGCCCGCCTGGCTGGTGGCGTAGAGATGGCGCACCTTGACGAGGTCGGCGTTCAGCTTCCCGTCCGCAAATAGGGCGGCGGTCTTGTCCCCGTTTTTTATCTCCACTTTCTCGGCCTGGAGGGTGACTTTTCCGCCGGTGATGTCGATGCCGGCGGTCTTGTAGTCGTCCTTCACCTGCAGCTGGATTTTCCGCGCCGTCTGGTCTATCACGGACATCACGGGGACGAGGTTGCCGTCCTTGTCCGCGCTCCAGCTCTTGAACAGGGACTGGAAAGCCCTCTTGTTGTCGAGCGTGACCTTCCCCCAGTAGGCGAGGTAGGCCACGTGCCACGTCCAGCGGACGGTGTACTCCGTCCCCTCTATCGTGGCGGCGATGTCGGCGTAGCCGTCCGTCTGGGGGAACTGGTAGCCCTGGGGCAGCTCCGTGTCGCCGGGGTCGGCCTGGGCTATGGAGACGATGTACACGTCCGTCCCCTTGACGTGGGTCTCGCAGTGGAGTCTCCCGGTCACTTTCACCGCGGTTATCGTGAGTTCCGCCGTGTCCCTCACGGCCCTGACCGTCCCCCTGGCCATGAAGTCTATCCCGTCTATCTTCCCCAGCGTCTTCGGCCTGCCGTTGTCCTCGGTCTCGATGACCGCCGGGGAGCCGTCCACCGTGAGCTTCACGGCGTTCTGCCATCCGGGTATCACCGGGACGCTTCCCGCCGCCGACACCGTCACCGCCCTCTTTCGCGCCGCCATGGGTCAGTCGTTTATTCTCGCGTACACGAACGCGCCGCCTTCCTGGACGTACACGGGGGTGGCCGCCATCGCGTCCTCCACCACCAGCGCCATGGGTCCCCGGTCGTACAGGGCGAAGTAGTACTCCATGCCGTCCGACCACTCCACGGTGGGCTCGGGGTTGCCGGGGTCCGGCTCGCTCCATGCCGTCTGCCCCTTGCGTCGGACGAATATGGAGGGCGAGAGCACGCCCCACGGGTTGTCTATCCTGCCCTGTGCGTCGCTCACCACGCACTTCGGGTGGATGGACCGCACGTTGCCGCCAGCCGTCACTATCGGCGACACACGCTGCACCGACGCCTTCACGTCACCAAGCCGCCTGAGTATCACGAATGTTACGACGTTCGTCTCCTTGCCGCCCACGACCGCCTTGCAGGCGTACTTCTGCCGCTCGCCCATGAGGTTGCGGTTGATGGTGAGCGCCGCCGTGCCGATGCCCGACACCACGTCCGCGAACGCCACCGAGTCAGCCGTGGCCTCGGCCATGCCCCCGTTGTCGTCCACGTGATACCATTTGTACGTCACGCCCTTGGTCACGGTTTTCCTGCCCTGCGTCACGGTGGCGGTGACGGTCTGCGTGTCGCCTTCGCGCAACGGGTTCCAGGGCATCGCCTCGGGGCAGTCCACCGAGAGCACGGGGATGGAGTCGTGCGACACGCTCACGGATATGGTGCGCTGCATGAGGAACTTGTAGGTCATGCCCGAACGCGCGTCCACGTACTGCGCCTCGAACTCCAGCCTTATGGGGCTGTCCACCGAGGAGTTCTTCTTCACTTTCAGCGTGCCGTTGAGGATGCCGTTGGCAGGGTCGGGCGTCGGCAGCTCGTAGCCCGCGCCGGTGGTTATCTTCGCCCCGCGCTTCCATGTCTTCGTGGCGGTGTCGTACGCAAGCTCGTACCAGCCCGCGTTGGTAAGGCTTGCGTTCACGTTGTCAGGCTCTACCGCTGTCGCCATCGGGTTGGTCACGGAGCAGACGGGAACGAGTACCAGCGGTGTGAGCGTGTAGTCAGGGGTGAAGCCGCCAGCGAAGTCATCCTCCGTCTGGGTGTCGGGCACGGTGCCCAGCACCTGTATCTCGCTGAAGGTGTTCAGGGCCTGCGGCGACACTATGAGTTGTTGCGACTGCGAGGCCGCTATGTTTTTCTTTGCCATGTCCTTTATCCGTTTTTAGAGCCTTCGATCACGTAGTTTATCGCGTTGCCCGCCTGCTTGGCCATCGCGTAGTTGATGCGGTTGGGCTTAGAGGTGTCCTGCGCGGCGATGGTGTTGCCGGCCGGGTCGTAGTAGGCGTAGCTGAACGCCCATCCCGTCTCGTCAGTCTCCGAGCCCTGCCGCCTCACCTTGGGCGAGAAGTCGCACACGTCCGCGGGCTTGGTGAACGCCGTGATGCTCGGATTGGCGAACAGGACGTAGGGGTCGCTCAGGTCGGAGACAACCTCCGAGTCGCTGCCCACCGCGTTGCCGCCCTGCGACAGGGTGCAGCGGAACACCGCGTTGCTGTCAACCATCGCCTCCGTGACGGTCAGCGTCTGCGCGGTCCCGCCAGCGTTGGCGGCTATGTTCTCGAACTTGCCGCTGGCCGCGTTCAGCTTCGCCCACTGGTAGGTGTAGCCCGACGGCGGCGTGGCCATGTTCAGGAGGCACACCAGCTTGACGCTCTTGTTCGTGTTGTCGATGTAGAGCGCGCTGCCGCTCGCGTAGCCTATGCTCACAAGTCCCGCGGAGGCGGTGCCCTTGGTGATCTTCACGACCGCCTGCGCGGGTATCTTTACGCTCGTTGCGTCCTGCGGCACGGTGGCTATGGCCTTGATGACCGCTGACGTTCCCATCGCCGCGCGCACGAGGTTCTTGACCGCCTGGAGGCGGAAGTTGCTGTTGGCGGAGCCGTTGACGCGCTTGAACTGCCCCGTCTCGCCGTTGAGCTGCGTGGTCGAAATGTTGTCAGCCCCGAACTCCAGCTTCGTGTCGTTGAAGTACCAGTCCACTCCGTTGGGTCGTGCCAGTCCGCCAGCCTGCGAGGCGTCAGTTATGGTCAGCTCCAGGACTGGCTGCACCTGCGCGAAGTCGGGGCGTATCCCAGTCGCCTCTCCGCTCTCGCTGTTGTAGCTCTCGTACTGCTGCTGCAGGTCGCCCACAGAGGAGCGCAGCACGGGCATGTAGGTCGTTCCGTTGACAGAGACAAGTATCTGTCCGCTGCCTGATGTCTTCTTCACCGCCATTATTTGCCTCCTTTCGCTTTTCTCGCGGTGTCAGTGGCCGTTTGCTTGTTGTCGGTCGCCGCCGTGTCCGTCTTGTCACCGACTTTCTCCTCCGTGGTCCCGCCTGTCTCCGTGTCTGTTTCCGTTTTCTTGTCAGTCTCCGCTCCGGGCAGCGGCCTGTTGACCGTGCCCAGCGTCTCCTCCCTCGCCTCCTCTGGCGTAAGAGCTATACCCCCGATGTTGGCGGCGCGCTCGAATATCGTGTCGCCCTTCACAGTGGCGAGGTCCGACTGCCACAGCAGGTAGCAGCCGTCCGCCGTCTGGTTGATCAGGCTCAGCTGGTGGTATTTCTCCGCCACCTCTTTTTTCGCTTTGATGTAATAAGCCATACTGTTTACTTTTTTAGATTAGAATGTGATTCTTGATTTCCTTGTCTCGCTTCCGTACGTCACCGTGGCGGTGAACGTGGTCGGTCTCGTCATGTAGTCCGCGGCGAGGTCGTCGCGGCTCACCGGCAGCGTGCGCTGTCCGTTCTGGTGCCGGGCGTTCCACGCCTCGTCCTCCTTGGCGTTGTCGGTGTCGCGTGTCCACAGGATGTTCCTGTCCTCGATGCGGTCGGTGATGTCGCGGTTGTACAGCCGCGCCTCTATGCCGAGGGTCGTGAACGCCACAGGCACGCCCTGCTCGTTAACCGAGCTTTCCACCTGCATGGCGGTGAATGTCCCCGCCCCGGTCACCGTGACCTTCATCTCCGTGTCGCCGCCTATCATCTCCCACTGCTCCGACCACGGGGACGGCTCCTCCGTGGCGGTCTCGCCGCTCGGCACTATGCACAGCCAGGTGCAGCCCTCGTGCGTCACCACATGATAGTAAGTATATGGTGGATTGGCATTCTCCACCCAAGGGCCGCGGAACACCTGCTGCGGACGCTCCGTACCGTCAGAGCTTATCCACTGGAAGAACTCGCTGACGAACTTAACCCCACTTGGCCCGATGGAGAACACCACCTTGCCCTCGTGCGTGTAATCGTACACGTTCGCATAGCCAACGATGGCAGGGGCGGCGTCGCCAAGCGTCTCCAGCATCAGCAGGTTCTGCCGCTCGGTGTCGGTGCGGTTGCCGTCAAGTACCAGTACGTCCCCTGCCTGCGGAGCGTCCGTGGAAGACTTGTCGTAGTCGGTCGCCGACAGCACGATGTAGCCGAACTTGCGCCCGTCGTACAACTCGTTGCCGTCCTTGTCGGTTATCACGGTCTCCGTGGTCGAGACCTCCGTTACCAGCCGCCAGTAGTAGCGGTTCGCCGCGTCCTGGTAGGTGCCGGACTTCTTGATGTTGAACGTCTGGCACTTCGCCTGGTCGTGCTTGCGCCACATGTTCATGGTGGCGGTCGTGCCGTCGTCCTGCATCAGCCAGCACTTCCAGCCGGTGAGGGTGCCGTCCTTGTCACGCTCCTCGTCCACCTTTATCACCGTTCCACCGCTTGGCGACAGCACGATGTTCCCTCCGGCGTAGCTCAGCTTCCGTATCTCCAGCTCGTGGAACACCGCCTTGCCCCAGACTTCGAGGGCGTTGACGAAGAGCTTGAACTTGCCGTTCTCCCTGACCATCCCGTAGCCCGTCTGCGCCGCCGCGTCGAAGAGCTGCGACCGTATCTCGTCCAGCACCGCCTTGCCGTCTGCTCCGACGGAGTAGTTGTTGCCGAGTCTTATCCCTTTGAGGAAGGTGATAAGACCGCCAGCGAAGTCGTCCGTGTCCTTTCGGAGGAACGTGGCGAGGGCTTTCAGCGCCGAGTACACGTTGCTGTCGCTCGGGGTCTTGGTGTCGGTGGTCTTGATGATGTCGAGGGCGAACTCGCCCTGCTTCTTCATCTGGTACTTGATGTCCTGGAGCGAGCTGTCCACGCCCTGCTTCCACCCCGTGCCTGTCTTGTCGGAGCAGGTGACGGTCGCGTCGTTGAGGTTCTGCAGCTTGCGCACCACCTTGGTGACGCGTGTGTCGCGGTGTCCGCCCTGGAAGTAGCGGTCGGACAGCAGCCTGACGTTCTGCCCTATGCGCAGCGGCACGTCGTGCTTCCCGATGTAGATGTAGTCGGTCTGGCCGCCGTACTGGGTGGTGTCGATGGAGTAGTCCTTCAGGTAGTCGTCCACCGCCTTCTTGAAAGCCTGCTCGGCGAGTGAGACGTACTCGTCCGGCATACGGAAGTTATACGGTATGTACTTGTCGCCGGCTCTCGGCACCAGCTCGCCGCCCGGAAGCTGCACGCCGTCGGAGGGGTACTGGTTGATGATTTCCCACTCCTTCGTGTCCTTGTGCCAGTTGGCCTCAAAGTCTCGTCCGTTCAGGTCGCCGCTCTGGAAAACCACGTGCTTTACCAGTCCGCCTATTTCATACTCCGAGGGCTCGAAAGGCATCCCTCCGTCCTTCACGTAATATACGGTGTAGTCCTTGCCCTGCTCGTTCTTCTTCGTCTCGGTGCGGACGGACGACACCGCGCCGGTGTATTGCGGGTACAGCTCGCTGAAAGCGTCCTCCTCCGTCGCCTCGTACAGTCCGTAGCGGTCGGTGTTCAGATCCACGTACTTCGCCCCGCCGGGAAGCCGCAGCCGCTCGCTGCCATACTTCTCCGGGTCGATGTTGCGGGTGGGGCCGAGGGGGAACAGGCGGGTGAAGAACCTCACCCCGTCCGTCTCCTGCGGCTCCAGCGTCTGCAAACCCTGCATGTAGCCGAGCTCCACACGCTCGCCGCGCTCCGCCTTGCACAGGTTTATCACGTAGCCGTCCGCCCACATCTCCGTCTCGAAAGTGGCGGCGATGCCGTTCGACCCGAACGCCGCGTCCCAGCACGTCATGTCCGTGTACTCGATGGTCTTGTTCGGGGCTGTCAGCACCGTGCCTATCGACCACAGCTCCTGACCCGCAAGGCGGTTCATGTTGTCCACCCATTTCCGCAGGTGTTCCCTCGGCCCTCCGTCCAGCGCGAACTCCGGCTCGTCCTGCCCGTCGGTAAGGTTCAGCATCATCGCCCGCTCCGCGTCGTGTATCGGGGCGTACATCTTGAGGGAGTACTGGTAGGTCTGCGTGTCCTTCTGCACGGGGCGGTAGGGACGCAGCAGCGAGTAGCGAACGCCCAGAACCTCGGCGTGGTCGCCCGCCTGGAGCTCCGCGTACTCGTAGGTCGTGAACGAGAGCGACAGGGCGCACTCGCCGCCCACCTCCTCGGTCAGTGTCGAGGAGGAGTCCGGCGAGGCCGTGAGCCTCGGTGTCCCGTCCTTGGAGTAGATTTTGAGTTCCATGTCCTTCATTTGTCATCGGAGAGGGGCGACGGCTCATGGAGCGTCACCTTCAGCAGCGCGGCCAGTCCGCCGCCGTACACGGCGTACCACTCCGGCTGCCCCTCCATCTGTTTGTAAATCATCTTGTACGTTCCCGTGTCCTTCACCTCCACCGTCAGCCATCCGCTTGTCAGCAGGGCGGTCAGCCCCCTGTAGCGGCTCAGCCGCTCCGTCTCCGAGGAAGCCGTGACGCACAGCTGCAGCGTGCGGTCGGCGGCCTGCAGCGTCAGCTTCGGGTCTTCGGGGTATTCCTCCCCGTCCCGCTCCCGGAAGTCCACGTAGGTCACCTCCTTGGCAGGGGGGACGCAGAGCAGCTGCCCCATGTTCTCCCTTCCGTCGGCGGAGGTCTCCGCCAGGAAGGCCCCGAACTCCGTCCAGAGGTCTTTCCCGTTTATCTTCAGAAGTCCCGTCAAGTCTCCCATGTCCTACTGCACCTTTATGCCCTGCCTGTCCCATTTCTGCGCCAGCTCGTACAGGGGCTGTATGTACTTGCAGCCGTAGGTGTTCTCCGCTATCTGCGCCAGGTGGCGCACGCTCTCCTTCTGGCTGTTCTGGAGGCTCAGGGTCGCCTTGTCGATGGCCGACACGTGGTCCTGCACGGAGGTGAACAGCCCCTCCAGCTTGCGCCCCTGGTCCTGCGTCATCGTGGTGTACGCCGCCTCCTGTCCGCTCTGCGAGCTTCCGCTCTTCTCCTCGTCGGACTGGAAGATGTCCAGCCCGTTCTTCTTGGCCTCGCTCTTGAACAGGCTCATGAGGGAGTTGGCCTGCGGCACGGCGTTCTTCAGCTGGGTGGTGAGCGAGCCTATGACCGTGGCGTACTGGCTGAACCTGTCCGTGTCGGAGAGGCCGGTGTCCTGCGAGATGGCCATCATCTGGTCCTGCGCCTTCTTGAACAGGGGCTGCAGGGCGATGGAGTAGACCATCTGCTCGGCCAGCGTCTCCAGCATGTCCTCCACCGAGTCGGTGAACTTCTGCGCCGCGTCCGTGCCGTTGGCGAAGGCGTCCGCCAGCGCGTCGGTGATGGTGCTTCCCAGCTCGCCGAAGATGTCGGTGAAGTAGTCGTTCAGCTGGTCGTACGCCTCCTGCGCCTCGTTCGCCAGGTCCACCATGTTCTGCAGGGCCTCCTTCGACTCCTCGGTCATCGTCTGCGTCTGGAGGATGGCCTCGGCCCGCTTCACGTTCAGCTTCCCCTCCTTGTCTATGAGGTCGGGGTACACGTCCAGCACGGACGAGTAGATGTCCCTCCCTTTTCCCAATCCGAAGAGTCCCGTCTTCTTGTGGCCCGTCTTCACCTGCACGTCCGCCAGTCCGGAGTACATGTCTTTCAGCTCGGAGTAGTATCCGCCCAGGTTCTGCGCTATCAGCATCTCCGCCAGCGGGGCGTAGTGCTTGTCCCCGGAGGGCGCGTTCGCCCATTTCTCCTGCTGCGCCCGCGTCCCGAGCATCGCGTCCTTGAGGTCTTCCTGCGCCTCCCGCATCACCTTCACGGAGTTCATGGCCTTGCGGTAGGAATCCGTGCCGAAGATGGTCGTCCCCTCCTTGTACAGGAGGTTCTGTTCCAGGAGCAGCTTGTTGTACTCCCGCTGCTGGGCTATCCGCTCGTTCATTATCTCCTTCAGTGCCGCCTTGTGGCGGGCGTTGGCCTGGGCGGCCTTGCCGAAGAGCGATGTGACCGCTCCCAGCGCCGCGCCGATCCCCCCGACGATGCCGCCCTTGGCGAAGCCCTGTCCGATACTGCTCACCGCGCCCATGACGTCGCCCAGGGTGCCGAGAGCGTCCGCCGCCGAGGTGTTCCCCATGGCCTCGAACATGGCGGACACGTCCTTCGCCGCGTCCGCCGCCAGGCTTCCGATGTCGCCGACGCTCTTGGCCACCGCCTTGGGGGACTTGGCCTTGCCGAGTTCCTCGAACGCCTTGCCGAAGTCCTCGAGCCGCCTCGTCCACTTGTCCTCGCCCTGCGACTTCAGCACCCTGTCCAGCGCCTTCCTCAGCTTGTCAAGCTCCGCCGGACTTTTCTCTATTCTTTCCAGCTCGTCCGCCGGTATTATCTTTATCGCCCCGTCACGGCTTCCCGTGCCGCTGAGGTAGTCGCGCAGCGCCTTGGCCTGCTCCACCAGCTTCTCCAGCTGGTCGAACGACATCTTGGACAAGTCACCGAAGAGCGACTTCAGGAACGGCGAGTCCTTGGCGGTCTCCGCCGCCTCGCTGTCGTTTATTTCCTGTATGGCCTTTTGCGTTTTCTCCTTCGCCACGGCTATCGCCCGGTCTATCTGGCCGGAGTTCCCAGCCGTGCGCGCTTTCTCCAGTTCGGCTATGGCCTTTTCGCTCTCCCTGGCGACACGCTGCCGCTGCGCCTCGAAATCCTCGTATTTGGCCAGCATGTCCTTCAGGACTTGCTCTTGCGCCCGCTGCACTTCCAGCTGCGTGTCCTGCTCGCTCTGTCTGGCTCTCATGCCGTAGGTCTCCCTCGCCTGGGACAGCTGTTCAAACAGCTTCGACTGCTGTTTAAACGCCGTTAAATCAGCGTTCGGGTCGGTCACGGCCTTGCGCCAGTCGTCGGCTGTCAGCTTGCCTAAAGAGGTCTGTTTCCATCCCTTCCAGTTGTTCTTGGGGCTTTGCGCCAGGTATTCCTTGTAGGCCGCCTGCGCCAGCGCCTCGGCGGTCTTGCTCGCGTCGTCGTTTATCTCCTTCAGCTTCCGCTCGCCGTCCAGCTTGATGCGGGCTATCTCTTTGTCCGCTCCCTCTTTCATGGTCTCCACGGCGGAGTCCGAGACCTCCTCGTAGGCTTTCTCGCGCTGCTCTTTCAGCAGGTCCGCCACCTTCTTGTCCGCCTCCAGCGCCTCCTTTCCCCGCCGCTCAATCTCCCGCGCGGCGTTGTCCCCGATTCCGCCGGAAGAAGCGGAATGTCCCGTCTTTCCGCTGGAGGAAGTGACACCACCGGTGTACTTTCGCAGCTTCATGTCCTTCAGCAGGGAGTCCGCCTTGGAGAGGTCCTTCACTTGCGAGCTGATGGACTCCTCCGCCTGTTTGTTCAGCTGGTCCATGGCGTCCTGCAGGGGCTTGTTCGCCCGCGCGAACTGGTCGTGGATTTCCTGCTTGTTCAGGCGGACGGCCAGCCCGCTGCGCCAGGAC
Source organism: Prevotella sp. P5-108 (assembly GCA_963608705.1). GTDB lineage: Bacteria > Bacteroidota > Bacteroidia > Bacteroidales > Bacteroidaceae > CAVDHB01. The sequence continues at coordinate 15,567 of CAVDHB010000079.1, forward strand.
TGGCCGGGGAGGACGAACGTGCGCCCTCCCGTGCGTCCCAGTGCGTCCTTGCCGTACAGCTTTGCGTAGTCGGAAGCCCGCAGGTAGGTGGCCACCTTGGTGGTCTTCATTTGCTGCTGGAGCCCGAACGCCTTCTGGTACAGGCTCACCACCTGCGCCGCCGCGGCCGCCGCTCTGGCTCTCAGGATAAAGGCCTGTATGACTTTCCCGGAGTTCCCCCGGAACAGCCGCTCCGCGTCGCTCACCCCGTTCACCGCCAGTCCCAGCTGGTGGAACGCCTGCTGATTCTCCGTCACGTACTTTTTCCTCGCCGCCATGTCGTCGCCCAGCGCGAGGTACTCCGCCCTCATCCGCTTGTAGGCGGCGATGTTCTGGGCGGCGTTCTGGGAGAGCGTCTGCGTGTACGCCTTGCTGGCCTCCCTCATCGCCTCGTTGTGCGCCTTGGCGGCCTCCGCCGCCTCCTTGCTCGCCTGTGTCCCCTTGAACATGCTGGCGATCCACTCCGCTATCTTGTCGCCGTACATGACGAGCAGCGTCACGCCCACCGTCAGGGCGGTCTGCCACGATACCAAGGCTCCCGCCAGCTGCTTCCACACCGGCTGCGCCTTGCCGCCAGAGGCTGTCAACGCCTCGTTCTCCGTCCGCACGTTGCGGATGGCGTCCGCCAGAATCGGGAGGTTGTTGCTGATGGCGAGGATGAACATCTGCGGCCCCATGGCGAGAGAGGGAAGTTCCCTGGCGACCTGCTGGAAGGACGTGCGGAGGTTGGACGTGGCCCTCATGGCCGCCTCCGTGTCCGCCACGGGGGTGGCCGCCGAGGTTCTCTTGGCCTCGTCCAGCTCCTCCAGACCCGCCTTCAAGGAGGCTATCTGCGTCTTCAGCGTCTCGATGGCTCTCACGTCCTTGTCCGTGGAGAGGCCCTGCGACTCGTGCCGCCGCAGAAGCTCCCGCTGCGCCTTCAGCGCCTCCTGGAGGGCGAGGGTCAGCTGTCTGGCCTGCGTCTCCGCCCCGGCCACGCCGCTCTTCACCCCCCGGAGTCCCTGCCCCGTGAGGTCTTTCATGAATATCTCCAGCTCGATGGGTACCGGCATAGTTTTGTTTTAATGGATGTGTGTGAATCAGATTCCCGCCTGTTTGCGGAACTCGTCCCAGCTCGAGGGCTTCTTTTCCCCGTCCGGGACGGCTTTCGCGAGAGACCTCGCGTCCGCCTTTTTGGGCGGTATGTAGCGGGGCGCGTCCGCCGTCATCAGGGCCAGCTGCACCACGTTCACCCCGTTCAGGATGTACCGCACGCTCCAGCCCGTCTGCTGCGCCAGCTGCCCCACGTCCCCGAAGACGCTATGGGAAGGCTCCATGTGGCCGTTCCTTAACCCGTCCTCCCCGCTCGGCCCGCCACCGCCGGGGCCGTCCTGTCCGTCCGCCCCGCCGATGCGGTAATAAGCCCGAAATCCCTCGTGTCCGCCGTCTCCAGCACGACCCTCCACGCCTCGGCCAGCGAGCGGGGGTCCATCAGGTTCCTGAGCAGCCACGCCGCCGGGCGGTTCAGCAGCCTCCCCAGGAGGAAGCCCCTCACCACCCCGTACGCCACGATCCGGCTCACCGTCCGCCCGTGCCGCTCCACGAAGCGCATGTACTGGTCGAAGTCGTATCCCTCCACCTCCTCCCTCGTCACGCCCATGCCGTTGTACAGCCGGGCGACGCGCAGGAAGCTCTGCGTGGTGGGGATGCGCATCGTCACCCTTACGGGCTTCTTCCTCAATACGGTGCGCAGCGGGAGGGACACCCCGGAGTCGGACATGGCGGCACTGGCCGCCAGCCGTATCTTTCCCTCGTCCATGGTCATTTAGCGCCGCCTGAGCCGCCTTTTCCGATGCTTTCGCCTTGCCCGCCGCCCGAAGGCTCCTGGTCGGGATTCACGCCGGGCGGGAATATCTTGTAGGACGGGCCGCTGTCGGGCGGAAGCACGTCCACCCTCAGGCCGTAGGCCAGCAGGTTCGACATGTTCAGGCCGTTCTGGAATCCGTTCCGGCTCAGGCGCACCTTGTAGTAGCGCATCGTGTGGCCGCTGTGGGTCTTGAAGTCCATCGGGCCGCCCTCCACCACGGGGCTTGCCGGGGGAGTCCACGAGCCGTCCCCGTTGGCCGTCCCGCCGACGGTGTCGGCGAGGTTCTGGGCCTTGAGCTGTATCAGGTTCATGGTGAACGCCTCCGTGCCGGGGTTGGTCATGAGGGTCACGAAGGGGCCGTCCAGTTTCTGCGCGGCGTAGATCGCCTGGAACGAGGGCGCCTCGCCCGCCGGCTGGATGCCGTCCTCCGAGATGTACCCCAGCGTCTTGCCGCCGAAATTCACCTCGGCCACGCCGTAGATGGCTCCGTTGCTGTTGTCTGCCATTGTCTTCTGTGTTTAAGATTTATAGTTCGTCTGTCTTAATGGAAACCGGCCGCGGGGAGGGGCTTCCGCCCCGTGGCCGGAAAGTAAAACAGACATGAGAAATAACGTCCTTGTGTTTATCTGGCCGCCACCGCGCCGGAGGCTCTCAGAGCCGCCAGCAACGCCTTCACGGTGGTCACGATGGCCGCCGCATCGGCTCCGTCCGCCGGGTCGGCCACGGCGGCGGCCTGTCTCACCAGCCCCGCCTTGTCCTTCGTGGCCGCGGTCGGCGCCGCCGGTATGGCCGGCTTGTTCTTGATGCTCCCCATGCCGGAGCTGGCGTTCCAGTCGGGCTGCACCTGCGCCTGGAGGCCGTCGAGCTTGGCCTTGTCCTCCTTGCTCATCAGTCCGTCCGACTGGGACGTGGCGTTGCCCGGGAGGGTCACGCCTCCGCCGCCTCCGAGCCGCAGGTACGCGGTTCCCGTCCACACGAGCACGGTGTCACCGCCCGCGGCGCACTCCACGCCCGCCACGGTCTGCGCCGCGTTACCCGTGTGGATTATCAGCGTCGCGCCCGGCTGCAGGTTCCCGTTTTGCGTCACCGTCACCGCGCCTGTCTCCGCCTCGTCGGCGAAGACGAGCAGCTGCGGGTTGCACTCGTGTTCGAGCTTGCCGTTCTCAGGCTCGCGCCGGATCGCCACGGGGAAAGGAATTTCCGTCACCTTCTTCCCCGTCTCCGAGTACGGCAGGTAGAAGTTCGCCGTACGGTTCGATTTTGTATTCAGATAGCTCATCTTCACTTACGCTTTTGTGGTTACGACAGCCCCTAAATATTTGTTCACGAGCGGGAGGGCCAGCCCCCTCATGTTAAAGCCGATGACATCCCCCCTGTACTCAGGGTCGTTCAGGCGGTAGTACATGTCGAAAGAGCCCTTGGCCCGTCCGACAGTGTCACGGAAGTAGAACGTGCTGGAGATCGCGTCCGTGTCAGACACCTCCGCGTCCATGGCCACCTTCTCGCCCGTCCCGCCGTTGTAGCGGGGAGTCATCTGCGTGATGTAGATCTTGAAGGAGAACATGCTGCCTCCGTTGAAGAAGGTCTTGTACATCTCCAGATCCTGTTTCCGGAGGTCCGCCGCGTGATAGGGATGGAGCAACAGGACACGTCCGTCCGTGGGCATGTTCATCATGTTCGCCATCGTCTCTAATTGCAGCAGCGAGTCGTAAGTCAGGGCGTGGTATTTCTTGTTCACCTTGCTCGCCTCTCCGTCGTCCACCATGATGACGGGAGTCGTCTCACCGTTCTTCTGCGGCGCCCAGTTCTGTCCGGCCATCCTCGCGAACTGCATGGACAGGCTCTTGCGGTGTCCCTCAATCACGGAGGCCCGCTTCTGCGCGCTTTCCTCCACCTCGACGGAGTTTATATGCACGGTGTTCCGCGTGTCGAAACGGTGCATCTCCAGACGGTGCGGGACATCCTCCCTGCGGGTGACGCTGATAGGCCATGTCTGGTTGTCCATCAGCACGTCCGGGTCCACGCCCGCTTCCTGGATGTTCAGAAAGCCGTTGTCCGTCCACGCGTCAAGGTCTCTCGCCTCGTTCACGAAGCTGCCGTCCGGGTAGAACTTCTCGACCAGTTCGGGAATCCATATCTCCTTGTTAAGCCCCTCCGCGAGGCATCCCGTCATGCGCAGCGGTATGAGGGAGAGGGCCGTCTGGACGGCGAACACGGCTCCGTGCGGCACGCCCAGCGCCTGCGCGAACACGGCGCTCAGCGTCCAGTTGAACAGTACGGCTGTCATTAAGCCGAAAATCACTTTTGTCTTCATATAGTCATTCTTTTTGATTGGAATTGGAATCAGCTCCTACGCCGGGTAATGACCGTAGGCTTCCCGGAATTTACTACGGTACAGCTCCTTGTCCCGCTTCAGCTCCCTCAGACGGTCGGCCTTCAGAATGTCGGTGAAGGTCATGTCCGCCAAAGACGCGCTTCCCGGCTTGTCATTCCCGCCGTCCGGCTCAGGCACCGCCGCCAGCCGCTTCCTTGGCGGGATGGACTTCAGACGCTGCTCCGCCTTTCCATAGTCTGCGGCGAAGTCGGAGAGCCACACCTCCCTGCCGGAAGCGTCTATGCGTCCCTCCTTGATGGCGGACTCCACCATCCGGGCGGCCTTCGCCTTCTCCTCCTTCTTGCGGCTTTCCTCCAGCTCGCCGATACGGTCGGTGAGGGTCTTCTTCTCCTTCTCCAGCCGCTCGTTCTCCGTTTTCAGGCTCTCGGCCAGCTCCAGTCTTTTCTTCAGTTCCTCCCCCACGGCCTGCTCGGAGGCCGAATCGGAGAGCTTCAGTAATTGTGTCACTATGCTCATACGCTTATTCTTGTTAATGGGTTTGCTGATTCCGTCTGTCAGCCGGATGATGGATTCGGGGTCGCCCAGCTCCACCCGCTTCCCGTCCCGGTCGTACATGGCCAGGGCGTTGTGGTTCGCCCCGATGGCGCAGATGGACACCTCCCTGAGCGTCCATCTCGTGACGGTGGGGCCTGTCTGTCCGGGCAGTCTCAGACTCTCGTCGTCACTCACCCGCTCGGGCGGCCACGTCCCCACGCTCGCCATGCGCAGGAAGCCCCGCTCCACCTTTCCGGCCACCTCGGCGGCTCTGGGGTCGTCCGTGTCGAACACCACGTCCACCAGTATCGCCCCGTCTTCCTTGCGGACGTTCTCGCCCCTTCCTATGGGGAGGTCGAAGTCCCGGTGGTTCAGGAAGACGTTCGGGTTCTTCTCGTACTCCGAGAGGTCGCACCCCTCGGTGAGCATCCGGAAGCCGTAAGTGTTCACGCTCCCGTCATGGACCTTGAATGTGTATTTCTCGCCTTTCATGCCGCAAAGATGGGGGAATATTTCCACCCGGCAAAACTCCGTTGCAGCCCTTACCGTCCGTCCGTAATCAACTGCGGAATCCCGCGGTTTGTTACCGTGTGAGATCCGCCCCCTGAAACCCGTTTTGGTCGGGAACGCCCTTGTGGCTAACTTTGCGACACATATATAAGGAAAATGCCATGACAACGCAGAAATTGACCAACAAGCAGAAAAAGGAGTGGGCGAAGATGCTCTACATGAAGGAGCTGATGACCTACCAGGACATAGCCGCCAAGGTGGGGGCGAGCCGGGTCACGGTCTCCGGCTGGGCGAGGAGGGAGAAGTGGGAGATGCTCCGCGCGGCGGACACCACCACGAGGGAGGAGCTGCGGCGCAACCTCTACATACAGATGGCGGAGATACAGAAGGCGATAGCCGCCAGGGACAGCAAGTACGCCACCCCCGCCGAGGCAGACACCATCGCCAAGCTCTCCGGGGCCATCGCCAAGCTGGAGGGCGACTGCACCACGGCCAGCATCATCAGCGTGGGGAAGAGGTTCCTCACCTACGTCAAGAACCAGAAGCCGGAGGCGGTGGGGGAGATAGCCCAGCTGTACGACGGCTTCGTGAAACAGAGTCTCGATGCCTAGGATAACGGGGAAACTCAAACAGCGGGTGGAGGACTGGGACGAGTTCCTCGCCGGGATAAGGGCGGCCACAGCCATGGGGGCGGCGGAGCTGGCGGAGACGGGAGGCCGCAAGGCGGAACGGCTGCGCAGACTGGAGGCGGACCCCCTGGAGTGGATGCGCTTCATGTTCCCCAATTTCGCCAAGGCCCCCTTCGCCGGCTTCCAGAAAAAGGCCATAAAGAGGATGGTGGAGCGCTCGGACGGCAACTGGTACGAGGTGCTGTCGTGGGCGAGGGAGCTGGCGAAGTCCACCGTCGTCATGATGACCGTCATGTACCTCGTGCTCGTGAAGAGGAACAAGCGCATGGTCATCCTCGTCTCCGCCACCAGGGACGGGGCGGTCAAGCTGCTCTCCGTCTACCGGGCGCAGTTCGAGGCCAACGAGCGGCTGCGCCACTTCTACGGCGACCTGCGCTCCGCCAAGTGGACGGAGGACAACTTCCAGCTGGACCGTCTCGCCGCCTTCATGGCGATGGGATGGGGGCAGTCGCCCCGTGGCGTGAAGCTGGAGGACGTGCGCCCCGACACGCTCCTGATGGACGACTACGACACGGACGAGGAGTGCCGCAACCCGGAGATAGTGGCCAACAAGTGGCGGTGGTTCGAGCAGGCGCTGTACTTCACCGGCTCCTTCTCCCGGCCCAGGCTCGTCGTCTGGACGGGCAACATCATCGCCAAGGACTGCTGCGTGGTCAGGGCGGGACGCAAGGCGGACGAGCTGGCGGGGCTTCCCAAGCCCCTCGGCCACTGGGACGTGATAAACATCCGCATGGTGGACGTCAGCCGCCCCGACCCGCAGGCGGACTACGCCACGGGCAAGTCCGTCTGGCCGGAGAAGAACTCCGAGGAGTCCATCGCCGAGACGCTGGCGGCGGTCTCCATGGCCAGCGCCCAGAAGGAGTGCTTCAACAACCCCGTCACCGAGGGCGGCTACTTCAAGGAGGTCGTCTGGGGTCCCTGCCCGCCCCTGTCCGGGCTGAGGTGCGCGGTGAGCTACGGAGACCCCGCCTACAGCAACCGGGCGGGCAAGAAAGACAAGGGGAGCTGCAAGGCCAACTTCCTCATGGGGGAGAAAGACGGCACGCTCTACGTCTACACGGGCTACCTGGACCACGTGACCAACGACGAGTTCGTGAACTGGTACTACTACCTGAGCGACTACGTGGGGGGAAGGACGCAGATGCGCTGCTACATCGAGAACAACACCCTGCAGGACCCCTTCTACGAGCAGGTGTTCAAGCCGCTCTTCCTGGCCAAGGGCAAGGAGCGGGGCTTCTACATAAACATCAGCCCGGACGGACGGAAGAAGCCCGACAAGTTCGCCCGCATCGAGGGCAACCTGGAGCCGCTGAACCGGGCCGGGCGCATGGTCCTCAACATAAGGGAGAAGGACAACCCCCACATGCAGCGTCTGGAGGAGCAGTTCAAACTCTTCGACGACGGACTCCCCGCCCCGGCGGACGGGCCGGACGCGGTGGAGGGGGGCTGGTACAAGCTCCAGGAACTCGCCGCCCGCATGGAGAGGGGCGGCGTGTGGGTGGGACACCGCCCGAGGAACAAAAAACGGATATAACCATCTAAACACCCATACCATTATGTATCTCACCATAGAGGACATGTACACGCACATCTACAAGGAGAACATGGAGACCATCAGCCGGGGCGACGACGCGGCCATGCTCTCCGCCATCGACGCGGCGGTGGCCGAGGCTTCCGGCTACCTCACCAAGTACGACACGGGGAGGATATTCGCCGCCGAGGGGAGGGACAGGAACCCCATCCTGCTGCTCTTCGTCAAGGACATCGCCGCCTGGCACTTCGTGAACCTCTGCAACGCCGGGGTGGATCTCGACCTCAGGGAGAGACGCTACGACCGGGCGATAGAGTGGCTCAGGAACAACCAGAACAGCCACAACCCCTCGTTGCCGCAATTAGAGGAGGACACGGAGGAGGGGACACTGCCCTCCTCCCCCGGAAGGGGGTTCAGCTACGGCAGCAACCCAAAGAGGGACAACCATTTCTAACATACGGGACTTATGAGAAAGAAGAAAAACATACCGAGACCGAGGAACATATCAAGGGACATCGTGGTCATGCCCGCCGAGAGGGGCGTGAGGGACATCGGGTCGTGGAAGAGCGCGCTCAGGGCGGCGGACATCGGGATGCGCCAGAAGCTCTACGACCTCTACACCGACATCCTGCTGGACGGCATCGTGACCGACGCCATCGCCAAGCGCATCGAGGCTATCACCGACCGGGAGATAAGCTTCACCGTGGACGGCAGGAGGGTGGAGGAGATGGACGAACTGGTGGACACCACCGAGTTCGAGGCGCTGCTGGAGGAGATCATGTGGTCGCGCTTCTGGGGGATCTCCCTGGACGAGTTCCGCTTCGAGCCGTCCTTCGGCTTCGACAGCATACCCCGCAAGCACATCCGACCGAAGGAGAAAGTCGTCACCCGGCGGCAGTACGACCAGACGGGAGTGTCCTACAGGGACGACCCCATGGTCATCCAGTGGGGCAGGGACGACGACTACGGGCTGCTGCTGAAGATAGCCCCCTACGTCATCTACAAGCGGGGCGGTTTCGGCGACTGGGCGCAGTTCACGGAGATATTCGGCATGCCCATGAGGGTCGGCAAGTACAACTCCATGGACGAGAGCAGCAAGCGCCAGCTCATACAGGCGTTCGAGACCATGGGCAGCGCGCCCTACGTGGTGGTGCCCAAGGAGTCGGACGTGGACACCACCCTCATGTCGGGGAGCCAGAACGGGCAGCTGTACGACGACTTCCGGGGCGCCTGCAACGAGGAGATACTGATCACCGTCCTCGGACAGACCATGACCACCCAGAACGGAGCGTCCCTCAGCCAGAGCAAGGTGCACCTGGCCGTGCAGGAGAAGAAGCACAGCGCCGACCGCCGGTTCGTCACCCGCCAGCTCAACGAGAAGCTGTTGCCCCTGTTAGAGGCGAGAGGTTATCCGGTAAAAGGCGGTCGCTTCAGTTTCGTGGACAAGAAGGACGAGCTTTCCATAGAGGAGGTCATCAGGCTCGCGCCGCTCATGCCCATCCCCGTAAGCTGGGTGCGCACCACAAGGGGCATACCCGAGCCGAAGGAGGGAGAGCCGGTGCTGAGAGCGGAGCAGCCATCAAATAAATCAGAGGTCTCTGAGAACTCCGAGAACTCCGAGGAAAAGACCGACCAAAAACTCCAGAACTCCGACCGCACCCTCTGGCAGCGCATTAAAAGTTTTTTCGCCGAAGCCCCGGAGAGGACCGGGGCTGGCACAATCCGCACGAGTGACGGAGACACCCTTGACGAGAGGGTCGTCAAGCAGGTGTGGAACGGAGAGAAGGACTTCTCCCCGGAACTTTTCCGCTACTTCTCCGAAGACCTCTTGAAAGCCGTTCAAACAGGCTTCAAAGGACGGTCGAAGGGCGTTCGGAACGCCGATGTGGAAGTCACCTACAACGCCCCGGACGACGTGTTCCAGACCGCACTGGAGCTGAACGTATTCCACTTCTCCGCCGCCAAGACCATAGCGGAGATAAGGGCGTTGAACCAAATCCTACAGGAATCCAAGACCTACGCCGAGTTCCGGGACAAGGCCGCCAAGGTCACGGGCAAGTTCAACAACGTGTGGCAGAGGACGGAGTACGACACCGCCGTGCTCACAGCCGAGGCCATGGACAACTACAGAAGGCTTGCAAGCCATCCACAGCTGTTTCCTTTTTGGCAGTACAAGACGGTGGAGGACGACAAGGTGAGACCGTGGCACAGGGCGTTGGATGGCATCATTCTTCCTTGCGATGATGACCTTTGGGATGAGATTTACCCGCCTAACGGGTGGCGGTGCAGGTGCAGAGTAAAAGGGTTGCAAAAAAGCAAGGTGCCGGAAGGCAGCGTGGAGCGTAGTCGGGCCACCGTGGAGAAATACAAACAAAGTCCGGAATGGAAACAGATAGAAGCGCAGGGATGGGATGTAAACCGTTGCAAACTTGGGAAAATCTTCACGGAGAACCAAATGTACATTCAACGCTTCCCGCATCAGGCTGAAAGAGAACTTATCGCCTTGACCTCTGACAAATGGGGATTGCCGTCCGTGGCAAAACTGGCCAAGGAAGCCAAAGAAGACATACCTTTGATAGAAATCAAAAGAAAGGGATGCAAAAAGCGATGGCGGCACAGGACAGAAGCGCAGAGGGAGAACAAGGAAATCCAGTATGAAATCTGGGACGAGTACAAGGGAGGATATGAGAAAAATGACACTATCACTCTCAAAGACTACAGGGACAGGGATATAACACTCAGATTTGAGGATTTCGAGGAACACACAACCGCCAAGGGAGGTGATAACAGAATAAAATACTGGAAGGCGATGTTGCAGACGTTGAAAGAGCCTGATGAGGTGTGGATTAACAACCACAGGGAAGGAACAGCAGGCAAAACGGGAGACTTTAACGTGTATTGCCTGATACGCTATTATCACAACGTGGCTCTTTGCGTCAATCTTCAGCTTGAGGACAATAAAATCATGCTGGCGACATGGTATCCGATGCCTGTCGACGTGACATGGACAGAAACCGTGAAACAGCCGGACGGCACGGAGAAGAAAGTCCCCAAGAAGAAAAGAAAGAAAATATGGGACGAGCGGAGATTCGGACTGCTGGTGTACCAGAAGGAATAAAGGCGGGCGGGCGTGTCTTTGCGTCCGGACAGTCCTTTGAGATAGTGACACGTCGCCTTCTCGCCGGTCTGCCTTGGATAGCCAGTGTCACGCCCTCCCTTGGGTTCGGAGTACTTATATTCCCGGTCTGGGAGTCCCCAACCATCGTCCTACCCCATAGACGAACAGGGACAAATACATCGTAAACCGCACCGCAAATATACCACAATTCATTAAACCACACAACAATATGTCCGAAAATACATCCAAATTAGACAGAATCATCCCCAAAGGCGAGTGGCTCAACCTCGCCCACATAGCCGCCAACACCGCCACGGAGTACTTCAAGGAGACTTTCACCCGGAAAGCCTATGACGGCAAGCCGTGGAAGCCGTGGGCGAACACCTACCGACACCGCGCGAACGGCTCGCTCATGATAGACTCCGCCAAGCTGCTGAACAGCATACGGCCAAGCAAGATCACGGCGGAGAAGGTGGTGATACAGGCGGGGAACTCAAAGGTGGACTACGCAAGGGCGCACAACGAGGGCTTCATAGGCAGCGTCACCGTCAAGCCGCACACCCGCGTCGTGAAGGGCAAGGCGCAGCGGGTGCGTCAGCACACAAGAAACATGCGGCTCCCCCGGCGGCAGTTCATGGGCAACGCCGGGGAGCTGCAACGGCAATTAAAAGAGGACATAGAGGATTATCTGAGAACAATCACCAAATAACAGAGTAGCATGAAAAGAGAATACCTGGGCAGGATGCTCGAAAAGATGGACAAGATAAAGGGAATCAGATGGACGGATGCGGACGAGGGACAATTAGACTTCGCCGAGCAGCGTCCCCCGGTGGCCTTCCCCTGCTGTCTCGTGGACGTGGCCGTGCCGCAGGCGGAGAACGCCTCGGCCAACAATCCCATGTTCCAGCGGGTGCGGATAAGGGTCACGCTCACCGTGGCGTTCGACGACTGCGCCAGCTTCAACAGCAAGGCTCCCCGGCAAGTCAGGGAGACGGCCTTCCGCAGGCTCGACCTGCTGCAGACCATCCACGAGTCCCTGCAAGGCCAGTGGGAGGAGGGATGCCTCCAGCCCTACACCCGCCGCAGCGTCACCCCGGAGAAACGCCCGGACGGGCTGAAGGTGTACGTGATGGTCTACGACACCGTGGCCTTGGAGAGCGGCTCAGGAAAAACGCCACGAGGGGAACATCCGCTCTAACTGCCTCGCCGTCACGTGGCGGCGGCACAGGTCGTTGTAGAAGTCGGCGTTCTCCAGCAGGGCGTTCTGTATCGTCCGGTCCTCCACGAAGAACTCCCGCTCGGCCAGTATCGCCGTCACGTCGTCGGGACGGCGGCGCATCAGCTCCTCCCAGTAGTACTTACGCGCCACCATCGCCCGGTTGCGCAGGGCGAGACGGTCGCGGCGGGTCGCCGCCTCCCTCTCGAGGGTGGTGGTGACAAGGCGGGGGCCTTCGGCGAGGCCGGTGGAGCCGGGGGAGGGATTGAGCAGATTCATAGGCGAGTGTCCGTTAAATGTGTGACAGACGCAAAGATACGGTTTTCACCGCAACAGGCCAAATAAAAAAACACGGAGCCGGACTCCCCAGAGGGAACCCGGCTCCGCCGCCAAATACACAAATCCAACTAACAACTAATAACCTACGCCTCCGACATCCCCAGCGGGATGGCCGTCCATTCCCCTTTGTCGCCCCGGATGAAGGCGGAGAGGAACTGCTTCGACTTCACGGGCTGGTAAGCGTCCTCGATGATGCGCACGCCCTCCAGGAACTTCTCGTCGCCCGACTGCTCGGCCATGCGGCGCAGCTGGAGCACCCTGGAGGCTTTCATGTTCCCCTGGGAGTCTTTCGACAGCAGGCGCAGCACCATCTCCACCAGCCGGGAGGTGCGCTCGTCCTTCGCCAGCGAGGCGAGGTAGTCCTTGATGATGACGATGCCGTCCTCCACCGTGTCTCGGTAGTTGTCGTTCACGTAGAACCCCAGCTTTATCCGCATCGTCCCCTCGGCGTTGGTGAAGGTGTAGGAGCGTTGCTCCTCGTCTCCGTCCTTCGGGAAAAGCGACCGCTTCAGGTCTATCACGGCCTTGAAGTTGTCGTACACCTCCTGCTTCGCCTTCGAGATGGACTGCGACACGCCCCTCAGCAGGGGGATGGCCTTCTCAATCTCGTCGTCCACCATCCGCGCGTAGCGTCTGCGCTCGTCGGCCAGCGCCATCGCCCTTCTCTTCTCCTCTTTCGCCTTCTGGAACGCCCTGAACTCGGCCAGCTCCTCGGCGGTGATACTTTTTTCTTCTTCGCTCATTTTCTTATGTTTTTAAAAGGTTCAACATTCGCTCTTTCCGTCCTCCAGGGCTTTCAGATACCCGTCCATGTAGGCTCTGGCCAGCATGTTTCTCACGGTCTCCGCCGGCCATGCGGCGGGTTTTCCCGCTCCCTGCAGGGGTGAGGCGGTCTTCTCCTTCGAGTACTCCACCGCCTCGTCAATCAGTTCGTCAAGTTTCTTGTTTTCCATCGCTTTTCCTGTTTTACGCAAACCGTATTCTCATGCCATGCGAACCGTATTCGCACCGCCTCCATACGCCGTCTGTCCCAACCTCAGTTGTTCGCCGCCGTCCGCTCGGCTATCCTCCGCTCCAGCAGGCGGTCTGTCTTGGCGGCTACCTTCTTCATCGTCTCCAGATTGAGGGCGGATAAATGGCGGAGCTTCAGCAGCCCCTTCAGGGAGATGTTTTCGTCTTCCGCGAATTTCCCGAGCATGCCGTCATACACGTCAAGCAGGGCGTTTATCTTGGCGATAAGGGCGCTGAGACGGAAGTCCCCGTCGCCGAAAATCACGTTCGTCAGCTTCTTCCGTGTCTCTCTCGCTATCTTCGCGTGTTCTTTCTTGTCCATAGTCATTTCTGTTAGTTAAATGTTTTCATCCTGTTCCCGGCTTCCAACGGTCTCCGCCAGCCGCCGCTCAATCAGGCCGTCCAGCCTGGCGGCGCACTCTTTCACCACCTCCATGTTCTTGGCGTTGACACAGCGCAGCGCGGCAAGCGTGTCCGGGGGCAGACGGTAGTCCTTTCCCGTCACGACACTCTCAAATACGCCGAAGTACACGTTAAGCAGCGATTGAAGCTTGACAATCACAACGCGGAGCTTGCATGTATCGCCTTCAAAAAGCAGGTCTGTCACCTTTCCGCTGAACGCCCGCATAATTTCTTTTGTTTCTTTCTCGTCCATGGTTTTCTCAGTTTATTCTTCCTTCTGCTTCAATATCCGCAACCCGATGGACTTCGCCACGACATACTCCGCCCTCGCCCCGTTGCTCTCCTTCCATCCCCGGAGCAGCAGGATGCCGTCGCACTTCAGCAGCAGCTCGATGTCCTTTTTCATGTGCAGCTCCCTGGGGGCGTCGTCCGGCACTCCCTTCTCGAAAGGGTTCACCGGCATCCATCCCGCCAACGACAGCGCCTCGGCGGCCTGGGCGAACGCCTCCTTGCGCTCCTCCAGGTCATGTCCCGAAATGGGGCCGCTGATGTAGATTCTCTTCTTGTTCGTTCTCATGTCTTTTTACTTTTTATGTGAAACATCTCATTTCTCTTTCCTCTTCGAGGCGATCATCCGCAGCCGGAGGAACACCGCCCGCAGCTCCGCCGTGTCCAGCTCCCGGAACCGCTTCCCGGCTATCCGCCCCTGGAGGCACAGCCTGTCCACGGCGCTCCAGTCGGCGGTGTCCACGCCCAGGAGCTGCATCTGGTGCAGCACGGAGGAGCGTCCCCTGCGAAGCTCCAGCCTCGCCAGCCGCCTCTCGCGCGGCTCCGGGGCGGCCATCCGCTCCATGGCGAGCGTCATGTCCCGGTACTCCGCCAGCGTCACCTCCCTCAGGGAAGCGGTGCGCCCCTCCGTGAACTCCGACACCAGCTGCTCCTTCAGGGCGTCCCTGTCCGTGCAGGGGATCCGCCGGAGCAGCCCCCAGAACAGGGCGAAGTTCTCCGGCTTTCCTGGCTTGTACAGTTCCTTAATCATATTCTTCCGTCCTTCCGAAACCGTCCATGTCGTACTCCTCCAGCAGGGCGTTGCGGGACTCGTCCGTGAGCCGCTCCGCCACCGCCTTCAGGTAATAGCTCCTGTCGAGAGCCGTGTAGTCCTTCAGCTCCCCGGCCACTTTCCCGGCGAGCCTTTCCACTAATTCTTCCTCAAACGCAAGCATGTCTCTGTCTGTTTTAACTGGTTCAACAATCACACGGGCCGCCGTCTGCCGTTCCAGTACTCCTCGGCCTGCTCCTTCCATATCACGAACTTCTTCTTGGGGCCGTAGAACCGCCCGTTGCTGAAGGCCGTGTAGCCCTCCACCCATATCTTCAGCGTCGCGTCGTACATCACCGACACCGCCGCGCCGCCCTTGGGCGACTTGCCCGCGGCGTGGGAGAGGAAGATGAAGAGCTTGTCGGGAAACGCCAGGCGCAGCCGGAGGTAGTCCCGGTAGCCCATCCCGGTGTACTGGAACGAGTCCACCACCACGATGCGGAAGCTCTTCCGCTTCCTCAGCCGCTCCTTCAATGCCTCCATGTCCTCCTGCACGAAGGCCAGCCGCCCGTTCACGTCCATCAGCCCGAACCGCTCCAGGGAGTTGCGCATCGTCAGCGCCGTGCCCTCCTCCAGGGAGTCGAACAGCACCCGGTCGAAGCGGCACAGCTCCTTGCACAGCTGGAGAACGAAAGAGGTCTTCCCGTTCCCCGAGTTGCCCCAGATGAACCACGTGCCGACACGTTCCGGATTGCCGAAAGCGTCATGCCACGCGCCCCTGAAGTCGAACGTGGAGTAACGCTTCGTGAGGATGTTCTCCACGGACAGAACCCTGTTCAAACCGCTCATAAACGCCGTTCAATCACCGTTCAGTCCGTTCAGCCGCGCATCCGCTTCTTGCGGTGCACCGCCTTCTTCACCCGCCTGAGGTCGAACCCGCAGGTCTCGGCGTCCCGTATTATCTCGTCGATGTCCCTCTTCTCCGTCACGCCGTTGCGCACGCACACCCCGTACACGTCCTGCGCCGTGGTGTCGGCCAGCTCGTAGAACTTCCGCCCCATGCGGCTGTAGAACTCCTTGTAGCCCGGCTTGCAGTATCGCAGGCCGTTCTGCACCCGCTTCTTGATGTAGTCCGTGGAGAGGAAGATGACCCCGCACCTGTCCTCCAGCTTGTTGTAGAGCGAGATGAAGTAGTGGAACACCGGCTCCGTCAGCTTGTCCGCCTCGTCGAACACCAGCAGGGGGCTGTCCATCTGTATCAGCTCGCCCATCACCAGCCCCCACGTCTCCCGCAGGGTGCAGCCGTCCGCCTTCACGCCCGTCATGCGGGCTATCTCCCGCACGAAGTCGCCACGCCGCATGTCCTCCGAGCAGAGGACGTAGAACACCTCCCGGTGCTCGGAGGCGTAAGTCCTGGCCGTGGTGGTCTTCCCGCATCCCGCGTCGCCCACCACCCACGTCACGTTCGTGTACGCCTGCGCGTCCTCCATGGCGTAGGTGATCTCCTTGAAAGGACGGGTCTCCACCGTCACCCATCCCCTGTCGGCGTTCCGTCCGGCTCCCGTCTGGTCGGCGATGGAGCGGAACATCTCGTCCGAGACGTTCTTCCACTTGCCGTTCAGGATGGCCGACACCGTGCCGGGGGACGTGCCCCTGAGCGACTCCGCCGCCTTGTTTTGCGAGGGGTAGCGGGCCACGTAGGCCGCCAGCGACTCCCTCACCTCGTTTTTCTCGTTGTCTGTCAATACTGCCATAATTCGTTGTTGTTGGTTTTCTTTCGTGGGGAGCGGAGGAGTCGAACCTCCGCGCGACCGTCCTCCCCTTGTGTCCCGGCTATCCTCGCGGACCGCCAGGGACTGATATCTATTGTGCAGATCAGGTCATTCACTTTGAAAAAGCCCACCGCCGTGGGCCGGGTAAAAATATTAGGTATAATACATTAAACAAGCGGTTTCCGCCCTCGCGGGCTTCCGCCGCGGAATAAAACAATAACTAATTACCTTAATACCTAAACAAACTACGATCAACAGACCGCCCCGCCGGGCGTGATGTCATCTTTATGATGTGAATAAACAATAACGTCAAAGTTTCCCGGCGCACCTGCGGCGGAACTCCTCCGCCGACAGCTCCTCCACGTCCGGGTCCTTGCGGACGGGCTCGCCGTGCGCCTCCAGCCCGTCGAAAGTCTCCAGGGACAGCGCCTTGTCCGTGCGGCCCGCGCCCACCGGCTCTCCCGCGGCCTCACGCCGCAGCTCCCGGTACTTCGCCAGCCGCCTGTCTATCTCCTCCCTGCCGGAGGCCGACATGGCCAGCGGGCGGTCGGACACCAGCCCGTGCTGCTCCGGGGCTGTCCCGTGGGCGTACTCGACGGCCTTCGCCGCCACGTACCGCTCCACGCGGTCCTCCTCGTTCGCCCGGTGCTCCCTGGCGATGAACGCCCGCTCCTCCGCCGTCTGCTCCTGCCGCCCCCTGTGGATCGTCATGTAGGTCGAGGCCGTCCGCTCGAAGTGCGTCCCGCCCGCCTTGTCCACGGAGTACAGCCTTACCGTCCCCATGTCGTTCGGGTCGTACATCACGTAGAACTTCTCGTAGGTGTGCCTCCTGCGCCACTCGTGGTCGGGCACTCCCGGACGCTCGTACACCTCGTAGGTGTGCTCCCGGCCGTTCACCGTGATGGTGATACCGCCGCTGGTGAACGTCACGGGCTTGCGGGTGCGCACCCAGAAGATGTCCACCATGTCCTCGTCCGTGATCTCCTCCGTCTCCGGGTTCACCGACTCCTCGTACATCTCCAGCCGGGTCTTCCCCGTGTCCGTCCGCGCGGCGTTGTTCCACTCCTCCCGCATCCGGGCGTACTTGGCCATCAGCTCCGGCAGGGTGGGCAGGTTCCGTATGTTCGCGTCTATGAACTCCAGGTTGGGGCGGCTGTCCCTCCGCCTGGCCGTCACGTTCTGTCCCGTGAACGCCCAGTCCCTGTGCAGCACCTCCGCCTGGAACCGCCCGAACGCCGCCTCGATGGTCTTCGAGCGTCCGTTGTACGGAGCCGTGGGCCTGTGCGTCCGGCACACCTTGTCAAAGAACCCCTCCTTGTCCAGCAGTTTGTAGCCGCTCTGGTTGTCGTACACCACCTCGTAGGGCTTGTGGCCGCTCCGCTGCAGGGCCATGCGGAAGGCCCGCATCTGCGCCGTGTGCTCCTCGCTCCCGGTATAGATGTAATAGCCCAGGAACACCTCCGAGTAGGCGTCCATTATCTCGTACACGTTCACGCTGTACTTGCGCGTGTTGTCGCCCTCCACCCGGTAGTAGAGGTTTATCTTCGTGCCGTCGCCGTACCACAGCGAGTCCCGCATGGAGGGCAGCAGCGTGCGGTGCTGGCGGGAGTAACGCTCCCGTGCCTTCTTGTCCCCGTACACCGCGTCGTACCACAGCGGCTTCACCTCCGCCGACTCGTACCAGGCCCGCAGGTTCGACAGGCTCCTGAGCGGCTTCCAGTACTTCCCCCTGTCTTTCTCCCCGGCCTCCATCAGCCGGTGGTTCCTCGCCGTGGTCTCCCCGTTGTACTTGGCGAAGATCTGCGCGTTCGTGTACACGGGCACACGGCTCCGCTTCAGGGCCAGCAGGTACTCGCCCACCTCGCCCGTGATCTTCAGCGTGTGGGCGTTGCCCAGCTTGCCGCTCACGAGGCTCCGGAAACCCTCCGCCTTGTACCGCCGCATCCTCTCCTTCAGCCGCTCCAGGCTCTTCGGCAGGGTGTGGCCGGTGAGTCCACGCAGGCGCTCGCATTCCTCGCCCACCTTCTTCCACAGGTCGCTCCGTCTGTAGGGGTTCTTGCAGCGGTTGCGGGTGGAGACCATCGTGTTGTAACAATCCATGAGCTCCCGCAGCGCCGTGGCGTTCGCCACGTACTCCCGCATGATCCCCGGCTCCAGGTGCGTCTCCGCACCGTTCTTCAGGTAGGTGTAGGCGGCGAACCACTCCTTCGTCTCCCTGTCCGGCACAGGCCCCGCGTCCCCCGGCTCCGCCAGAAGCTCCACGGGATTGCCGTGCCGCTCGATGAACGCCCGGCGGTACTTCGCCGGCAGGGACTGGAAATCGTACAACGCCACACGTCCGTTACAACCCCGGCGAGCTATACTTATCTCTTTGCGAATTACAAGATTCTGATAAGTCGTTCTGCTCATTACAGGTCGTTCTCCTCCTGTCAGTTCGGCGAAAGTCACGCACACGCAGCCTTTGTACTTTTCCATGGCGATATTATTTTAAGGAAGTTCTGTGCGTCCCGTCATCGCCCCCCTCCTCGTCATCCTTGGAGAGGAGTACCCAGGCGGGAAAGGCTGCGAGCACCATCATCACAAGGGCGAAAAAGCACCCCTGCAAGTCCGGACTGCCGTTTAGATAGCCCGCCGCAACCACCATCCCGATAAACGAGATTGTAAACTGTATCTTTTTCATGTCTGTCCATTTTAACATCAATCATCGGAACCGGAGTTCTCCGTATCCCTTTCTTTCATCTTCCCGACCAAAGCGTCCGCAGCCTCGCAAGCCCGTTCCGCCATCAAGTCAAAAAGTCCCGTATGATAAGGAGTGTCCTTATCCATCTGGGCGATCCAGATTAGATATATCCGCACAGTCAATAACCGGCGCATACGTTCGACATTAAACTTTACGCTCATACCCTAACAGTCTCCTTGTAAGGGTTCTCCAGTATGCGGGTCTCGCACAGCTTGCCGCCATGATTCAGCACCCACGCCCTTATTTTCCCGGCGTTGCCGCCGACTGTACTGTAGGCCAAAGCCCGCTGGACACTTCGGACAGTCACACCCCACGTACGGGCAGCCTCACATTGGAGACCGGGAGAGGCGATGATTCTTCTTTCTTTTCTTTCCATACTTGTTTTACTTTGATTATTTCCGTAACTTTGAAGCCGTGTCGTTCACGACAACGGTGCAAAGATAGTGCGCATTTGCGAACAAACAAAATAAAATGGAGATAAATTTACGCATTAGCGAATAATTAACAAATAGCATGACCATAAACGAACGTTTTAAAATTATCATTGAGACCCTTTTTGAAGGAAATAAAAGAGCTTTTTCAATCAAAATAGGGGTAAATCCTACAGTTATCGAAAATGTAGTAGGAAAAAGGATGGGTAAGCCTTCTTATGATGTTCTTGAAAAGATATGCGCTAATGCGAATATATCTCCCAATTGGCTTCTTACAGGAGAGGGTGAAATGACTAACACGCCTGACAGAGATAGTATAATCAAGTCTACAACTGCTGACAGCGGAATACCACTTATTCCAATTGATGCAATGGCTGGAATTTTTACAGGTGAACAGACCGTAATGCTTGACGAATGCGAAAAGTTCATTGTACCTGCCTTTAGAAACGCAGATTTTCTCATTCACGTTCGAGGAGATTCCATGTTTCCTAAATATCAATCTGGAGATCTTGTAGCATGCAAGATGCTATCTTTAACCGATTTGTTTTTTCAATGGGGAAAAGCCTATGTCATAAATACGGATCAAGGGGCATTGATAAAAAAAGTTCAACCTGGTAAAAATGAAGAGACCGTACGGCTTGTTAGCGAAAACCCTGAATACAAACCTTTCGAAATTCCTCGCTCATGCATTTATCAGATAGCCCTTGTACAAGGAATAATAAGAGTAGAATAACTAGGCAGCATTAGCAAGTTCTTCTGATAGAAACGAGAAGGGAAAGAGGGTGTAAGACTAAAAAACGATAAAGTGCTTATTTTCAACTTAATAAGTGAATTTATGGGGTGCTGAATCCTGTAAAGAGGTGGCATTATCCCTCCTTGAAAACGTCCAAATACCACCTTTTTTGTCGTTTTTAGGTCGTTATAGGGGGCTGAAACGTCATTTTTTGTGTTAAAAATGAATATCCAACAGAATATCCAAGTGAATATCCAACTCCATTTTAACCATTTGAGCACCGTTCGAACAGTCGAAAAAAGGAGAGGAGAGAGCAGGAAGACAGGGAAGGGTATGAAAAAAGCCGCATAAGCAGCTTATTACACTCATAGCAAGGCATTTACACTTCCCTGTGACAGCGAATCAGATGCGACTGGTAAACAATCGCACGTCCGGTCACTTTCATCACTCCGTCACCCAGTCCCGCATGAAGCAAAGCACCCTTGGTCATCCCTATCTCAGCCTCCGAGAACCGCTCAAATATAGCCGAAACAGACCCGAAGAAGTATATCTTCTTAGTCCGTATAATCTGCACCATAATCACCTTTGTCATAACATCATTATTTGGAAATAAAACACTGCAAATATACCAAATAATAACTATATGGAAGAATCAAACAAGGAAAACAGCAATAAAACAACCAATGAATCACAAATAATCCACATCACACCAACACAAAAACAAAGCTCCAGGAAGCCCTCCACACAGCCAAGACGGCACAATCCCTCAAGTCCCCATAAAACACCTCAGAAACGCCCTAAAACACCTTCCAAACACCCTAAAAACACCTACAGACACCCCCAATGTAAACAAAACCGTTCAAATCCTCGAACACCCCCATTCAAATGTTCAAGCAATGTAAGCCAATGTAACATTCCTCACACGTTTCGTTTCGACCCCTCACGTCCTTCAAATCGCCCATAACTCCCAATAAGCCAACACTATCCACCCAATCCTCCAATCCCACAACCTCACACGTTTCGTTTTATCCCCCTTACTTGTCGGAGCACTTACGAAACTGTCTGTATGTTTTTCCTCCGAGTTCGAACGTACGCATCTCACGGAGTTTCCCGTACTTCTCAAGACCTTTCACCACCTCGGCTATAAATGGGTCTTTATCACCATAAAATATCATTTCGCCTCCTTCGGGGTTCTTCACAGAGAACTGCGTCGCTCCTCTGGGATGTCTAGACACCTTGATTCCTGTTTCTTTCTCATGTGCTTTCAGCTCCCTTTCCAACTTGTTGAATACCGGCTGGCTTCCCTTCCATCCGAGGTTGCCGTGCTTTTCCTCGGCCAGGAGTCTCATGACCTCGTATAGCGGAATCGCATGGCGTTTGTTTTGATTTGTCATTCGCTCGTTTAGACTCTTTATCGCACGTCTTGACTCCAACAGATTATTAATATCTCCAAGGCTTTTGTCTGACAGTCTCATATTGCCATCGGTGTCAATCTCATAGATGTTGTTGTCAGAGCCTTGCGCATACGCTTTCCCATGCTCATCAAAATCAGTCGCGGTTATAAACCACTTGTTAAACAACAGCTCTTTTTTGTTTGGCTTTAAAAATGCTACGTGTCTCTTGAATTTAACAAGACGATATCCGCTTTTTAAAGTCCTTATATGCATATCCCTTAGCGGTGCCCTCTTGAATTGTGCCGTAAAACTGTCTTTCGTTTGGAGTCTTGACTTGTAGCTTGACTGATAGTCGGACTCGTTAAGTATGAGTTTAAATCCTTGAAATTGGAATTCGTTAAAACTAATATCAATTACATATATAATGGTTCTATTTCCCAAAGATGATATTCTGTAATGGCATGAACCCAACTCTCCGCCTAACAATTGTGCTTTAAGGAGAGTGTCCTCTCTTACCGTCTCTGTATTCCGACCTATTTCAAAAATTGCATTTTGGAATAATCTTAACCATTGCACGCATGTATTAAAATATCCTTTCCATTCTCTATAAGGAAATGGATTCCCGAAATTGGAGTCGCAAATGCGATTTACCATCTCAGATACCTGGGGAGATAAACATTGGAAAATTCTTTTATCGCTTTTCATGCTTACTGGCCGCATTATCTGCAATATTATAGAAGTTTCTCATTGCTTCATCCAAAGGAATGAACCCTTGTTTTCGTATGTACTCCTTGACATCCTCATCTGTAAGGATGGCTTCATTTCCAACATTTTCTAAAATGGAAGCCTCTTCACGATTCTTTTCTCTAATCATTACTTTTCTCTTTTCCATGGTTCTGCTTCTTACTTATACATATTTAGTTCTCGGCAAATATACGGACAATTCCCGTCATGGGGAAGAGGACACGGTGATAAATTGGGTACTTCCTTTATGATTCCCAACGCCTAAAGAGTGGGCGGCTCTTCTTTTGAAGATGGCTGACGGCAGACGGGATTAAGACCTGCCATCAGCCTGTCGTTCCAAAGGGGCTACCCACCAGCCAAATCGTCCGTCTTGGAGTTGGTGGTACGATTGCGGATAATCATTTTGGTCTATCACAGGTATGATAAAACCTTCCGCGTCTGGTTTGATTGAGATAGCATGATGAGGACACAGTTGTTCACACGTTCTGCACCCTGTACAAAATTCTGTAATCCGTTCCATATTATTCTGTCAAAGCTTTCTTCATAAAATCAACCGCTTTCTTTCGTTCTTTACTCAGAATGTCATTGGCGTGATGAAAATCAATATCCATATTGTCTACAAACGAAAAGTCGTCATAACTATTCAGATGTCTATCTTTCAGTTCGGTCAATTCCAATATGCTTGCTAATCGGCTTCCGAAATCGTGTGGATATATGGATATGAAGTTTGTGTTGAGATTTATGCTGAACGCTGTGGCATGAAAAGAATCTGTTATCACACAATCAGCGTATGCGATATACGATATGAAATCGACAACTTCTGGTATCAGCAACGACTTTCCACACTTCGCTATTTGGTCGAACCGTGTACAAAATCTTAAAAGTTTCAGCCCTTTGCGTTTAGCGAATTCACTGGCGTATGCATCAAACTTAGGATTGGTGTTCAACTGGTATATCAACACATATCCAGTCTCTTTAGGCTTCCGTGTGTATCTCATCCAAAACTCCTTGTCCATCTGCAATGTAGGATCCAACACCTGTACTGTCCCTTTTATTCCAAGACCATTTATAATTTCCACAGCCGTGTTCTCACGAACGGATATATATGAATAACGTTGCAAAAGCCTTCTCGTTTCATCTTTTTCCCATTCTTCCAATTTGCCTTTTCCCATACTCGCCGCATACGAGATTTTCTTCACGTCATCTGGCACGAAGTCAAGGAAAAGCTCAGGTAGTACGCCACCGTTCCACTCTGAGTTCCATGTTTGGTCAGAACCTGTGCAATAAACATCGCTTGTAATTGGTAACTTGGCAAAATCTTTCTTTGTCGTAACAACCGTATTCTGAACATTCAAGTTCTTTGAAAGGAAGCGGTTGAATACGGTGTTCTGCCTGATAAATGTGGGATACAGCAAAGTCGAATATATACTTCTCTTCAAGGGATTCATCCCTTTGCACCAATTTTTAGCCCTGATTGATGGCGAGGAAATGTTTGCCCGCATATAGTTGATGAAGTCTACGTTCCATCCTAATTCTTTGAAAAACTGCTGAGTGGCTAAAGCTTGAAGGGCAGAACCATAATTGCGAACATTTTGAAGGGTTATTATTGTTACTTTGCTTTTCATTGTACCACCTTATTTGAAATTACCTTATCTCTTAAATTGTGCATATAGTAAAGAATCCTACATATATTATACCACTTGTTACAAAATGCCGTATAAAGAAATCCGTATTTGGGATTCTTAATGATAAATTGTATCTTTGATATTGCGAAACAACATGGATGTATAGCTTTATCATTCCTTATTTTGTCCAACAATATAGATATTTTCTCTTTTGAGTATTTACAGGCTGGCATTGATGTACTATAGAGTAATGAACCCACACTCCGTTGAATTATCGTGTCAGCATATAGTAAGGAATTCTCCTTGAATATATCATCCGTATTATAAGTGGACAGATATTGATTTAATCTTCCTGCAAAGGACAATGCATTTAGCACATTCACTTCTTTAAATTTTGTGGAAGTAGAAAATCCCACCCTTATGTAATGAAAGTAGAAAACTTCACTCATAATGCCAATCTTTGGCTTGCATGAAACCACACGTCCGTTGAAATCCACATCTTCACCTCCTGCCTTAAATTCAGGATTCAATTCCAAACTGTGTCTTTGCAGAAAATCTTTACGGTATAATGAGTCCCAAACACATTCCATTTGTCTCCTTTGAAGCATTTTCAAATAATGTGTTCCGACCTCTTCTGGTTGATATATTTGTTTTGTATGACAGAAATTCCAAACCTTAAGCACTGTATTTCCTTGAGATTTTATGGTTTTATGTCCGAACTTCACTAAGTCCAAATCATTTGTTGTCGCAAAGGAATATGCTTTCTCATAAGTCTCTTTGGCAAACTCATCATCATGGTCTGAAAATCCGATATATTCACCTTTAGCTATCTTCAAAGCAGCATTCCGGGCATTGCAAATTCCGCCATTCTTCTGATGAATAACTACCACACGAGAGTCCTCCTTGGCATACTCATCGCAACGCTCGGAACTGCCATCCGTAGAGCCATCATCCACAAGAATTAGCTCAATCTCACGTAGACTTTGCGAAAGGACACTCTCGACAGCCGTTTTCAAATACTCGCCAGAATTGTATACCGGCATTATTACCGAAACTTTTATGTTTTGCATATTATTTTATAATTCTATGTTTTAGCATTGCCACTGATTTTCTATTTAAATAGCAACACATGATGTATTGGACGAAATATATAGTCAAGGCAATCCATATATTGAAATAATTAAAGGACAATACGAATCCC
This sequence comes from Prevotella sp. P5-108, assembly GCA_963608705.1. GTDB lineage: Bacteria > Bacteroidota > Bacteroidia > Bacteroidales > Bacteroidaceae > CAVDHB01. The sequence goes on from CAVDHB010000079.1 coordinate 40,816, forward strand.
ACGCACAAGAATGCGAACATGAGGGCATTTGCATAGGATTTTATATTATACAATTTGCTTAAATAAATTTCCGCAATCACACTTCTCACAATAATCGCCACTAACATTCCCAATGCGACAAATGTTATGGAATGAATCACATATACAGCCACCCATGCCATGACAAGACTTAAAAGAAAAGATGTCATATTGATATAGAACATAATTCTTTCTTTATGCGACACCTTTAGGAAGGTATTGAAAAGCAATTGCATTTTTCCATCATAACAAGTAAGCGGCAAAAGAAAAATCAGGTATACCAATGACTGTTTATAGCCGGGAAGCCAATATGAAATGAATAGATATATCAAAGGATACATCAATAATAGTAGTGGAGCGAGTATTGTAAGGGCAATGTTTATCTTTGCAAAGATTCCTGGAAGCTCGTCTTTGTTTAATCTTCTCAATGCTGGGAAAAGTACCAGACTGATTTGCAACATGAACACGAGAAAAAAATTGGTGAGCATAATGGCAAAAGACAGTTTGCCGAACTCCACTATGCCAAAAGAAGCATCGGTAAAGAATCTGCCAATTCCTAAAATCAGCATACTTGCGACATTGGAAAAAGTAAGCGTAAGCCCAACTTTCACATTCTCACACAAATCAGAAACTATGTTCTTCCATCTCAACAACTTTGACAACAGCACCTCTTTGGCCTCATATATACAGTAAACCATCGCAATGATTCTTGCAAAAATATAAAAGCCTATATAGTATAACCAATCTTCCGATTTGCATATAAAAAGCAATCCAAGAATGGCTATAAAGACTATTTTTTCAAAAATCTGGGAAATAGAATAAGCCTTTGTGTTGTTTACAGCTTGCAGAATATATCCAAAATACGTCACCGTATTGTTTATTATGGTGCAAATGCAGCTGAGCAGTATTATAGTATAGCGGTCCTTGTCGCAGAAAAAGAAGGCCCATAGACATATAATGGCACAAAGACCAGTCTGTATGGTTATGGCGTATTTATACTCAGAGCCTAATTGTCTGTAATTGAGGGACCCATATTCTTTTCCTCCAGAGCGCAAATACACACCATCATTCAGTCCCAGGTGCAAAAAACCGCCATATTGTGTATAGAATATGAACAATTGCCAATATGAAAATGCCTCCACCCCTATTAGTTTCGGCACAATCAATGACATTATGACGCTTAGTAACAATGCTAAGAACTGTGCCGTAAATGCATAAGAGGCATTTCGCTTGAGTTCGGATTTATTTAAGGGCATGGTTGTATTTAAATCTAATCAGATATTTATAGAAGATGTAAAGAAGAATCAATTCTTCAATAAAGCCTAATTTAAGTCGTATATAAAAAATATCTTCTGCCGCATAAGTTGGTAAAGCCGTAAACAGATAAGCAAAAATCATTATACAAAAGATAGTCTTTTTGTTAAAACTCTTAGGATAATAACATTTACTTAAAATTCGTTTTAGGACAAATCCCATGATAAGTGGTAAAACAAAAACGCCAATGTATCCAAAATCATTATAGTACCGTCTAAAGGGGGTATATACATTGCCTAAATTCGTGCCGTCAGATTCATACCTGAATTCAAGACCTGCGTTTTTCTTTTTCCCTTCCATTTTTGCAAAAAATATCCCTAAACCAATAAACGTCTCACTTTTAGAGAGAGAAAAATTCTCATTCTTTGGTTCTTCCAAATATTTATCAAGCAATAGCGTCGGAGTTCCGATATAAATAGTTATATAATCAAGAAACTCATCATCTTTTGTGTTTGCACGTCCCATTGCTAATCTTAGAGAATAAAAAAGAGTCAATATGCAACAAAGAGATATAACAACATATTTCTTGAATTTAGACTGGAACATTTTGAAATTATAGCTATCTTTCTTAAAATACATAGTGATAAAAACATACCATAAGATAGCCGCTAATATTGTAATGAAGCCGAGTCGTCCACCGGTAAAGAATACATAAGCAAAGTAAGGCAAGGAAACCAATAAATTTATTATATTCTTTTTCCATGGAAGTCCTTTTACCGCATTATATATGAAGGTGAACAAATATATATATGTAGATATGATGACTATTTTTACAAATTGTGATACTATTGGGTTAACATTATATTCCAAAATGTCTCCAAACATCATGCTGGTACGATAAGAGGCCATTATATCTGAAAAAGAACCTAATGACGATGTCGCAGCTGAAGTTCCTATTCTTACTACTTCCTTATAAAACATGTAAACTATTGCGACATTGACTAACAAAAGTAAATAAGAGAGCATTTTATTTATGTAAATAAAAGAAAGATTTTCAAAGCTCTCTTTCTGCAAAGTCGTTTTTTTATACGTTCCTCTTGAAGCAATTTTTTCACCAACAATGATGCCAGACAAGCCAAGAATTATCACAAAGATGGTTTGGGGATGGATGTCAATTCCTTGATTAATAGCGTTGTTTGCCAATAGTGATGTTCCAATTAGAAAGCTGAGACAGCAAATCAAAGATGGAGTAAAAAGATTTTTATTATTGCTATAATAAGAGAAAAATAACAATAAGAGGATAAAAAGTATAAGTATAAATATGCACATATATCTATTTATTTAATTTATTTGTACTCAAAAGGTTAATACTCAATTTAGGGCATACCCCTTTGTATATAAGCACTCTGACAAGTGCCTATATGTTGAGTTGTTAAGAATTCAATGCATTGTAAGCCACCAATACAGCGTCCCCACTATTTATCAGTGGGTTAGCCATACCAGTATTTTTGAATAAAATTCCGATTTTTATTGTTTAACAATCAAGCGACAGCCTAAGATACCTTGGTAACCTCTGCATCCTTGCCGTCTTTAAAATGGCGAACATAGTCACATGGCAAGAATGAGGCATCCTCCTCGCCCATGAGGATACGGGTAAGAATATCCTCAATGTACTCACCGAAATTAACGTTGTTCAATTTGCAACTTTTCAACAGCCCAAACATAAAAGATATGTTCCGGACAGCAAAGTGAAGCCAATTGCGTCTTCCCATGGCGATATGCCTGAAACATCTCTCTATGGTCATGTTGTATATGTCGATTCGACCGTCCGAGAGGAATATTCGGAAGGCTTCTTCGTCATCCGACATATAATTTATTGCCCTGTGGACCATCTGGCCATATTCATTTCCTGCGGCACGTATCTTTTTGAGCATTCCCATAATGTGGTCCACGATTGGTTCGCCCCATTCCTTGCGGAACTCCAAGCGATGCTCCGGACTTTGGTTATTTTCCAAAAGGAAAACTCTCTATATGGAACAGAGCGTTTATCAATATCAGAAAATTCTCCATTCTCAAATCGACCAAGTAAGCATCCACTAGAGATAATGGCGAGCATGGAACTAGCAAGGTCTAACGCAGCAGTTCCCACCCCTCCAAGCCTTTAACTATGACAGGATGGATACAGGGGAGCTTGGTCAGCAACGAATCCCACAATAGAAGAGCCCTTGAAAATTTTCTCCTCCTGGAGCTTGTGATCCCGTGTTCCCTCGTCATAGAGCATCACACATAGTTTCTTCTCCAACAAGAGTGTTGCCTACACATACTCTATGATATCTTTCAGCAATAGTTCGTTATATCCTATAAATATTTTCTTTACCAAACAGTGCATTTGCACCTTCTATCACTTGATTGGATGCTGATGGATAATAGACAACTAAGTTTTCCTTGGCTCGTGTACAACAAACATAGAATAGTTTCTTTGTACGTTCTACAATTGAAACATTCTTGCATGTATTATAAAACAAAGATTCGAAATTATATTTAGACCAATTGGATTTTAATATCACCAATACGTTATTATATTCCAATCCTTTTGTCTTGTGTTGAGTAGAGAAAGGTTTGTTTCCCATTCGATAGTCGTAAACATTCCTTGCCTCTTTATAGCTTACTTCTTTTATTCGTTTCCACAGATAGTGATTGTTCCCTATATAAGAATTCACCTTGTCATCTTTTATGCAAATTCCCAAGCTATCAGCTAAATCTATGACCTCTGAAATATTCATGTCATCATAAGAGCAGATTATCTTGTCAATTCCTTCCCGAAGTTCCTTTTTCTGTCTTGCCATTACTATTTGTTTTATACTAGTTGAACGCATGAATTCATTATAATTATTGTTAAGATACAATTGAATGCAATGTTCAATCTTGTGTAAATGATGGTTGAGTGGGGATAACTTGGAACCTGTTCCCTTGTCTGCATCTTCCCCATACTTGTCATCCAACAATTGGTCTTTGTCCACATAACAAGCAATGCTTTCAAATGGCATTGTCAATGCTTCTGTATAAAGAGCAGAATTTATATCAATGAATTCTTGTTGTGCTTTTGTTGGTGACCACTTCTTTTTGTCATCGGGGAATTTTGACGATAAGGTTTTAATTGCTTCATCCAATGTTTGTTGCTTGATGTCATCAAGAATTCCCTTAGTTTTGGCATAGTTCTTTATTCTCTTTCCATACTCTATAATTTTGTCAGAATCGTGTATTTGCATCAGGGTTTCGAATCCTGCTTCATTTGCAATCAGATTATGAGTCAATCGTAGTTCTTTTGTATTTTTGGTATCAGAAAAATCCCATCCGTGTTCGCTCGTAAGTTTTTCTTTCAATTCTTCTGTCTTATCCTTGTCCGAATAATAAAAAGAGATTGAACCTTCTTTTACATGCCCTTCCGTAGTCATATTGGGAGCAGTCAAATCATTAGAAGGCTCTTGGCGCAAACTATCCAATCGAAAGGAATTCGCTAAAGTTATGATAGATTGTGGACATCTTCGGTTTTGCTTCTTTTGCACCTCATATACACAACCATCAAGAGTCTCATCTGTAATCAGATAATTGTCAATGTCGCCTACACCATCATCGTAAATGGCTTGCATAGAATCACCAAAGAAGCCAACGACACATTTTTTGCTAACTGTCGGAAAGTATTCCAATAGAATTTTAACAATCAGGGGATTGGTGTCTTGATACTCGTCTATAAAAATAAAAGGGTATCTCGACTTGACAAAAGATACTATCTTGGGATACTTGGCAAATATCCTTTCCGAAAGTTTCAATACTTCATCATGAGAAACGATGCCATCTTGCAACTTCAGGTATTCTTTGTATTGTATGGCAAAGTCTGGCTCTCTATCTTTATCGAAGAAATTTGATGGAACTTCACCTTCATACCCATTTAATGATATTCCAGAATCTTCCATATTCAACATTTCTATCAACGTGGCTTTAAGTTCACGTTGAAAGTTTTTTATGTTATCCCACAGAAAATCATGAATGGTCGAAACATTGAGATTGGGATGGTCAACCCTTCGTTCTATTTCATGGACAGAAGCATTAGTATATGTCATACAGGCAATTTTGCTTGACGGATGTCTTGCAATAACCTCACGTATGATTTGTACCAAAGAGTATGTCTTGCCACTTCCTGCTCCACCACTAAGGAGAAAATTTTCATTTCTTTCTATGTGGCCTATGATTTTTTCTACTTCCTGATCCATAAAAGTCCATCTTTTATATATTGTGGAATATTCCAACCACAGAATTCTTTGTCGCCATCTTTCTCGCTGTTGTAGATAATTTCGATAGCAAAAGTAGCCTTGCTTTCAATGCCATGTTCTGCCAAATCATACTCATCCGTATTTTTGCTCGTATCTAAGAAATCGTTTAATATCCCTTCATTCAGGCCTCGAATTCTCGATTTATTCTTCAGTAAGAAATCCTTATTGATGGTAAAAAAATTATCTTCAAAGGTTCTTGCTTGGTAGTCGTTTTCTTTCAACTGGAAGCAGACTTTCATATTACCATTTTCATCTTGCTTCCATTTTGAATCTTTAGCATTCCAAGTAAATACTTTTTGATCGTCAGACAATGAAAGTAATTTGCTTATTTTTAAATCTTTACCATCTTTCAGATCCTCAAAATATTCTTTCAATGCGTTGTTGGATGTAAACTTTTCGTCTGAGTCTATATATTTTGTCTTAAGAATATGACCTTTTCCGTTGATTTTATGTCCAATATCTAAGTCAGTAAATACAACCGCCTTTTCCAATCCGATGAAGTTTATGAACTTTCCAAATTTATGAGAATAAGCCCCAACCTCAATAACTGAAATGTTCTGCTTACATAATGGCAACTCGTTTTCAACCTCATTGCAATGATTTTCCTGGTCTATCTTCTTCATCAAAATTGGTAACAAAATACGTTCTGTATCTCCCTCGATAAATATAGCCTTATCTGCGAAGAATAATTCACTTCTGTTAAGTGTCAAGTAATGTTTTAAGAAAGTGTACCATTGCTGTTCGTCATCATCGTACTCTTTCCGTAAGTCTTTCAAATTCTTAGCAGTGACCTCATTGCCTATCCTGCGCATATATTTGATGTCACCAAACTCGCTTGCAGAAACAATATGGGAAGAGTGGGTGCTGATAACAGACTGTATCTGTCGTGTCTCGTCTTTTGTTTCCAATGGAGATGCCAACAAGTTTTTGATATTCTTGATGAATATGTATTGCATCTGCGGATGTGTATGAGCTTCGGGTTCTTCAATGATGAGCAGATTGATGTCAGCCATCTTGCCATTACGCCCTTTCATAAATGTTTGACGTATAATTTCAATCTGGAATATCATTGAAATCAAATTCATATATCCCAATCCGTTATGGTCTTCAGGCAATTGTGCTCCAGTATGCTCATAAACAACCTTTGTGTTACCTTTTAGAAGATTCTGCTGCTTCAAGGAAGAAGTAACCATAAGTTTTGTTTCCTTTGGCTTCACTCCTCCCATTTCTTCCACTTTTCCGAGAACTGAACTAAACATCTTGTCATAAACCTTACCCAGTTTCCTATCTGATTCGGAAATGGTTTGAATGAAGTTGTCAAGAAATTCATTTTCATCGGATTGCAATTGATTAAAAAGTTCTGCTGTCTGTAAAGACAAAGTTTTGTCGTTCTCTTTATTGGCTACTTGGCGTTTAGCGTCAATATAACCAATCGAAATCAATGCGTCTTCATGAAACTGCGGACGGGTCTTCAAGTCTATATAGTCGCACTCATTAATTTGATTGGATAAGATATCATAAGCAATAGATTTCCTGCGCAGCACAAAATAGTTGGCTATGCTTTTATCTAAGAGATTTTCAACTTCCTCTTGTACGCCTGTTTTATGCTTGTCAGCATTAGCTTTTGCTTTTTCGCGGAGCCTACAATAAGCATTATAAGGAAGCACATAGTCATAACCGAGAATGACGTAATAGTTGTTCTCATCCAAATCCATCATGATAAGACCTACATTCGACAAGTCATCGTCATCATTATACTTAATGTATAATCGAAGTCTAACACCATTTTCCTGATAATCATCCTCTTTGATATCTACATCATTGGTCAACATCTCAACCAATGATGTCTTGAAGTCAAGATTAAAATCATCAATATGGATGCATCCACCCTTGTCTCTCCAATGAAACACCTTATCCAGTAGATACAAGAGCGAAGTCTTGCCAGAGTTATTCTTTCCTATGATAAGAGACAGTTCTTGCTCCAAATCAACAGAAAAATCTTTTAGTAATCTGAAATTATGTACTGTTATCTTGCTTAGATACATATCTTCTTTGTAGTATAGTTATAGTGAAAATGTGTATGGTGTCCAGTTTATGTTCGTCATAAGCTTGCATGTTTCCACGAAAGTAAGGAATGTCGCTGTAACCTTGGCATCCTTCTCACTACTGAAACCACCGAAGTTCTTTCGGAGATGCGTAAATGGGCGGACGACCTTCTCACAGCAGTTGTTGTCTATCAACACACTGCCTATCTTAGTATAAACCATCAGCTCCTCCAATGCTTGGGTCATATAAGTCAACACTCGTGAAGCCTGGCATAGAGCCTGACCTTATTCCTCTTATATTTCCTTAGCAGGTCTGTTGCCTGTTGGTATATGTCCTGTAACACTCCACCCCCTATGGCAATACAACTTCCCGAATATTTCTTTTATGCTCAAACAGCAACAGTTGCTGTTTGTCATCTATGGCACGTAAGTCCACCAACACTTATGGCACACGACTTTGATTAAATCTAATTTCCCCATTACGACAAGATGCAAAAAGACTCAGCATCCTTACCTGTCCTGCGACGATAGTCCTCTCTCATCCGCATTTCCATATTGGCTACATACTCAGCCTTACGCTCACGTGAAGCCTTGAAACGACGCATGAAATCAGCTCTTTTCTCTTCTATGTTCATTATTTTCTCTTCCATTCTTTAAGTTTGAAACAAAATTACGATTTTCTGATGAAGCGACCAAGAGTTTTTGGAAAAATCTTACGCAATAAACTATAAATCGCCTTCAAAGAATTACGACTATTTTATGCAAGCCAGCTTCATTGCCCATCGAAGCCTGTTTCATCCGCCAACGCAATAGGCTTCATTGGTCATCGAAGCCTATTGCGTTTTATGTGTGTTTATATAGTTTTCGAGGTTAATTCTCCACTCCCCAAGTGTATGCTTCTCGCTGTCGAAGCTGATGCCGACCTTCACAATCGGCAGATTGTATAAGCGAAAACGCTCAGGATACTGCCTCAAGTCTATCTGGTTCATTGCTGCGTCCGCACCTTTATCGAGTTTCAGCTCTATAATATATAAGGTACTTGGCGCACGAAGCACAATGTCCACACGTCCACGGGGAGTGCGGACTTCTACGTCGCAATACATTCCCAACAGACTGAATATCACGTAGAACATCTGCTGGTAGTGCCCCTCATAGTCGGTATGGTCGCAATAGGGAACGGTGGAGAGGAACGTCTGCAATAGCTCTAAAGCCCCATTCATGTCATCTTGCAGTATGGCACGGTACAGGCGTGCTACCGTAGTGATTCCCTCGGTTGTGTACTGATGCAAATAGTTTGGAAGGAGGCTTTTCATCAGACCGATACGCACTTCTTTGTTCGGAATGTCCAGCGTGTATAGTTCAACTATATCGTCATAGTCCTTAATGGTGACGTATCCACTTTGGTAAAGCAATGGAGTGATGTCGGTCATACGTTCCGTGGGTGCGTCGAATGAGGATGCCATAGCCTCCCTTGCACCTATATTCTGAGGACTGACATTGTATTTGCGCAGCAATTCAATCAAATATGTTGGCGTACCGCTGCCAAACCAGTAGGAGTTTATCTTGCCTTTAGACAATGCCGTGAGCAGACTGAATGGGTTGTAGATGTCAGGAGAAGGCCATGTGAAATGATAGCCATCATAGTTTTCTTTCAGCTTAGCCAGCGCATTCTCCTTGGTCATTTTCAGATTTTCTGCCAACAGATTCAGGTCGTTATCCATCTGGGTGAGCATCTCCTCTTCGGTTATGCCACACACAGCGGCGTAACGCTCATCCATGCTGATGTTGTCAATATTGTTCAGCTCGCTGAAGATGCTGAGCTGGGAGAACTTTGTTATTCCCGTGAGGAAGACGAAGCGCAGGTAGGGGTCGCAACCTTTCAGCGGACTGTAGAAGTTGCGCATCACGTCACGTAGTACGGGGAGATTCTTCTCCTCATGTACCACGTCAAGCAACGGAGCATCGTACTCGTCTATGAGGATGACCACATTCTTGCCTGTTTTCCGATAAGCGGCAATTATTAAATTCGTAAGGCGATCATTGACATCCACGGTTTGTTTTGTGACACCTATATTTTCCTCATTCCTTTCCAGTTGTCCTTCAAGGTATCGTGTCAACCTCTCCTTGTCCATGTGCTTTCCCAGGCTCATGTCAAAGTGTAGAACAGGGTATTCCGTCCAGTCTTTCTCCAACTTCTCAATGGCCAAGCCCTTGAACAAGTCCTTTCGCCCTGAGAAATAGCTGTGAATAGTGGAAGTCAGCAATGACTTGCCAAACCTGCGTGGACGGCTCAGAAAGACATACGTGGCATCAGAGGATGCCATACGATATATATACTCCGTCTTATCGATATACAGATAGTCGCCTTCGCGTAGTTTCTCGAAGGTCTGTATTCCTATTGGGTAAAGTTTCCTGCGTCGTTCCATCATGCCGTCAAGATTGATTTATACTGCGAAGATAGAAAATTATTCCCATATGCGCAAATAATGTCAGCCGTAAGATGGATGATATTATACTTTCTCGCCCACGAAGCCTGTCGCATTTTCAATCCATTACAATCTTCCATGAATAGCTGGCCACGTTCATATGAAGAGGAAAGGGAAGATTGAGAAGTTTTCCGAGCTTTTTCAGGCTTCGGTTGATTGACCTCAAGACAACCCTATACTGGCTGATGGCCATTTCATTATCGCTGGCCGTGATACACGGGAAGAGGTAAGGGCTGGACGAGGCATAGCGGTCAACTATCTCCTGCATCGGCTTATTCCATGTTATGGATTTCTTTTCCAGGTTTCCTTTGTGGGCATGGACACTGTAGGTCAAACGTCCGTCAGCTATGTCTGAACGTCTCAGGAAAAGGATGTTAATGGAACGCATTCCGTGGGCATAGACAGAGAAAAGGAAGATGTCACGAGCCAAGGACAATGATTTGGCGTATGGAGTGAGGTCGAGGCTTCGAAGCCGATGGAAGTCGTCGAGGGTGAGGACTTTCCGCTCCGTTGGGTCGGCCTTTTTCTGAGGACGCAGCTTCACGTCCTTGAAAGGGCTTTCCTTCGGGCACAGTCCACGATTGCTGGCGTAGTTGTACAGGCTGGAGAGATTGCGGACATACAAGCGCACGCTGCTGTCGGCAAAACCGTTTTTTATCAGCCAGCCCGGTAGCTTTCTACCGTCTCCTTCGTAAACAGGGCGAATGCGATGTCCTCACCTTTCAGGTATTTTGAAAAGTTCTTGATAACCTTGACATTGCGGTCGGCAGAAAGCACTTTTCCGCTTCTTCTCTGCTCTCTTATATAGCCGTTTACGAAAGAAATGAAGCCTCCACGCCCTTTGGGAAGACCGTCGGGGTTCATCGGCACCTCCTTCCTGGGCATCTCCAAAGGTACGAAGTCCTTTAACTTGGGTATGTTGTCCGCATGACTCTCATAATAGCCGAGGTCGTCCGTCAGCTCTTTCCTTCCGCCTTTCAGTTCCTTCCCCTTCCACTTGTCGGTCAATGCGTGTGCCAGGTCGGCATACGCACGTTTGCCAGTACAGGCGAACAAGGCGACTAAGACTTTCATTTTGGACAGATCGTCAGTTAGGCAATTCAGCACACCGTCACATTTATATAGGTACACCGTTGTCTTTTCCGGGTTGCGGATAATCGTATACGCCATCAACAACAAAGCATCGTAACGAGCACGGAAATTCTTCTTGGGTATCTCCGTGCCGCCAAACTGCGATATGAATCCTTTCACCGCCGCAAAATCTTCTGCGGTCAGTCCGTCAGCGGAAAGACTGCAGCGCATGGCCTTGCGGATTTTCGCACCATTACGGCCAAGAAGGCTATAATAACGCCCATCTTCCTTTCCGAAGGATATAATCTGGAAATATGATTATCCGCAATCGTACCACCAAGTAATCCGCTTTAGTGTCCGCAAAATATCCAAAACCGTTATATAATAGTCCCGCAATAGTTTCCGTATATCATTTGTTTTCAGTATCTTTGCAGTGTAATCAGAAACAGATACGGACATGAATCTTTTGGACTTTTGCAAGAACTACCCGGACGAGGAATCCTG
>CAVDHB010000080.1:0-21390 GCA_963608705.1 Prevotella sp. P5-108
CAATCGTACCACTAATCAACATTGTTTAGGTAGAGACGCGATTTATCGCGTCTCCACTAGTTCAGTCGTTATATTGCAGCGTGCAAGACAGGAGAGTGGTATGTTTGCGGATAATCATTATAAGGAATCTCATCGGAAAATCGTGATTGCGTTTTTGTCCTGTTTTGAGTGCATTTCGTTTTGCAAAACAGAATTTCTATATATAATAAGTACGAAACAAATAATATTGATTATCTGTTGGTTATAGAATCGGATACTAAATATTTGCAAAATATCTGTTTAGGAAATTTGGTTCACAATGGTTCTATTGAAAATTTTGTTTCTTTGGAATTTGCTTGTTTATAGTAATTTCCATATCTTTGCACCCAGAATTGCATTGTTATTCTATAGAGAATGCAGTTTCTCATTGAATAAATACATCTGAAACTTGAACATAACGAGCTTTAGAATTTTATAAGGTGAGGTCTATTATTGCACATAAGTAATTGAATTCCAGATAATCTTATTCTCTGGGAGAGTGCGAAGAATATCCTTTTCCCAAAATACACCTGCTTTCATGGACGAAAATAATGCAAGGAAATGGTATGTGCTACGTTCCTCGAAAGCTATCATTCAGACCACGAAGCTCATAGAGGATGAGATGGCGAGAAGACACGAACTAAAGGATGTCCAGCATCCCGTATTGGAATACTATATACCCAAATTCGTGATGTCAACAGACTCCAATGGGCAGAATACGGTGGAGAAGCCGCTATGTTTGAACTACGTGTTCTTACACTCAACCCTCAATGAGGCACTTGACTTCCGGAAGGCGTGTCCGATTCTGTCAATACTGAATGACGGAAGGGCTGATAAAAACAAAAACGCCTATGCCTGCATCACTGACGACAAGATGAGGATGTTCATGGTGATGGTACACGCCTACAAGGACCGTGTGCCTCTGTGCAATTCAGAGTCAGTCAGATTGAACGAAGGCGATTCCGTGCGTGTGGCAAGTGGCGACTTCAAAGGCGTGGAAGGCGTGTTAATGACAAGAACTGGAGTAAGTGGTGGCACTGTCATACTCCGTGTAACAAACAGCCTTTTCGTTCCAACGCTGAAAATAGACCTGAAGAATCTCCAGATTCTGAATTTCGGGAAAGAAAACGAACGCTATTATGGCCTTTTCAGACGGAAAAGCACGAAAATCCGAAACGTCTTGCGCAGCAGTCTTTCGGCTGACGGCGCGACCAAAGAAGAGCTTGCGGCTGTAAAAGAGTTCATATCGCAGTTCGGCAGCACCGAGATACCCAAGCAGAATTTCCGTGCACGCTATGACGCCCTGCTGATGATGGCATATGCGATTCTACGCGATCCGGAAAAGACTACGGAGTACATATATAAATGTGACAGTGCATTGAATACTCTTGCCGATAACATGCCAAAGCTTGAAATCATCGTTGCCTTATTCGCCTGTACGGGCAAGCGTGCGTATGCCGACCTCGCACATTCATACTCTGACAAGTGGAACGTGAAGAAGCTGAAAGGCAGTAAGAAAGAACTGATGGACGACCTCGGCTACTATGAGAGCCATGCCGACAGGATACGGCCTGTGGAGGACTTCGTGCCTTCGGAAACGCCTAAGATCATCGTCCCGATAGAGATGGACCACCTCCCGAAGGGACGTGGCGGCTTCATTTCTTTCGCAAACGGATATATAAGGGAGCAGAAAAGGAACGGGAAAATCATGCCTGCCGAACGCAATGCTAAGGTAGTCAAGAACTTCTCTAAATTCCTTGACGGCGAAGACATTTCCTTCGCCAAGTTCACAAAGGATACGGTGGAAGGCTACCGTGACTGGCTCACAGCGAAAGGGCTTGCCGACAGTAGCGTCTCCTTCTACGTCCGCAACCTGTCATGCCTGTACAACTACGCCGGCAAACGTGGACTGTGGACGAAGGAAGAAAGCCCTTTCAAAGAAGTGAAATTGCGTCCGCAGAAGAAAGTTGAGCCAAAGGAACGTAACATACTTTCCTTTGAAAACCTCCACCGCTTGCGCAGTCTTGATCTTTCTTCATACCCCAAGTCGCTGTCCCTTGCCCGTGACATTTTCCTGTTCTCGATCTATGCCCATGGCATGCGCCCCATCAACATCCTCTTCCTGAGACGCTCGGACATCTGCGACGGACGGCTGTCCTACACCCCACACACTATTGGTAAACAGGAGCGAACATTCATAAAATGGGACAAGAATATGCAGGAGATTGCCGACCGCTACGATCAGCCGGGGCTTTATATCTTCCCGTGCCTGACGGCAACCGACCACACCATGGCGATAGGCCAGTACAACATCGCCTCCAAAGCCATCAACCGCAACCTGACCAAGCTCGGAAAGCTTCTCAACCTCTCCTTCACGCTGAGCATGAACGTCGCAAATTACTCATGGAAGAATATCATGGATGAAGTCGGGATTGGGGGGATGATGTGAATAAGCAATTATAATTAGAGTTGAAATTGACTATCAATGATTGTGGTAAAGCCACCAATAATGATAGATTTCTCAAACAGGGTTGAATTTTATGTTATGATGGAATGAAATTATTTGTAGATGACAGGATATAATAATGTCTTGCATGATTTCATTTTCAGATGTAAATATAAAATTATTAAATGTTTTTAGCGAGAATTTTTACAATTTTATTACTATGGTGTGTAGAAAAATACTTACTATAAATATATGAATGATAATCCCATTTCAAGTTTAACGATAAGTGTGCAGATGGCTTATGATAACTATCTGAGTAACAAATATATAGTCAATCGTAAATATCAACGTAAATTAGTATGGACGCTTGAAGAAAAAGCCGCTTTTATAGATTCTTTGAGTAAATGGTATTCTGTTCCGTTATTTCTTTTTGCCTCTAAAGAGAATAAAGGTGTGATTCAATATGAAATAATTGATGGCATGCAACGACTCAATTCTATTATGTCTTTCATAGAAAATGAATATCCATTGGAGTATGATGGGCATAAAGGATATTTTGATTTAAATACACTGGCATCTACAAAATCTTTATTGGACCAAGGAGTACTTGAACAACAACATCCTATTCTAGAGCGTCAAATTTGCGTAAATATCACCAATTATCCTTTGCCGTATTCCATAATAAATGCAGATACAAAGAGTATAGAAGCTATATTCCGTAGAATAAACTCATTTGGCAAGCAATTGTCAAATCAAGAAATACGCCAAGCAGGTGCTGTTGGTGTATTCCCTAATCTTGTAAGAAAAGTTGCATCGGATATTCGTCATGATGTTTCACCATCTGATCTGGTGGTGTTAAATAAGATGAAAGAAATAAGTCTCTCAAACAAGAAATTAAAGTATGGTATCATAATGGAAGATACATTCTGGGTTAAGCAGAAGATTATAACAGTTCAAAATATGCGAGTCTCCAGAGATGAAGAGTTAGTAGCTTGGATATTAAGCTATATGATTTTAAAAGATAAAGTAGAGCCATCTTCCAAAGCATTGAATGATCTCTATCAATATAATGAGAAATCTGATAATAAATTATCCACGGCAATGGAAGTTGCAATTGCCAATTTGAGTGAGGATACAATAATTGCATGGTTCAGAACTGTTCATGCTGAGATGTTGAAACTATTACAAATGTCAAATAAGAATTTCAGAAACCTGGTCTACTCCGATGATTATTCTGAAGGTCTAGTTCGCACCTATCAAGTTGTCTTTTTGGCTTTGTTCGAATTGTTGATAAAGGAAAAGATGATTATTACAAATTATGAAAGACTTATCAAAATCTTAGACAGAATTGGAATTAATCATCTTCAAGGTATCTCAGATTCCAATTGGAAAGCAAAGACTCGTATTCAGAAAATACAAGCCGTAAGAGGAATTATTTCATCTTGTTTCAAGAAGAAGAAAGGTAGTGACGTGACAAAGGAAAATTGGATATTGGAACTTGACAATATGGTTAGGCTGTCAAGAATAGAGGGAACTCAATATGATTTCAAGACAGGTTTTCACGATTTGAACACAGGTAAATATAATAAAGCCTTAGTTCCTAAGATTGTCGAAATACTTACTGCAGAGGTAAATAAAGGTCCTGAGACCAAAGGCTATGTAGTTGTTGGAGTAACAGAAGGAGAAACTTCCTTGAAGATGTTCCAAAAACTATATAAAACGTCTTCTTCTAAAAAGTTTGAAGGTACGGATTTTTATATTACAGGAGTACAGCATGAGATAGAAAAATACTATGATGGTTCGGGGGATAAACTCCAAGATATAGTGTTGACTTCGATTCGTAAAACTCCTATTGAAGATTCTGTAAAGAATGAGATAATGGCTAATTTCAGGATGGCCAAATATGGAAACAATGATATAATTATATTCGAGTTGTCTTCTCATGATAAGCCTGTTTTGTTTAATGATACTATTTACGTACGCAATGGTAATCAGACTAAGCCTATAACCGGTGCAAAGGCAATTTTGGATTTTTCTAAAAATATATTTAGAACAGATAACAAAGACTGATAAACGGTGTTTTTATGTCAAAGCAATCTTCAGATAACAACAAACGAATAGCGAAGAACACCTTGCTTCTGTACATTCGGATGCTGTTCATGATGGCGGTATCGTTGTACACGAGTCGTGTCATCCTGAACACGCTGGGCGTGCAGGACTTTGGACTGAATAATGTGGTGGCCGGATTCGTGACAATGTTCACGTTTTTAAATAGTGCCATGGCGGCTGCAACGCAGCGTTTTCTTAATTACGAGATAGGTAAGAATAATAGAGACAGGCTGCAGCAAGTGTTTTCAACCAGTGTAAATATACATGCACTTGTATCAATAATCATATTTATATTGGCGGAAACAGTCGGGCTATGGTTTGTCTGTACGCAACTGACGGTACCTGCTGACCGTATGGAGGCGGTACTTTGGGTATATCATTTTGCCATATTGTCTACAATAGTTCTTGTAATGAGCGTACCATACAATGCTGCTATAATAGCGCATGAGAAAATGGGCGCATTCGCTTATATTTCTGTTCTTGAGGTCACATTAAAGCTGCTTATAGTATATCTTCTGACCATAGGAGATTTTGATAAATTGAAGCTCTATGCTGTACTTATGTTTGCAATTCAACTGCTGATAAGATTCGTATATGGATATTACAGTGGCAGACATTTTCCTGAAACACATTATAAATGGTTTATGGATAAGAACTTATTCAAGAACATGACAGGGTTCGCTGGCTGGAATCTGTTTGGAACTATTGCTTATATTGCTTTGACTCAAGGTGTAAATGTCCTTTTGAATATATTTTTCGGTCCAACTGTAAATGCGGCACGAGGTATTGCAGTGCAAGTGCAAAATGCCATCATGAATTTTTGCAGGAATTTTCAGATGGCATTGAACCCCCAAATAGTGAAATTGTATGCTTCAGATAAATTAAAAGAGATGCATAAATTAATTTACAGGGGAACAAGACTTTCTTTTTTCCTTTTGTTACTTATTTCACTTCCAGTCATGATAGAAACAGAAAACATACTCAGAATTTGGCTGAAAGTAGTACCGGAATACACTGTCGTGTTTACTCGCATCATACTGTGTGCTTCTTTGATTGACGCTATTGGCAACCCTTTGGTTACTGCTGCAGGAGCTAATGGGAAACTACGTAAGTATCAATCTGTCGTTGGTGGACTTCTTCTATGCGTAGTTCCTGTTTCTTATTTTGTACTGAAACTTGGAACTCCTCCTGAAAGCGTCTTCTTAGTTCATTTGTCTATATTGATAATATCACATATCGCAAGATGTTGGCTGATACGTCCAATGATACAAATGTCCATAAGAGAATATTTTTTTTATGCGATTTTGCCATTGATATATGTAAGTGTTCCGTCATTAATCTTATCTATTTGCATGTTCAAATTGATTCCAAATTCTTTTGTAGGTCTTGTAAGTGTTTGTATTGTATGCATTATATCAGTTTCATTTTTTACCTTTTTTCTCGGATTGGATAGACAAGAGAAAATATTTATAAAGGATAAGGCTGTGTTTTTAATGCGTAAAATGGTACATAAGAAATAATTCTATGATATATAATATTAGAAATATTAATATAAATAAAATAAAATGAAGGTTTGTATATTAACGTTTGCTGTGACAAACAATTATGGAGCAACATTGCAATGTTATGCCTTGTATAAATTTATTCAGCAGCAAGGACATGATGCGTTTATTCTTAATGTTCCTTTGAAAAAGGCAGGATCCATGAGGGATAAACCAAGTTTTATTGCCCGATTAAGATATAAATGGAATAAATTACGGAATGTCATCCCAGAGGATGAAAGATACCACAGAACGCCTGAAGAGCGTTTAAAGGATAAGGCATATGATGCTGAGAACATGAAATTGTTCGATGTATTTAGGAGTAAATACTTCAAGAACATAACGCACGAATATGTGGAAGAACAAGATTTCGAAAAAGACTATCCGAATGCAGATTTATATATAGTCGGGAGTGATCAGGTGTGGAATTTATGGGTGACAAACTATCAATATCCAATATTCTTTTTTTCTTTTGTTAGAAAAGGATGTAGACGTATTTCTTATGCGGCTAGTATGGGAGGAAACTCAAAGTTTAAATTTAAAACAGAGGAGATAGATAATATATCTCTCTTATTGTCAAGATTTAATGCTATCTCCGTTCGAGACAAAACGAGCCTAAAAATATTAGAGAATAATTTTAACATCTCTGCTTTTCAAGTTCTTGATCCCACATTCTTGATAGATTCTTATGATGAATTATTAGCAGATTCAACTCTGGATGCGTCAGGCTGTCTTTTCAGCTTTAAGTTCATCATAAATGACAAATGGGTAAATGTAATTAAGACAATGGCAAGCGACATGAATTTGGCAGTCAGAATGGATTCCTGCTTAATTCCAATAGATGGTCTGCCATTTCACCCTTTGTGTAGTATACAGGAATGGCTAAGGTTGATAAAGACATCTGAATTTGTCTTTACGGATTCTTTTCATGGTATGGTTTTTTGTATATTGTTCAAAAAACAGTTTATAGCTACACCATCTTATAAAGGTGGGGAGGAACGTTACATGGATTTGGCTTCAAAGTTAGGACTTGAAGATCGCATATACACGTCTGTTTCAGACTTATTGAAAGCCAAAGCATGGAAAAAGAAAATTGATTATGATAAAGTATATGCTTTATTGGAGTCTCAGAGAGAAAAATCAAAAAAATTTTTATTAAGTCAATTATGAATATAAAAGAATACTTGTCTATAATAAAGGTTTGGATAAAGAAACTTTTTTATGGATTCATTATTCCTGTATTTTTCTTCTTTAAGACAAAGCAGGCGAGGAATACTAGATTCTATTTCTGTTTGTGTGCAATATTTAAAAATGAAGCTCCTTATTTTAAGGAATGGATAGAGTATCACAAAATGCTTGGTGTGGATCATATTTATTTATACAATAACTTTTCCACAGATAATTATAAGGAAATATTAATGCCTTATATTGAAGAAGGATATGTGACATTGATAGACTGGCCTTATGAATTATCTCAAATACCTGCATATGAGCATTGCTACAATCATTATAGAAAAGATACTTTTTGGTTGATGTTTCTTGATTTGGATGAGTTTATTTGTCCAATTTTTGAAACAGATATAAAAAGATGGATGAGGAGGTATGAAAAATATCCCTCTGTTTTGATGTATTGGCTAATGTTTGGTACTAATGGACTTGTGGAGGCAGATAAGAACAAGCTTGTCATTGAACAATACACTAATTCTTGGCCAGCTGTGAGAAATGAGTCAAAACAAGTCTTAAACACCGCATACAAGCCTGTGAAAATGTATCATCATCATATATGGTGTTGGTGTAGAATTGCAGGAGTCAATATTAAAATACCAAGCGTGAATGAGAATAAGAAATTCATTGTTTACCACAAAAAAGAGCGGTGCCCTAAAAATGGGACAATACAGATAAACCACTATTGGAGCAAATCCTTAAGTGAATATGTCAAGAAAATAGATAAAGGTGATATGTTTGATAAAGCTCATGATGAGCTTAGAAAAGACTTATCCTTTTTTTACTGGCATGAACATCAAAACACGGCTGAAAATAAAGTTATATATCGTTTTTTAGCAGAGCTGAAAATTAGATTATATGGTATTAAAATGATATTTAAATAAATGGATTACCCTTATATAGTTCATTATCTTTTTCTATTAGTACTTTCCTTTTTATATTGGAAAAGACCAAATAAGAATTTGATAAAATTGGCTTTCGTTTTCGAGTTTCTTTTTATTGCGCTTCGAGCGCCCGTTGTCGGAGCAGACACATGGGATTATATACGCTACCTTGATGGTGAACGCGATTTTTATAATTATGATTCCAGACCACTTGAACCTGGATTTCTAATTTATAGAGAAATCGTCCACCAATTAGGGGTAAGCAGGTTTTTCTGTATGCTTCTTAATAGCTTTTTAAGCTGCTACCCAGTCTATTTAATAATAAAAAGATATTCTAATAATGCTCCATTATCCTTGGCTCTCATGTCCATATTTAATATCTATACTATGTATTTTTGTGCCTTAAGACAAATATTAGGACTTGCCATATTGTTTATGGGGCTATTATATGTATTGGATTGTAAAAAAAGAAAGTGGTTAGTATTCTTTGTTTGCACTGCTGTCGGGTATACTTTTCATACGACTATTATAATTTATGCAGCGATTTTTCTATGTGCTTATTTCATTAATTTTAAAAGCCGTAATGCGTTAATTGCATTCATTGTTTTAAGTGCGGTATTTGGGATTGTATTGCAATCATTTAATGCTATGGATGTTTTTAATATTTTTCTGAGTATGGACATTGAAGCTACATCAAGAATTGACAACTATATGCAAGAAGGTCG
Source organism: Prevotella sp. P5-108 (assembly GCA_963608705.1). Taxonomy (GTDB): domain Bacteria; phylum Bacteroidota; class Bacteroidia; order Bacteroidales; family Bacteroidaceae; genus CAVDHB01. Next base: position 8,948 of record CAVDHB010000080.1, read on the forward strand.
TACAACCAATGAGATAACATCTGTGTTCATGAGTTTGCGCCCTACGATAATTGCAGTCTTTATATATTCTTTGATAGCAAAGGAACAAATAAATCATGTTCTGTCAAAAGCCTATGCGATTGGAGTGATTTTACAGAATCTGTTTATTTCTGTTCCTATGGTGAATCGCTTCACGTTCGCCTTATGTATATTTGGTACAATATTATTTACTTGGATTTTCAGTGGTAAATATATTTTTTCCGCTAAAAGAAGGCGACTGACAAATATAGCTGTAATGATTTTTATTTGTTATTTTTCGCAATCCTTTTTAAGGAACAATTTGAATTCAGAAATAGATTTAATGTCATCATCAAGAATGCACCCTTATTATTTCATTTGGCAGGATTATCGTGATCATCCATCAATAAAATATTATCAATGAGTTGTTGTTTGTTCTAATTATAATAATTATAATATGAAAGTTCTTTGGTTTGAAATTTCTATTCCATCTCAATATCTAAGTGAGAATAGAGTGATTTCTGGTTGGCAAGACTCATTGGAAGCTATCGTCAGAAACAAGCCTGACATTGAGTTATTTATAGCTTTTGAGGGGAAACCTGGAATGAAGCCCAAACTATTAGATGGTATTACTTATATTCCTCTAATACCATCTTTATCATATTGGGATAAGAAATTTAGGCTTCGTTATGATAGAATGGTAATAGCAAACAAACTTACTCCTCTTGCCGTTGAAATCATAAATCAAATAAAGCCTGACGTGATTCATGTTTTTGGTACGGAATGGAGTTTTGGTCAAGTGGCTAAATATACGAACATTCCTGTTGTTATCCATATGCAAGGTTGTATAGCCCCTTACAACAATGCACTATTCCCTCCTAATTACAGTATATTAGACAAGATTGCCACTGCCGGCTTCAATTTACGAGAGCAATATCATTTATGGCAATATTCACATTATATACGAACATGGGAAAATCTTGAACGTGATAATTTCAAGGCGGTCAAGTATTATATGGGGCGAACAGCTTGGGATAAGGGATTGTGTGAGTTGTTCCATAAAGGATCTAAATATTATTATTGCAGTGAAGCTTTACGACCATCATTTATTTCATCAGAAGTTAAGTGGGAATATGAAGGAAATTCAAAACTGAGGCTTGTGACTGTTGGTTGTTCTTCTTATTGGAAAGGCATTGATACAGTATTGAAAACTGCAAACTTATTAAAACAAAATAAGATTGACTTTGAATGGAATTTAGCAGGTAATATGCCTGTCAATATTAAAAGGGAAGTAGAACGAAAGGAGAAACTGAAATTTGATGATTGCAATGTAAACATAATGGGTTTTGTAAAGGCAGGTGACCTTGTCAAGCTGTTGGTTAATTCAAATTTTTATATACATACAGCTTACATAGACAATAGTCCAAATTCTGTTTGCGAAGCTCAATATTTAGGATTACCTATAATTGCGACATATGTCGGTGGAATACCTTCTCTGATAAAAAGTCAAAGAGATGGGCTTTTGGTACCAGCTAATGATCCTTACACATTGGCTTATGAAATTATACAATTACAGAAAGACACAGAAAGACAACTTTTATATTCTCGAAATAGCAGGACAAAAGCTGTTGCACGCCATAATCCAGATACGATATATGCAGATTTGTTGAATTGTTATAAGTCTATTATAAATTAGAAATGAGAAAAAAAATAATCGATGCAGTAGCATATTTTATTCATGCCCTATTCAATTATAAGGCATCGACTAATCTACAATTATTCTTTGTAAAACTATATTCAAGTTGGATTAGTAAAGAATTTAAATCATTTGGTTCAAAGGGGCTTGTTTGCAGAGGTCTGCATCTTATTGGTGCGGATAAAATAGAAATAGGTGATAATTGCCTGATATCTAAGAATTCTTTTTTAACAGCATGGGAGATTTGTGACAGGGGAAATCAAACTTTGATAAAGATTGGCAATCATTGCTGTTTTGGAGCTTATAATCATATAACAGCGTCAAATAAAATAATTATTGGAGATAATTGCCTCACAGGTAAATGGGTTACAATAACTGATAATAGTCATGGAAAAACAGATATTGCATCTTTAAGAATATCTCCAAGCAAACGTGACATAGTTAGTAAAGGGGCTGTAATTATCGGCAAAAATGTTTGGGTGGGTGATAAAGCAACTATTCTTCCCAATGTAACCATTGGAGAGGGGGCGGTAATTGCAGCAAATGCAGTTGTAACTAAGGATGTTCCATCTCATTGTGTTGTTGGTGGTAATCCAGCAAAAATATTAAAAAATAAGAAGTAAATTATGAAAGCAAGAGTAATAGCATTTTATCTTCCCCAATACCATCCTTTCAAGGAAAATGACGAGTGGTGGGGAAAAGGGTTTACAGAATGGACGAATGTAGGCAAGGCAAAGCCTTTGTTTCACGGGCATTATCAGCCAAGAGTACCTGCGGATTTGGGGTATTATGATTTGCGTCTACCTGTTGTCAGAGAAGAGCAAGCAGAAATGGCAAGAAAAGCTGGTATTGAAGGATTCATGTATTGGCATTACTGGTTCGGAAACGGTAAAACCTTGATGGCGGAGATTTTTGATGATGTCTTAAAAAGCGGTAAACCAGATTTTCCTTTTTGTCTAGGATGGGCAAACCATTCTTGGTCTCGGCGCACATGGAATAGCTCCGCTCAATACCATAAAGATGTGGATTTAATGAAGCAAGAATATCCAGGAAAAGAAGATATCATTAAGCATTTCTATAATGTTCTGCCTGCATTAAAGGACAAACGGTACATTAAAGTTGATGGGAAACCACTTTTCATGGTTTATGATCCGTTGTCATTACCAGATGCGAAGATGTTTCTGAACATATGGACAGATTTGGCAAAACAGAATGGATTGCAAGGAATTCATTTTGTTGGACTTGCCAGTGGATGGTTAGATAGATATCAACAAGTTTTAGATTTGGGATTTGATGCAATTGCCCCTTCTAATTTATGGTATGCAGAGTCTAAGGCAAAAGGTAAATATGTGAAGTTATTGGAGCATAAACTGCGTAAATATTTTCCTAAATTAGCTCCATTAGACAAGTATAAATATTCTTCTATAATAAAGAATTTCTATACAGAATATGACAGTTTGGAAAATGGTTATCCATCAATTATTCCCAATTGGGATCGTTCGCCGCGTGGTGGAAGAAGAGCTGTGATATATACTGGGTCAACCCCAGAGCTTTTTAAGCATCACGTGCAAGATGCCATAAAGTTAATAGAAAACAAAAAGCTTGAACATAGGATATTATTTTTACGTTCTTGGAATGAGTGGGCCGAAGGAAATTATATGGAACCAGATTTAAAATTTGGCCATGGCTACCTTGATGCTCTTCATGAAGCTTTAACTGATGAATAATGAACTTTAATTATGAAAATAGTACATATAGCAGTATGTTTAAAAGGTGGAGGAATACAAAATTTCCTTTTATCTCTTTTACCTGAACAAGTTAGGTTAGGGCACGAGGTTTCACTTATAGTAATTGAAAAAGACACCAATGATTATTGTGAACTATTAGCAAATCGTCTACGTAACAATGGTGTATATGTAGTTAATCTAGGGAAAAAAATAGGAAATAAAGTATCCCTATTAAAAACATTGATATCTTGTAGACAAAAAGTAACATCTCTAAAGCCTGATATTCTAAACACTCATGGAGAAATGAGTCATGTATATGGTGCAATAACGGTATTGTTCACGAAGATTCCTCATTGTATAACAGTACATAATGCTCCAGAGAATTGGGACGTTCTAAACAAATTATTAAATAGTGACAAACCCATTATATACTGTTCTGAAGCTGCATATGAATTACGAACACAGTGTAATAAGAGAATAATATCCATAAATAATGGAATTTCTCCTTCATTGGTGAAGACAGATCAGAAGGTGGATTTAAGAAATGAGCTGAGACTTTCTTCATCAGATAAAATTATCTTATCCGTAGGATCTTTGAGACCTCAAAAGAATTATGAGTTCCTTAAAGTTCTGTCAGATACAATTAAAGATAAAAGTATTCACTTCTGCATTTGTGGTGGCAATTATGGAGATGGTTATATAAATCCCAAAATATTTGATAATTATCCCAATATTCATTGCATAGGATTAAGATCTGATGTAAGTGCTATAGAAAACACAAGTGATTTATTCTTAAGCTGTGCGAAATTTGAAGGCCTTCCAATTGCTGTATTAGAGGCATTCTTTAATGGTATTCCATGTGTGCTTTCTCCAATTGTGCAGCATGAGAAAATAGCAAAAGGAGTTGATGATTGTTTCATACCTGCAAAATTTGAGCCTAAAGATTTTGTTTATACTATAAAAAAGGCCTTAGAAATAAAAAAATCTCATGAGGATATATACAACAGTAGACTACAAAATATAAAAAAGTATTCTATATCGTATACAGCAGTAAAATACATTGAATTCTATAAGAAATGTATCAATGAATAAAATCCCTAACATATCCTATACTGTAAAACACTCACTCTGCACTGGATGCGGAATTTGTGAAGGTGCCTGTCCGTCGAAAGCCATAACTGTTTCTGAGAAAAACGGATTACATATACCCTCAATTGACGAATCACTATGTAAGAATAAAAAAGGATGTCATCGTTGTTATGACTCATGTGCTGGTCTCGGAGTGGATATTTTAGCTTTGGCAGAACGAAATCTTCATACAGAAAATACAAAGTTTGATTTGTATGTGGGGAATTATATCAATTGCAAGACTGGTTTTAGTAACAATAATGACATACGTTATCATTCAGCTTCAGGAGGTATGATAACGAGTATGTTGATTTGGTTGCTTGAAAAGAATATAATTCAGGGGGCTTTTATAACTCGTTTTAATGCGGATAAAAGCTATCTTGTGGATAGCTTTTTAGCTACCACAAAGGATGAAATTTTGCAAGCAAAAAGTTCGAAGTACTCGCCAGTATCTCTGGGCAAGGCAATAAGAGAAATAAAATCTAATGATGGGAAATTCGTCATAGTTGGCTTACCATGTCATATACAAGGATTTAGAAAATACGAGAATTATGACAGAAACTTTAAGGCTAAAATTTTCGCTTATTTCGGCATCTTTTGCTCTGGAACGCGTTCTTTTTGTTTCACGGATTATTTATTACGAAAACGTAATATACCAAAAGATAGACTTTCTTATTTGTCATATAGGGATGAAGGTTGTTTAGGTGGACTTGTGGCAAAATACAAGATGGAAGATGGCGTAGAAAAAATATATTATCAAGATTACCAAAAGTATTGTCATCCATTAAGAACTTTTTTCTATCCTAAAAGATGTCATTTCTGTATAGATCACTATGCGGAACTTGCTGATGTTTCGTTTGGGGATATTCATGTATATCCTTATACGAATGATAAAATTGGGATAAATTCAATTGTTATCAGAAATTCAAAGTTTACAGAACTGTTTATTTTAGCGCAGACTGATGGAGTTATTACCATGAATAATTTGGACATAGAGTTATTGAAGAAGTCACAAATTGTGGCCTTTCATAAGAAAAAGCGTGTGGCAACATACTTTAAAATACATAAATTATTAGGATATAAGGTGCCTGTCTACGATGAGCAATTGCATGATGACCATCCATTGAAATCTATTTTTGCATACCTGAACCAAATGTGTCAAGGATGGATTGGAAGGCATAGAATACTGTGGTGGATTATTGCTCTTTTAAAGAAAAATACATCTAATTTAAAATGAGAAAATTTAGTGTTCTATTCTATGCGCTTTTTCTTAATGTTTTGTTTTCGACTGCTCAACCTACAACCTGTAGAAAGTTAACTGATGAAACAAAGGAATGGTATGAGAGATTATGGAATGCCGGCCGGTTAAAGCAGCCATATTATAGCCAGTTTGATGAATATCCTGTAAGAAAAACTAATGAACTTAATTCTAAATACAAAGAAAAAACAAATTATGACGTATGTGTGTATGGACTCGATTTTTACTATGCATCTGGTACATGGTTTCCTAAAACTATGACTGAAAGAAACAGAAGAAATATGATTAGGGTTGTTAAGGAAGCATGGACAAAGCATAAGGCTATTCCATGTTTTTCTTGGCATCTTGAAAATCCTTATACTCCGAGTTTTTTTCACAATTACATGGGATGTCGATTCCGTTATTCGGAGCAGGGATATCCAGAAGAACACAGATTTGTAATTCATGAGATTTTGAATAATAAAGGAGAAAAATGTGGATACGGTTCATTCACAGGGAAAGATAATCCTAAATGGAGCAGTTCTCCTACAAAGTGGTTTGATTCACGTTGTCGTGAAGTGGCTTCAATCATAAAAGAGTTTACTGACGAGAACGGGATACCTATTCCTATCATCTTCAGACTTTGGCATGAGTGTGATGGAGATTGGCAGTGGTGGGGAAAGGGAAGTGTTAGTATTGAAGATTACAAGAAGTTTTTTAGACTAACTATTAAGAAAATAGAGAAATACACAGGCACACATAATATATTGTATGCATTTGGACTCGACAAAAGTTGGAATACGGAAAGAGAGTTTATTGAGCGATGGCCAGGGGATAAATATGTCGATTTGGCTGGATTTGATGATTATTCGATAGGGAGTTCAGACTCAGCCTTAATTGCAACAATCCTACGTGCTAAAATTGTCAGTGAATTGATGAAGAAGAAAGGAAAAGTTGCAGCTTTGTTTGAAACAGACAATCATAATCAAAAGACCAGTGGCGTTTTTTTTAAAGATTTTATCACTCCTTTGATTAAAGATGATGGTGTACATCTTGGGTTGATACAGGTATGGTCTACAGATAAATTGAATTCACATGATGAAATAAATGATCGAATATCTTTCATGAGAAACGGAACTGTAAAAATGTTTAACAATGATAGAACGGAAGAATAAAATTGGGTGCGTAATAGCCTATACGGAAAATCACAATAATTATGGCACTTCTCTACAAGGATATGCCACGATTAAAAAAATCCAAGACTTAGGTTATGAGTGTGAGATTATCAGATACAATAAACATATTTCTTTTTTTGAGAAGCTTAGATTGGTCTATTTAATGTTTCGCTGTGGTGGAACAATGGACAAAATGAGGGTGGTCAAAGAAAAGCTTAATCTGAGAAGATATCCAGAATATGCGAAAGGAATATTGGAACGAACCAAGGCTGTTAACGCTTATAAAGCTAAGAGACTTATTCCTTTATTCCACATGTATAATGGATATGCTGAGCTTCATGAAGGATCAAAAAACTATGATGCTGTTTTAGTAGGGAGTGATCAGGTTTGGACTCCTATGAGTCTTTACAGTAAGTATTATAATCTGCTTTTTGCGGACGATGAAGTAAGGAAAATTGCTTATGCGTCAAGTTTCGGAGTTTCCGTTATTCCAAAATTCCAATGGAAAGCGACCGGAGCTTATTTGGATAGGTTTTATCAAATAGGTGTACGTGAAACCAGAGGCAAGGAGATTGTTGAGACTTTGTCTAACAAGAAAGCGACTGTTGTTGCTGATCCCACCATGCTTCTTAGCCCGAAGGAGTGGGAAAAGGAGATAAAAGATTCTAAAGTTCATATTGAAAATCCATATATCTTTTGCTACTTTCTTGGTACTAATCCAGAAGCCCGTGCAGCTGCAAATAAGCTTAAAGAGCGAACGGGATATAAAATTGTAACAATTAGGCACATGGATGAGTTTGTGCCCAATGATGAGACTTTTGGAGACGAGGCACCTTATATGGTAGATCCCAATGATTTTGTGAAATACATCAGTGAAGCATCTTTCGTGCTTACAGATTCATTCCACTGTTCTGTATTTTCAATTTTGTTCCAACGTAAATTCATGACATTCTATCGTTTTAAGTCTTCAAACAAGGGATCAAGAAACTCACGTATAGACAGTTTACTTGGATTATTTAATTTGAGAAGCAGATTATATACAGGAGATGTACTTTCAATCCAAAATGAGATAAATTATATAAGTGTTCATAAGGTACTTGATGAGTATCGTCAACAATCTTTGGATTTCTTGAAACAAGCATTAGAAGGATAGATTCTTTTCATATATGTCAGATAAGAATTATAATTGCAAACTAAACAACTCTGTAATAGGGAGTTGGGAGGCATATGTCTATCAAGGTCTTTGTGGTTTATATCACAGCATTAGGCTGATAGGAAAAAACTGTAATAGGTGTGTCGACTATAAACTATTTCTTGACTCTTATGAGGATTTCGCCATCATGAATGATGAGGGCAAGTTCGTAAGTCTTCATCAATGCAAGGATGAGAAATGCAAAACAGATTATGCGGATGAGTATAGGAAGATGAGGGCAAAGAGGACAAAATTGAAGTCCCATGATTTATGCTCTGTTGAATCTTGCTCTCAACTCATGAAGATGAGTATGCTGCCTTGTTGAGATATAAGTTTAGTAAGATTGGTATTCCTACAAAGTGTATCGATATGTCTGAAATTAGGAATCATCAAGGAATAAATGTTTGGAATATGGAAAGAAAATATATGAATAAGGATATATCCTCTCAAGTACTTTTCTTGGGTGTCTCTATGAAAACAAAAGGTGGTATGACAGCCGTCCTTGTATCATACAACAAGTACATAGACGGAATGAGATTCATTCCGACATGGAAACTTGGAAACAAATTTGTGAAAGCATGGTATGCAGTACAAGCTTTGGCAAGAACTTGGTTGCTATTAAAGTTTGACAGACGTATAAAAATAGTACACATTCATGGTGCGGCAAACGCTTCGTTTTACAGGTGCAGAATGTTCATACGTTTGGCAAAAAAATGTAGCAAGAAAGTCATACTTCATGAACATGCGGCTGATTTTGTTGATTTCTATAATGAATCAGATGACAAACAAGGCATTACCGATACTTTGAAGATGTGCGATGCCTTAATAGTATTGTCTCAATCTTGGAAAAAATACTTTGCTTCTATCGGCATGGATGAAGCGAAAATCCATGTATTAAATAATATCGTTTCTCCTCCTGAAATCCATTCAGAAAAGCATAATAATGATGGCAAGCTACATCTGCTTTACATGGGTGAAATAAGTAAACGCAAAGGAGGCTTTGACTTGTTAAAAGCTGTTACTGATAATAAGGAATATTTCAAAGACAAACTGTTGCTCAAAATGGGAGGCAATGAGGTCGATGGTGATATCAAAGCTTATATTCACGAACATGGTTTATCGGATTTCGTAACATACGAGGGTTGGGTTGCAGGACAGAAGAAAATAGATTGTTTGAATTGGGAGGATGTGTATATTCTTCCATCTTACAATGAAGGATTGCCTATCGCTATTTTAGAAGCTATGGCATATAGCCATCCCGTCATTTCAACTCCTGTCGGTGGTATTCCTGAGGTTGTCAAGAATGTGGAGAATGGCATATTAGTAGAACCTGGGAATACGGAGAAAATTTCCAATGCGATAAGGTTTTATATTGAGAATCCTAAAATGATAGTTTGTCATGGTAAGAAATCGTATGAGAAAGTACAACCGTTCTTTCCTAAATATGTGTTTAATAATCTTGATGGAATTTATACTTCTTTGTTTAATTATTGATTCGCTGAAATGAAAAAACTGAAAGTCGTTGATTATTTACGTGGATTTTCCATATTCACGATAGTTCTAATGCATTTATTAATGGTATATCCTTTACCTTCAATTGTCCAAAAGGCTATAGCTGTGGGGGGGGCAGGCGTACACGTCTTTATCCTTTGTAGTGGCTTTGGACTTTATCTGTCATATTTGAATAAACCTTTGAAGTATAAGGATTTTTTGAAGAGAAGATTCACGAAAGTCTATTTGCCATACGTGCTTGTAGTATTGATCAGTGCCATTTATGGTTATGCTGTAGCGCATGAGGATGTTTTGCTGCCATTGCTCAGCCATGTTTTTCTCTTTAAAATGTTTGTACCTTCTCTTGAGTCTTCATTTGGAGGACAGATGTGGTTCATTTCCACAATTATACAGTTCTATTTGGTATGGCCGTTAGTTGTCTTATTGTTTAAGCGTAGCGGTATGTTGGCATCATTGGGTATTAGTTTGCTATGGATTCTGATAACGACATTCACAGGATTGTATGAAGAGCGCATCTGGAACAGTTTCTTTGCTACATACTTATGGGAATTTACACTTGGCATGTATCTGGCTGACAGGTATGTGAAAGAGCCTTCTTTTATCAGACTTCCTTCTAAATGGAAGCTGTTGCTTTTAACCGTTTTTGGGTTAGGCATTAGTGGTGTTTGCGGTCTGCTTGGTGGATATTATAAGTCATTCAATGATATACCATCAATGATAGGATACATATCAATGGCGTTGTTCATCTATAAATTGAATACACCATACCTGTCAAAGTTTTTTGAGTACACGAACAAGGTCTCATATGAATGGTATCTACTGCATATCTTGATATTCGGCATTTATCATAGATTTTGTGGGGCTCATTTGCCAATGGGCATGGAATGTGTGGTAGTGTTATCCCTCTCATACATAGCATCAATAGCTTATTATAGAATTTTAAAAGTGCTGAAAATACGATAAAGTGTAAATAATATTGTTATGGAGACGACAAAGATATTGAACATTGATATACAGAATATTACTCGAAATGACTTGCTGGCGAATTTAAAGGAGGGCGCATTGATAACGCCTAATCTTGATCACTTGATAAAGTTGCAACATGACAGAGAGTTCTACGATGTGTATCAGAAGGCAGAATGGGTGGTGTGTGACAGCAAGATACTTTACTTGTTCTCCAAATTGTTGAAGAAGCCGATTGTAGAGCCTATTCCTGGTTCGAGCTTCTTCACTTCTTATTATATGTACCATAAGGATGATGCTAATTGCAAGATATTCCTTCTTGGTGCAAAAGAGGGAATAGCGGCAAAGGCTATGCGGCGCATAAATGAGAAGGTCGGCAGACGGATGGTTGTTGGTGCGCATTCTCCTTCGTTCGGATTTGAGAAACATGAGGATGAATGTGAGGAGTTGGTGCGTATTGTGAATGAGAGTGGTGCGAATGTACTGCTTGTAGGGGTTGGTGCTCCGAAGCAGGAGAAATGGATAATGAAGTATCGAGACAGAATGCCAAACGTGAAGGTGTTTATGGCTCTTGGTGCTACCATTGACTTTGAGGCAGGAACGCTGAAGCGCGCGCCTTTGTTCTGGCAGAAGATAGGCATGGAATGGCTTTACCGCTGTTTGAAAGAACCTCGAAGGCTGTTCAAACGGTATTTTATCGATGATATGCAGTTCTTCTACTATTTTGCACAGCAGTTGCTTGGAGTGTATAAGAATCCGTTCCATAATAAGTAATTTTTTATCTTTTGCGGAAGATAGAGCATATCACGGCTATAGGTAATAGGACTATAGCTGCTATGTATGATGTTATTACTTTTAATAGTCGCTTCATGAGCGCAAAGATACAACAATGGATTCATAACGAATAATGTATTCTTACATTGTTTCAAATTATTTCTGTAAGATAACGACACAAAATAATAATTCATACTATTTATGAAAGGAATCGTGTTAGCAGGTGGGAGCGGTACCCGGTTGTACCCTATCACCAAGGGTGTGAGCAAGCAACTCATACCCATCTTTGACAAGCCGATGATTTATTATCCTATCTCGGTGTTGATGCTGGCCGGGATAAAGGAGATTTTGATTATCTCCACTCCATATGACCTTCCGGGCTTCAAGCGTCTGCTTGGGGATGGAAGCCAGTTTGGCGTGAGATTCGAATATGCAGAGCAGCCGTCACCCGACGGGCTTGCGCAAGCGTTTATCATCGGTGAGAAGTTCATCGGAAAGGATGACGTGTGCCTTGTGTTAGGTGACAATATCTTCTACGGCTCTGGCTTTACGGGCTCGCTTCGTGAAACGGTTAGGCAGACCGAGGTGGACGGCAAGGCCTCGGTGTTCGGATATCAGGTAAGCGACCCTGAACGCTATGGCGTGGCGGAGTTCGACAAGGACGGCAATTGCCTGTCCATAGAGGAGAAGCCTACACATCCTAAGAGCAATTACGCCGTGGTGGGCTTGTATTTCTACCCGAACTCGGTGGTGGAGATAGCCAAGCATATCAAGCCATCCGCACGTGGGGAACTGGAGATTACTACTGTCAATCAGGAGTATCTGAAGCAGGGCAACCTGAAAGTCCAGACGTTGCAGCGCGGCTTCGCATGGCTGGATACCGGTACGCATGACTCTTTGTCTGAAGCATCAACCTTCATCGAGGTGATTGAGAAGCGTCAGGGGCTGAAGGTGGCTTGTCTTGAGGCAATCGCCTACAATCAAGGGTGGATAACAAAGGAAAAGCTCATTGAGGTGGCGAAGCCGATGGCGAAGAACGACT
>CAVDHB010000081.1:0-12500 GCA_963608705.1 Prevotella sp. P5-108
GCGTTGAGACAACCTTATACTCTCCAGTCTAACCTCTTCATTACATAGAGTCAAACACGGTGAATAAGGAGTCACTACTCACGGCATGACAGGACACGTCCTAAATGCCCATCAATCTACACAATGTTTATTGGTGGTACGATTGCGGATAATCATTTAAAATAATTGATTATCCGCAAACATACCACTCTCCTGTCTTGCACGTTGCAATATAACGACAAAACTAGTAGAGACGCGATTCATCGCGTCTCCACATTCATCAACGATGAATTGTATCTGTGATTGGTAAAATATTAAAGCGGAGATGCGATTCATCGCATCTCTACCTAAATTAGTGGTACATTGCGGAGAATTATTTAATAGAGCGTAGCATTATCATCCAATCCTTTACTTAAAAGCACCATGGCAATAGTGCTACACTCCGTAGCACTTTCTCATCATGCCCTGCATAACGCTCATAAAACTTCTTCATGTACCAAAGTTGCCGTGGTGAAACGCCCATTTTAGGATAGCGTTCTTTCAAGTCAGCCGATAATCGCCTAACCACATTGTCACCATACCCACTTTCAATCTTGCGCTCATGAAGAATCTGACCGATCTCCCAATAAGCAGTAGACGCATATCACATATTTGGCTATTTCCGTCCGAGCATGCTCAAATACTGCGACAGCATGTCGCAGTATTTCGGCATAATCGTTACCTTATTATCTTTTGCCATTTTCTCAGTCTATGTTTTCTTCCATGAGAAGGACTATGAATATTAGAAATTAAAAATCCCAACCGCTCTTTTAAGCAGTAAGGATTTCTTCATGTGCGCCTGATAGGACTCGAACCTACACGTCGTGAGACACTAGATCCTAAGTCTAGCGCGTCTGCCAATTCCGCCACAAGCGCAAAATCAAGTGCAAATATACTGTTTTTCCCGTAGACTTCCAAATGCGTGGTGTAATATCCCTCACTTATACCCCGTATTTGTTACCTTTATAGAGTCCGGCAACCATAAATATAGCACAAACGATTATTGAAGAAAGGCTGCCAATCTTCAAAAGGGGGCAAGTTACTGAATATGAAATCTGATTCTATCACAAGAAAATGAAACCAGTTAGACAGATTTTCAGACCAATCAATACCACTTTTATTTAATCGGAGCATTACCATTTAAAATATCGTTTTTTCAGCCCATTAGATTTCATTATCTTTGCATTGTCAATATAATCGTGATGAGTTCATCCTAATTCTATTACACCAACTAAAAACAAGAAGTATGAGCAAGAAAAAATTTTTACTTACAGATCCAACCTTGAAGGGTGGAAACACAGGACTTCCGAAAAGAAGTTCCCCTGAGTACCAAACGCAAATGCCGAGACGTTTTCAACGTGCACTTCTTATTCTATCACTAATGGTTCTGGGAGGTGGCACATTTATCTCCTGTTCAAACGAAGACGAAGCTGAGATTCCCAAAGGAAACGTAGCAGGCATTCCCAGTGACGACCTCGCATCGGCTAATCCGACAATCACTTCCTCCAATACGGTGATTCCCAATGTCGCTTATACACTGGAAAAGGTAGAAGACGCCACTATTGTCAAACTAGACATGACGGGTATACAAATTCCCTCGCAGACCAAAGGACTAAAAGCTATAGGCACAGTAGAATCTAAATGGCTCAAACTGTACGGTACGGGGCATGGAAACCAGAACATCTGGATTGAGCTGGACGGTGTACCCAAAGGAATCCTTGTAGAAAACAACAGCGACAAAGACATCAACCAGAAAATCAAGACAGATGTGGTGTTTCTCGTTGACAATTCTGGCAGTATGGGTGAGGAAGCAAATGCAGTGGCTAGAGACATCATGGAATGGAGTCAGAAACTGGCTAACTCAAACTTGGATGTTCAATTCGGATGTGTGGGATACAATGATTATGGCTCCATAAGCGGAGCTATCAATCTCACCTCTGAAGAAGATTTGTCTACTTATCTAAACAGATCCTATGGCACCAATAGAACAAAGGGATTTGAGGGAACAGACGCTGCGCAACTTGCCAATAAAGCCTCATCTTTGGGATATACAAGAGGGGAAAATGGAGTGATGGCCTTGCGCTTTGCCGATGAGAATTTTCAATTCCGTACGGGGTCAAACCGCATCTACGTGAACTTCACTGATGAGCCGAACCAGCCTGACGGAAAATCCGCATGGTCTGTAGAATATGTGAAAGACCAACTCCAATGGCCATCTTATAAAGGCACTGTACATACAGTATACAGTGGATATGACTTTAATGAAAATCCCAATTATGCAGAATATCCCTGGAAACTCTCCGAGTATACAGGAGGTACCGTCATAAGAACCAATGCAAGTTTCACTGGAGTGACATTAGACAATCTCCCCGTTACGGGAGCCATGGAAAACTCCTACGTCATCAAATTGACCAACATTCACATAGACGGAAAGTCTCATATACTGAAAATAACTGTTTATGATAAAGAAAAGAACGTAATGGCTGAGAAGAATGTATCTATCACCTTCTCATCCATGCAGCAGTAAGTTTCTTCTATACCAAATAAACAAACGGGAAAACAGCTTTGTTCTTCCCGTTTGTTTGTTTTTCACTCATCCAACCAATTCTTCAACACCTGAATTATCTCCTCTCGTTTCTTCTCCGGGAACGTCATGATGCGTGTGGCGTGAGAACCGCCCTCGCAAGTGTAGACATGAAGATTGCGTTTCCCCTTCAGCCACGGCTGTCCGGCTATGCCCGAAGCACCCCAGGGGTCGATTCCTCCGTAAATATAGACCATCTTAGGGTCATGCGTAGAGAGATAACGCACTGTCTTGTGGTATAAAGTGGAGTCGAAACGCAAGTTCTTCAGACTGTCTGGCAACATCAACCGATGCAGATATCCCTTGGATGTGTGGATGCTTAGATAAGAACGGAACGGTTTGGTATCATATCCATAGTATCCCAATTCTTTAGCCGCCTGCACATTGAAGGAAAGATATGGTGTCTGATTCGAGAAATAATCCGGGTCGCAAGCCGCAATCCAGTAATCGAACACCTCCTTATCCGACGCAGAAGAAGAGGGAATCTTGTCTACAGGACTACCCCACTGCCAGAAAGCGAAGGCGTATTCGAAGACATTGAAATCGTACACCTCTTTCAAAGGAACTTTAAAGGTATAATGCTTCTCCGCACAGTAATCCGCAAAGCGTTTCAACAGGCGACTCTTCCGCTTGAAGAGCAACAACTGGAAATCTTTTACTTTCTTGCGGTTGGCCGCTGTGGAGACTTGAGACTCGATAAAGCCTTCGTGCCGTCCATCTTCCACGGAACGGTTCAACGGAGCCACGTAAGGAACGGACACCGCCACATCCTCCGGGAAATAGCAGCGGTAGAACATGGTGGTCTGTCCACCCTTGCTGATACCTGTGGAAATCCATTTGCCAGGATAAAGTCTGCCCACCGTCTCCCGCACGTGATGCAAGTCGTACATAGAATTGGTTACAGTCAGATGCTTCCAGTCCCTGTCCGCAGGCCATGACTTGCCAAAATAGCGATACTCCACAGTGACGATATTCGTGTTGAAAAGTTTGGAAAGTTCTTCAATGTACCCTTCTCGTAACGCATAGTCCGCATTATATCCTTCAGTGACAATCACCGTAGGACGGTCATAGCCTCGATGGCAAAGTATCACCCGTTGGTCGAAAGAATCCTTGTCCGCCTTCAAGGTAGGCTCTACCGCCTGTCGCACATAGAATATATATTTTTCTGAAAATTGCGTACTGGGTATCTTTTCCACCCTTTTTACTCCTGGCAAGGAAGCCAGACTTTCTTTCACCGTACGCCCTACTTCTGCCCACAAGCCCGACGGCCAGCAGCACAACGCCACCATCCCCACAAGGACATGGCTCACTCTCATCTTACAATTCATCGTATATAATTATTTAGACTCTACTTTTTTATCCGCACGCAAGACAGCGTGAAAGAACTCATGGCCCGCGGCTCGGAATTTTCCACCGAGAGCAAGATGTGCATCCCCACGTCTCCCTCTTTCAACGAAGGAGTCGCATACATGGACAAAGTATAACGCAAGGATGTCCCCGCATTCACCTGCTCAATTCGCACAGGCCGTGAGAACAGAAAACGTTTCTGTTGCTTGTCTACGTTCACATCGGGCACCACATTGTACACCGTATTCTCGCCATAGTTGTGTATCTCGAATATCAGTTGCAACTGCTCTCCCGGATTAATCTTCAAGTCATGATTTTCATCTACCAAACGGATGTTTTGTATCTCCAAAGTGGAGGAATTCTGCCTGATATCTTCAGGAGAGGACTCCAAGGTTCGTGTGTCCGCATCTGGACTCGTATATATCTCCGAAGCCGCCGCATCCCTATACCCCGATGAAGAGACCGTTTTGCGGGAAGTATTATTCAACGCATTTCCCAAAGCCGCTCCAGCCACCGTGCCGATAGCAGTTCCCCACCAGTTACCCCTTGGCCCGTCCGATATTCCTCCAAAGAGCGAACCCACGGCACCGCCTATCATGGCTCCTGCCATAGTTCCGTCAGCTTGTCGTGCGGAATTGAAAGTGCATCCACTCACACACAACGCCACGCACAGACCTCCCGCTATACTTTTCAACACATTGTTCATAACTGTATTTATTCTGTTTTTCAAAAGTACTCTTTTTAGGTGAGACTGCAAAATACAGACCGACATATATACCGAAAGAAGAGAAATATATCCTATTAAAAAGTCCCCGCGCTTCACAGCGTGGGGACTTTTCCTGAAACGTTCTTTTCATGTTTACTTACCATTGAAACCAACTTATCTAATCAAAAAACTATCACTTACAATCCTATCTCGTTTGTGTCTGTGTGCGGTCAAATGAAGAGTCAATCATCAAAAGGATCACCTCCGTTTTGCTGTCCGCTGAACGAATTGCCATTCAGCTGGCGTGCGCCTCTCTGACGAAACGGACGCATTTTCTTCCGCACTTCCTGCCACTTTTCTTTTTGCTCCGTGGTCAGTACAGACTGTATCTCTTCCGCTTGCTTCTTTAATATTTCTTTCGAAGGCTTTTCCGCCGCATATTTCTTTGTAATCTCCAGCACTTTCGCTTTCTGCTCGGCTGTCAAAGACAACTGTTTGGCCATACGGTCAGCCATTTTTTCCGCACGCTGCTCAGGAGTGAGACGTTGCCTCATCTCTCTTTTAGGACGATTATCATTTTCACTCTGAGCGAATATTGTGGAAGCTCCGCCCATAAGGCAAAGACACATCATCAATTTTACGATTTGCTGTTTCATTTTGTCTGTTATTTAGTGGTTTGACAAGTCTCTTTTATCATGACTTTCATAATAAAGACGCAAAAAAGAACATTCTGTGACATCCCTTTCTACCAATACCATGCTTTCATAGATAAACCCACCGTTTTTTACGACCAAGCAGCCTATGCACAGACATAAAAAAACGGATGCACTACTGAAAGCGCATCCGTTGAATATTATCTGACAGTGAATTTATTCCTGTGTATTTTGGTCTTCATTATGACGGAAAGGACGATGCCCGTTTCCACCACGATGTTCCGGACGACGAGGACGAGGAGGACGCTCCACGTAGTCAGCCGGTTTCTCCAACAGCACACGGCGGCTCAATTTGAACTTGCCAGTCTTCGGGTCGATGTCAATCAGTTTCACCTTAATCTTGTCACCTTCCTTGATGCCAGCCTCTTCCACTGTGTTAAGACGCTTCCAATCTATTTCAGAGATATGGAGCAATCCATCCTTGCCGGGCAAGAACTCCACAAACGCACCGTAAGGCATCACGCTGCGTACAGTACCCTCATAGACCTCGCCCACTTCGGGAATAGCCACGATAGCCTTAATCTTAGCCAACGCTGCGTCTATTGTCTCCTTATTGTTACCAGATACCTGCACCTTGCCGCAACCTTCTTCTTCCTCGATGGTCACAGTGGCACCCGTCTCTTCCTGAATACCCTGGATAATCTTTCCGCCAGGTCCGATGACAGCACCGATGTACTCTTTCGGAATCTCAATCTGTACGATACGAGGAGCGTGCGGTTTCAAATCTTCACGAGGAGCAGGAATGGTCTCTACCAACTTCTCCAGAATCTGCATACGCGCATCACGCGCCTGCATCAACGCTTTCTCCAGAATCTCATAGGAAAGTCCGTCACACTTGATATCCATCTGAGTGGCGGTCAGACCGTTCTTTGTTCCTGTGGTCTTGAAGTCCATATCTCCCAAGTGGTCTTCATCACCCAGAATATCTGTCAAGACAGCGTATTTGTCTTCACCCGGATTCTTGATAAGACCCATGGCGATACCTGAAACTGGATTCTTGATAGGCACACCGGCATCCATCAACGCCAGTGTTCCGGCGCATACAGTAGCCATGGAAGAAGAACCGTTAGATTCCAAAATATCAGACACCACACGCACAGTGTAAGGGAAGTCTGCCGGAATCTGTCCTTTCAACGCACGCCAAGCCAAATGACCGTGACCGATTTCACGACGACCTACGCCACGCTGCGCCTTTGCCTCTCCTGTGGCGAACGGCGGGAAGTTGTAGTGCAGCAAGAAACGCATCTTGCTCTGATCCAACACTCCGTCCACAATCTTCTCGTCCATCTTCGTACCAAGGGTACAAGTAGAAAGAGACTGAGTCTCGCCACGAGTGAAGATAGAGGAACCGTGAGGGCCAGGAAGCGGACTTACCTCGCACCAGATAGGACGAATGTCCGTATAACCACGTCCGTCAAGACGGCGGCCTTCATCCAATACACAACGACGCATAGCGTCACGTTCCACGTCATTATAATAACGGTCAATCATCTCATCATACTGAGCCTGTTCTTCTTCAGACTGGTCAGCATGGGCGGTATGATATTCTTCCTTGAAATCATCGCGAATCTTGGCGAAAGCCTCCTCACGAGCCAACTTGTCATTGTTCCCCTCATGAGCCAAGTCGTACGCTTTCTGATAGCAAGCGGAACGCACCTCGTTGCGGAGGTCTTCATCGTTCACCTCGTCACAGTATGCACGCTTCACATCCTTGCCCAATTCCTTGGCAAGTTCTTTCTGTAAACGGCACATCGGCTTGATGGCTTCGTGAGCCACTTTCAAAGCGGCGAGCAAATCCTGCTCAGAAACCTCTTTCATCTCGCCTTCCACCATCATGATGTTCTCCTCAGTAGCACCCACCATGATATCCATATCAGCCTTCTCAAGCTGCTCGAAAGTAGGATTCACCACATATTCGCCGTTGATACGTGCCACACGTACCTCGGAGATAGGGCCTTCGAACGGAATATCGGAACAAGACAGAGCGGCTGAAGCGGCGAATCCGGCCAAAGCGTCGGGTATGTCCACACCGTCTGCGGAGAAAAGTATCACATTTACATATACCTCACAATGATAGTCAGAAGGGAAGAGCGGACGCAAAGCGCGGTCTACCAGACGACAAGTAAGGATTTCATAGTCGGACGCCTTACCCTCACGTTTGGTAAAGCCGCCGGGGAAACGGCCAAAAGAGGCGTATTTCTCACGGTATTCTACTTGCAGAGGCATGAAGTCCGTTCCGGGAGCGGCCTCTTTTGCGGCGCAAACAGTGGCCAGGAGCATAGTGTTGCCCATGCGGAGCATCACAGAACCATCGGCTTGTTTGGCTAATTTTCCCGTCTCGATGCTGATAGTACGGCCATCTGGCAACGCAACGGTTTTAGTAATAATGTTCATCTAATAAATTGTTTATTGTTTTGATCAAAAATCGTGCCGCAAATGTACGCAAATACTTTGGGAATACGTAGCGTTGGCACGATTTTCACGCTGTTTTTCAACTTTTTCACCTTTAGCGATAAAACACATCGAGAAAAATCCGTACCTTTGCCGCCGATTTATAAAAGCAGATAATACGCAAGGGTTCCGGCCATCATCGTCGGGATTCTTTTTTTATTCTGTCTTTTACCAAGTAAAATAGAATACTAACAATAAAAACAGGAGGTTTAGACAATGGCATACATGTCACAAGAGGGCTACGACAAGATCGCCGCCCAAGTTAAACACATGGAGTCGGTAGACAGACCGGCTGCATCACGCGCCATCGCAGAGGCTGCCGACAAGGGAGACCTCTCCGAAAACTCAGAATATGACGCAGCCAAAGAGGCACAGGCTCATTTGGAAGCTAAAATCGCACAACTGAAGATGATGTTGCACGAGGCACGCATCATTGACACATCCCGCATCAAGACCGACACTGTACAGATTCTCTGCACGGTGGAGATGAAAAACGTGAAAACGGGCATGAAAATGAAATATACCATCGTGTCCGAAGGAGAAGCCAACTTACGGGAAGGAAAGATTTCCGTACAGACTCCCGTGGCACAAGGATTGCTGGGAAAGAAAGTAGGTGATGTGGCTGAAATCAAGACTCCCGCCGGGATGATGCAATTGGAGATTACCAAAATTTCAATAGAAGGATAAGCGTATGGCAAGCATTTTCTCTAAAATCATCGCCGGAGAGATTCCCTCATACAAAGTGGCAGAGGACGAGCATTTCTATGCGTTCCTCGACATCAACCCTTTGGCGAAGGGACACACACTGGTTGTCCCCAAGAAAGAGATAGACTATATCTTCGACATGGAGGACAATGACCTCGCCGCTTTCAACGTGTTCGCCAAACGCGTGGCTGTGGCTATCAAAAAGGCGTTTCCTTGCAAAAAGGTCGGAGTGGCAGTGTTAGGACTCGAAGTACCTCATGCGCACATTCACCTTGTACCCTTGCAGGGAGAGGGAGATTTGAACTTCGCAAATCCGAAATTGAAGCTCTCGCCCGAGGAATTCAAGGAAATCGCCGCTAAAATTAGTGGAGAATTCAAGTAACAAGGCAGTTTTACAGGTAAAAAGGAGATGGATTTGCGCTGTTCAAATGTTAAAACCTACGTTTTTAGCTGATTTATGCTATTAAACATAGTCTCTACACTTGTGGACTACGGAAAAAGCCCCTATCTTTGCAGCGTTATCCTAAAACAATCTTTTTACCTTAAAATTACCTAAAGAAAACATAGGAAGAGGCTCTTTGTGAAAAGGGTCTCTTTTCGCTTTTTATAGAGACTACACGAGATACAAACACAGGCGTACCTTGACGCTGTACAACTGTCAAAATACGCCTGCATATATTTAGAAACGGGCTTTATTCTGCCTCGAATTCCCTTCTCCAGTTCTTATAAGGATTTTTCATCAAACAGGTATTGTAGAAACGGATATCGCCCGTCACTTCTTTTCCTATGAAGGGCAGTTTCTGATACGGCTCATCCTCACTTCGCAATTCCACCTCCGCCATGACCAGTCCCTCATTGTCCCCGTAAAACTCGTCCACCTCAAACGTATGATTCCCGTCCGGCACCAGATAGCGACGCTTGTCAATCACTCCACCCGGACAAAGTTTCATCATCTCCTTGGCATCTTCCATCGGAATCTCCCGCTCGAATTCATAGCGGCTCATTCCTTTCTGATCAGAGGGTCCCTTGATAGTAAGGTAGGCTTTCTCATCACGGATACGTACACGGACAGTACGACCATGCTCGCTGCAAATATACCCCTGCACGATATGTGTGGAGGAAGAGGCCAAGGACTTGAACTCTCCCTTCACAATGAATTTACGCTCTATTTCCTGTGACATGGCTAAATGCTTACCGCATAAAAAGCGGCCGTTATCAAGGCCAGCAAAATCAGCCCGCAAATGATAGCGTATATCAACCGCTCGGCTTTTTTCTCGTTTTGCTGCGTCTGACGACTCTTCCGCTGCTTACTTATTCCACTTTTCATCATGCACTGTTTTTCTGATCATTCTCCACCGCCGAACTCCATCAAATAGGCTTTGATGAATCCGTCAATATTTCCATCCATCACTCCATTCACATCTGAAGTCTGGAATCCTGTACGATGGTCTTTCACACGGCGGTCGTCAAACACATAACTCCTTATCTGGGAACCCCACTCGATTTTCTTTTTCCCCGCTTCCAGTTTGGCTTGCGCAGCCTGACGGCGTTTCAATTCACGATCATACAACTGTGAGCGCAACAAACGCAGAGCGTTCTGACGGTTCTCCAACTGTTTACGGCTTTCCGTGTTCTCGATAAGGATTTCCTCTTCTTCCCCTGTGTCCGGGTCTGTGTACTGATAGCGCAAACGGACACCCGTCTCCACCTTGTTGACATTCTGACCTCCGGCACCTCCTGAACGGAACAAATCCCAGGACATCTTTGCCGGGTCAATATGTACCTCGATAGTGTCGTCCACCAACGGAGTGACAAAGACGGAAGCGAAGGAAGTCATTCGTTTTCCCTGTGCGTTATAAGGAGACACACGCACTAAACGATGCACACCATTCTCAGACTTGAGATAACCATAGGCGTAATCTCCTTCCACTTCCATGGTAACGGTCTTGATACCCGCCTCGTCACCTTCTTGCAAGTTGTCTATAGTGGTCTTATAGTCGTGCGCCTCCGCCCAACGCAAATACATACGCATCAGCATGGAAGCCCAGTCCTGACTCTCCGTGCCACCTGCTCCTGAGTTGATTTTCAAGACACAACTCATGGAGTCTTCCTCCTTGCGGAGCATATTCTTCAGCTCAAGGTTCTCAATGGCCTCTTTCGCTTTGGCGTATGCAGCGTCCACTTCCTCCTCAGTGACCATCTCGTCCTTGAAGAAATCCAGCGAAAGTGAAACTTCCTCCGTCAGGTCTTTACATTCCTTGTATCCGTTTATCCATTTCTGAATATCCTTGACTTTCTTCATCTGAGCCTGCGCTTTCTCCGCATCATCCCAAAAACCGGGAGCTTGCGTACGCAGTTCCTCCTCTTCCAGCTGTATTTTCTTGTTGTCTATGTCCAGGTACTTGTGGAGTGCCTCCACACGGTCTTTTAACTCTTTGGCTTGTTCGGCTGTAATCATGAACTTATGTTTTCTGTGTGATAAACTTACATTTCTTTCACTGCGAAAGGACGTTTCATCCCTCGTACATTTTCTTTATCTCGGCGGCGTAGTTTTTATACACGACCGGCCTTTTTATTTTCAACGTATTGGTCAGCTCACCTCTTTCTATGGTGAATGGTTGAGGAAGCAATACGAAGCGTTTGATTTTCTCATAGTGGGCGAACTCCTGCTGGAGCGTATCCACCCTGTCCTCCATCATTTCGATAATGGCAGGATTATGAATTAATTCTTTTGAATCCTTGAATGACAGATTATGGCCGGCCGCATATTGCTCCAGCAATTGGAAATTCGGAACAATCAGTGCAGATACAAATTTATGCTCGTCTGCGATTACCGTAATCTGGTCGATATAACGGTCTACCAACAGCTTGGACTCTATCATTTGCGGAGCGATATATTTCCCATTGGAGGTCTTGAACAAATCCTTGATTCGATCCGTCAAGTACAGTTCCCCATTCTTCAGATAGCCCGCATCTCCCGTATGGAACCACCCATCCTTGTCTATAGCCTCGTTGGTAGCGGCCTCATTATTATAATACCCCTTGGTAATGGTTTTTCCACGAAGCAATACTTCACGATGCTCTCCAAACTTAATCTCCAGTCCGTCTATCACTCGCCCCACAGAACCCATAGAGACTGGCTGGTCAAGACGATCACAAGAGACCGTGGCTGTAGACTCGGTAAGACCATAACCAGTAATCATATTCAACCCTACAGAATGGACGAACTCCTCCACTTCGGGAGAAATAGCCGCACCCGCCGTCGGGAAGAAATTGGCACGGTCAAGACCTAACAACCTACGGAAAGGTTTGAAGACTGCAAACTCATAGAAACGATTCCGCATGGAAAGCAACGCACCAGGGCGTTTCCCTTTCAAAAGGTTATCCACGTAATATTGCTTGCCAACTCTCAACGCCTTTTCCATTAAATGACGCTGAGCCGGCACGCTCTTGTGCATCTTTTCTTGCACACCCGCATAGACCTTCTCCCAGAAACGGGGCACGGCACACATACAAGTAGGTCTGACCTCTGACAAAGCAGTCAAAATATTCTGCGGATTTTGATTTATGTACAGCGTGCAACCTTCCGCCAGACAAAAGTAAGACCACGCCCGTTCAAACACATGTGTGAAAGGAAGGAAATTAAGAATGATGTCCTTGTCCGATATAGGCAAAGCCTTGTCGTTCGCCATCATCGCATAATAATAATTACCATGAGAAAGTTTCACGCCTTTACTATTCCCCGTAGTACCGGAAGTATAAAGTATATTAGCCAAATCATCCTGCGTCACCGCCTTAGATCGCCGAGAGACTTCTTTCTCATAAGCTAATGTCTTCCCTCGTTTCAAGAATTCGTCAAAGTAAAAAGAATGCGTGTCCTCGGGATTCAATTTCACAGACTTGTCATACACGAATATCTTTTCCAACGTATGACACAAGTTGTTCACCCGTAAGGCCACATCATATTGGTACTGCT
>CAVDHB010000081.1:15000-16793 GCA_963608705.1 Prevotella sp. P5-108
GTCCCTCCACGGCCGCTCGCGCCGCCGATTCGCCGGGACTGGAATGCTCCCCTACCGATACTTAAAGTATCCCGCGTCTTCGGTATCCTGCTTATACCCGATTATTATCCACGCGGCGACCCTCGACCAGTGAGCTGTTACGCACTCTTTGAATGAATGGCTGCTTCCGGGCCAACATCCTGGCTGTCTGGGGGACGCCACCTCGTTTGACTAACTCGGCAGGAATTCCGGGACCTTGGACGGCGGTCTGGATTCTTCTCCTCTCGGGCGCGGACCTTAGCACCCGCGCCCTTTCTCCCCCGGTCTACGCGCAACGCATTCGGAGTTTGGCAGGACTTGACAGGCGGTGAAGCCCTCGCGTCCTATCAGTCGCTCTACCTCGCTGCGCCACCCGGGAGGCAGCACCTAAATGCTTTTCGGGGAGTACGAGCTATCTCCGGGTTTGATTGGTCTTTCGCTCCTACCCTCGCCTCGTCCAGAAGCTTTTCAACGCTTATTGGTTCGGACCTCCATCCGGTGTTACCCGGACCTCATCCTGGACAAGGGTAGATCACCCGGTTTCGCGTCTGCCCCCGGCGACTAAAGACGCCCTGTTCGGACTCGCTTTCGCTACGGCTCCGCGTCTCGTGACGCTTAACCTCGCCGCCGACGGCAACTCGTAGGCTCATTATGCAAAAGGCACGCCGTCACCACAAAAAAGTGGCTCCGACCGCTTGTAGGCGCAGGGTTTCAGGAACTCTTTCACTCCTCTAAGAGAGGTGCTTTTCACCTTTCCCTCACGGTACTTGTGCGCTGTCGGTCTCCCGTCCGTGTTTAGCCTTGCCGGATGGTCCCGGCGGATTCACGCGGGGTTTCACGTGCCCCGCGCTACTCAGGATACTGTCAGGTCTCGTGTCGTTTCCCGTACGGGGCTTTCACCCGCTGCGGCGGCGCGTTCCAGCGTCTTCCGGTCACGACACGAGAGCTTTTCGACAGTCCTACTACCCCGTCGCCGCCTGGACGGCGACGGTTTGGGCTCCTCCCCGTTCGATCGCCTCTACTTGGGGAATCACTGGATTGTTTTCTTTTCCTCCCGCTACTAAGATGTTTCAGTTCGCGGGGTTGGCCTCCTGCTTGGCAGGATAGTACTTGCGTACTGGGTTGTCCCATTCGGGGGTTCCGGGGTCAAGGGCCGCTTGCGCCTCGCCCGGACTTTTCGCAGCTTGCCGCGCCCTTCGTCGCCGGCGGGAGCCAAGGCATCCGCCCTGCGCCCTTTCCTACTTTGTCCGTTGTTCTAACGTCCCGGCCCTCTTGTCATGAGAGCCGGACGCGCTCTTTCGCTCTTTGTTTCTCTACCTTACTAGGTTTCTCGTTTAACCTTCTTGTCACAACATGTCAAGGATCTCTTTTTTTCGTGGAGAATAACGGATTCGAACCGTTGACCCTCTGCTTGCAAAGCAGATGCTCTAGCCAGCTGAGCTAATCCCCCGTCAAAGGTAGTCCCAGGCAGAGTTGAACTGCCGACCTCCACATTATCAGTGTGGCGCTCTAACCAACTGAGCTATAGGACTGTCGGTTTTCTCTTAACCCGGAATACACTTTCTTTCGGCGGCCTGTTAGACAGCCTCCTCTGTACTCCTTCAGTATCCTTTTTGATTTGCCATAATCTTGAAAAACAAACATGAGCCTGCGGCACAGGGCGGACAATTCATTCTCCGAATTTCGGAGCGTCTGCCTGTCTCTTTCAACATCGCGCCCTCTCCAGAAAGGAGGTGTTCCAGCCGCACCTTCCGGTACGGCTACCTTGTTACGAC
>CAVDHB010000082.1:0-10539 GCA_963608705.1 Prevotella sp. P5-108
GAGAGGAAGGCACGGGAAAGGTCAGAAGATAAAATAGAATTAACTGATGGTAAATGATTTAGCAATTAGAATCTTCCGACCGCTCATGATATAAATCCCCACACCACCTATCATGTTGCCAATATGAAGAATTTTCATGCTGCCACCCTCCTTCCTTCACAACGGAGAGTGGGATAACCGATAAATGCTACAGCATCTCTCACCGCATCCACATCAATGCCATTGGAAATCAATTTCAGCTTATCTTTCCTTGCAATGTACTCCCGTTCAGCAGAAGACTCCTCCGACTTTGAGATACAAACAATTTTATCTGTACATGGAACCAACAATCGCTCCATTAGTAGACAAACCATACTTTCTAGCTTCATGAAAGATTTAATAATCATTAATTCTTATATAAACTTCTCGTATATATGAAATATATCATGTATCTTTACTGCGAGTTAGAACAATTTCGCTAAGCCAAACGGGCAATGATACTTGCGTCAATTGCCGTGGCGAGAAATTGAACCGAAAGGATTTATTAAAAACAAAAGATTATGAATACGAAGACATTAACACCGACGAAGAGAAAGATTATCGACTTGAACGAAGATACGTTTAAGACTCTCTCCATCATGGCCATCCAAAAAGGCACCAATCTGAAAAACTACATTGAAGATGTACTCAATGAGCTGGCAGACGACTACGAGGATGCCAAGATTTACGCTAAGTTATGCAAGGAGCGTCCTGAGGGAAACGTCATGCTTAACGAGCAGGAAAAAGCAGATTTTGAAAAGTGGCTTGGCGTATGAAAACCGATTACTCAAAAGATTTTGAGAAGTCTGTCAAGAAACTATCAGGCAAGATGCTTGAATCTGTTCGGCGTGTCATTAAAGAAGTCGAAGAAGCTGATGACATTAAGGACATCACAGACTGCAAAAAACTTGTGGGATACCGTACCATCTATCGTATACGCATAGGTGATTACAGGGCCTTTTTCATATTCCATATAGAGATTATCAATGATACCGTAAAATTCAAATATCTTATTCCAAGGGGAGAAGCCTATGGAAAGAGGATACAGATTGAATTGAAGCGTATAGACAGGTAATGTCTATTTGATATTGAACGCCCACCCATGAGGGTTATACACCACCTTGCAATGCAATCCGATAGCAGCCAAAAACCCCAATCCACCTGCAAAGCTACTGTGGCAGTATAAAATGTCGGGATTTACCTGTTTGATGACCTTGCGAATGGCCGACACTTTCCTCCAAACTTGTATAGGGGAGAAAGTTTGCTTCAAGTCCATTTGATTCACTCCATTCACCATCTGTTCATACTGTGACTTGTCATAGTTCTTCGAGCAAATGAAAAACTGCCTAAGTCCACACTTCTCCAATCGTGGCAGAAGCATTTGGAGATAACGCTCCACACCTCCTGCACACTCTGCGATATGTAATATTGTCATTTTCATCTACTGGTTAGTACTCAATTTAGGGCTTACCCTTTTGTATAGCCACTCTTACGGATGCCTATATATCGAGTTGTTAAAATTTTGATTTGTTTATTAACTATTGGCATGTTGCCAATCCGATATTGTCCGGTCGCAGACTAATAAAATCCCTGCAACCGTTAAAGATATTAGCAAAAGACTTTATGAGATAGTCCCACACCGACCTTCCTTGCAGCTTTACCGTACTGATGATGCTGTGGTAAGTGGCAACCATCTTCGCCCCATCGTCACTGCCGAAGTGGAGCATGGAGTTTCTCTGTGTCGTCAGAGGATGGACGGCACGCTCGGCGGCATTGTTGTCTATCGGACAATTGCCGTCCTTTGTGTAGGCAAAGATATTGTCCCCAAATGTATCCAGATAGTTCAAAGCCTTCTGCAAATAAGACGTGACTGTCGTTGGCTCCTTGGCTTTTTCTATATATCTGTATGACTTTCGTCTCAAAGCTCTGGCGTTGTTTCCCTCAGTCCTCATCAGTGAGGCCGTCCCTTGTGTACTGGCGTTCCAAGTCGTACAGAGCCTCTATGCTTTTAATGAAAATGTCCGCATTCTTATCGCCAGCCTGCTCTCTTGCCTTCACAAACTTGGCACGGGCATGGTCATATTTGCGCACCTTGCACAATGTCTCGTCACAGTTCACGATGGAGTCTTTCTCCAAAGCCACTTCTTTTAGTGACTCCATAAGCCGGTCAAGATAAACCTTTCCTTTTCTCAGCTAGTTGCGCAGCGTGTTGGCTGAAACCGTTATGCCCATGTCCGTAAGCCATTGATGGAGAAGTCCGAACGTGACATTCTTCACATACACCTATGCGAACAGCCGCACGATGCGGCGATTTCGTGACATCACGATGAACGCATCCCCCTCACCTGCCCCACGGTGGAGCTGCTTGCGGATTATGGACAATACACGACTGTGTTTGCAGAGTATGTCCGTGAAGTCACGCAAATAATAGAAGCGGTTGATGCCAGTAACGCTCAGCATAAGCCCTCCAATTTCTCTATCAGCCGTCTCAATCCCTGATAGCTTAGGTTCTTCTGGGAGATATGAAGGCCGTTGGTCATACGCAGCTCCACAAGTATACGCACGAAAGACGAGGTGCAGGTTTGCGGACGCTCCTGATGGCGTTCTTCCTTCATCGGTTGTTCTTGTGGGGAAGGAATACCATCAACATTGACTTCCACTATCTTGCCTCGTGTATCCTTGTACCATTTGTAGAATATGTTATAAGGCACTTTGTTGCGTGAGCAGAACTGCTCAACGGATATGCCGTTCGGCACTGCCTCCGTCTGGTACTGAAAATAAAATCTTTCCAAATCTTCGCTGCTGTACATAATTTAATGATTTAAAATTCAGCAGCAAAGATATACTTTTCATTTTTAAGCCCTAATTGAGTGCTTACTTGAATGCTTATGAAACTTTAGATAGAACAACAATACGAAGTTCACTGGATACTTACTATTCATTTTGTCCAAAATTTAGAATTCGGGACAAAAGTATATATTTTAAATTCGTCAATAGATTAACATTTAAATTTCTTTGTGCTTAAATGTTTTCCTATATAAGTGACAAATATCATCCTATGCCCAGTATCTGGAAAAATATAGATGCGCAAAGCTCCGAATTTTACATGCTGGAAACAATACTGCATTCCCCATTTCTCAGTCACAAAGAATTTTCGTTGTGCACTTAAACGACCATCATTCTTTACAGTATCTGATTCATCAGATATTACGATACCATAATCAGATTGCATTTTTGAGACTTGTATACTTCCTTCATTCCAGTTCATACAATAATCATCCATACGGATAAATACATTCAAAAGATTATTCATCTGTCCTTGTTCCATAGCCAAATACTGCCGTAAAGCATTATTTGTAAATTTTATTTTATTAAACAACATTGAAGACAACTCTTTAAATGTATTAGGTGTCACCATAGAACGAGCTATCAGAATACGACTTTTCAAAAAATCAGCCACACAGCCTATATGGTATCTATCTATTGGATTATGATACATGCCAAACAAACAGCATTCTATAGGGAATTTTACCTTCAGTACATTCAAATCTTCGCAAATAACATCAGATGGTACTACTTGAAAGCGCCTAAACATTGCTGGCAAGACACGGTAACACAACTCTGGATTAGCATTACAAATCATTTGATAAACCATATTACCATCCTTATTATACAATGAATAAAGGCTTTGGTCATGATAGAATTTTTCAACTCTAGAATTACTATAAAGTACCGCTTCATTCAAATCATTTAAACAACGTACCATCTCATCGATGACTTCCGAGTCAAATGTTTGAGGACAAAAAAAATAGTTAATCATCACTTATTGATTTTCAGTCTTTCCATATAATTAATTTGAGTTTGATCCATAAAGCCTTTAGGCCAATCAGAATAATTACCCACCTCATCTATAGAAATTGGTGTTACCAATGGAACATCCTCCTCAACTCCATAATTATTAATCGTTATCTTCGGAAGCCATTCCTTATGCTGCAATCCAAACAATTGGATGCCATCAATAATATGATCACTATGAGTCTCCAAAATCACATGGATTCCAGAAAAAGCAATAAAAGAAAGAAAATAACCAATAGCAGTTTGAGCTGATGGATGTAAATGAGCCTCAGGGTTCTCTACAACAAATAAGCTATTAGAGTCTGCCACTAAACCATCTACGATAATTGGAAGAACATAACTAAGCCCAAATCCCATATTCGTAGTTTGCACGTCACCTATAGCAAACTGATTGCTTGTCCTGATAGAAGCTCTCATTAGTCTTGTATCTATATTGGCCATCACTTTTATCTTATGAAAAATACTAGACAACCATTCATTTACCTGTGCATTCAGGTAGGGATTTTTAGATCCAGGGAACATTCTTTCTGGACAAACCTTAACCATACCTGAATCTGTCCCCAACACTTGTGCTGTTCGTTCACCTCTAGTCCCACAAGAGAGATAATCCATAGGAAATAATTTTTGAGAAGTTCTTGGTCCTTCTCGCTCCGCCGACACATAATAAAAATGTGAATTAGAAAACCAAACTTTATCTCTTCTAACTATTTCGAATTCACATGGCAAAACCAGTTCATCAAGCTTATTATCAACATCAAACTTACATCCTGCCAATACTTTTTCTTCTAAATCATCAAATAATTGTATTGTTATTTCTGATTCTGAATAATTTTGATTTATAATGTCAGACGCAGTTCCCAGTTCCAAGCCGAAAACATCATTCAAAGCGACCCAATCTCTATTATATAGAGCCTGCCTCAATAGCAACAAAGCTTGGATAGTTGTACTTTTCCCAAAACCATTAGAACCTACCAATACCGTTAATCCGTTAATGGGTACTAACATGCTTTTAAAACATTTAAAACCTCTAATTTTCAACTTCTCCATAACACAGAATTCAAAGATTCATTATTTTTTGTACCACCTCAAAAGCTTTGAGGATATTCGCTTTTCCATTCGTTCCATATGACAATGCCTTAAAGTAATCTTCATCCTTATCAATATATTCACCTAAGACGTGAACCAAACTATTCGAACTAAATTTCTCTTTTATCGTATTAATAGCCAAGTCACTCAGCACCACAGCCCAACTTACGAACAAAGCTTTGTTTACAATACTCCTATTCCCATCATAAGATGTTTTAGAATTTACTTTCCTAAAAGCATGCCTTCCAAAAAGATAGTAAGCAATATTCATTGCATTCCCAAAAGCCCTTTCGTATTCATCAAAATTGAATTCTAACTCGGAATTCAAAAGTTCGATAAATAGATTCAGTTCTTCATCCATATTCCCATCATACTTGTCTAACGCACCTCTTTTATATTGAAATCTAAAATAAAGAAAGCGTAAAACAAGTTCTTGAGCATCCATTCTGACATCAGAAATACTATTGCCTGTTGCCTTTAAAAAAGCATCAGAATGAGCCATTTTTTTCAACGTCAATCTTATCTGATTCCTAGAAAGGCAATTTCTTAATTCTTGCGCATTTAGTGGTCTCCCTCCTGTATTAAGTCTTTTAAATATGTCATATTTTACCTTTGCAGGAGATTGCGGGTCTATGACATTTACAGACAATTGAGTCATATTAAACCATCTGAAATACTTATCCTCTATTTTATTCCCAGATAGACTATATGTTTTTTCTCCACAAGAATTAGACAAATATTCCAAACCTTTCAATACTAATTTATTGTCCATAAACTCTTTGATGGCAGTCAATCTCTGCAAGCCGTCCACGACAAACAATTTACCTTCCTCATCTTGTGAAAAATAAAACATTGGCAACGGAATTCGCAAAAGAATCGATTCTATAAGACGTGATTTACGAAAGCCATCCCATACAACATTTCTTTGAAAATCTGGAGACAAATCCAAATCGCCACTTTTTATCATATCATAAATCAAGCGAATCGAAAATGTTTTTGATTCTACACGTATTTGATCTGGATTATAAGGCTTTTCTAAACCTTTTTTACTCAAAGCCACATCGGACAAATCCACGCCATGTTGATTTGCCTCAATAACTCGCAACGCCAAATCATCAAGTTTATTCATTAGGGTTTGATAATCCTCTTGAACATCATGCTGACTTAGTATTTTAAACTTACCTTTTTTTTCATCTAAAGCCAAGGTCATAAAAGGATTATTCAAATCTTCCCTTGCATATACAAGGACATAACATCCTTGCGAATCCTCACCTTTTAAGGTTGAATAAGGATACACAATCAATTTGGTCTCACCATATCCCTTTAAAGTTAAAGCAATCTGCATAATATCTTCTTTTTTGCAAAACTACAACTTTTTTTTCTGATTCTGCCAAGGATTTCAAGAAAAGAGTAAAACTACAGGGCATTTTTTAAGAGCATCTCCATCATTCTTCCTCAAAAGACTTCTTAATTCTACAAAAGTAGGGAATATCACCGCTACCTTAGCTCCCTTCTCATTACTAACTAAAGTTTCCCACCCCTATTAATAGGAATTAGGAACTTTGGTTAAACATATTGACTATGCCTGAATTTACTTCACACGAATTGATGTTATTTACTTATTAACTTCACACCTTGTTCTGTCATTTTCTAAGATACTTTACACCTTGTCGGATTGTTTACTGAACTGGTTCACACCCACAAAGGTACCGCTTTTCTCCAAGACTCGCAAGACATCATGAAAAACACTGCGGAGGAAGCCATGCAAAGCCTTCGATGAGCCTTCTCAGGCAACGTGGAGCGTTTCCCTGAGCTTTCTCGGGGGAAGCATGTCACGGTTGTTCCTGTGTGGTCTCCTCGTGTTGTAGAACTCGATGATCCCCGCCAACTCCTTTCTGGCCTGTTCCGTGTTCACGGGACGCTTCATCCTGTATAGCCACTCCTGCTTTATTATTCCGTTCACTCTCTCGGCGATGGCGTTGTCCGTGGGCTTGTAGTCCCCGGTCATGCTGATTGCGGCGTGGATTTCACGCAGGCGGCTGACGTAGTCGTTACAGCAGTACTGCACGCCGCGGTCTGAGTGGTGGGTCAGCCCCTCAAGTCCCATGTGGGACACGCGGGCTATCCCCATATTGAGAGCCGCAACAGTGCCTGAGGCGGCCAGGCTGTCGGAGAGCGTCCACCCGATTATCTCGTGTGTGAAAGCGTCCGTGAGCAGATGGAGATACGCCACCCCCTCGTCCGTGTCGATGTACGTGATGTCCGCCACCCACAGCTGGTTCGGCCTTGTGACTTTCATCCCCTTGGCCAGGTTCTTGTATTTGCGGTAGTTATGGTTGGAGTTCGTGGTGTGCCGCCGGCGTTGCGGCTTGAGCATCAGGTGATTCTCGTGCATCAGGCGGTAGAAGCTGTCACGGCCTCCCAGCTCTTCGGGATACACTTCCTTCAGCATGACGAACAGCTTGTAGGCCCCTATCCCCGGAGCCTGTGAGCGGATTGACGTCACGGTGTCCACGATTTCCCTTTCCGACAGTTCCCTCCGCCTGCGTTTCTCCGCGCTTACGGAGTAATAGCCCTCCCGGCTCTTGCCAAACAGTCCGCTGAGGCATCCTGTCCCTCTTTCAGGATGTCTCAGGCGGAGGGCGTCTACTGCTTGGCGCCAGCTTTTTTTAACAGGTCGATTCCGTAACGTTCCCTGCCTATCTTGATGACCTCGCTCAGAGCCTCGTTGCGGAGTTCTGAATACTCAAGAGCCTTTCGAAGGCGAGCTATCTCTTCTGAAAGCTCCTCCTCGCATGTCTTGGGAGATGACGCGACTTTACCCGTATGGTCTCTTTTCAATGACTTTGCCATATATACTTTTTTTTCCAGTTCTGTTATTTCCTTTGGCAAAGGTACTGTTTCTTCCATGAATCGCTTCTCCCAGACATGAAATCTGTGAGAGTTTATGCCATACTTTCGGCAAATGCTGTACAGCGACACATCACCACTGTAGTATTCTTTCAGAACACCTAGTTTGAACTGATCGTCAAATTGACGACGGGGTTTCCTTTTTGATTCCATTTTTTCTTTACTTGTTTGTTAAAACCGTGTAAAGTAAATCTGTATCATGTCACACACGCAACACCTGTTCGTAATACTCATTGTTACCCATGGTCTTGCTATAAGCTTCCCAAAATGGCACATACTGGTTCTTGCTGAATTCCTTGCTGAACTTATAGAAATGATTATCCGCAATCGTACCACCAGCTCCAAGGCGGACGATTTCCCCCAGTGGGTAGTCCCATAGAACGACAGGCTGACGGCAGGTCTTAATCCCATTTGCCGTCAGCCTTCTTTAAAAGAAGAGCCACCCACTCTTTAGATGTTGGGAATCATATAGAAAGTACTCAATTTATCGCCGTGTCCTCTTCCCCATGACGGGAATTGTCCGTATATTTGCCGAAAACTAAATATGTATAAGTAAGAAACTGTATTATGCGTAAGAAAAGAGTAATTATCAGAGAAAACATTGACGACATGCCCTCTTTTTTAAAAAGAGTCGAAGATGAGATTACTTACATAGACGAGCCTATCGAAGAGTTCATAAGAAGAAATGGACTCATCTCATTAGAGGAAGCATGGGAAAGATTGGATGCGAAAGAAAACGATGCCGCTATTAGACATGGGAGACAATAAATTCATTTCAGTCTATCTGTCTCCTCAAATATATGAGGAGATTGAACGTATTTGTACTCTTAATTTTGAGAACAGATATCCGTATGATGATTGGAAAGGGCACTTTGACGTATGTGTGCAATGGAGGAGAATCCTAGGCGTCGCACTTAATGAAGCTGCTTGGAATACGTCACAAACATACAAGAAAATTTTCAGAGCAAAGTTGTGGGATGGAGAAATAGGAACGTGTCGTTACAAAATAGTATCTTCTAATAATATTCCCATCATATATGTGATTGATATTAAATTTAATAGGTTTCAATTTAAAGGGTACAAATTAATCCTTGACGAACCAAATTATCGGTCAGAATATAGTGGAAAATTCAAAATAAGAGGTGGAAAGAACGCTACGAAAGGGAGGAAGGTGCTTAAAAAATTAGGAAGCGGATATTATCTTTTGAAAACAGGCGGACATATGACATTTGTAAAGCCGGATAAAAAAAGCTTGCTATCTCCCGGCAAGTGGTTTATAACTGCGACTGATTTTGAAGACGGTAAGGCGTATGCGCAAGGTTCTGACAACAACATCTATGAGATTGACACCAATGGCAATATGAGACTGTCAGACAAAAGCCTGGGAGATATTAATAACCTGTTGGAGTCAAGACGTGCGATTCCGTTGGGCGAACTCATGAAACGGTTGGACGAGAACCGAAAGAAAAATGCCAGCAAGAAAATAGGTGGCAAGATGGTTCTCAACAAATTCGAGAGGGAAGTAAACAAGCATACGAAAGAGACAGGTGTCAAGGCATCGAAGTTCAAAAGCGGCGGTACGAAACTCTCCGTGAAGAATCCGGATGGAGGGGAGATGGTCTTTTACTCACAAAAAGAGTTCATGTACAGTGATGAGGTGGTGAAAGGTCTTGAAAAATACGGAAGATTGAGGGAAATGAGGACATTGAGATAGACGGAAAAACTTACCGACAATTCCGAAAATGTTCTGACAAGAGCGTGATATTTGCTGTAAGGAAAGGAAAGAAAGGTATATGGGAAGAAACAGCCCGGATACCCGGACTGGTATTCAACTATTCCGCCTACATTTCGATTCCTTTGGAAGGGGACATAGATAACCCTTCTGGACAGTAAATGTATATTCTTTCGCCTCTTCTTTACTTTTAGATTGGAATTGTTTGTTGCAATTATCACATATTGGGGTTATGTATCCAATATTATCTTCTACCGTATATACATGGGCACCTACAAGTTTAGAAATTTCAAACTCTTTCTCACAGCATGGACATTTAATAACAGATTTAGGCAAACTGGTTTTTATGTTTTTATTCCAATAATCAATCCATGAACCTTTAGGGGGATTATCGTCAGACGTGTCAACCATATGACATACAATTTTTATAGATTCGTCATTTAAGATGTTCCATTTATCAATCAATTCCCCCGATTCTTTCCCATCTTTACTATTACAATCACGATTCATTTGCCAATTCCATTTAGATGTTCTACATTTAAAAAGAGACGAGAATGCCCGATTAAACTCAAAGCATTCCCGCCCCCAATCGGGGATTACTTAATTTTCTCAAGTCTTTTCATCAAAGAAACGGTCCTCTTTCGCCATTCTTTTGAAAAAAGATATCTTGAAATAATCATATATCCTCCTTTCTAAGCCGATTTATTTTCACCTTTTTTTGAAGGGTAATCCGGCCTAGGCGCAAAGTTAGGTAAAGTTCTGTTCACTTGCATAATAGTGAATGGAACTTTATATTTTTATAGCAAACCAATGCGTTTTATTAAGATTTCCTATATGTTCTGTGTCTGAATTCCGTCCTGTATGCCACGGCAGCGACCATGAGCCTGTCGAACATCCTGTCCCCGAAGTACCTGCGGTTGAACTTGTAGCAGAACTCG
>CAVDHB010000083.1:0-7884 GCA_963608705.1 Prevotella sp. P5-108
CCGACGAGCTTGCCATGCACGATAACTTGCATGATTATGCTAATTATCGTTAACCGTATGCAGTTTTCTTATTATAGTTCATATTACAGAACCTTTGTGTAATTGAGTTACAACGGCTGTGTAATAGGATTACAACGGCTGTGTAATTCGTTAATAAGTAAGAAACGGCCTTTATCAGCGATACGGATGGTCATTTTGCATTGCTCCTTCAACTTGGCGTAGAAATGAGGGGTATTACAAACTTGGCTGAATCCTTGTCCATCCCGGAATAATGTGTTATCTTTGCGTACACATCATTGACAATCGCCTATGGGACAATTTATCAACCCTTTCTCGGACTGGGGATTCAAACTGATTTTGAACGTTGGATTTATGTACTGAAAAATATGGAGACACTGAAGAGAATGCCATTTGCAGCGCAGAACACCGTGTTCCAGAAGAGGCGATGATAATAACGAATATTGTGGCTCATGCTGTTCAAATAGATGAATAGCTAACCTCAAAATAACAGAATGTAGATATGCCTGTACAAAGTGAAGCTGCTCTTGAAAATGGTCTTATAGAAACTCTTCAAAAGATGAATTACGAATATGTTCATATTGAAGAGGAAAGTAATCTGTATGCCAATTTCAAAAAACAGTTGGAAATACACAACAAGAAAAAATTAGAGGAGTTGGGACGCACCTCATTTACAGAGTCTGAATTTGAAAAGATTCTTATTTATCTTGAAGGTGGCACTCGCTTTGAGAAGGCAAAAAAGTTGCGTGATCTCTTCCCTCTTGAATTGGACAGTGGCGAACGCTTGTGGGTGGAGTTCTTAAATCGTACTCATTGGTGTCAGAACGAGTTTCAGGTTTCCAACCAAATTACGGTGGAAGGTAGAAAGAAGTGTCGCTATGATGTGACAATACTTATTAATGGCTTGCCTTTAGTTCAGATAGAACTGAAACGCAGGGGTGTGGAACTGAAACAGGCATATAATCAGATACAACGCTATCATAAGACTTCCTTCCACGGATTGTTTGACTATATTCAGTTGTTTGTCATCTCTAATGGAGTGAACACCCGCTATTTTGCCAACAATCCGAACAGTGGCTATAAGTTCACATTTAACTGGACGGATGCTGCCAATGTGCCATTTAATGATTTGGAGAAGTTCGCCACTGTGTTCTTGGACAAATGTACATTGGGTAAGATTATCGGCAAATATATTGTGTTGCATGAAGGCGACAAGTGCTTGATGGTGCTTCGTCCTTATCAGTTCTATGCGGTAGAGAAAATCCTTGACCGTGTGGAAAATTCGAATGACAATGGTTATATATGGCATACGACAGGTGCAGGTAAGACATTGACTTCATTCAAGGCTGCACAACTTGTTTCTGAATTAGACGATGTGGATAAGGTAATGTTCGTGGTTGACCGTCATGATCTTGACACGCAAACCCAATCGGAATATGAGGCTTTTGAGCCTGGTGCAGTAGATGGTACAGATAATACGGACGAACTGGTGAAACGGTTGCAGAGCAACTCTAAGATAATTATCACTACTATTCAGAAACTTAATGCCGCTGTCAGCAAGACATGGTATAGTGGAAAGATAGAGTCCATACGCCACTTTCGTATTGTGATGATATTTGATGAATGCCACAGAAGCCACTTCGGGGAAAGCCACAAACGAATCTTGAAATTTTTTGATAATACGCAGGTGTTCGGCTTTACGGGTACGCCTATATTCAAGGAAAACGCTGTGGACGGGCATACT
Source organism: Prevotella sp. P5-108 (assembly GCA_963608705.1). Lineage (GTDB taxonomy): Bacteria > Bacteroidota > Bacteroidia > Bacteroidales > Bacteroidaceae > CAVDHB01. The sequence goes on from CAVDHB010000083.1 coordinate 1,763, forward strand.
ACTAAAGAGATTTTCGGAAACTGTCTGCATCAGTATCTGATCAAGGATGCCATAGCTGATGAAAATGTGCTGGGATTCCTTGTTGAATATTATCATGGAAATGCGGAGGTGGAAAAAGACAATGCAAACCGCATGGAGAAGGTAGCCCGATTCATCCTTAATAATTTCAATAAGTCAACTTTTGACGGTGAGTTTGATGCACTGTTTGCTGTGCAGTCTGTACCGATGCTCATCCGTTATTACAAGCTATTCAAAAGTCTCAACCCTAAGATAAGGATTGGAGCGGTCTTCACGTATGCGGCAAACAATAGTCAGGATGATGAGCAGACAGGAATGAATACAGGGCGTTTCGTCAGTGACAGCACAGAAGCGGACGAGTTGCAAGCCATCATGGATGACTACAACAATATGTTTGGCACGGCTTTCACTACCGAAAATTTCCGTGCGTACTGTGATGACATAAACCTGCGCATGAAAAAGAAGAATGCAGACATGAAGTCGCTGGACCTTTGTCTTGTAGTCGGAATGTTCCTTACTGGTTTCGACAGCAAGAAACTTAACACGCTCTATGTGGACAAGAATCTGGAGTATCATGGCTTGCTGCAGGCCTTCAGCCGTACCAACCGTGTATTGAACGAGAAAAAGCGTTTCGGAAAGATTGTATGCTTCCGTGACATGAAGAGTAACGTGGATGCTTCCATTAAACTTTTCAGTAACAGCCATAATTTTGAAGACATCGTGCGTCCACCATTTGAAGAGGTGAAAAAAGACTATCAAGAATTGACGACCTGTTTCTTGGAGAGATATGCTACACCAAGTAGCATCGACTTGATGCTGAGTGAAAATGACAAGAAACAGTTTGTACTTTCATTTCGTGATATCATAAAGAAACATGCGGAGATTCAAGTGTATGATGAATTTGAAGAAGATGCTACTGACCTTGGAATGACGCAACAACAGTTTATGGACTTCCGTAGCAAGTATCTTGATATTTACGAGACGTTTGCGATAAGGAACAAACAAAAACCGGCCACGTATCAAATACCAGAGGAGGAGTCAATTAGGCTTAGTGAACCCAATCCTTGTGAAGATATGACAGGACTTGAAGGTATTGACTTCTGTTTGGAACTGTTGCATAGTGACATCATCAATGTGGCATATATTTTGGAGCTGATTGCTGACCTCAATCCATACAGTAAAGATTACGCTGAAAAGCGCAAGCACATCATTGATACCATGATAAAGGATGCCGAACTGCGTAGCAAGGCGAAGCTTATCGATGGTTTTATCCAGAGGAACGTAGACGAAGACCGAGATAACTTCATGGCTCGCAAGCTAAAGGCTGATGGCACAAGCGATCTTGAAGAACGTTTGAACAACTACATAGTGACAGAGCGTAATAATGCTGTCAATACGCTTGCCAAAGACGAGGAACTGGATGCTTCCGTGCTTAATCATTATCTTTCTGAATATGACTACTTGCAGAAGGAGCAACCTGAAATCATTCAAGAAGCTTTAAAGGGTAAACATCTTGGACTAATCAAAAGGCGCAAGGCATTGACAAGAATAATGGAAAGACTGAAAAATATAATAAGAACATTTAGTTGGGATTAAGAATATGGATAAGACAAAAGAGTCTGGTTATGTATATATCTTGACAAATCCCAGTTTTCGTGAGGATTGGGTAAAGATTGGTAAAAGCTCACGCCCTGTGGATGTTCGTTCAAAGGAACTTGATAATACAGCCGTGCCTTTGCCATTTGAGATATATGCAACCATCAAAACCGTAAAGTATAATGAGGTTGAGAAACACGTCCATAAAACTATTGACCGTTTGACTGATTTACGAATAAGACAGAACAGGGAATTTTTCAATGTTGCTCCACAAATCGCATTGGATATTTTTAATGACATAGCCAAGATGATTGGAGATGCTGTTGTCACGGTTTATAAGGACAATAAACCCATTATAAACAAGGAGCGACCAAGTGAGCAGACTGATGACCACAAGCGCATAGTGAGGCGTGGACGCTTTAAGTTCAGTATGGTAGGCATAAAGATAGGGGAATGCATAACGTTTACGCCTACAAATACTGAGGTGAAAGTTGCGAGTGACGATTCCATTGAATATGAGGGTCGTATATACAAGCTATCTCCTTTTGTAGGTACTTTTATGCCAGAAGACAAGCGAAATACATCTGGGGCTTATCAAGGTGCGAAATACTTTTCGTATAAGGGAAAAGTGCTTGATGATTTGCGCCATTTGAAGGAGAATGAAGATGCTGCATCCGAAAAAAAATGATATTGACAACATAGATTTAGGAATATAATATGAGTGAAGAATTACAACAGAAACTCCGTGAACAACTTTGGGAAGTGGCCAATAAGTTGCGTGGCAATATGTCTGCCAGTGACTTTATGTATTTTACATTGGGATTCATCTTCTACAAGTATTTGTCGGAGAAGATAGAGAAACTTGCCAATGATGCTCTGGTGGATGATGAAGTCACGTTTAAGGAACTGTGGGCAATGGAGAAAGATGCTGATGTGGAAGAATTGCAAGAAGGTGTCAAGACCGAATGTTTGGAGAATATTGGCTATTTCATTGAGCCTAAATACCTGTTCTCGTCTGTCATAGAAAGCATCAAGAAGAAAGAGAACATTCTGCCTATGCTTGAACGTTCGTTGAAGCGTATAGAAGACAGCACCCTTGGGCAGGATAGTGAAGAAGACTTTGGAGGCTTGTTCTCAGATATAGACCTTGCTTCACCCAAATTGGGAAAGACTGCCGAAGACAAGAACTCATTGGTAAGCAATGTGCTTTTGGCACTCGATGACATTGATTTCGGTGTGGAGGCTTCGCAAGAGATTGACATCCTTGGCGATGCCTATGAATACATGATTAGCCAGTTTGCTGCTGGTGCTGGTAAAAAAGCTGGTGAGTTCTACACTCCTCAAGAGGTGAGCCGTATCTTGGCAGAGATTGTAACCATCGGTCACGCTCGTCTGCGCAATGTCTACGACCCCACTTGCGGTAGCGGTTCATTATTGCTTCGTGCCGCAAGTATAGGTAATGCAAATGAGATATTCGGACAGGAGAAAAATCCTACTACCTATAACTTGGCTCGTATGAACATGTTACTTCACGGCATCAAGTTCAGCAATTTCCGCATAGAGAATGGTGATACGCTTGAAGCGGATGCTTTTGGTGATACTCAGTTTGATGCGGTAGTGGCTAATCCACCGTTCTCTGCCGAATGGAGCGCAGCCGACAAGTTCAACTACGATGACCGTTTCAGCAAGGCTGGACGCTTGGCTCCACGCAAGACAGCGGACTATGCTTTTATCCTGCACATGATTTACCACCTCAATGAGGGTGGCACAATGGCTTGCGTAGCTCCGCATGGTGTGTTGTTCCGTGGTAATGCGGAAGGTGTAATTCGTCGTTTTCTCATAGAGAAGAAAAATTACATTGACGCCATAATCGGATTACCTGCCAACATATTTTATGGTACAAGCATTCCTACTTGCATTTTGGTATTTAAGAAGTGCCGTAAGGAAGATGACAATATCCTGTTCATTGATGCAAGCAAGGAGTTTGAAAAAGTGAAGACACAGAACAAACTCCGTTCGCAACACATTCAAAAGATAGTTGACACCTACCGTGACCGCAAGGAGATAGAGAAATACAGTCATCTTGCCACACTGCAAGAAATAGCCGAGAACGACTATAACCTTAACATTCCTCGTTATGTGGATACTTTCGAGGAAGAAGAGCCTATCGACATTCATGCCGTCATGAAGGAAATCAAAGAGTTGGAAGCAAAACGTGCCGACCTTGACAAGGAGATTGATGGCTATTTGAAAGAGTTGGGATTGGTTGAATAGTTTTTGTACCAAGCCGTTACAAAATTAGCAATACATGGAATATGGCAGAAAAGAACAATATACCGCAGTTCGTGAATAGCGGCTCCTTCATGGCAGACAAAAACTATGTAAAGTGGTTGTCTGACTTAAAGAAGCGCTTCCGCATGGCACAGCTCAAAGCTGCTGTCAAAGTGAATACGGAAATGCTTAAATTCTATTGGAGTTTGGGCGAGGACATTTGCGAGAAGCAGAAAAAATATAAGTGGGGAGCAAACTTTATGAAAAGGTTGAGCCTTGATTTGCGTTCAGAGTTTCCTCATGCAGAAGGATTCTCGTGGTCAAACCTCTATAAAATACGCAAATGGTATTTGTTCTATTCTTCACAAATTGAATTTTTGTACCAAGCTGGTACAAAATTACAAAAGGTGGATAATGCAACAACCCCAATACCAGATATACTGCAATTTGTGCCTTGGAGACACCAAACGGTTATTGTTTCCAAATGCGACACAATAAATGCTGCGATGTTCTATCTCAACAAAGTTGTAGAAGGCAACATGAGCCGTACAGAGTTGGAGCATGTGGTCAAGGCTCAACTATATGAGCATACAGGTAAGGCGTTGAACAACTTTGATGTTACATTGCCACGACCACAAAACGCATTGGCGACAGAGATTATAAAAGACCCATACAAGTTGGATTTCTTCTCTTTGCCAGGCAAGTTCAGCGAAATGGACTTGGAGAATAAGTTAGCCACAAACATTACTCGTTTCCTTTTGGAATTGGGCAAAGGGTTTGCGTATGTGGGTCGGCAGATGGAACTTGACACACCAAGTGGAAAGTCTTACTTCCCTGACATGGTTTTCTATCATACTCGACTAAAATGCTATGTGGTGGTAGAACTGAAAATCGTGGACTTTATGCCAGAGTTCATTGGCAAACTGAATTTCTATGTTTCGGCTGCTGATGAATTGCTTAGAGGTGAAGGGGACAATCCAAGTATCGGTATTCTTCTTTGCAAGGACAAAGATTCATCCATTGTTGAATGGTCTCTGCGTGGTATCACCACTCCTTTAGGTGTGGCAAGTTATCAGTTACAGGAGGTCTATGAACGGACATTGCTTGAAATCAAGCAGGAAGCCTCTGAGAAAGAATAATAAGAGATTGTTTGAAATCTGCCACAACTTGTGGAAGAATTTGTCTACCAAGTTGGTGGACAAATAAAACTATGTAACTGAGTCCTGATTGGTGAACTTAAATTAAGGATTAAAAATGACAACGACAATAAATAATGAAAATAAGAAACTTAATGCCCCGAATTTGAGATTCCCGGAGTTTCATGGGGAGTGGGAGAAGTGTAAGTTGTCAGAGATTTGCACTTTTTTCTCAGGTGGTACACCAAATTCTTCTAACAAAGATTTCTATGGAGGAGATATTGCATTTATTCGTTCTGGAGAACTCCATGCTGATAGCACAGAGCTATTTATAACACAAGCTGGATTTGATAATTCTTCTGCCAAAATGGTAGAAGTTGGAGACTTGTTATTAGCAATGTATGGAGCAACAAGTGGTGATATTGCAATATCAAAGATTGAAGGAGCTATAAACCAAGCAATTTTGTGCATTAGAACAAAGCAGAATAAGAAATTCATAGAATCAGTTTGGAATAAACACGTTTCAAAAATTCTAAGAAAATACTTACAAGGAGGACAAGGAAATCTTTCAGCTGATATAGTAAAAGGTATATCCTTTTCTTTCCCAACAATAGCAGAACAAGAAAGATTAGCAAATCTTGTGTCATTGCTTGACGAGCGTATCGTCACCCAAAACAAAATCATTGACAAGTTGCAGTCCTTAATCAGGGGACTAAATGACTCTTTATATGCTCAATATGGTGATGAAGTATCTACTTCTTTCTCAAGACTCGGCATTTCATATTCAGGTTTATCAGGTAAATCAGCGCAGGATTTTGGTTCTGGCAAACCATTCATAACCTACTTGAATGTATATTCTAACAATATCATCAATAAGAACGATTTTCAATATGTAGCAATTAAAGAGGGTGAGAAACAGAATGTTGTCGAATATGGAGATGTCTTATTTACATTATCATCTGAAACTCCAGAGGAAGTTGGTATCGGCTCTATATATCTTGGCAAGAAAAAGGTGTATCTGAATAGCTTTTGTTTTGGCATTCATAGAAGTGATTTAAACTTTTGTTCTCTTTTTAATTTTCCTCAAGAAGATTACGCAAA
>CAVDHB010000084.1:0-4877 GCA_963608705.1 Prevotella sp. P5-108
TATATATATATAATATTATATATATATATTAGAATACTTGCAAGCAGCAAGGAGGGGGGTACCCCTTGTTTTTAAACTGTAATCTGTAACAACTGTAACGAAGTGTACATGGCTCGTTACAGTTGTTACAGATTACAGTTTTATTTTCAACACTTTGCCATGTCCACAAGTGGAGACGCGATTAATCGCGTTCCTGCATTCGCGATTCACCGCCACTTCTTTGAAGGCAAAATTTCTCTTCTCGCACCGGGAAACGGAAGTATGCGGCGAACAGGGCGCACATACGGCCACTGGCCTGTAAACACCCCGCTGAGAGCCAAAACTTATTAACATGGCTATCGGTTATCTCCCTAATGCGCTAAATAGATTTTAACATATACCCTATTGCGTGCGTCAATATTCCGCCGTATATTCGCGGTCGGACAGGAGAACAAAGCGGCGGTGGCCGCAGACCTGTCAAGAACGGAATATTAACCCTTAAACCTGAAAAAACTATGAGTAAAAACGCGATTGGAATCCTGAAGTACAAACGCTACGAGGCAAAGCCGCCCGGAGAGCCGAAAGACGCGCCGAAGAAGTGGTACGCCCGTCTTGTGAGCGACCGCACCGTGGAGTTCGACGGACTGGTGGAGCACATGGTGAGCCACCATGCGGGCTACAGCCGAGGCCAGCTGAGCGGCATCCTCACCGACCTGCTGGACTGCGTGAGGGAGCTGGTGCTGGACGGAAAGAAAGTGCGCCTGGGCGACCTCGGGCTTTTCTCCCTGCGCATGAACTCCAAGGGGGCGGACACCCGCGAGCAGTGGAGCGTGAACACCCACCTGGACCGCATCTACCTGCAAGTCCTCAACACCCGAAGCTGGAGCAACCGCGAGCTGCGCAGCGTGGCACGGCTGAGCGAATGGACTGACAAAGACACGCAAAGCGGAAGTGAGACCACACCCGGAGGAGGTGGAACGACCGAACCCGGAGGAGGAGAAACAGAACTTTAAATAGTTAGTAATTAGTAATGTTTAATGTGTAGTGTTTAATGTTTAATTGGCTGGACGGTACAGACGCGATGAATCGCGTCTCTACATTAAACACTATACATTAATAATTAAACACTAAGTTAGTAATTAGAAGTGTTTAATTGGCTGTAAATAAACCAATTACACATTAAACATTAAAACTAAACATTAAAAAATCAATCACTATGAAAAACAACACTTGGAAATTCATCCTTCAGACCCTGTTGGCGGTACTGACCGCACTGGCCACCAGCTTCGGAATCACCTCCTGCGTGGTGGGAATCTGAAAACATTGATGTTTAATGTGTAGTGTTTAATGTTTAATTGGAGATGCGCCTCACCAATTAAACACTACACATTAATAATTAAACACTAAACATTAATAATTAAACACTAAGCGAACATTAAACACTACACATTAATAATTAAAACATTAAAAATCAACCACTATGAAAAACAACACTTGGAAATTCATCCTGCAAACCCTGTTGGCGGTGCTGACCGCACTGGCCACCAGTTTTGGAATCACCTCCTGCGTGGTAGGGGTGTGAAAACGATTTTAGTAGTTAGTAATTACTACTTAGTATTTAGTAATTACCGACTACTAATTACTAACTGAACATCAATAATTAAGTAGAGACGCGATTAATCGCGTCTCTACCAATTACTAACTATATTTGTATTAAAAATCCTCCTCTTCCTTCCACTGTTTGAAAAGGCCGTCGATGATACTGTCGGCCAATCCAATGTTCGGGATTTCGATGACTTCGCACCGCAACGCCTCGGCCACGGTGAGGAAAATCTCCGCCGCAGGGATGATGACATCCGCGCGGTCCGGCTTCAGGGAATACTTTACCATGCGCTCCTGCACGCTCAGGTCTTTCATCTCGTCATACAGCTGGCGGAGCGTCTCCACCGGAAGCTGTTGGCCAGAGAGGCGATGATTCGCGTCCCTGCCGCGGGAAAGGCGATAGAGCTTGTTGATGTTTCCGCCGGAACCGATTATATGGATGTCCTGGAATTGGCCGGTGAACCCCGCCAAGTCCGTTTTCATCCGCTCCACCGTGCCGTCGGCCACCGCGCCGCTCAGCATACGCACCGTACCGAGATTGTACGACTTGCTGCCGGCCAGAATGCCGTCGTGCAGAAGGGAGATTTCCGTGGAGCCGCCGCCCACATCCACGTAGGCGTAGTTCCCCACATTACCGGCCACCTGCTCCACCTTGTTGTTATAGAGCAGCCGGGCTTCCTCTTTTCCCTCCAGAATCTCCAGGCGGACGCCCGTCTTCTTGTAGATGTCTTTTAGAATCTTCTTGCCGTTGCGCGCGTCCCGCATGGCGGAAGTGGCGCAAGCCCGGAAAGCCTCCACCTTGTAGAGCTTCATGAACTGCTTATAGCCTTTCATCATGCGCAGCACCATCTCCTCTTTCTCCTTGGAGACCTCTCCGAGGGTGAACACGTCCATGCCCAGCCGCAGAGGCACGCGCAGGAACATCAGCTTGCGGAACGTGACTCTCCCCGACAGGTCTTCCTGCACGTTCTTTATCAGCAGACGGGCGCCGTTCGATCCGATGTCGATGGCCGCCAAATTCACATTCTTCATGTCTTCAGCGTTTTAAATTATGAATACATCAAAGGCTTGTCCGAATGAAGCGTCTTCAACTCCTCGTCAGCCTCCGCCTTGTAGGCGTTGTACAGTTCCTCCTGCGAGCGGAAGGGAGTCTCTCCCTCCTTCACGGGCTGAATCAGGTTCGTGCCCTTTCCGTCCACCAGACGGCCATTGGTCGTGTCCTTCAGTCCATACTCCACGGTGCGGAGCAAGTCCCGCTGCAAGTCCGCGTCATACACGGAAGTCATCACCTCCACACGGTTCACAAGGTTGCGCGGCATCCAGTCGGCGGAGCCTATATAATATTTATTCGCGCCCCCGTTGCAGAAAATGAGAATACGGGAATGTTCCAGGTAACGGTCAATCAGCCCCACGACACGGATATTCTCGCTCACCTCCGGCAGTCCCGGCACCAGGGAACAGTTGCCTCTCAGCAGGATGTCAATCTTCACTCCCGCCTGGGAAGCCTTGTACAGGTGGCTCACCACATCGGGGTCGGTGATATGGTTGATTTTAATCTTGATCCACGCCTCGTTCCCGTTCTTCGCATTGCGGGCCTCGTTGTCTATCATCCGCAGCACCTTGTTCTTCATCTCGTTCGGAGACACTAACAGCTCACGGAAACGAACGGGCGTAAAGGGACGCTCAATGAAATCGAACACCTTGTCCACCTCTTTCACAATGCCCGGACGAGCCGTCATCATCAAATAGTCGGTGTACACCTTGGCGTTCCCCTCGTGGAAGTTGCCCGTGCCTACGCAGGCGATGTTCCCCTTTCGGGAAGTGATATGCAGCAATTTGGAGTGTACCTTCAAGCCCTCCACTCCGAAGATGACCTGGATGCCTTCCTCCTGCATCTTCTTGCTCCACTTGATGTTGCTCGCCTCGTCGAAACGGGCCAGCAGCTCGATGACCACCGTGACCTTCTTCCCGTTGCGAGCCGCACAAATCAACGCTTTCACCACCTTGGAGTCCTTGGCCAGACGATAGAGCGTGGTCTTGACAGATTTCACGTCAGGACTCAACGCCGCCTCACGCAGCACCCGGATATAGCTGTTGAAAGAATGGTAAGGCACATGAATGAAACGGTCTTTCTGACGAATCAAGTCCAGGACACTCTCCTCGGTGTCGAATTCCGGTTTCACGATGGGCGGCCACTTGGCGTACTTCAGTTCTGGATGGCCGCATGAGGGGAATGCCATCAAGTCCTTATGGTTATGATAGCGTCCGCCGGCTATGATGGTGTCCATCGAGTCGATGTCCAGACGGTTCATTATCTTCTTCAGCAGGTCCTTCGGCATAGCGCCGTCATATATCACGCGGATAGGCTCTCCGCTCTTACGGCTCTTCACGCCCCTGGAGACTTTCTGCATCGTGCCATAGTTGAGGTCGTTGTCAATCTCCATCTCGGCGTCTTTCGTGAACTTGAAAGAATACGCCTCGAAAAGGTTCGCGTGCGACCCGACGAAGATCAGCGGCAGGCAGAACCGCACCACGTCATCCAGGAACATCACATTGCAATATCCCTCGGAGGAAGGCACCTGGATGAAACGCCCGAACTCCCTGTCGGGCACTTTTATCAACGCATAGTCTATCTGGGGTTTCCTGGAATCAGGCGTCCAGCTCTGTTTCTTCACCGCCAGGTAGATATTGCTGTCATTGGCGTCGCCTATCTGCTTGATGTGCGACAGCCACACGGGGTTCGTGGCGCCGTTCAGCTTGTCCAAGTAGAACTGACGGATGAAACGCTCCTGCTCCTCGTTCAATTCCGTCTCCCTGAGTATGCGTATCTTGTGTTTCTTCAACTCCTCCGTCACCTTGTCGATGGCCTCCGTGTACTCCTTGGTGTACAGTGCGTTCAGGACATTAATCTTCTTGATAGTGTCTTCCGCCTTGCTCCGTTCCTTCTTGGCGATGCGGTTGTCAGCCTCGGCGATACGGTTCAAAGAAGCCATACGCACCCGGAAGAACTCGTCCAGGTTGTTCGAGTAGATACCTAAGAAAGAGAGTCTTTCCAATACAGGCACCGTCTCTTTCTCCGCCTCTTGCAGAATACGATGGTTGAAGTACATCCAACTGATGTCACGCTCGATGTACAAAGGACTTTTCTTGTTGTTTCTTTTCACACTGATAATGTTTAATGTTTAATGTTTAATTATTAATGTTTAGTGTTCGCTCAGTGTTTAATTATTAATGTTTAGTGTTTAATGTAGAGACGCGATTAATCGCGTCTGTACCGTCCAGCCAATTAAACATTA
>CAVDHB010000085.1:0-2890 GCA_963608705.1 Prevotella sp. P5-108
ATATTAACTATGGCAAGAAATCCGAACGTGGAGAAATCAATGTGAACAAGAATATTGACAGTGCCATTATGAAAATGTATTAATTCTCGAATTATGTGAAAAGCGCCTCTCGTTTCGTGCAATTGTATGTAAGCTATAAACTCAGACAAAAGAGGAAATATCACAGCAAATGTCATAACTATACACTTGAAAAATGACATTTATATGACATAAATTGGTTGGTTGTCTTACAGATTTTCCATAACTTTGCACCATGAAATAGGAACAATATGAAAAAGTTTATGGATAAAGAGATTAAATCCGTCACCGATGGACAATATTGGAGAGTCACAATCTCAAATCAGAAGTAAATAGAGAACCGTAATACAGGTAATTTTATCATGAGAAAATTCATTATAAGCAGTATAGTTTCTGTACTGTCTGTATTAGGATTACAGGCGCAGGAAATAACAGGACGAGTGGTGGATGAGAAAAACCTCCCTATGGAGTACGCCAAAGTGGTACTTGCCAACAGAAAGGACTCCGCCTTCGTCAAAGGTACAGTCACAGACGAGAAGGGAATGTTCCATCTGTCTTTGAACGCCAAAGAGGCGGACAGCTTCCTGCTAAAAGTAAGTGCCATAGGCTATCGTGTACAATGGCAGGAGTTGCCGCTGAAAGAAAATGTGCGGCTTCAACCCTCCGCCATCTCTTTAGGAGGCGTGGAAGTGAGAGGGACGAGAAGACTGGTAAGAAGCAATGCCCGGGGACTTACGGTGGACATGGCACACAATCCGCTCTCCAATATGGGATCCGCCTACGACGCCCTCAGCCAAATGCCCTTGATAGACGCAAGTAGCGGAAGCATCAAAGTGATGGGGAAAGGAAACCCCGTCTTCTATATTAATAACCGGGAGGTAAGAGACGAAAGCGAGATAAAGCAGTTGTCACCCTCCGAGATTCGGTCTGTGGAGATTGTGACCAAACCGGGTGTGAGATACGCCTCTGGCGTTTCCTCTGTCATCATCATCCACACGAAGAAAAGAAACGAGGGGATGGCCGGGACTGTGACGGCCTCAGGCACAGCCGCAGAAGTGCTTTCGGGAAATGTGAACGCAGATTTCTCTTATGCTTGGCATAACGGACTGGGAATCTTTGCGGGAGCGGATTACGACAATAACGGTTTTAAACAAAACAGACGGCAACGGGAGACGTTCGGCGACGGACTTTTTCACACACAGACTAACGGAACGTACCGTAGCCGGGGCACATCCCTCCGTTTCTTTACCGGGGCGAGCAAAGACTTCTCGGCAGACAACTCCATGGGCGTGCGCTACGAGTTCAAGCGGACACCCTACCTAAATTACAAGGCTTCCAGTCTGTCCACTACGAATGTAAATGAAGAGGAAGAAACTTTCTCCTCGTTGAACCACAATCACAACCAGAGCTGGAGGCATTCCCTGAACGCCTACGCACTATTCAAGTTCGGGAAAAAGAAGAACTATGAGCTGACCGTGGATGCAGACTATATCAAAGGAGAAGAAGGCAACCGGCAACATACGGAAGAAAACGGAATACAGAGCGACCGAAACATAGAGACACTGAACCTCACGGACTATCAATTGGCGGCCGCAAAGGGAAACCTGGAGATGAGCTGGGGTAAACTCTCCATGGAACTGGGCGGACAGTTTTCTTATACTCAAAACAAGATTGAGTTTCAGGGAGAGGACAGCCATCCGAACAATCTGCTTGCCCCGTCCATTAACGAGGAAAAGCAGCATCTCTACGCAGGATATGCGGAACTGAATTACACCTTGTGCAAATACCTAAGCGTGAACGGGGGAATCCGGGTGGAACACACTGACTTTGATTATACGCAGGACGGGAAGAAGGTGGACGGACAGTCGGGAGCGTTCACAGACTGGTTCCCGAAAGTAGGACTCAGTTTCCAGAAGGGGGCATGGAACGCATCCCTGTCTTACCAGACAAACATCGCACGTCCAAGCTACAGCTCCTTGAACAATAACTACTTCTATGTGTCTCCCACATCATGGAGTACTGGAAATCCCTTCCTCCAACCTTCTCTGGACAAGGACTTGGAGCTATCCCTTTCATGGAAACAGACCTTCTTCTCCGCCACATACAGCCGGAAAGAGCGCGGCATGAACACCGCCTATTTCTACCGAAAGGCGGACAAGGTGAACGTAAGCCAAAATGTCAACCTGCCGGACTACAACCTCTTTTCTTTCGTATTCAGTCAGGGGCTGAATGTCGGTTTTTGGCATCCTCGCATACAGGCCATGCTTTCCGCCCAAACGCTGCGATATGGCACTCCCGTTAAGTCCTACCGGAAGCCTTTGGGGATGCTGAGCATGAGCAACCGTTTTGACCTTCCTTGGAAGATGTATGCGTATGTGGGTGGTTCCTGGATTACACGTGGAAACCAAGGCACTCTCCTATGGAAAGGAGCCTCCACTTTCCACATCAGTTTGAACAAGGCGTTCGGGGCTTGGAATCTCACCCTTATGGCGAATGACTTCCTGAACACGTACCGCCAGCCTGTATTACAAAACACGAATGGAGTGCAGTTCTCTAATTATGTGAAGGGAGCCTCCCATTTCGTGCAATTGTCTGTGACTTATAAACTCAGACAAAAGAAGACATACAAAGGGAAAGGTGCCGCAGGCGCAGAGCTGGAGAGATTGTAAAAGGGGATTATGCAGACACCCGGAAATATCTGTGATGACTTGTATCTGTGATTACACTCTGAAAAGTGGAGACGCGATAAATCGCGTCTCTACCTAAACAATGTTGATTGGTGGTACGATTGCGGATAATCATTGTATTCTTTTAGCATATCTCCCGCACGGTGTATAAGCTCTTGTAACTCACCGTAGAAAATAAATTACTC